>CAZAPT010000001.1:0-48178 GCA_964487335.1 uncultured Dehalococcoidia bacterium
CCGTCGACGCGCAGTTCGGGGACGCGCACGCCGGTCTCGCGCTCCATGAGTTCGACGACGTCGAGCGTCTGCAGGGCGATCGACTCGAGCGTGGCGCGCGTGATGTTGGCTGCGGTCGTGCCGCGGGTCATCCCGACGATCGTGCCGCGGGCGTACATGTCCCAGTGCGGCGCGCCGAGGCCCGCGAACCCGGGGACGACGTACACGCCTTCGCTCGAGAGGACGGATGAGGCGAGCGCTTCGCTGTCGGCGGCGCTCTTGATAATGCCGAGGCCGTCGCGGAGCCACTGCACGGCGGCGCCGGCGATGAAGATGCTGCCCTCCAGCGCGAAACGCGGTACGCCGGCGATGCGAGAGGCGACGGTCGTGAGCAGGCCAGCATTGGAGAAGACAGGGCGCTCGCCGGTGTGCTGAAGGATGAAGGCGCCGGTGCCGTAGGTGTTCTTGGCACTGCCGGCTTCGAAGCATGCCTGACCGAAGAGGGCGGCCTGCTGGTCGCCGGCGATCCCGGCGATCGGGATCCGTGCGCCGAAGATCGATGCGTCGGTTTTGGCGACGATGCCGCTGCTGTCCACGATGGGTGGGAGGATGGCGCGCGGGATGCAGAGCTCCGCGAGCATGCGGCCATCCCAGTCGCCATCGCGGAGGTTGTAGAGCATCGTGCGGGAAGCGTTGGTCGCGTCGATGACGTGCTCGCGGCCGGCGGTTAGCTTGTGGATTAGCCACGAGTCGACGGTGCCGAAGGCAAGCTCGCCGGCGTCGGCGCGCTCCTGCATCGTGTGCGCATCTCCTTCGGCGCACGGCGCGTTGTCGAGGAGCCAGCGGACCTTCGTGCCGGAGAAGTAGGCGTCGATCAGGAGGCCGGTGCGAGCACGGACTTCGGGCTCGAGGCCGCGGGAGCGAAGGTCTTCGCAGATGGCGGCGGTGCGGCGGCACTGCCATACGACCGCGTCGTCGATCGCGCGACCGGTGCTGCGGTCCCAGACGATCGTGGTTTCGCGCTGGTTGGTGATGCCGATAGCGGCGATGTCAGCTGGTTTCGCTGGGGACTGCGCAATGGCGGCCTTCGCGGCTTCGAGCTGCGACGACCAGATCGCTTCGGGGTCGTGCGAGACCCATCCGGGCTGCGGATAGATCTGCGGGAACTCCACGGACGCCTGTGCGACGGGCTTACTGCGGCGGTCGAAGAGGATCGCTCGGGAGCTGGAGGTCCCCTGGTCGAGCGCGAGGATGTATTCGGGCACGGTCAGATTTTACGGCGCGAGTCGCAGTCGAACATCAGACGGATTCGGCGTCGTCGCCGTCTTCCCAGCGGCGGAGGATGGCCATCGTCTCGTCGGTGCGGCGGAGGCGGAGGGCGTCGGCGACGAGCTTTGTGCGACGGCCGCGGTGAAGCTGCTCTTCGAGGATCGCAAGGAGCGGCGAGCGGTTGGTCGAGGCGAGGAGGACGGCGAGGTAGTTGTAGAGCTCATCGGAGATTTTGGCGGACATGAGGGTGGCGAGCGCGGGGTACGAGTCCACGATCTCTTCGTTGACGATGGTCTCCGCGAAGACCGTGGCGAGCTGCTCGTCGCTTCGCCGTATCGCCGTCTCGACAGCGCCGGCGATATACCGGTGCAGGACGGGGCGCGGGGCTTCGCGAAGGAGCTCGATGATGGGGGGGATGAGCTCTGCGGGGCGATCACCGGAGATGAGCCACTGGTAGAGGGCGACGTGCTGTCCGGTGCCCGCGAGGAGCTGGATCGCGCTATTCGCCGGCTCGCCATCGATGCCGGCGACGTCATCGAGATGCCCGACGGCGTGGTACGGAAACAGTTTGGGCGCCACTTCGGCGAGGAAGGCGAGGCCGTGGACGCGGAGTCTCCAGGAGATGTCTTCGCCGAAGGCGATCTCGCTGGTGTCGCTGGCGCGGGCGGCGATGTCTCCGTCTCGAACGTCATGGAGCGCGCGGAGGATGCGGACGATGGCGACACGCATCGTCGCGCCCTGGTCTCGCTTGAGGCCATCCTCGTCGAGATCGAAGTAGAGGGCGCGAACGGCGTCTCGGACAGCCGGGAGCGGGTGGTCGACGAGCGCGTCGAGGGCGGCTTCGCGTTGGAGTCGCTGCTTGGAGGCGAGCATTTCGAGAGCGGCGGCGGCGAAGGCGCGATCATCGCCGGAGGCGGCGAGGATGGTGAGGCGGGAGGCGTCTGCGGTGGCGGGCTTCTTCCTCGCCGGCACTATGCACCCGTGAGTACAGCGAGTTCGCGCTGGATGTGGGTGCGGAGATCGGCGAGGTGGGTGGGGTCGGGGCGCGCGGCGGTGTCGATTGCAGGGGGCTGCATGCGGGGATCGGTCCAGACCGGGTACGTCGGGTTGGGGTCGGTCTCGTATCGGGGGAAGAGGTGCCAGTGCAAGTGCGAGACGCTGTTCCCGAGGAGTTCGTAGTTCAGCTTGCGCGGCGTTGTCGCGCGAAACACGGCTTCGGCGACGAGGGACATCTCTTCGAGGAACTTCGCGCGTTCGTCGCGCTCGAGGAAGTGGAGTTCAGGGACGCAGCGCTTTGCCAGGAAGATCGTGTAGCCGTCGTAGATCTGGTGATCGCCGAGGACGGCGAATCCGGTCTCGAGCTCGGCGATGAAGTACGGGTTATCGGGCGTGATCCGCGGCAGGCGGCGGCAAATGTCGCATTCGTCGGACACGTCGCTAACGGGCGGGGACTTCCATCAGCGGGATGACAGTGTCGTCGCGCTCGGAAACGGGGGTGTAAGTACCGGCTTCCATCTCCGCGATGATCTTCTCGCCCTCTTCGATGAGCGCGCTCATGAACTCCGGCTCATCGACGGTCTTCACGATCTCGCCCTTGCGGAAGATGACGCCGCGACCCTTGCCGCCCGCGATACCAAGATCGGCCATCTTCGCTTCGCCGGGTCCGTTCACGACGCATCCCATGACGGCGACGGTGAGCACCTTGCCGCGCTTGTTGAAGTGCTCTTCGACCTTATTGGCGAGCGGGATGAGCTCGATCTCGATGCGGCCGCAGGTGGGGCACGCTACGAGCGTCGCGCCGCGCTTGCGCAGGTTCAGCGTGTTGAGGATGTCCCAGCAGACGGGCACTTCTTCGACCGGATCGGCTGCGAGCGACACGCGGATGGTGTCGCCGACGCCTTCGGCGAGGAGCATGCCGATGCCGATGGCGCTGCGCACGGAGCCGGCGCGCGGCGTGCCCGCCTCGGTGACGCCGAGGTGCAGCGGGTACGGCACCAGGGGCGCGATGCGGCGGTAGGCCTCGACCATCGTAGGAACGTCGAAGGCTTTCATGGAGATCTTGATGTCGTCGAAGTCCATCTCGTTGAGGACTTTGATCTCCCAGAGCGCGGCTTCGACCATGCGCTCGGGGAGCGACGGCGGCATCTCGGCGTCGGCGAGAGCGCGAATGGGCGGGAGGGAGCCGGCGTTCACGCCGATGCGGATCGGCATGCCCCGCTCCTTCGCCTTCTGGGCGACGGTCTTCACCTTCTCGGGATCGCGGATGTTGCCGGGGTTGAGGCGGAGCGCGTCGAAGCCGGAGTCGATCGCGGCGAGCGCCCAGCGATAGTCAAAGTGAATGTCGGCGATGATCGGCAGCGGCTTCTGGCGCACGATCTCGGGCAGTGCGTCGGCGGCAGCACGGTCGGGAACGGCGATGCGAACGACGTCGCAGCCGGCGTCCTTGAGCTGATGGAGCTGCTCGACGGTGGCCTTGACATCGGCGGTGTCCGTCGAGCACATCGACTGGACGGCGACCGGAGCGTCGCCACCGATCTCGACGTCGCCGACGAATACCGGCTTGGACTTCCGGCGTGGTTGCGTCATTTGAGGAGGCTGCCTCCACTCACTATGCGCGCTACATCGAAGTATGTAATCACAAGGGCAGCTATCGCCATAGCCACGAATCCGGCGAAGTGGACGAGAGCTTCCTTCTCGGGAGGTACGCGCTTCCCGCGGCGGAGCAGCTCGATGAGGACGAACATTAAGCGGCCGCCATCGACCATCGGCAGAGGCAGAATGTTAAGCAGCGCGAGGCTCATGCTGATCAGCGCGGCGAACTCGATGAGGGAGAGCCACCCGGCCTGATTGACGACTTCGCCGGTGGCCTGAGCGATGCCGACGGGCCCCGTGAGCGGTGACGAGTTGTTGAAACCGCGGAGGAGCGTCCAGATCTGATTCCGCGCGAGGATCACTGACTCGAAGGCTTTGCGCGTCGCGTGCGGGATCGCCGTCCACGGCGCTTCGTGTCGTGTTTCAGAGGGGACGGTGAAGTTGAGCGGCGGGCGGAATTCGAGACAAGGGTCGCTTATGGTCGGCGCGACTTCGTTCTTGAGCGCGCGAGCCTGGTCCTGTGCGGCCGAGTCGAGGGCGCTGCATTTCGCTTCACTGAGCGGCGCGAAGAAGAACTTCGTGCCGGCGAAGCAGCTAGCCGGCGCGTCCGCCGGTAGTTTCTCGCGGTATGCAGCGAAGTCCTGCTTCGCCTGGTTCTCGAGCTTCGCGCGCTCTGCGGCGGTTGTTGTCGTGTTCAGCGTGTGGGCGGGACCGATGGCGATCCCGATCGGACCGGACGACTGCTCGACGCCGCAGTCGTCGACGTACGTCGGCGGATCCCATCGCGAGTAGACGTTCTTAACGTCGGTCCCGGTCGCGCCCGTGCGCGGGTCTTTGCGAGCGACCGTTACATCTATGTGGCTGCCACGGTTGAGCTGCAGGAGGTACGAGGCGTCAGAGGTGTTCTCCACCTTGCGGCCGTTGACCTTGAGGATCTGATCGCCGGTGCGAAGATCCGCCTGCGCCGCAGGGCTGTTTGGAATCACGTCGGCGATCGCTGCGCCGCCGATGCTGACCTTGTGGGGGATCATCGCCGCGACCGTGAAGAGCGTGATCGCGAGGAGGAGGTTCATCACGACGCCCGCGCCGAGAATCACGCTGCGTTTCCACTTCGGCTGGGCGGCGAGACTCTTCGGGTCGGTTGGATCTTCTTCACCGAGCATGCGGACGAAGGCGCCGAACGGGAGCGCGTTGAAGCTGTATTCGGTGCCGCGCCATGTCGTTGCCCAGACGCGCGGGGGGAGGCCGAAGCCGGCTTCCAGCACGGTAACGCCGAGCAACTTCGCGGCGATGTAGTGGCCGCCCTCGTGCACGACGAGGAGCAGCACGAGGATCGCGAGGAATGGGAGGAGCGAGTGGGTGATTATGTCCAAAAGGCCTCAGCGCGTGCGGCACTCATTCTCGCTGTAGTTACGCCTGCGATGCGCAGCTCGGTTCAACGCGCGCGACTCATGGCGACACGGGCAGGCGGCTTCGATGCCATCTCGCGCGCCCATGCGTCGGCTTCGAGCACGCCGTCCAGTGAAGGATCGGCTTTGCCTGTGTGGGCGGACAGCGTTTCGTCTGTGACTTTGGCGATGTCCGTGAAGCGGATCTCGCCGCGCATGAAGCGATCGACCGCCACTTCGTCGGCTGCGGCGAGCACTGCGGGCCAGGTGCCGCCCTTCGTGCCAGCTTGGAGCGCGAGGCGGAGGCACGGGTAGCGCGAGAAGTCCGGGGCGGCGAAGTGAAGCTCCTTCGAGCGGGCGAGGTTCAGGCGCGGGACGGCATCGCACGAGAGGCGCTCGGGATATGTGAGCGCGCACTGGATCGGGAGGCGCATGTCCGGTTCGCCGAGCTGCGCCTTCACGCTGCCGTCCGCGAACTCGACCATCGAGTGCACGATACTTTCGCGGTGCATGACGATCTCAATGCGGTCCATGGGAACGTTGAAGAGCCAGCGCGCTTCGATGGCTTCGAAGCCCTTGTTCATCAGCGTCGCGGAGTCGACGGTGATCTTGCGCCCCATGTCCCACGTCGGATGGCGCAGCGCCTGCTGCGGCGTGACAGCGTCGAGCTCGCGCGGCGAGAGATCGCGGAATGCGCCGCCGGACGCGGTGAGGATGATCTTCTCGATCGCGGCGACATCTTCGCCCCAGAGGCACTGCCAGATCGCGCTGTGCTCGCTATCGACGGGGCGCAGCTCGCCGCGGCCTTCCTCGGCGGCGCGGGTGACGATGTGGCCGGCCATCACCAGCACTTCCTTGTTGGCGAGGGCGACGGTCTTGCCGGCTCGGAGCGCCGTGAGCGTCGGGGCGAGGCCCGCCTTTCCGGCGGTGGCGATCACGGCGATTTCCACGTCCGGATGGGATGCGATCTCATCCATGTCCGCCCAACGCGCGGCCCGTCCGGCGGCAGCCTTCAGCGTCATGTGGCGGTCGCGGTCCTGTGAGCAGACGAAGGCCGGCTGGAACTCCCGGCACTGGTCTTCGAGGAGGGTATGGTTGTTGCCGCCGGCCAGGGCGACGACGCGGAAGCGGCCGGGGTGGCGGCGGATGACGTCGAGCGCCTGGCGTCCGATGGAGCCGGTGGCTCCAAGGACCGCCACTCGGGTGGGTTCAGGCATCGATCCGAGTATATCGGCGGCTGCGGCGGGCTTGATGCAGGCGACGGATAAGAATCGGTTATCGCCTCGGGCGAAGTGCGTCAGTAGACGACCCACTCGACGAAGAGGTATGTGAGCGCGAAGGTGAACAGCAACGAATCAAGGCGGTCGAGGACTCCGCCGTGGCCGGGGAGCAGGTCGCTGGAGTCCTTGATGTGCATGCTTCGCTTGATGGCGGACTCAGCGAGATCGCCGGCGGTGGCGAAGGCAGGGAAGAGCAGTGCCAGCAGCACGATCACCCATGCGTCGACGCGGATGCCGAGGAAGTAGTTCAGCAGCACGACGGCGGCGAAGCCTCCAGCGCATGCGCCGGCGAAGCCCTCGACGGTCTTGCCAGGGCTGATCTCGGGCGCGAGCTTGCGGCGGCCGAATGCTCGGCCCGTGAAGTACGCCGCCGTGTCTGTCGCGAATGTCGAGAAGACCACGAGATAGACCCAGTCGCGTCCATTCGGGAGATCTCGCAGCAGCACGATGAACGCGCCGAGGAAGCCCGCGTACATGATCGCGCCGATCGTCCATAGCCATTCGAAGAGCGACGTTTCAACGTCGAACGTGGCGATCGTGAGGGCGAGCGTGAGGAGGACGGCGCCAGCGGCGAACCAGAGGACCCAGTTGTAGCCGACGTGCGCGCCGCCCGCCATCGCAGCGGAGAATGCGGCGGCGAGCAGCGACATCGGCGCGAGCCAGCCGAGGCGGGGATGCTGGAACTCGAGCGTCGCGACGGCGAGCGCGGCGGCGACGAACGCGACGTACCACCCGCCGCCAGCCAGGATAAGGAGGAAGACGAGGGGGACGCCGACGACGGCAACGGCGACGCGCTGAGTTAGCAACGCTCTGTGCGGGGCGATTGCAACCGAAATAGACGCAACGGGCGCTGAAACGCCACTAGACGGATCGTCGGAGCGCTGAGACACCCGCCGGAGGCGGACGCCACGGACCTTTGAGACGGTTCGCCAGTCACGCGCCGTTCGAGGACGGCTCGGCATCGACGCCGCCGTAGCGGCGGACACGGTGGGCGTAGGCGTCGAGGGCGCGCTCGATCTCGGTTTCGTCGAAGTCGGGCCAGTACGTGGGCGTGGCGTACAACTCGGCGTACGACGCCTGCCAGAGCAGGAAGTTCGAGAGACGGACTTCGCCGGCGGTGCGGATGATCAGGTCCGGGTCGGGGAGACCGGCGGTGTACAGGTACGACGCGAAGAGCGCTTCGTCGATGTTGTCGGCGGGCACGCCCTCTTCGACGATGCGCTTCACGGCGTCGATGATCTCGGCGCGGCTACCATAGTTGAACGCGAGGGCGACAATGATGCGGTCGTTGTCCTTCGTAAGCTCGATCGCCCGCTCGACTTTGCGACGGAGCGCCGGTTCGAGCGGTTCGAGATCGCCGATGTGCACGAGCTTCGCGCCGCGCGCGTGCAGCTCGTTGACCTCGCGGTCGATCGTGCGGCCGATGATGCGCAACAGGGCATTCACCTCGCGGCGGGGGCGCGACCAGTTCTCCGTCGAGAAGGCGTAGAGCGTGAGCACTTGTACGCCGCGCTCGCCGAAACCCTGGATGATGCGGCGGATGTTCTCGGTGCCGGCGCGGTGGCCCGCCTGGCGGGAGAGGCCGCGCTGCTTCGCCCACCGGCCGTTGCCGTCCATGATGATGGCGACGTGGCGTGGGGTCGGGCGGTTAGTCGCCGGCCGCAGGTCGTCGGGGGATCTAGTTGGTGTTCCGTTCAGCGCGGGAGACGATTGTTTGTGATTGGCGCCATTGGGGGAGGCGGGTGGGGATGTCTTCGTTCGGCCGCGGAGTTTCACCGTGTTGGTATGGCCCCCGATCGCAAATTGGTTGCGCGCGACGTTCTGATGGAAGCGGTAAATCCTCCCCGCACCGGGCGGCCACATGGGGCCGCCCCTACGCGTGCGCCGATCCTGCTAGACCTCAAGGAGTTCTTGCTCCTTTGTCTGGCCGTGGCGGTCGATCTCGGCGACGTATTTGTCAGTGAGCTTCTGCAGTCGATCCTGCGCGCGGCGCTCGTCGTCGTCCGAGACCTCTTTGTCGTGCTGGAGCTTGCGCAGGTGGTCGAGGGAGTCGCGGCGGACGTTGCGGACGGCGACGCGGCCGTCCTCGACCCTCTTGTGGACGACCTTCACCAGCTCTTTGCGGCGGTCCTCGGTGAGCTGCGGGACGACGAGGCGGATGATGTTCCCGTCGTTCGTCGGGTTCAGTCCGATGTCCGACTTCTGGATCGCCTTCTCGATGGTGCCGAGCTGGCCCTTGTCCCAGGGCTGGATCGTGATCAGGCGCGGCTCGGGGGCGTTGATCGTCGCGAGCTGGCTTAGCGGGGTCGGGGTGCCGTAGTACTCGACCTTCAGGGATTCGACGAGGGCCGGGCGGGCGCGTCCGGTGCGGACGGTATCGAGCTCACGGTCGAGCGCGGCGATGGCGCTCTGCATGCGGTGCTCAGCATCGCGCAGGGTGTCGTCGATCATTCGGGGTGTGCCTTCGTCCGCCCCATCGCTCGGGGCAATGATAACGGAGCAGGGACGCGGATCTGATGCGCGGGATGCATCATGCGGGCGCCTTCGCGGTAGCCATCACGGAATCGCCAGTCGCGACGCGCGTGCCGATCTGCTCGCCCTTCACGGCGCGGACGATGCCTTCAGGCGAAGCGACGTCGAAGACGACGATCGGGAGGTTGTTCTCCATGCAGAGCGAGAGCGCGGTGCTGTCCATAACGGCGAGCCGGCGGCTGATGGCGTCCATGTACGTGAGCGTCTCGAAGCGGCGTGCGGCAGGCTCGGTGCGGGGGTCGGCGTCGTACACGCCGTCCACGCGGTTCTTGGTCATGAGCAGGACGTCGGCGTCGATCTCGACGGCGCGGAGGGCGGCGGCGGTGTCGGTGGTCATGAAGGGATTGCCGGTGCCGGCGGCGAAGATGACGACGCGGCCCTTCTCGAGGTGGCGGATGGCGCGACGACGAATGTAGGGCTCGGCTACCTGCTGGATGGGGATGGCGGTCTGGGTGCGGACGTCGCCGCCGGCCTGTTCGATCGCGTCCTGCAGGGCGAGGGCGTTGATGACGGTGGCGAGCATGCCCGCGTAGTCCGCGGTCGCGCGGTCCATGCCCTCGACGCTGGCTGTGGCGCCGCGCCAGATGTTGCCGCCGCCGACGACGACCGCGACCTGCACGTCGAGGTCACTCGACTGCTTGATCTGCGAGGCGATCCCGGCGACAGTATCGGCGTCGATGCCGTAGGCCTGTTCGCCCATCAGCGCCTCGCCGCTGATCTTCAGGAGGACGCGTCGATACGCGGGATCTCCCATAGCGCTCCTACTGGCCCAGCTCGAAGCGCGCGAAGCGGCGGATGCGGATGTTCTCTCCGGTCTGCGCGATCGCTTCCTTCACGAGCTGCTCGATGGTCTTGGAGCCGTCGCGGATGAACGGCTGCTTCATCAGCACTGTCTCTTCGGTGGCTCCGTCCGTGCCGGGCGGGAGTTCTTCCTCGGTGATCGCAACGGTGGTCGGGATGCCTGCGATCTGCATGGCGACGTCGTGCGCGAGCGTCTTGAAGGTGTCGGTGCGGGCGACGAAGTCGGTCTCGCAGTTCACTTCGACGAGGACGCCGATGCGGCCGCCGGCGTGGATGTACGACTCGACGAGGCCCTGCGACGTCTCGCGATGCGCCTTGTTCTCGGCGCCCGCGATGCCCTTCTCGCGGAGGATCGCCGCCGCTCGGTCGACGTCGCCGTCCGCCTCGTCGAGGGCGCGCTTGCAATCCATGACGCCGGCGCCGCTCTGCTCGCGGAGGCGTTTCACATCATCGGCAGTGACCACGGTTCGTTTCCTCTCTTCGTACGTCCGGTGCGCTAGGCCTGTGGCGCAGGCGGCGGCGCAGGTACTTCGGGAGCAGCGGGCTCGTCGGGCGCGGTCGGCGGGCCGGGATCATCGGGCGAGGCGGAGAACGTGCCGGACGCGGTGAACTCCGACATCTCGAGGCCTTCGGTGTCGTCCGCCTCGGAGGCGTAGTTCTCGAGCGTGCGGCCTTCGAGGATCGCGTCGGCGATGCGGCTGGCCATGAGCTTCACGGCGCGGATCGCATCGTCGTTCGACGGGATCGGGTAGTCGATCTCGTCCGGGTTGGAGTTCGTGTCGCACATGCCGATGATCGGGATCTTCATGCGGATGGCTTCGGTGACGGCGATGCGCTCCATCGGCGGGTCCACGATGAACAGTGCGCCGGGGAGCTTGCGCATGGACTTGATGCCGCCGAAGTAGCGGTTGAGCTTCTCGATCTCGTCGAGGAGCTTCTGCGCCTCCTTCTTGATCATCTGCCCGAATTCGCCGCGCTCGTGGCGGTCTTCGAGGCGGAGCAGGTGGTCGATGCGGCTCTCGATGGTCTGGAAGTTGGTGAGGGTGCCGCCGAGCCACCGGTTGGTGACGAACGGCATGCCGCAGCGCGTCGCTTCCTGCTCGATCGACTCCTGCGCCTGCTTCTTCGTGCCGACGAAGAGCACCGTCTCGCCGCGCGCGGCGACGCTCCGCGCGAAGTCCATCGCCTGCTGCAGAAGCGGCACGGTCTGCGCCAGGTCGATGATGTGGATGCCGTTGCGCTCGGTGAAGATGAAGGGCTTCATCCTCGGGTTCCAGCGATGGGTCTGGTGGCCGAAGTGGACGCCGGCCTCGAGGAGGGCCTTCATGGAGACGGGTGGAGCGGGAGCGGTTGTCGGGGCGGTAGCCGTGGCTGTGGTCATCCAGTGATCCTTCCGGACATAAATTTGAGGCCCCGCGGGCCCCAGGTCCGGTCGCTCGGGTTCTCGTATCGAACGGAGTATAACAGTTCGGACGTTTGAGGATGGAAGGCAGAGGCTAGAGCAGCATGTCGAGTTGGGAGAAGCACCGAAAAGGACGGCCACGCGGGGCCGCCCCTACACGCAGAGCGTGCACGTCTGAGGTGCTCTCTTGATGCGCTGGCGGAAGGCGGAGCTGCGGGAGAAGTACTATCCGGCGCGGTTCCGCGGGATGTACGACCGGTTCTCGGACGTGATCCACGAGTACGTGCGCGCGGGCGACGTGATGCTCGACGCGGGGTGCGGCAGCGGGCGCGTGTTTCAGTATCGCTTCGACGAGTCGCAACGGCCGCGATTGATCTTCGGCGTGGACATGACGGAGGAGCCACGGGGGAACGGGAACATCGATGCGGCGGCGCGGGCGGACCTCGCGGCGCTGCCGTTTCGTTCCGAGACGTTCGACATCGCGATCTCGAGCCATGTGGCGGAGCACCTGACGCAGCCGGAGTTGGTGTTCGCGGAGCTGTCGCGGGTGCTGAAGCCCGGGGGGCGGCTGCTGATCCTCACGCCGAATAGATGGCACTACGTGACGTTCTCGGCGGCGCTGATGCCGCACAGCTTTCACCTGAGGTTCAACCAGTCGCGCGGCGTCGATGCGCACGACATCTTCCGGACGGTGTATCGAGCGAATACGGCGGGACGGCTGCGGTCGCTGTACGGGGGGTCGGGGCTGGACGTCGAGCGGCTGGAGCAGTTCGAGACGGAGCCGGAATACCTGGCGTTCAGCACGCCATCGTATGCGCTGGGAGTAGCGTACGAGCGCGTGGTGAACCGGTTCGACGCGCTGAAGGGGCTGCGGGTGAATTTATTGGCGGTGGGACGGAAGCGCTAATGCCACGGGAGCTTTGATCGGATCGGGTCGGCGAGCCCGCTTTCCTCAGGATCCGTCGGACTGGATTCCCAGTCGGCAACGGCGTGCGCCTCAGGTACCCACGTCGGAAGAGGCATGAGCAGATATTCGGACATCGCCGCGACGAACGGCTCGTACGTCGCTCTCAGCGCGGCGAGCTCATCGAACGCACGGTCGAGCTTCGCGGTTTCAGTCGTCTCATGGCCGAGCACGACGACCAGCCGGTCAAAGTCATCCCGTGTGAGGCGCTCCGTGTCAGGCATCTCTGGACGGCGCTGGTAGACCTGCGACAGATCCACCGCGGCGTGCCGCGCGATCGCGAAGGTCAGCTCCGCCGCCTCGGACTCGCCGCTCTTTCCGCTGACAACGAGGAAGGCGGAGAAGTCGAGGATCGCGGTGAGCGCCGCGACCCACGACTGTCGCTCGTGCTGCGAGCGAAACGAGCCGACGATGGGGTACGAGAGGTGGCTCTCGAGCAGCTCGGCAGACCATCGTTCGAAGTCGGCGAGGAATGCGCGGAGGCGGCCGGTGTCGTCGTAGCCATAGCGGCGGAGGAGCGCGCCGGCGGTTGGAGGGGAGCCGGCGCGGGCATCGAGCAGGGCGATGATCGCTTCGCGGCGCGAGAACGTCTGGTAGAAGGTGGGCAGGTAGCCGATCACGAGCGCGAGGAAGCCGAAGCCGAGGCCGGCCTCGACCACCGTCGCGGAGCGAGCGGCTCCGCCATTCGGGACGACATCGCCGAGGCCGAGCGTGAAGAACGTCGTGCCGCTCAGGTAGAGGTCCGTCCAGAACGTCGCGTTGCCGCCGGAAGAGATGATCGACGAGCCGAGCGCGAAGTGCAGGAGCGCGAACGCGAGGACCAGCAGGACGGCCCACATGATGAGGAGCAGCAAGAGGAAGAGGGGGCCGAAGAAGCTGAGGAGCGTCTCGCGACGCTCGCCGTCGTGGAAACGACTGCCCGCGCTCGACCACGCGAGCCAGCTGGTGCGAAACGCCCAACGCGCGAGGCGTAGACGGCGGCCTACCCGCCTCGGGAGGATGACGACTTCGAAGACGTCGAGCAGGACAACGAGGATGAGGAGGATAGCCGGGATGGCGACGAAGATCATCTCTTGTCCGGCGCGCAACGCAACGAGTGGAGCATATTGCGGGGAGTGTAACGCCGGTCTGCGGCGGGCGGACGGCGGCGAGGGACGCGAAGTTGTTCTGTTACCATGGGAATCATGCTGACAAAGCGGGTTATTCCCTGCTTCGACGTGGACAACGGCCGCGTCGTGAAGGGAATTTCGTTCGTCGAATTGCGCGATGCGGGTGACCCGGTCGAGCTGGCGAAGCTGTACGACGCGCAGGGCGCGGACGAACTGGTGTTCCTGGATATCACGGCGTCTTCGGACGACCGGACGACGACGTACGACATGGTGGCGCGGACGGCGGATGAGGTGTTCATCCCGTTCACTGTCGGTGGCGGCGTTCGTAGCGACATGGACGTGCGGATCCTGCTGGAGATGGGCGCGGACAAGGTCTCGCTGAACAGCGCTGCGGTCGCGGATCCGAAGCTGGTGTCGGTGTGCTCGGAGCGGTTCGGGGCGCAATGCATCGTGGTGGCGATCGACGCGAAGGCGGTAGGCGAGGGGAAGTGGGAGGTCTACACGCACGGCGGGCGGCGTTCGGCGGGGCTCGACGCGGTGGAGTGGGCGAAGCGGGCGGTGGAGCTGGGCGCAGGGGAACTGCTGCTGACGTCGATGGACACGGACGGGCACAAGGACGGGTATGACATCCCGCTCACGCGGACGATCAGCGAGGCGGTCGAGGTGCCGGTGATCGCAAGCGGCGGGTGCGGGCATCCGCAGCACATGGTGGATGCCGTGGTAGACGGCAAGGCGGACGCGGTCCTGGCGGCGAGTATCTTCCATTTCGGCGAGTACACGATCGGCGAAGCGAAGCGCTACATGGCGGCGCATAACGTGCCGGTGCGGCTGTAGGCCGTCTGCCGGCGCATCTCACACATCCACGCTCTTCACAGAACTAGCAGAACGGACAAAAGATGCTGAACTACGACGCCAGCGGGCTCATCCCCGCGATCATCCAGGACGACGCGACGAAGGACGTGCTGATGCTGGGTTACATGAACGCCGACACGCTGCGGATGACGCGCGAGAAGGGGCAGGTGGTGTTCTGGAGCCGCAGCCGGCAGGAGGTGTGGCACAAGGGGGCGACGAGCGGCGACTTTCTCGAGGTGAAGTCGATCGTCGCGGACTGCGAGAACAACTCGCTGCTGGTGCGCGTGAAGATGCTGGGGAAAGGCACGTGCCACACGGGGGCGCGGGCGTGTTTCTTCAATGAGGTGGAGTAGCGGTCAGCGGTCAGCTTGATGAGAGCAGACAACAGACAACAGACGACAGACAACAAGGATGATTGCTTCCCGGGGAAGTTCACGCTGGTCGCCGTCAGCTGCTTCGATTAGAGCAGAAGTTTCTTCGGTGCTCCTGAAGGTTGGCGGCGGAAGTTGTGGACGAGCCAGCGTTTGAAGTTGTCCTGCTCTACCTCTTCTATCCTTGCGCGCGAAGGGTTCGATAACGTCTCGTCGACGGCGCGGGCGAACGTCGCGTAGGTGTTGTGCGTTTCGTCGGTGATGTTCAGGACGTCGGGTATGTGCACGGCGACGGCGAGCTGGCGCTCGCAGACGCGGAGGAGCCATCCGAGTTCCAGCTCGGCCCATCCGACATGGAAGGTCGCATCGGCGAAGCTGTACGCGAGTCGGGCGTTGTTCGACTCGGGGCCGACGGCGAGGAGCGTCGCGCCGAAGTTGGGGCGGCCGAGGTCGCTGGCGGGACGATAGACGGCGCGCAGCACCTTGTCTGCCGCGAGCGTCGAGCCCGCGAAGAACTGGCCGAGTCCGGCATCGAACGCCTTGTGCTCTTCGTCGGGTTTGAGGTGCGAGAGCATCCAGCCGACGAACTCGCCGAACTCTTCGTGCTTCACCTGGTGCTGGACGGCGATCAGCTCGCAGGCCGAGCGCACGAGGTTCGGGACGCTGGCGTATGACGCGCGGGTGACGAGCAGGCACGCATCGGACATGGCGATGTAGGCGCGGGACCATGTGCCGACGACGGCGGCGTAGACGTGCGTGCGGTATCGCGAGTGCGACGAGTCGCTGAGGATGCGCAGTTGCAGGTTCATGCCTTCGGCGAACAGACGCAGGTCGGGGTCGAGCACGAACTGCGTCTGCCGATAGGCGTCCTGGACCTCCGGGCGATCTGCGGCGTCGGGCTTAGCGGGGAGGCGGTATCCGTAAGGAAACTCGATGCCGCTGATGCGCTGGCCGGGGGTGGGGAGCGGCGGCTGCGTCATCGACGGTGCGCCCTACCGGCGCTTCGAGACGCGATGACGAAGCGGCACGTATGACATGTCCGCGCTCGGCGGGACGAAGCGCAGTTTCGGCTCGTAGCCAATGATGCGCACCGGCACGGTGCCGGTCCAACCGTCGGTTACGAACAGGACGCGCGACAGGCCGGGGAATTGCACTTTACGGGAGATGATCTCAACCTCGAACTCCAGCGTCTCGTGCGGGCCGATGCTGAAGCGGCCGATCGGGCCCCAGAGCCACGGCTCGGAGGTCGCGACGTCGCCCTTCAGCACGCAGTCGCAGTTGTTGGTGATGGTGACCGGGAAGCGGAGGCGAGCGGCAGTCCGAAGCACTGAGGCAGCGATCTCGATCTCCTCCGGCACGACCGCTGGCGCCGGAGTGTGGACGTGCGCCGGGCGGCGCGGCGGGACGTTCGCGGCGACGATGTCTTCCCAGTCCGGTTCCGCGGCCCATGCGGCGTACACCTTGTTGCTGCGCCGCGGCGCGCGGCCAGCGTCGTATTCCGCGCGGCGGCGCGGGTCGCCGAGCGTTTCGAACGCGCGGTTGATCGCGGCGGCCTTGCGCGTCGCCTCCGGGTCGCCGACGTTCGCGTCGGGGTGCACAGAGCGCATGAGCTTGCGATAGCGACGCTTGATCTCGTCGTCCGTCGCGGACGGCGGGAGGTCGAGTGTGCGGTAGTGGTCTTGTCCCTGGTCGATCATCGATGCAAATGGAAACGGTGGGGATGCACGTTCATTTTAGCATCGGTCAAGCGGCGGGCTGGCGCACCTTCAGCGCGGTCCAGCCGGCGTACTGCGCGCTGTCGCCGAGCTCTTCCTCGATGCGGAGGAGCTGGTTGTACTTGGCCGTTCGGTCGGAGCGTGCCGGAGCTCCGAGCTTCGCCTGGCCCACGCCGGTGGCAACGGCGAGGTCGGCGATGAAGGCATCTTCGGTCTCGCCGCTGCGGTGACTGATGACGTTCGTCCATCCGGCGTTCGAAGCCATTGCGATGGCCTCGAGGGCTTCGGTGAGGGTGCCGATCTGGTTCACCTTTATGAGGACGCTATTGGCAGAGCGCTCGAGGATCCCGCGCTCGATGCGCTTCGTGTTCGTGACGAACAGATCGTCCCCGACGAGTTGCACGCGGTCGCCGATCTCGCGGTTCAGGGCGGCCCACCCGCGCCAGTCATTCTCCGCCATACCGTCCTCGATGCTGACGATCGGGTACTTCTGCGTCCACGACGTCCAGTGCTGCACCATCTCATCGCTGGTGAGAGCGCAGCCCTCGATCGCCAGCACGTAGCGCTCCTGGCGCTTATCCCACAGCTCGCTCGACGCGGGGTCGAGGGCGATCGCGAGGTCGCGGCCGGGCTTGTATCCGGCGGCCGTGATGGCTTCGAGGATGACTTCGACGGCTGGTTCGTTGCCGCCGAGGGACGGCGCGAAGCCGCCCTCGTCGCCGACGTTCGTCGAGTGCCCCATCTTCTTCAGGATCGCGGCGAGGGCGTCGTAGACCTCGACAGCCCAGCGCAGGCCTTCGCGGTAGTCGGGCGCGCCGAGCGGCATGACCATGAACTCCTGGAAGTCCATCGAGTTCGTCGAGTGCTTGCCGCCGTTGAGGATGTTGAACATCGGCACCGGCAGGAGTCGCGCGGACGGGCCGCCGAGATATCGGTACAGCGGCTGGCCGGCGGACGCGGCAGCGGCGCGGGCGTTGGCGAGCGAGACGCCGAGGGTGGCGTTGGCGCCGAGCCGGCTCTTGTCGGGCGTGCCATCGAGGGCGACGAGCTTGCGGTCGAGCCCCGCCTGATCGCCCGCGGGCATGCCGACGACCTCAGGCTCGATCTCGCGGTTCACGTTGACGATGGCTTTGCGCACGCCCTTGCCGCTGTAGCGCTTACGGTCGCCGTCGCGCAGCTCCACGGCCTCGTATTCGCCGGTGCTCGCGCCGGAGGGGACGGCTGCGCGGCCGATCGCGCCGTCGGAGAGGTGAACGTCGACTTCGATGGTGGGGTTACCGCGGGAGTCGAGGATCTCGCGAGCGTGGATCTTCGCAATGTCAGCCATCGCTGCTCCCTTCGCTGCCGGGCCGCGGAATCACCGCGAACGACCCCGTCGCCGCGGCGACGAGGCGCGCGTTGTCGTCGGTGACCTTCGACTCGAGGAAGACGACGCGGCGCCCGCGCTTGATGATCGAGGTGTCGGCGGTGAGCGTACCGCCGGTTACGCCCGCGAGATAGCTGATCTTGATCTCGATCGTGGCGCAGATCTGATCGGGCGGAAGGACGGACATTGTTGCGCCGCCCATGCTGTAGTCCACCATCACGTAAACGGCGCCGCCGTGGAGCACGCCGTGCGGGTTCAGCATCTCGGGCGCCACATCCAGACGGTAGCGAGCATTACCGTCGACGGATCCTTCGTTAGTGATGTGCAGAATCTCCGCGAGCGGGCCGATGCTGGTGCCGGGCGCGCGGGCGCCATCGACGCGGGCACTGATCGATCCGGCCCAGTCAAGGAGGCGTCTGCGTTGCGGGTCATCGAGGCGGGCGATCGCTTCGTCGAGGCGTGCCCGGAGTGAGGCGTCGGCCATGAGCGGAGCATAACGATGGGGATCGGATCGCGCGAGGATGGCCGGCACGGCGGACTAGCCGGGCGTTAGCTCGAGGTGGTAGGGCGCCTGCTGGTTCGTTCCCTCGGTCGAACCGGCGACCGCCAGCGTGGCATCGGAGACGCCGGCGGCGCTGAAGCGCAGCTCGCCGTTGCCGTCGGGGGCGACGGGCAGGTCGAGGACGCGTGATGTGCCGTCGCTGAGCTTCTCGATCAGGCGGACGACGTAGGTCTGAGGGAGCGGGCGGTCGACGCGCAGCCAGCCTTCTGACGTCCAGCCAGGCGCTGAGCCGTCCGGGTCGCGGAAGTCGGTGCCGGTGACGGCGAGGTCGTCGATCGCCCACCCTTCGCCGTGGACGGAGGGATCGGTGACGTATTCGAAGCGGAGGAGTACCTTCTTCCCCGCGTATTCCGAGAGGCTCACGCGCTCATCGATCCATTGCGGTGTGGTGCCGCCGCCGCTGACGGTGGTGTAGCCGGGGCCATAGGCCTGCTTCGCGGGATCATTGTCGGTGGTGTGGTCGCCGGGGAGCGCGCGCCAGGTCTTGCCGCCGTCGGTCGAGACGGAGACGTAGCCCCAGTCGAACCACGGATCGGTGTCGTACCAGGTCTTGAATGTGAGCACCGGACTCGTGGCGTTCGTGAGGTCGAGTTCGCGCGTCAGCTTCGTGTCGATGCCGTCCTTGGCGTTCGCCCACCACTGTGCGGAGTCGCCAGGCGGCGGGGCCAGCGGCAGCACGGGAGTTGTCGCCTGACCGCGGAAGCGGAGGACGTAGTCGCCGCCGCCGAGACCATCGACGCTGTAGTAGTCGGTGCCGAACTGCGTCGCATTCCCATCAACCGGACGACCGGGGCTCAGGCTGTTGTCGACGGCTGCGTGAACGGGGCGATCTGGATTGGAGTACCGCCCCGACGGCTCGTCGAGGATGTTGGCGACGATCCAGTCGGCGAACACGTCGCGGAAGCGGAGCGGCGTGCCGGCGGAGGCGAGGAAGTCATCGACGCCGGCTGCGCCATCGCGCTGCTGGTGCGCGACCGCGCCGAGCGACGGATCCCCGCCGAAGCGGCTGGCGAGGTATCGGAAAAACGCCGCGCCCGCGCCGTAGTGTGGCAAGCTGCCGGACGTGTCGAAGGCGTTGAGCTGCGTCGAAGGCTTCGCCGCAAAGCTGTCGGTCGTGGTGGACGCGCCGCCGACCAGCGCGAGGGCGTCCTCCGACAGACCTTCGTTTACCCAGGCCTCTTCATCTGCGTCGTAATGCGCGTGGATGAGGTGCTGGAACTCGTGCGCGAGCACGACGGTGAACCGCTCGGTGCCGGCGCGCACGCCGCGGTCGAGGTAGACCATCTCGGCCTCGTTGCTGAGCGGACGCACCGAGCGCGGGTAGGCGGTGTCGCCAATGTAATAGCCGCCGGCGCCACCGCCGAGATCCGTCTGCAGCACGATGATGCGCGGATCGCCATCGATGCCGGGGATGTCAGGTTGGCCGAACGCGGCGGTCACGGTGGGCCAGACGGTCGATTCGAATGCGTCGGCAGCGCGCTGGACGTCGGCCGTCGGGACGCCGAGCGCGCTGTCCTCGTAGAAGTACGCGTGCTCGCTCTTCGCGACGAGTGTCGCGTCCACCGTGGTGAACACGGGTGGAGCGGAGTGCGCGAGGACGGCTCCGGACAGCTCGAGTTTCTGGAACTCGCGGTGGTCACCGATCGCGGGTTCGCCGCTAAAAGGCTTTGTGCGCGGTACGAGGGTGCCGTCGGTGTAGCGGGCGTGGAGGTCGAAGGGGTCGTTCACCGGGAGGCGGGCGCGCACGCCGATCTGCGACGCGAGGTCAGGCCGAGGCGCGGGAGTGGCGGTTGCGGCGATCGCTGTCTCGGACGGCGAATCGACTACCGGCGTCGTCGTCGCGCTCTTCTTCGAGCCGCTGCAGGCGAGGATCAGCGCGCACAACAAGACGGCCGCTCCGTGGCGGAAGCGGCCGTAAGCCGACATGCGGGCGAGGTGTTTAGCGCGCTCGAGGATGGGCTTTTTCGTAGACCTGACGGGTGTGCTCGGGAGCGATCTGCGTGTACACCTGGGTTGTGGAGATGTTTGCATGCCCGAGCAGTTCCTGGACGTTCCGAAGAGGAGCGCCGCCTCTCAGCATATGAGTGGCGAATGAGTGCCGCAACGTGTGCGGCGTCACGGGCGACTCGATGTTGGCTTCTTTCGCGTACTGCTTGAGGATCAGCCAGAAGCCCTGACGCGTGAGCCGTTCGCCGCGGCGGTTCACGAAGAGCGCGGGCTCGTTGCGCTGCTTCACCATCGGGGCGCGACCGTCGTTAAGGTATGCAACGACGGCGGTGGCGGCCTGCTCGTGGATCGGAATAGTGCGTTCCTTCGAACCTTTCCCCATGCAGCGCACATACGGCGCTTCGACATTCACATCGGTTACGTCGAGCGCGACGAGCTCGCTGACGCGCAGTCCGGTGGCGTACAGCAGCTCGAGCATGGCGCGGTCGCGCTTTGCCTCCGGGCTGTTGCGCTTCATCGGCTGTTCGAGCAATTCGTCAACTTCGGTGACGGACAGCGGCTTCGGCAGCGTGCGGCCGACGCGGGGTGACTCGAGGCTTTCGGCAGGGTTGCGGCGGATCGTGCCTTCCGCCTGCAGGTATTGGAAGAACGACTTGATCGCCGCGACCTTTCGCGCGACGGTCGCTTCGGCGTAGTTCTTCCCGCGCAGCGTGAGCAGGTACTCGATGATCACGGCGCGGTCGAGCGCTTCCCAATCGCGAGCGCGGCCGTTGCCGTGGATGCCTGTGACGTAGCTGTCGAACTGCGTCAGGTCGTTGCGGTAGGCAGCAACCGTGTTGCTGGAGGAGCCCTTCTCGACTGACAAGAAGTTAAGGAAGTGGCCGATCTGATCGTCCATTGTCGCCTCGTGCGTTCTACAGGACCTGGTTGGCGGCCGGGGGGATAAGAACAGGGGCGATTGTAGCACGCTGTCTGACAGTGTCTACTACCCAACGACCCGATTTTCCCACATTGACGATACGAGTACAGAATAGGCGTCGCGTGCGTCGATTGAGCAAAGTTATCGTAGGTTGATCCCTTCTCATAGCACGACATTCACATCGGCATGCGCGATCGCGTCGAGCGCACAACGTCATGCGCGCCGCCGCGCATGCGCTCCGGCTCTGAACCTCGTGTGCAATTGGTGTTCGCCCGCGCGCATCATGCACCGGCGGCGGCTTCCAGTCAATCAGGAAACACTCGCATAGCGGCTACGGCTCGGAGACGGGGCCGAGCGCCTCGCGCGAGCCTTCGGGCCAAGCTTCACGGCCGATGAGCGGGACGAAGCCGCACGGGCCCAGTCGCTGGAGCTCGAGACCGTGCGGCGTATTCGTAGCGCGGACGAGCTGTTGCGACCGGAGGTCGCCGACGGGGATTGCGAGGCGGCCGTTCGGCGCGAGCTGCTCGACGAGCGCGCGCGGGACGTGCGGCGCGCCGGCGGCGACGATGATGGCGTCGAATGGCGTGTGCTCCGGATCGCCGAGAGTGTCGGCGGCGCCGTGCAGCACGACGTTGTCGACGTGCAGCGCGGCGAGGGCGTCGCGCGCGCGGTTGAGGAGCGCGTCGATACGCTCGACGGAGTGGACTTCGTGCGCAAGCTTCGCGAGAACGGCGGCCTGATAGCCGGAGCCAGTGCCGATCTCAAGGACGCGGTCCTGTGATTGCACGCCGAGCGCTTCGATCATCATCGCGACGATGAGCGGCTGCGAGATCGTCTGGCCGTAGCCGATCGCGAGCGCGCGGTCGTCGTAGGCGTAGCGGCGGAGATCGTCCGGGACGAACAACTCGCGGGGGACTTGCGCCATGACGTCGAGGACGCGGGCATCGGTGACGTCGCGCCGGAGCGTTTCGACCATGCGGCGGCGGGCGGTTTCGGCACTGTCTCCGCCGTTATGATCGGGAGCCCGCTGTGGTTGCAAGCTAGATCGCCGCTTTCACGCGTTCGGCGAGCGCGCTGGTGAAGCCGACGGTCGAAGCGATGTCTTCCACGGATGCTTCTCGAACGCCACGAACGGAGCCGAACTTGCGGAGAAGCGCCTTCTTCCGCTTCGGACCGACGCCGGAGATGGAGTCGAGGGCGGACTGCATGCCGACCTTACCGCGCAGCCCGCGATGGTAGGTGATGGCGAAGCGGTGCGCTTCATCACGGATGCGCTGGACGAGATACAGCGCTTCGGAGGTCCGCGGCAAGACGACGGGATCGGTGAGGTCTTGGACGTAGATCTCCTCGTGCTGCTTGGCGAGGCCGACGACGGGGATCTCCTTCACACCCATGTCGCGCATGACGTCGATGACGGCCGAGAGCTGACCCTTGCCACCGTCGATGATGACGAGGTCGGGGAGGGCCTCGAAGGAGACGTCCTGCTTCGGCCGCGTGCCGTTGCCGTTCGTCTCGATGTCGGGGGCGGTCGCGCCGGTCTGCTCGATCAGGCGTTCGCGGGCGCGTGCGAAGCGGCGGCGGAGGACCTCGGCCATGGAGGCGAAGTCGTTCGCGCCTTCGACGGACTTGATCCGGAACCGGCGGTACTCCTGGGGCCTGGGGTGCCCATCGGTGAAGACGACCATCGATCCGACGGACGACGCGCCCTGGGTGTTGGAGATGTCGTAGCACTCGATCCGTTTCGGCAAGGCGGGAAGGTCGAGCTCATCCTGCAGACCGTCCAGGGCTGCGTTCGTCTTCCCGCGGTCGGCGAGCCACTTCACGTGCGCCATCTCCATAGCTTCGCGGGCGTTCTTCGAGGCCATCTCGATGAGGCGGCGTTTCTCGCCGCGCTGGGGGACGACGATCTCGACCTTCGTGCCGCGGCGTTCGCTGAGGAACGATTCGAGCAGCTCTCGCTCGGGCAGCTCCTCGGGGACGATGACGCGCTTCGGGACGTAGGTCGCCGACTCGTAGAACTGCTTCACGAAGCTGGCGATAACCTCCGCGTCCGGTACGTCCTTCGTGCCGTCGAGCGTGAAGTTGTCGGTGCCGACCATCCGCGTACCGCGGACGAAGAGCACCTGCACGACGGATTCGGATTCGCCGCGCGCGAGGCCGAAGATGTCCTCGTCGGCGGGCCTGGTGCTGGCCACGGTCTGGCGCTCGGTAACACGGTCGATCGACGTGAGCTGGTCGCGGATGCGGGCTGCACGCTCGTAGTCCATAGCGTCGGATGCCTGCTTCATCTCCTTGCGGAGGCGACGGACGACCTCTTCGGTGCGGCCCTCGAGGAAGAGGATGACCTGGCGGATGACCTCGTCGTACTCCTCTTTCGTGCAGTAGGCGGTGCACGGTGCGATACAGCGGTTGATGAAGTAGTCCAGGCACGGCCGGGGATCGGTGCCGGTGATCGTCTTCGTGCAGGACCGCCAGGGGAACAGCTTGTTCACGATGTCGAGCGTGCGGCGGACGGAGCCGGCGTTGGCGAACGGTCCGAAGTATCGACCGCCGTCCTTCTGGACACGGCGGGTGATGTAGATGCGCGGCCACGGATCGGCCAGGTCGACCTTGAGGTACGGGTAGTGCTTGTCGTCCTTGAGCCGGACGTTGAACAGCGGCTGGTGACGCTTCACCAGTTCGGCCTCGAGGTGGAGGGCCTCCTGCTCGGTGTGGGTGACGACGTATTCGAACTCAGCGATGGACTCAGAGAGCGCCCGAGTCTTGCCCTCCATGCTGAGGGGCGAGCCGAAGTACGAGCGGACACGGCTGCGCAGGTTCGCCGCCTTGCCCACATAGATCACGTCGCCCGTGGCGTTGCGCATGATGTACACGCCGGGCCCGGTGGGGGTGCGCGAGAGCTGTTCTGCAAAGCGGTTCGTCGTCACATTTCATTCTAGCCAGCGAGTCAGGGCGGCCTGCGGGAGCGTGCTGACGGAGGATGGCAGGGTTGGTGACTCGGATCGGTCCGTAGCCATGCACAGCCGCGCGCGGCTGTGCCACATTGCGCGTGAGCGGCGCGAGTTGTCGCGGGAGATGCGCTTGGAGATCAGCGGGAAGACGGCGATTGTGACGGGTGCGGGGTCCGGCATTGGGCGGGCGATCGCGGTGCGGCTGGCGGCGGAGGGGGCCGCTGTGGTGGCGGCGGATATAGAGGAGGCGGGCGGCTCGGCGACCGTGCGGGCGATCGAGGAGGCCGGTGGACGGGCGGCGTACGTGCGGACGGACGTGGCGAATGAGGCGGACGTGCGCGGGATGATCCGAATGGCGGAGGATGCGTTCGGACGGCTGGACGTCCTGGTGAACAACGCGGGAGTCGTGGAGTCGTTGGACACGCAGCGGATGGCATTCCCGGACGTGGAGCCGGCGCGGTGGGTGCGGATGCTGGACATCAACCTGCGCGGAGTGCTGTTGGGAACACACCATGCGATCGAGGCGATGCGGGAGCGTGGCGGGGCGATCGTGAACATCGCGTCCGGGGCGGGCATTGGGTTCCGGGCGCACGGAGCGCCGGTGTATGCGGCGAGCAAGGCGGCGGTGGCGCGGTTCAGCGCTGCGCTCGGCGACCTGGGCGAGCGGACGGGGATCCGCGTGAACTGCGTATGCCCGGGGTGGGTGGACACGCCGATGTCGCAGCGCGGGCGGGCGGAGCTGTCGACGGAGGAGTGGGCGGCGATCGCGCCGGAGGTGATGCTGGCGCCGGAAGACGTGGCCGACGCGGTCGTTGAGCTGCTGCGGGATGACTCGCTGAGCGGGCGGGTGATGCTGTGTTATGAGGGCGAGGCGCGTCGGCTGCTTCCAGTCGGCGCGGTCGAGTAGAAGAGATGGTGCCGCGCGGCTAGGCCGAGCGGTGGACGAAGAAGGCGGCGAGCGCTTCAAGCTCGGCGCGGTGCTCAGGGACGAGGTCGAGCGGGTTGAGCGCGGCGACGGCTTCGTCAGCCCAGCGTTCGGCTGCGGCGGTGCTGGCCGAGCGGGCGCCAGCTTCGTCGAGGAGGACCAGGACCGCGTCGACGTCGGCCTCGGAGATATCTGGCGAAGCGTAGACGGCGAGCAGCGCGGGGCGCCGGGGCGGCGGCAGGTGCTCCATCGCGTAGACGATGGGGAAGGACTTCTTGCGAGAGCGGATGTCGTCGGCGACGGGCTTGCCGGTGACTTCTGTTTCGCCCCAGATGCCGAGGACGTCGTCCTGGACCTGGAACGCCAGTCCGAGAAGGCGGCCGGAATCGGCGACCGCCCTGACCGTCGAAGGATCGGAGCCGGCGGCGATAGCGCCGATGGCCGCGGAGGCACTAAGGAGAGCCGCGGTCTTGCCGGCGATCATGGCTTCGTATTCGGCAAGCGAGACGCTTGTGCGGGACTCGAAGCCGATGTCGGCGTACTGGCCTTCGCAGAGGCGGATGCAGCCGTCGTTCAGGACGCGGGCGGATTCGAGGACGCCGTCGGGCGGGACGCCGGCGTCGGACATGCGGAGAAGCGTGCGCTCAGCGAGGACGAACATCCCGTCGCCGGAGTTGATGGCCTGCGGGATGCCGGCGCGGGTCCAAAGGGTTGGTCGGCCGTGGCGGGTCGGGCTGCCGTCCTCGATATCGTCGTGGATCAAGGTGAAGTTGTGGGTCAGCTCGAGCGCGACGGCGCCGGGGAGGGCACGGGCGGGGTCGCCGTGTAGGGCTTCGCAGCAGAGGAGGCAGAGTGCGGGACGCAGGAGCTTGCCCCCGGTCGACCCGTCCCTGTCGTCGAAGCCGAGGTGCTGGCGCATGAGCGCCGTGTGCTCGACACCCGCACGGTCGAGGACATCGCGGATGCCGGCGACGACGGCGGGACGGTAGCGCGCGAGCATCGCGTCCACGCGACGCGCGGCTTCGGGGGCGAGCGTTTCGGTGCGAGAGGTCAGCGGTCGCCCTCGGTCATGAGTTCGAGCAGATTGCCAAACGGGTCGCGGACGTTGAAGCGGCGTCGGCCGTAGAGGGTGGGCTGGTCGATGACCTCGACGCCGTGGTCCGCGAAGCGGCTGCGCCACGCGTCGATGTCGTCGACGACGAGCGCGGGGTGACGATCGCCCTCCTCTATGGGCGGATTGGGGCGCGCCTGGATGTGGAGCTCCGTCGAGCCGAAGGAGTACCAGATACCCGGACGAGACCGAACTTCGGGCGGCCGCGGCACTTCGGTCAGGCCGAGGACGTCGCTGTAGAAGCGGCGCGCCTCTTCGAGTCGTTCTGCGGGAACAGTGATGGCAGCGTGCTGCAGGCGCGTGATCGTGGGCATGGGGCCTCGGGGTCAGGCTAACACGTCGGCGACGCCGACGAGCACCTCACGAATTGCTTGCCGAGAGATGGCGCCCTCGCGGACGATGCGGATGATGTCGGGGTCGGAGCAGTCGACGACGGTCGACGGGCGAGCTTCGCTCGCGCGCGGCGGCGCGTCGACAATGAAATCGACGGAGTCGCCGAGTTGGGCGTGAACTTCGGCGGCGGTGCGGCACTCGGGCTGGCCGGAGCGGTTCGCGCTGGTGGCGGTGAGAGGGCCGAGCTGCGCGGCGATCTCTCGGAGCGCCGGGTCGTCTGGGACGCGGAGGCCCACGGTGTCGCCGGCGGCGATCGTGCGGTACGCCGGCTTCTTCGGCACGACGATGGTGAGGGCGCCGGGCCAGAAGCGCGGCGCGAGGTGACGCGCCGGTTCGTTCATGTCGCCGATCAGCTCCGCCTGCTCGATGCACCCGACGAACAGCGGCAGGTGCTGGTCGGGCGGGCGCGACTTGATCTCGAAGGCGCGGGTGACGGCGGCGTCGTCGGATGCGACGGCGATCAGGCCGTAGACGGTGTCTGTCGGTAGGGCGACGACGCCGCCTTCGCGCAGGATTTCGATGGCGCGACGGTACTGCTCCTTCTCGCGCAAACGCTTATGTTCATTATCAGAAACCATTGACCGTCCGAAGCTGCAACCGATAGAATCAGGCCACCGCACCCTTGATCGCAGGATAGGCCATGGCCGACAAGACCGCGTCGCATCGAGTGCGCACTTCGGACGATGTCGAGGTCTCGACGTACCTCGAAATCGCGCGCGAGAAGGGCGGCGAGGCCCCGGCCGCGACCGCAGAAGCTCCGGCCGTGCCGGAGACGGTCGTGGTCATCGACTTCGGATCGCAGTACTCGATGCTCATCGCGCGGCGGATCCGGGAGTGCCGTGTGTACTGCGAACTGGTGCCGCACGATGCGCCCTGGTCGCAGATCGAGAAGCTCCGGCCTCGAGGCGTTGTCCTCTCCGGCGGGCCGGCGAGCGTATATGACATCGACGCGCCGATGATCCCGGACTGGGTCTTCGAGCAGAACCTGCCGGTGCTCGGCATCTGCTACGGCATGCAGCTCCTGGCGCACCAGCTCGGAGGGAAGGTCGCGCCTTCAGACGAGCGCGAGTACGGGCACGCCGTTGTGCAGCATCCGGCGGAAGACGAGGCGCCCATCTTCGCGGGGCTGCCGGCTTCAATGCCGGTCTGGATGTCGCACGGGGACCGCATCGTGCAGCTTCCCCCGCGGTTCCGTGCGCTAGCGTTCTCGGACAACTCGCCGATCGCGGCGATGGGGGATGAGTCGGGGCGGATCGTGGCGATCCAGTTCCATCCGGAGGTCGTGCACACGCCGAAGGGCAAGCAGGTACTGGAGAACTTCCTGTACCGGATCTGCGGCTGCCGAGGCGATTGGACGGCGGGGAACTTCGTCGCGGACAGCATCAACCGCATCCGGAAGCAGATCGGAGACGGACGGGTGATCTGCGCGCTGTCGGGCGGAGTGGACTCGGCAGTGGCGGCGACGCTGGTGCATCGGGCGGTGGGCGATCAGCTCACGTGCATCTTCGTGGACAACGGCTTAATGCGCCGGCAAGAGCCGGAGCGGGTCGTCGATACGTTCCGTCGGCACATGGAGATCAACCTCGTCCACGTGGATGCCGGGGAGCGGTTCCTGACGCAGCTCAAGGGCATTACGGAGCCGGAGCAGAAGCGGCGGATCGTCGGCGAAACGTTCATCCGCGTGTTCGAGGCGGAGGCCGACAAGATCGGGAAGGTGGACTGCATCGTCCAGGGAACGACATACCCGGACGTGATCGAGAGCGCGACGAGCAACGGCGCGGCGGCGAAGATCAAGACGCACCACAACGTTGGCGGGCTGCCGAAGGAGTTGACCTTCGAGCTGGTGGAGCCGCTTCGGTACCTCTTCAAGGACGAGGTGCGACAGGTGGGGCTGGCGCTCGGGCTGCCGGACGAGATGGTCTACCGGCAGCCATTCCCCGGGCCGGGGCTCGCGATCCGGATCATCGGCGAGGTCACGGCGGAGCGGGTGGCGGCACTGCAGGCGGCCGACTGGATCGTGATGGACGAGATCAAGAAGGCGAAACTGTACTACGACCTGTGGCAGTCTTTCGCCGTGCTGACTGACACCCGCTCGGTCGGCGTCATGGGGGACTTCCGGACGTATGGGCACGTGGTGGCGCTTCGGGCGGTGAACGCGGAAGACGCGATGACGGCGGATTGGGCCCGCCTGCCTTACGAGGTGCTCGCGAGGATTAGCAGCCGTATCGTGAACGAGGTGCCTGGAGTGAACCGCGTGGTGTATGACATCACGTCGAAGCCGCCGGGTACGATCGAGTGGGAGTAGCGGCCGAATGACCATCGAGCACGCACCGAGCACGAACGGGCGAGTGTCGTCAGGAGAGCTCTACGACGAGCCGAAGGCGTACCGGCAGAAGCGGCGCCGGCGGCCGCGCGTGCGAGGGCGGACTGCGTTGGCGGGTCTGTTGACGCCGATCCTAGTCGCGATCGCAGCGCTGGTTGTCGTACGCGGCCTCACTTCAGACGAGTAGATGAACGTCCTGCTGGTTGGGTCCGGGGCGCGCGAGCACGCGATCGCGTGGAAGCTGCGCCAGTCGCCGCGGCTGGCCGAGCTGTACGCGGCGCCGGGCAATCCGGGGATCGCCGGACTGGCGCAGAACGTTGACCTGGCGATCCCGAAGCCGTACGCGCCGGACGCCGAGGTCGAGGCCTTCCTCGATCGCGTCGCGGCGCTCGCGAAGGAGCTACGTGCAGATCTCGTCGTGATCGGCCCGGAGGACCCGCTTGGTCTCGGGCTAGCGGATCGTCTGCAAGCGGAAGGCGTGCGCGTGTTCGGGCCTTCGAAGGCGGCGGCGCGGATCGAGTCATCGAAGGCGTTTGCCAAGGAGCTGATGCAGCGGCACGGCATCCCGTTCGGCGCGTGCGCGCGGTTCGACGAGTTTGATGCAGCACGTCGTTATGTGGAGTCGCGCCCGTCGGATCTGGTGGTGAAAGCGGACGGGCTGACGGCGGGGAAGGGCGCGATCGTCACGTCGTCGCACGCGGACGCGATCGAAGCGCTGCGCGAGCTGATGATAGAGGGGACGCTCGGGGAGGCGGGACGTAGCGTCGTGATCGAGGACAAGCTGAACGGCCGCGAGGTGAGCGCGCACGCGTTCACGGACGGCCGGACGGTGGTGCGCATGCCGTTCGCGTGCGACCACAAAGCGGTGTTCAACGGCGACCGCGGGCCGAACACCGGCGGCATGGGCGCGTATTCGCCTGCGGCGTGGTTGCCGGACGCGACGGGGGAAACGATCCGTCGAGCGGTGACTGAGCAGGCCGTGCGAGCGATGGCCGCAGAGGGCGCGCCCTTCAAGGGAGTGCTGTTCCCCGGGATCATGGTGACGTCGGACGGACCGAAGGTGCTGGAGTTCAACTGTCGCTTCGGCGATCCGGAGACGGAGGTGCTGCTGCCTCGGCTGGAGTCGGATCTGCTGGAGATCATGCTGGCGGTCGCGGACCAGACCCTCGATCGCGTCCACGTGCGCTGGAGCGACGACGCGGCGGTGACCGTGATGCTGGCGTCGGGTGGGTATCCGGGACCGTATGACGCGGGGAAGGTCATCGAGGGGCTGGATGACCTCGATCCGGACGTGATGCTGTTCCATGCGGGCACGAAGCGCAGCGCTGCCGGGCGCATCCTCACGGCCCGCGGGCGGGTGCTGGCGGTGACCGCGAAGGCGCCGACGATCGCCGAGGCGCGCGAGCGCGTGTACCGGAACGTCGCGCGGATCCGGTTCGAGGGTATGCACTATCGGACGGATATCGGCGCGAGCGCGATCCCGGCCGCGGTATGAGCGACGGCAAGCCGCTGGTCGCGGTGCTGATGGGGTCGAAGTCGGACATGGACGTCATGGAGACGTGCATGAACACACTGACGGAGTTCGGGGTCGTGCACGAGGCGCACGTTATGTCGGCACATCGGACGCCGGACAAGGTTCGGGAGTTTGTGTCGTCGGCGCGGGAGCGCGGGTTCGAGGTGATCATCGCCGCCGCCGGCGGGGCGGCGGCGCTGCCGGGGGTGTGCAAGTCGTACACATCGCTGCCGGTGATCGGCGTGCCTCTGGCGTCGAGCGAGTTGAAGGGCGTGGACGCGCTGTACTCGATCGTGCAGATGCCGCCAGGGATGCCAGTAGCGACGGTGGCGGTCGGCGCATGGGGCGCGCGGAACGCCGCTGTGCTGGCGGCGGAGATCCTGGCGCTGAGCCACGACGATATCCGCGCGAAGTACGACGCGTATCGCGAGGGGCTTCGCGGATAACGGTCGAGTCGACCAAACGTTGGAGGATCGAGCCTGGAAGGTGATCTGCGTTCGCTACACTTCGTTGTGAACACCCCCTCAACCCTTCGCTGGCCCTCTGCGTCCTCGGTAGATAACGCATGATCGAGCGCTATTCGCGGCCCGAGATGGCGGCGATCTGGTCCGAGCAGGGCAAGCTCGACCGCTGGCTCGCCGTCGAGATCGCTGTCGTCGATGCCTGGGCGGAGGCGGGACGGGTGCCGGCGTCCGACGCCGAGAAGGTGCGTCGGGCGCGATATGACCTGGAGGACGTCGCTCGGTACCAGGCGGAGACGCATCACGACGTGACGGCGTTCCTGCGGTCGGTCGCCGACAGCCTGGGGCCGGAGGGACGATGGGTGCACCTGGGCCTGACGTCGCAAGATGTGTGGGACACGGCGACCGCGCTGCAGCTTCGCGATTCGGCGAGGATCCTTGAGCGCGGGCTGGCGGAACTGCGGGAGGTGCTCGAGCGGCGGGCGGTCGAGTTCAAGGACACGCTGCAGATCGGGCGCACGCACGGGGTACACGCCGAGCCGACGACATTCGGGCTGAAGCTGGCCGGGTGGGTGTCGGAGGTGCGGCGCAGCGAAGCACGGCTGGCCGAAGCGGCGGCGCAGGTTTCGTACGGGAAGATCAGCGGGGCCGTCGGCACGCATGCGACGGTGCCGCCGGACATCGAGGAGAAGGTCTGCGGCAAGCTCGGGCTGTTCGCGGAGCCGGTGAGCACGCAGATCGTCGCGCGGGACCGGCACGCGCAGTTCATCCAGACGCTATCGCTGATCGCGGCATCGCTCGAGCGGTTCGCGCTGGAGATCCGGCACTTGCAGCGGACCGAGGTGCTCGAGGCGGAGGAGCCGTTCAGCGAAGGGCAGACCGGCTCGAGCGCCATGCCGCACAAACGCAATCCGGAGCTGTGCGAGCGCATCTGCGGACTGGCTCGGGTGCTGCGCGGGCATGCGGTCACGGCGACCGAGAACATTGCGCTGTGGCACGAGCGCGACATCTCGCACTCGTCCACGGAGCGCATCGTCTTCCCGGACGCGTGTACGCTGCTCGACTATATGCTCGCGACGTTCACCTCGATCATGAAGGGTCTGCAGGTGTATCCGGAGCGGATGCGCGAGAACCTGGAGCTGACGCAGGGGCTGGTGTTCTCGCAGCGGGTGCTGCTGGCGCTCATCGACACCGGGATGTCGCGGCAGGACGCGTACAAGATCGTGCAGAACAACTCGATGCAGGCGTGGAAGGAACGTATGCCGTTCCGCCGGCTGCTCGAAGGCGACGCGCAAGTGACATCGCGGCTGGACCGCGCGAAGCTCGACGAGATCTTCGACTACGGGTACTACACGCGTCACGTCGATGACAGCTTCCGGAGGCTGGGGCTGGCGTGATCGAGAACGGCCTGCGCAGCCGTCACGATCTTGGAGAGATCGTCGGTTACGCGTATCGGATCTACGGCCGCAACTTCCTTCCGCTCTTCCTCATCGCCGCGACGACCATGCCCTTGCAGATGCTCAGCGTCATCGTGCGGCGGCAGATCAATGATCCGGGGACGGCGCAGGGCATCGGATCGCTCATCATGCTGCCCGCGCTCCTTGTGACGCTCGCCGCGTCCGCGGCACTGGTGTTTGCCGTGAACGCCGTCGCCGAAAAGCGAACGCCGGAATTCGCCGCGTCGCTCGACGCGGCGATCGAGCGCTACAGCGCCGTGTTGAAGTCTTCACTCCTCGGTGGCTTCGTCGTTGTTGGCGCTCTGGTCTTCGCGTGCCCGTTCCTCGGACTGGTATGGCTCTTCCGGAGGGACGCGCAGGTCGATGGGCGGCGCGAATGGTGGATGTGGCTGATCCCGGGCGCGCTCGCGATCTACCTCGTAGTGCGCTGGTTGTTCGTGCAACAGACAGTCATGATCGAGGGCGAGCGGAACTGGCGCGCTCTGGACGCGTCGGCGGCGATCGTTCGACGGCACTGGTGGCGCGCGATCGGTGTGATGATCGTCATTGCGATCATCGAGGCAGGCCCGATCATGATCGCCTCGGCCACCGCGCTGGCGCCGGCGCTCGTCGAAGCAATCACCACAAGCGCTGTATCCGCGCTCGTGCTGCCGTTCGCGACCGCCGCGCAGACGCTGCTGTACTATGACCTCAGAGCCAGGAAGGAGCAGGCCGATGACAATGCTGATCGACTCGCCGCTGCCGAACCGGACGTATCGAGGGAAAGTCCGTGACACGTACGATCTCGGCGAGCGCCTGCTGATCGTCGCCACCGACCGGATCTCGGCGTTTGACGTCGTGCTGCCGACGGGCATCCCCGACAAGGGGAAGGTGCTCAGCCAGATGTCGGCGTGGTGGTTCGAGCGTACGAAAGACGTGGTGCCGAACCACTTGATCCGCCTCGCTGACGGAACGGGCGCCGACGAGTTGCCCTTCGAACTTCCACGCGATTTGGTCGGACGCAGCACCATCGCTCGCAAGGCCAAACGCGTGGACGTCGAATGCATCGTTCGGGGATATCTCGCGGGGTCGGCGTGGGCGGAGTACCAGAAGTGGGGGACGGTGAACGGCGTGCGGATGGAGAAGGGGATGACGGAGAGCCAGCAGCTCTTCGAGCCGATGTTCACGCCGACGACGAAGGCAGACGAAGGCCATGATGAGCCGATGACGTACTCCGACCTGGTGCAGGAGGTGGGGCCGGAAGCGGCGCAGATCCTGCAGCTCCGTAGCCTCGCGCTCTACCGGTACGCCTCGGACTACGCGCGCGAGCGCGGGATCATCATCGCCGACACGAAGTTCGAGTTCGGCTGGCTGGACAACGAGCTGATCGTGATCGACGAGAATCTAACGCCGGACTCGAGCCGCTTCTGGGACGCGGAGACGTACCGTCCTGGCAAGCCGCAGCCGAGCTTCGACAAGCAGTACGTGCGCGACTGGCTGGCCAACTCTGGCTGGAACAAGGAGCCCCCGCCACCCGAGCTTCCGGGCGAGGTCGTACGCGGGACGTCAGAGCGCTACGCCGAGGCGTACCGCCGGCTCACCGGGCAGGAAGTGCGCTAGCGACTCCCGCGCCTACTTCTCCAGCTTGTCCAGCCGCCCGAAGATGTTGTACTCGACCGTCATGTGGTTGACGACGAGCATCGCGAGCAGCCCGACGCCAAGCACGATGCCGCCGACCACCGACAGCCAGCCGGTATCGGACGCGGCGCCAATCCCGAGCAGGATGGCGCCAACCGCAGCGACCACGCCGACGATCGCGGGTTCGGCGTGCCCCTCTTCGCCCTTGTCCAACGCTCTGAAGATTACGCTTCGCATGATGTCCCCCTCCTTCTTGCGCGCTTCTGCCGAATCGTAGCACCGAACGCGAAGCAGACGCGCTGCCTATGTAAAGCGCGGGGCGCGCGCGGATCGCGCTTGACGCACCTCTATACGTCGCGGATGCTGCGCGCGGATGTTTCTCGCGCGCGTGTACGTGACGCTGAAGCCGACGGTGAACGATCCGCAGGGGTTGACGATCCGCGGGGCGTTGCACTCGCTGGGGTTCGCGGCGGTCGAGTCCGTGCGGGCCGGCAAATACATGGAGATCCGCGTCGATACACCGGACCGTGTGACGGCCGAGGGGCAGGTGACGGAGATGTGCCGGAAGCTGCTCGCGAACCCGGTGATCGAGGATTTCCGCTTCGAGCTGGAGGAGGTGGCAGCGGAGGTCTAAGAGGCCTCCAACCTCGTCCTCGTCTCGACTCGCGCTGCGTCCACTACCATGTACGCTACGTCGCGGTGAACGTCGTGCTCCCGTGACGATTTCGCCGCCGCTCGTACACTCCATCGTGGCTCCGATGAGACTTCGCACCTACATCGCCTGCCTCGCGCTCGTCGCCGCCTTCGCGGCCGGTTCGGCGTGCTCGAGTTCGGGCGGCGCGCCGACGGCGACGACCACACAGGCGGTCGCGCCATCGCCTGAGACGTACGCGGCACGCGGGCCGTTCGGCGTTGGCGTGACGACGATCGAGGTCGTCGATACGTCGCGGCCGACGGTTCCGAACCGTGACGCGCCGGGATCGCCGGAACGACGGATGGCGGTGGAGATCTGGTACCCGGCAGCGACGGATGTGCAGTCGCCGGAGGCGCGCGACGTTCCGGTGGAGCGCAGCGGTTCGCCCTATCCGCTGATCATTTTCGCGCACGGATATACGGCGTTCCGGCGGCAGTCGGCGACGTTCACGCAGGGGCTGGCGAGCCACGGGTACATCGTCGCGTCACCGGACTTCCCGCAGAGCCGCATCGACACGCCAGGGGGGCCGAGGCTCTGGGCGGCGCTGGACCAGCCGAAGGACGTGTCGTTCGTGATCAACGAGATGCTGCGACGGAACGGCGACAGCGCATCCCCGCTCGCCGGAACGATGGATGAGGCGCGCATCGGGATGGCGGGGCACTCGCTCGGCGGGCTGACGACATTGCTCACGGCGTACGGGGCCGACCGCGATCCGCGGCTCAAAGCCATTCTTCCGATCTCGCCGGTCGGGTGCCTCTTTCCGGCGTCGGTGACGAGCGACCGGACGCTTCCGGTGATGGTGGTGGGCGGGTCGGACGAGGTGATCGTCGATCCGGGCTGGATCAAGATGGCATATGACGCCGTGCCGCCGCCAAAGTACCGAGTCGAGATCATCGGCGCGGATCACGTCCGGTTCGCAGACGTGAACATACCGGACTCACAGATCGCGAACGTTGTCGGGAACCTCGAAGGGAGTGACTTCATCGCGGACGCGCTGAAGACGGCGGCGGGGGACGGGGCGAACGCATCGACGTGTCTGCAACGGACGATGGTGTCGGACGAGCCGATCAGCGGCGACCGGCAGCGGGAGCTGCTGCGGACGGTGGGGGTTCCGTTCTTCGACGCGTACCTGCGGGACGACGCAGGGGCGATGCGGTTCCTGCGGGAGACGCTGCCGGGCCTGGATGGAGTGCGCGTGGAGGCGGACGCGGGCGGTTGAGTCGTGAGTGCTCAGTTTTGAGTTCTGAGTCTTGAGTTCGAACCTTGAGGTTGCGCGATACGAGCGTGCGCAATGACCGCGCGTACGACTCCCGGTGGTGTGAGGGAGACACTGCGCGATGTGCTGGCGGCGTTCGGCCTCTTGGCGGATGAGATCCGGGACATTCGCACGGGGCGAATCAACAAGCACTGGCGAGTGACCGCGGGCGGGCGGCAGTACGCGCTTCGGCGATACAACGCGCGGGCTATGGCGCCATCGATTGCGTACGAACATGCGATGCTGGCGCATCTCGATGGGCGGGGATGGCCAGTGGCGGCGGCGATCGCGTCTCGCGAAGGCGAGACGACCGTCGAGCGCGGCGGACGATTGTGGTCGTTGTTTCCGTTCCTGGAGGGGCGGCCTTCGCCGTACAACAACGCGCGCTACTTGCACATCAAGGGGCGGCTCCTGGCGCGCCTGCACGCAGACATGGCATCCGCGCCGATCGAAGGGCAGCGACCCGGGTTCTCGCGGGTGTGGGAGCTGGACGTTGATCCAGAGGACGGCCGAACACCCGAAGGATTCCCGCCGGCGGGAGGCGCAGCGAGACCGCGGTTCCCGCCGTTCAACGACCTGCTCCGGGCGTTCGGCACCGAATACCGGCAGGAAGCGTCGGTGATGCGGGCACATCGATACGCGTGCCTGCGCGAGCTGTCGCGGCTGGGGTATGGTGAGCTGCCGGAAACGTTCGTGCACTGCGACTATCACCACGACAACCTGTTGTTCAAGGATGGCGCGCTGTCGGGGCTGCTGGACTTCGACCTGCTGCATCGGGATGCGCGCGTCGTGGACATCGCGTGGGCGATCGTGCTGGACTGCCTGGAGCCGCCGGCGCACAACGCGATCTCGCCGCAGAGTGTCGAGGCGTTCGTGGGCGGCTACCAGGAGGCATCGCCGCTCGGCGAGGAGGAGCGCGCGCTCATCGTGCCGCTGATCCGAGCGGCGCTGATCGCGGGCGCCGCAATGCGCCTGCGGCAGTGGGAGTCGGGGCCGAAGCGGCTACGGGAGCATGCGCCGCGGAGTGTGCGACGGACGGTGGAGCATCGGCTGCCCGCGTTCGAGGCGCGACGGCGAGAGTTGGAGGCGGCGGTGGTAAGCGCGAGAGCCGGGTGATGACACTCGCACGTGCAGAGGTATGATCTGCGGCACGGAGGTGATGCGATGACGACGATGCAGGCGTCCGAGGAGATCATCGAGCGGGACGGGGTGATCGCGGGGCCGACGCGCCGGCCGCGGAACCTGGCGCGGACCGTCGCGGGGAGCATCCACGACGACGCAACGGCCCAGAAACTGGGGTTCCGTGGCGGGACTGTGGCTGGCTCCATCCATATGGAGCAGTTCCCGCCGATCCTGGTGCGGGCCTTCGGGGAGCAGTGGTTCGAGCGGGGCGGACTTTCGACGTATTTCCGGAACGCGACGACCGACGGCGAGCCGGTGCGGGCCTTCGCGAAGGCGCCAGCGGCCGGTGGGCGCGACGCGCAGACCGACGTATGGATGGAGCGCGACGACGGGACGCTGGTGCTCGAGGGGACGGCGTCGATCGGTGAGCCGGGCGAGCCTTCGATGCTGCGACGGAAGCTGGCGGAGCCTCGGGAGGCGGGCGAGATCCGCATCCTCTCGGAGCTGCGCGTCGGCGAGGTGGGCGAGTCGGTGCGCGTGCAGCTGAAGCCCGAGGATGCGCGGCCGCGCCTCAAGGTGATCACAGAACCAATGGAGTGGTACACGGGCGCATCGCCGTGGGGCGGGCCGATCGTGAACCCCGGGCTCGTGGTGCACCTGATGGTGTCGATGCAGCGGCGGATGCGGCTGCCGGCTAAGGCGGTGGGGCTGTACGGCGCGATCGAGGTGCGGCACATCGCGGGGCCGGTGTTCGCGGAGCGCGAGTACAACGTGAGCGGGATGATCCACGCCATCGGGCAGACGCCGAAGACGGAGTACCTGTGGTACGAGACGGTGATGCGCGAGCCGGGGAGCGGGCGCGACGTGGCGTCGATGCTGATGATGCTGCGGTTCATGAAGGCGTCGTCGCCGCTGTGGGCCTCGAAGTAGGACGAAGAGAAGGGACTGCTCGATGATCAAGACGCAGCCGTTCGGGAACACGGGGCAGGAGAGCACGCGCACGATCTTCGGCGCGGCGGCGCTGTGGGGCTTCGCCGACGACGAAGAGACGAAGCCGGTGCTGGAGCTGCTGTTCAAGCACGGCATCAACCACATCGACACGGCGGCGGCGTATGGGCGGTCGGAGCGGCGGGTCGGGGGATGGATGCCGGAGCATCGCGAGAAGTTCTTCCTGGCGACGAAGACGGGCGAGCGGACGTACGAGAAGGCGCGCGACCAGATCCGGCACTCGCTGGAGCGGCTGCGGGTTTCGAACGTAGACCTGATCCAGCTGCACAACCTCGTCGACCCGCACGAGTGGGAGACGGCGATGGGGCCGGGCGGTGCGCTGGAGGCGGCGGTCGAGGCGCGGGACGAGGGGCTCACGCGGTTCATCGGGGTGACAGGGCACGGGGTGACGGTGGCGGCGCAGCACCTTCGGAGCCTGGAGCGGTTCCCGTTCGACTCGGTGCTGCTGCCGTACAACTTCCCGATGATGCAGAACGACGCGTACGCCCGGGACTTCGATGAGCTGACGAAGGTGTGCGCGGAGCGGGGCATCGCGGTGCAGACGATCAAGGGCGTGACGCGGTCGCCGTGGGGTGAGAAGGAGCGCACGCACACGACGTGGTACGAGCCGCTGACGGAGCAGGACGACATCGACCTGGCGGCTCAGTTCGTGTTCTCGCGGCCGGACGTGTTCCTGAACACGGCGAGCGACGTGGGGCTGCTGGCGAAGATCCTCGACGCGGCGGAGCGAGTGGACGGGGCGGCGGCGGAAGGGGAGCTACGGGCGATGGCGGAGCGCCGGGAGATGGCGCCGCTGTTCGTGTGACGGCGGTCGGTCTTCAGTCGCCGGTCAGTGCTGACGGTCAGCGCCGAACGGCCGAGCAATTCGCGTCGCATGTTAGAGGAGTGATCGCATGCCATTGTATTTCGTTGAGCACAAGCACCGAGACGATGCCTGTCCGACGCAGAACAAGGAGATGATGGCGGGGTTAGGGCAACACGTGACGCAGGCAACCGCGGACACGTACGGCGTACGCATCCATTCGGACGTGGTGCATCCCGGCGAGCACACGCTGAACCTCGTCCTGGAGGCGGACTCGCCCGATAAGGTCGCCTCGTACATGCTGCCGTTCATGCAGGTAGGATCCGTTCTGATCAAACCGGTGACGACGTGCGAAGAGGTGGTGCGGGCGGCGCGGGATTGACATGACACCGGTCTCGCGGGATCGGCCGTTGCGGTGGCCTCGGTGAAAAACCCACCGCGGGCTGGCCCTGCTTCCGTTCGTCAGGTTGTGGCAAGCGTGAGGGGCTGACTACAGCCCCTCACGTTGGTTGTCCGATGCCAGTCGAGATTACGGTGTAGGCGTGGGCGTCACGGCGGTGCAGGCGCCGCCGATCTGCGTCGTGACGATCGGGTAGAAGCGCATCTGCGCGAGCCGCAGGCCCTGGTTGTCGTAGTTCCAGAAGTAGTCGAAGTTCGAGTTGGCGAACAGCGGCTGCAGCGATCCGTTCACGCAGACCTGGAGCAGGTCCTTGCTCACGTTGGTGAACTTCGGCGGCGTCACCTTGTTCAGCGATACGACGAGGGTGCCCGCGTTGCAGAACGTCTCGTTCGTCGTGGTGTCCGTGAAGCATGCTGACATCGACGCGGACCCCTTCGTCAGTGCGCGCACGTAGACGGAGTACGCGAGCGAGCCGCTTCCGTTATCGGGATTGGGGAGCTGGTAGAGCGCGTTGCTCGTCACGCAGTTCGAGTTGATGACCTCGAACGGGCCTTGCTGCAGGTTGATCTTACAGTTGCCGTTTAGCGGCGCGAAGATGTTATTCCCGGCGCTGCCCGCACTGCTGAACCCCTGACCGCTTGCGACTCCGTGGATGTTGAGCGTGAAGTGCGGCCCGCTCGGGGCGCCGTTGCCGGTCTGCGACGTCGAGGCGCTCGACACGAGCGCGCCCGCACCCCACGAGAGCGCGCCGATCAGAGCGACCGCAGCGATGAGAACGCTGATTCGTATTCGATTCACGTTGTTGGACTCCCTGTGCTAGTCCCCCGGTGTGTCTTTACGTGCCGACGTACAGCTCTGTGTTGCTTCGGCTCGTCGTGCTCCCGTCACGACGGACGGCGGCACCCTGCGTGGACGCGCGTCACCCGCCGGAGAGCACCGGCAGGCGAGAACGAACGCGACCAACACGCGCCTTCCTGACCCACCTTCAATAGTCGGACGGAGGCCTTCGATCTGTGCATCGCGTGTCGGCTTTGCGCGTACGACGGTGTCCTCCGGATGACTGGACCCTCCGAGCCGCGCGGCGGGAACGCCGATCTCGGTAGCCTTCGGTCATGGGCGCGAAGCGGCCGGGCAGCGTGTACTACGGCGGGCAGGCGGTCATCGAGGGCGTGATGATCCGCGGACCGCAGTCGATGGCGGTCGCGGTGCGGGCGCCCGATTCGTCGATCGTGCTGCGGACGGAGGGGCTGTCTGGGATCTACGCGGGGCGGGTGCGGCGGATCCCGCTGCTGCGTGGCATCGTGGTGCTGTACGAGACGCTGGCGCTCGGCGTGCGGGCGCTGACCTGGTCGTCGCAGGTGGCGACGGGTCGGGAGCGGCAGGAGATCAGCCGGGCGCAGATGGCGGTGACGCTGGGGTTCACGCTGGTGCTCGTCGGCTCGATCTTCTTCGTCGGGCCGGTGCTGCTCACGGGGTGGATCGAGCGGGTGACGGGCAGCGGGGCGCTGGAGGTGGTGGTGGAGGGCATCGTGCGGCTGGCGATGCTGCTGGGGTACATCTTGCTCATCGGGCGGATACCGGACGTGCGGCGGGTGTTCGCGTATCACGGCGCCGAGCACCGGACGATCCACGCCTACGAGCACGGGCGCGAGCTGACGCCGGCGGCGGTGCGGGAGTATCCGAACGCGCACCCTCGGTGCGGGACGGCGTTTCTGCTGACGGTGGCGGTGCTTTCGCTGATCGTGTTCGTGGCGCTGGGGACGCCGCCGATCTGGATCCGCATCGTCGAGCGGATCGCGCTGATCCCGGTGATCGCGGCGCTGGCGTACGAGCTGCTGCGGATCGGGCAGCGGTTCGAGGGCAACGCGATCGTGGCGGCGCTGTACCGCCCGAACATCTGGCTGCAGTCGATGACGACGCGGGATCCGGACGATGCGCAGATCGACGTGGCGATCGCGGCGCTGACGGCGGTGCTGGCGTCGGAGCTGGAGCTGGCGGCGACCGGACGGTTATGTCCGGTATTTGATTGATCTTTGTTTTTCCGGGTACTGGCAGGGGTCTGAATCTGCGGCTGGTCGGGGACGGCAGCGGCAGATTCGGATTTCTGATTGTTCTGGTTGTTCTCTGATTGTTCTCGTGGAAAACGATCAAACGTTATGTTACGGGACCTGGTCGTCGCCAAGCGGCGGCGGGGAGTAGGGCGACCCGCAGATGTCGCGGATGGGCGCAGACGATCCCGGGCGGGATTCGCCAAGGCACCGTGGACGGTGCGCCAGCTGCCCTCCGACTCGTGGCGGGTGACGACGGTGACTTCGCTGTAGCCGCCGTGCGTGACGGCGTTGCGGCTGGCGATGGCGTTGCCGGTGGCGGTGAGCGGGCGTGTTGAAGGCATGCGGCCGCCTCCGCTCTGTCGGTGTGCAGGTGAGGGTATGGTTGCGCGGCGGTGCGGTGATCTCGAAGCGTGCGATGGCCCATGTTCGGCGGAGCGGCGGGACTACTTTGCTTCAGAGGTGCCGCTTGCGGCGCTAGCCGATTCGTCGCCGGCGTCCAGCGAGACTCCGACGAGTTCCGATATTCGCGCAATTGCCTCCGACGCAGAATCGGGCGATGCTTTGACAGCTCCGGGTAGTCGGCCGATAAAGTCTCTAACCGCTACCGGTTCTCCACTCGCTTCGAAGAGCGAAGTCGTACGTTCTATGATGCCGGCGAGCCACTCAAGACCGGCGGCGTTCCGATTGACTAGCAACGGGAGGAACAGCTGACGCACGACGCCAGGTCGCCGAAGCACAGTGGCGGAAGTAGCGACCTCCGTTCCGAAGAAGCCGAAGAACGCTGCCCCGGGATTCTTATCACGGCCGGATGCGGCGTCCACCAATTCCTCCCTCAATAGCTCGCGTTCGTCTGGCTCCACACAGGCAAGTAGCACCGGTCTGCGAGCAATTAAAGCAGGTTGGAATCCGTTGCCTGCAATCAGCCAATCGCCAAATTGCAGGAGAGCATCGCGATATGCGGACTTCCCTACAAACCGGCTGCCGTGCTCCTCTAGGGCGGCGAGCAAGCTCAGCAGTGGCCCATCGGATTGAAGTTCAGTGAGCCATGCGGGGGTTGTAACTGTCTGCAAACTTTCGATGAGCCATTGCACATATTCAGGCGATGCTGCACCACCTCCGTCAAGGACGGCGGCCAACAACGGGGCATCCTCCGCCCGAAACGGTCCAGCCCGGAGCTGCTCGACGAGATCGGTTTGCTCCACGAAGGACTTGATCAACTCGGCGAACCCGGCATCGTCGTCGCTAAATACTTGCTGCCGTAGAAAAGGCCACCGATTGATCAGCTCAGACGAGTTGAGGAGTTCGGCCGAGTGTCCCGACCTATATACGTTGCGAACGATGTCGACTACGAGCGGAGTAGCGGTTCCGCTGTCGAGGAGCAGAAATAAGACACCCAACTGTCGCTCACGCGAGAACAAATCAGAAACTGCGACCGCGAAGCTTGGGCGCGTCGACGGCTGTGACGCGAGCGTGGTCAGCTCGCCGAAACCGGCGATAGAGTTCCCGATTGCTGGTGGCTGGACAAAGGTCTGCGCTGACTGAAGGACTAGTAGCAAGCACCAAGACATCGCCGCGTCGTCGCCGTCGGCGAAGGCTTGATGGAAGTGATGCATGAGATGGCCTTCTGTTGCCAACCGCGTAGCTGCGTCGGATGAATTCACCGGACGAGCTCGAATTTGCCAAAGAGCTTCGAGTAGAGATGTAACCTCTCGGCTAGGGACACTATTGCCCCCCTGCAGCCGTGCCCAGATGGCCTCGGCGAAGCTGGCCCAATCGGTGCCGGGGTTGCAAGCGACCGTGACTCGTACTGCCGCGACGTGTTGCGCCTCCCACGTACCGGCGGCCACTCGAGAGGTCAGCTCGGCCATAAGAGAGGACGCGTCCGGCCCGGGCGATACCAGCCTCCAATAGTCTCCGTCGGGATCGCCGAGCGCTAGCGCCGCAGCTACGTCAACCCAGGCGCCCGGTTCAAATGACATCGCGATTGGAACCTCGGCTACGCCGGTAGCGCGAAGAGCGCGCATCACGATGAGGAACGATTCGCTCCATTCGTTTGGCGTGACTCGCGTAGCGTCTTGTTGTTGCTCCGTACGAACCGTGGTTGTCGCCATGCCGGCGCGGATGGTCACAAAGAACTCGTCGTCCAGAGTAATCAGCCGTGTCAAAGCAGCTATGCCCTCTGCTAGCGACGCACTGAACGGTGTCAACTGGCGCAGAGCCGGTACTGATTCGGCGAGTACCTCTCGAATCGCCTTAGTCTCGTTCGCAGGTGTTGGAAGAACTCCCTCGAGCGCGGTGGCGGAACTGGCCAAGTACGTCGCGCTCGAGAACTGGGACTTGTCCGTCCGAACCGTAGTTTCCAGGACCCTCCAGAACGCTTCTCCATGAACATCCCGAAGCTGGCGCAGAGAGTCTGCATCTCCGGTCGCAAGTGCGCGCTGGATCGGGGTACTGAGGAGAAGTTGCTGCCCGCTAGTGCGATCGACGTTGAACCAGAGCGCCGCTAGTAACTCGCGCGCGTCATCTCCTATCAGGCGTGCAACGTCTGGATTTGGCAGGGATCCATCGAGCAAACGAGCGGCTACGTCTTGGCCCCGGATGCGCAGTAGTGCGTAGTACGCCAGTCAAGCGAGCCCAATCCCATCTTCATGCTGTCTTTGGCGATGGAGGGCTCCGATCTGGTTTACGAAAAGCTTGAGATCGCGCGGAGTCGGAGGGGCTTGCCTCGCTTCATCGGTCCAAGCAAACACGCGGTATACGTCCTCGAAGTCGGCTTCATGATGGTCCGGAAACGCGCGCGCCAACACACCGCGGAGATAAGCGTCCCAACGTTAAAGGACCGGAGGGGGGACTTCGAAACGAAGCTGAAGACTCTTATCGAGAAACGACGTGGCGAGTCGCGCCACGCGATCCTTCGCCGCCGAATTGCCATCCGCTGGCTCTTCGTCGCGCCACAGTCGCTCGATCGCCGTTCTGTCGTACGGGAGGATGACCCAGAGCTTCTCGTGCCACACCGGCTTTTCGCTCTGGCTGTGCTGTAGAAACGTCTGGAGGGTCGACCATATCGCTAACGCGTCTACGGCCTGGACGCGATCGAGATTGTCTAGGACGAGCACCAAGCGTCTATCATGCTCTCCCAATGCTTCGTCCATAAGTTCGAGGAACACCTTCTCGAACTCAACGGATGTCGGTTCTGGTGTCTCGATCGATTCGGTGCGGGTGACGCTAACGGCGCGGGAAAGCAAAATCGCCCAAAGTGACTGGTCGTTAGATTCGTCGCGGCGCCTTCCAACCAAACGTGGAAAGTTGTGCCAGCCAGCCGCGATGACCAGCCACAGAATCGGCGCTAGAATCGCCGCCAACCCCATCCAGGTGTTGCCGTTCTTGGTGGGCACTGAAGCTCGAAGCCCTGCCTGGAGCAGGGCGATACCAAGTGGAACGAGCAACAGCGTGAAGACGAGAACCTTGCCGGCGAACGTGAGCTGCGGAGCCGTCGTGGTGTCGGTGATCTTCCGGCGTCGTGCGAGCTCAGCGACGCGACTATTCCAGCGTTCTTGGTTCACCCACTTCAGCATCTCCAGGTGATTGATGACGCGTTCAAGAAAGGATCTACGAAGCGGGTCGCCTTGGTGCGCCCACGCGTCGAAGATCGTCACCGACGAATCCGGGTCGGAGGCGAGGTGCTTCTTTAGGAGGCCAACGACTGTCGACTTACCCCGACCCCAATCCCCTTCTAACCCGATCGTCTTTCCGCCAGGCTCGTCCCGCACGAGCTGTGCGATTGTTCCCGCAAGTTGATCATGGGGGCCAAAGGCGTCCTCTTCAGCGGGTAGGTCGGAGATTACAACGGTCCGGCACGCACTACGTTCAGTCATCAATCACAGTTGCCCAATTCGCGGGTCATGAGGGTTTCTTGGATCGAGGTCAGCCCGCCGCTGACCGTCGTCGCACTGCGTCCTTGACCAGATCACTAGACCGCAGCGCGGACAATCGCTCGGCAGGAGTATACGAGCGAAGCAGGACCGATGTGGCGTTGTTATGACAAACGTTGCTGACAGTGGGCGGTGCGGACCACCACGCCACCAGATCGCCTTAGGGATCGACGAACGTGGCGCCGCAACCGAGCGGTACTACGACGGTCAGGCGCTGCTCGAACATGCTGATCCGCGTGCCATCCTAGGCGGAGGTGCCGACGCTTAGGCGGATGACCAACGCAGCACGGGTTTGCGGGCGGCGGTGGCTTCGTCTAGGCGGCGAAGGGGGGCGGTGTGGGGGGCGTCGTGGAGGAGCTGGGGGTCGGATTCGGCTTCGCGGGCGATCTGGAGCATCGCGTCGCAGAAGGCGTCGATGGTCTCGCGGCTCTCGCTCTCGGTCGGCTCGACCATCATGGCTTCGTCTACGACGAGCGGGAAGTAGATCGTCGGCGGGTGGTAGCCGTAGTCGATGAGGCGCTTGGCGATGTCGAGCGTGCGGACGCCGTTGCGCTTCTGGCGCTTGCCGGAGAAGACGACCTCGTGCATGCAGCGGCGGTCGTGCGCCAGGTCGTAGGCATCGCGCAGGCGATCCTGGCCGTAGTTGGCGTTCAGCACGGCGGCCTCGCTGACGTTGCGCAGGCCTTCGGCGCCGAGGCTGCGGATGTAGGCGTAGGCGCGGAGCAGGACGCCGAAGTTGCCGTGGAAGGCGCCCATCCGGCCGATGCTTCGTGGAGGATCGACGAGCGTGTGCGCCGCGTCGGGCATGGATCTTTCAGCGAGCCCGACATGGGGCGACGGGAGGAAGTCGACGAGATGCTGCTTCACGGCGATGGGGCCGGCGCCGGGGCCGCCGCCGCCGTGGGGCTGACTGAAGGTCTTGTGCAGGTTGATGTGCATCACGTCGAAGCCGAGGTCGCCGGGCTTCACCTTCCCGAGCATGGCGTTGAGGTTCGCGCCGTCGCCGTACATCTGGGCGCCGTGGGCGTGCACCATCTCGGCGATCTGCACGATGTTGCGGTCGAAGAGGCCGAGCGTACTGGGGAGCGTGATCATCAGTGCGGCGACGGCGTGGCCGTGCACTTCGAGGGCTTCGCGGAGGGCATCGAGGTCCATGTCGCCATCGGGGCGGGACTTCACGGCGACGACGTCGAAGCCGGCCATCGACGCGGTGGCGGGGTTGGTGCCGTGCGCGGAGTCGGGGACGAGCACGCGGGTGCGGTGGTTGCCGAGCGTATCGACGTAGGCGCGGATGGCGAGAATGCCGGCGAGCTCGCCCTGGGCGCCGGCCATCGGCGCGAGCGACGCGTCGGCCATGCCGGTGATCTCGGCGAGCGTGCGCTGCAGGTCGTACATGACGGCGAGCGCGCCCTGCGTGTCTTCGTCGGGCTGCATCGGGTGCAGTTCAGCGAAGCCGGGCATGGCGGCGACGGCGTCGTTGACCTTCGGGTTGAGCTTCATAGTGCAGGAGCCGAGCGGGTACATGTGGGTGTCGATCGACCAGTTGAGCTGCGAGAGGCGCGTGAAGTGGCGCACGACGTCGAGCTGCGAGAGCTCGGGGAGGCGCAGGTCGTCGCGTAGGAGCTCGGGCGGCGGGCGGTCGATGGCGTCGACGTCGGACGGCGGGAGAGTGACGGCGCGGCGGCCGGGGTGGGAGAGGTGCATGGCGTCCGGCTCAAGCATCGGCGAGGGCCTCCACCAGCGCGTCGATCTCAGCGCGCGTGTTCATCTCGGTGACGCAGAAGAGCATTCGGCTGTGTACCGGATCGTCGAGGTCGAGGCCGCCGATGATGCGTCGATCGCGGAGCATGCGGTTGATGTCGGCGGGCCGCTTCGTCGTGCGGACGACGAACTCATGGAAGAAAGGCTCGTCGCGCTCGACGGAGTAGCCGGAGAGGCGGTCGATGCGGGCGGCGGCGTAGTGGGCCTTGTCGTGGCACAGCTCGGCGACGCGTCGCAGGCCCTTCGGGCCGAGGGTCTCGAGGTAGACCGTCGCTGCGAGGGCAATGAGCTGCTGGCTGGTGCAGATGTTGCTGGTGGCGCGCTCGCGTCGGATGTGCTGCTCGCGGGTCTGGAGCGTGAGGACGTAGCCGGTGCGGCCTTCGATGTCCGTCGTCTGGCCGACGATGCGGCCGGGCATCTGGCGGACGTACTTCTCGCGGCAAGCGAAGAGGCCGACGTAGGGGCCGCCGAACGACAGCGGGATGCCCAGCGACTGTCCCTCGGCGACGACGATGTCCGCGCCGTATGCGGACGGCGGGCGGTACATGCCGAGGCTGATGGGATCGGCGGCGACGACGAAGAGCGCGCCGGCTGCGTGTGCGGCGTCGGACCACGCGGCGGCGCTTGCGGAGATGCGGCCGAGGAAGTCGGGCTGCGCGACGGCGAGGGACGCGTGCTCGTCGGTCAGCGCGAACTCGCCGTGGGGCTGGACGTCCACGGAGATGTCGCGGCCGTGCGCGTAGCCTCGGACGACGGCGATCCAGTTCGGGTGGATGCGATCGGAGAGCGCGACCCGACGGCGGCCGGTGACGGCGCACGACATCAGGCACGCCTCGGCGAGCGCGGACGCACCGTCGTACATGCCGGCGTTCGCGACGTCCATGCCGGTGAGCTCGCAGACCAGCGACTGGAACTCGAAGACGGTCTGCAGCGTGCCCTGGCTGACCTCGGGCTGGTAGGGCGTGTAGCTGGTCAGGAACTCGCCCCGCATCACGAGCGGGTCGACGAGCGACGGGCGGAAGTGTCGGTACGCGCCGGCCCCGAGGAAGCACGCGTATCCGTTCGCGGCGACGTTTTGTGCGGCGCGCGTGCGCATGTCGTCGAGGAGCTCCAGCTCGGAGAGGGCGTCGGGGAGATCGAGCTTCGGGTTGCGGTATGCGGCGGGGATGTCTTCGAAGAGATCGTCGATGGACTTCGCGCCGACGGCAGCGAGCATGGCATCGCGGTCGTCGCCGGTGAGGGGGATGTAGGGGTGTTGCAGCGGTTGGGTCTCCTCAGTGACGCGCTGGCGGGGCGGCGGGCGTACGTCGAGGGTCAACGGTAGTCCTCACTCCTTTGCTGCGATCATCTCCAT
>CAZAPT010000001.1:48278-318847 GCA_964487335.1 uncultured Dehalococcoidia bacterium
GGCGTACGTCGAGGGTCAACGGTAGTCCTCACTCCTTTGCTGCGATCATCTCCATATGGTGCTTCCGGGCGATGTCGGCCATGGTCTCGGGCGCGATCGATGCGTAGTCACCGTCCCCGGCGAGCTGATCCATCTCTTCGAAGAAGCCTTCCATGCCGGCGGGGGCGAAGAGCATGAGGAAGCGCGCGGGGGCGTCGGTGTCGTTGCCGAAGCTGTGGATGTTGCCGCGCGGGACGAGGACGAAGCTGCCGGCCGGGGCATCGACCTTCTCCTCGCCGAAACGGAAGCTCAGCGTGCCTTCGAGGACGTACCACGCTTCTTCTTCGGCGTGGTGGATGTGGGGCGGAACCCATCCGCCGGGACCGGAGGCGGTGTCGAAGATGGCGAATGATCCGCCGGTCGCTTCACTGCCGCCTTTCAGGCCGCGGCCGGGTGGGACGACGATCGGCGGCAGAGTGGCGGTCATGGGCCGATCGCCTCGTCTTTGGCTTCGGCCTCGATGAAGGCGTCGTAGTCGGGGGCGGACATCAAGGCGTCGAGCTGCGTTGTGTCGGTGAGACGGATACGGAGGAGCCATCCTTCGGCGTGGGGGTCGTTGTTCACGAGCTCGGGGTGCTCGACGACCTGCTCGTTCGCGTCGAGGACTTCGCCGGACGCGGGGGAGTAGAGGTCGGAGACGGCTTTCACCGACTCGATCTCGCCCATCTTCTCGAACTGTGTGACGCTGGCGCCGGCCTCGGGAAGATCGACGTAGACGATGTCGCCAAGCTGCTCCTGCGCGTAGTCGGTGATGCCGACGGTGGCGGAGTCGCCATCGAGCTTGAGCCACTCGTGTTCTTTCGAGTACTTGCGGTCGTCGGGGCTGGCGGCCATCCGCTGTCCTTCGCTACTGCTGGCCGGCTGCGACTTCGCGGGGCTGCGCGGTGCGGCTGCCTCCGCGCACGAACGGTCGCTTCACGACGGCGACCTTCAGGCGGCGGCCGCGCGCGTCGACGTCGAGCTCGGTGCCTTCCGTCGAGGCGTCGATCGGGAGGTACGCCATCGCGATGCTGGTGCCGAGGGTGGGCGAGAAGCCGCCGCTGGTGACGCTGGCGATGATCTCGCGGTTGCGCACGACGGCGTAGCCCTCGCGGATGACGCCGCGGTCGATGGCTTTCAGGCAGGAGAGCTTGCGCGTCGGGCCGTTGGCGTCGATGCGCGCGAGCTCTCGGCGTCCTACGAAGTCCGCGTCGTCGTCGAGCGTTACGGCGAAGCCGAGGTTGGCGTCGTACGGGTTGGTGGTCTCGTCGATGTCGTTGCCCCAGAGCGGCAGCGCGGCTTCGAGGCGGAGGGTGTCGCGCGCGCCGAGGCCGCACGGCTCCACGCCTTCGGCGATGAGCTGGCGCCAGATGGCGCGGCCGGCCTCGGGCGATGTTACGAGCTCGAAGCCGTCCTCGCCGGTGTAGCCGGTGCGCGAGACGAATAGCTTGTACTGCATGTATGGCAGCTCGGTGCAGGCGCGGCGGTCCATCGCGGCGACTTCCGGGCCGATGACGCGCGCGAGGTGGCCGCTGGCGTCGGGGCCCTGGACGGCGAGCATTACGGTCTGTTCCTGGCGGTCCAGCAGCTCGACGTCGTTGCCGGGCTCGACGAGCGAAGCTACGTGATCGCGATCGCGGTCGGCGTTCGCGGCATTGCCGACGAAGAGGAAGCGCTGCGCATCGAGGCGGTAGACGTAGGGATCGTCGATGATGCCGCCTTCGTCGTTGCAGAGGAGGGAGTAGTGGCCGGCGCCTTCGTCCAGCGACGTGACGTCGTAGGTGACGGCGCGGCGGAGGAGCGTCGCGGCTTCGGCGCCGACGACGAAGAGGCGGCCCATGTGCGAGACGTCGAAGACGCCGGCGCGCTGGCGGACGGCGTTGTGCTCGTCGACGATGCCGCGGTACTGGACGGGCATGGCCCAGCCGGCGAAGGGGACGATGCGGGCGCCCTGCTGTTCGTGCAGGTCAAAGAGCGGCGTCTTGCGGAGCGTCGCGGTGGAGGCGCGGGGCATCTGGGGCTCATTGTATCGACGGGCGGGGGTTCATCGTAGGATTGTTATGATCTCTCGACGCGGCGGATCTCCCCGATGTGCGCAGACGAGGGACGGTGCGCGCGGGGGAGGCTGGGGTGGTTGCGGGCCGAAGTGGCGGAATGGCAGACGCGACGGTCTCAAAAACCGTTGGGCGGCAACGCCCGTGTGGGTTCGACTCCCACCTTCGGCACCAATGTAGCTTCAACCGACGCGGTTGAGTGCTCCTGGGACGGCAACTTCCTGATGTTCCTCCGGCCCGCCGACCGCGAGCGACGGGCGCCCTTGAGACGGTCGTCCAGATCCCCGATAGCCGATAGGTTTCCCTATAGTGGACGCCTGAGCGCTTCGGCGTAACTCAGGAGGGCGTTGGCATGCAATGTCCGGCCTGCGGCCACGATAACCCGGCAGGCGCCAAGTTCTGCAGCGAGTGCGGCGCCGCAATGCTCGCGCAGCGCGTCTGTGAGCGCTGCGGCACGAGCAACCAGGCGGACGCAAAGTTCTGCTCTGAATGCGGCGCTCCTGCCGCAGCTACCGTTGCTCCGCCGCCGCATCTGGCCGCGAGGATCCTGCGCGACCGGGCGAGCCTTGAGGGCGAACGCCGGACTGTAACGGTGTTGTTCATCGATGCCGTTAGCTCCGTGAGCACGGGCGAGAGACTCGCGCACGAGGAGCTGCACCGCATCGTACGCGGCTGCGCCGAACGCATGGCAGACGCTGTCCATCGCCATTAGGGCACGGTCGCGCAGTTTCGCGGCGATGGCATCATGGCTCTGTTCGGTGCACCCATCGCCCACGAGGATGCGGCGCGCCGCGGCATCTCGGCGGCGCTCGCGATGCGCGAGGCGCTGCAGGCATACGAGGGCGAGCTGCGTGCGAGCGGTTCGAAGGCGTTCACCTACCGCATCGGCATCAACAGCGGCCCCGTCATCGTCGGGCGAATCGGCGACGACCTGTCGATGGACTACACCGCGATCGGGGACACCGTGAATCTCGCGGCGCGGATGGAGCAGTGGGCGCCACCGGGGAAGATCTACACCACCGACGCGACGCAACACATGGCGGAGGGTTATTTCGAGTTCGCGGACCTCGGGATGATTGAGGTGAAGGGGAAGGCGGAACTCGTGCACGCGTACGAGGTCGTCCGGGAGCTGCCATCGCGCACTCGCCTCGATGCGGCTGTCGACCGCGGCCTCACGCCGTACGTCGGCCGCGCGCACGAACTCGCCGTATTGCTCAGTCACTTCGAGCAAGCGAAGGGCGGGGCAGGCCAAGTCGTGTTCGTCTCGGGGGAAGCCGGGATCGGAAAGTCACGTCTCCTCCTGGAGTTTCAGCGCGCACTCGATCGGGAGGAGATCAGTTGGCTCTCGGGACAGTGCATTTCCTACGGGCGCAACATTCCATTCCTTCCGATCATCGGCCTGCTCAAGCGCTCGTTCAACGTAGAGGAGAGCGACGACGAGGGGGCGATCATCAGGCGTATCGACGAGCACGCGGCAAACTGGGACGAGGCGACAAGGCGCGCAGCGCCGTACGTTAAGTTCCTGTTCAACGTCAACCCGGGGGACGAGCGCGTCGCCCACATGGATCCCATCGAGCGGCGCGCAGGCATTCTGGACGCGCTTCGGGCGTTGCTTATCCGGGGCAGCCGCCAGCGGCCAGTCGTGATGGTGATCGAGGACCTGCACTGGGGTGACGAGAAATCTGAGGAAGCAATCGCCGCCCTGGTCGACGTCGTTGCCTCGGCTCGCGTACTGATGATTCTGACGTATCGCCCGGGTTACTCGCACTCGCTTGGTGATCGCGCCTATTACAGTCGTATCGCCCTGCAGAGCCTGCCTGCCGAGGATAGCGGTGTATTGCTCCAGCATGTCCTCAAGGCAGCTGGATGCCCCGAGGAGATTCGACGGCTGATCACGGCAAAGGCTGAAGGGAATCCGTTCTACATCGAGGAGGTGACGAAGTCGCTCGTCGAATCGGGCGCCATGGGCCGGTCCGACGGCGGACTTATGCTCAAGGGACCGATCGCAGACGTCCGCGTGCCCGAGACTATTCAGGAAGTGATCCTGACGCGCATCGACCGGCTCGAGCGCGACGCGCGCGAAGCGATCCAGCTGGCGTCGGTAATCGGGCGCGAGTTCACAGCGCGCCTCCTCGACCGCATTTCAGAGGCGCAGGTCCGCCTCGACGGGGTGCTTGGGGAGCTCAAGGGGCTTGAGCTGATCTACGAGAACGCGTACTTTCCCGAACTTTCCTACATGTTCAAGCATGCCCTGACCCACGATGTTGCTTACTCCACGCTTCTCGAGGAACGTCGCAAGAGCCTGCACCGCGTCGTTGCGGCAGCCATCGAAGAGCTATACGCCGACCGCATCGTCGAGCAGTGCGAGACGCTTGCGTATCACTACCAGCGAGGGGAGAACTGGGAGAAGGCGCTCCACTATCTCGTAGAGGCGGGCGACAAGTCAGCCGCATCGTTCGCGAATCAGGATGCGATCCGCTACTACGGGGAAGCGCTGGCCGTGGCAGCCCGGCTTGGCGAGTCGGGCTCGGCGACGGCTGCGTCGGTGGGCGTCCGCAAGGCTGACGTGCACCGCACGATCGGAGAGTTCCCCGCTGCCATGCGCGACTACCGGACCGTGGCGGAGATCGCGCGGACGGTCGGCGACCGCCATCTGGAAGGCATCGCGCTTGCGAGACTCGGGGAGGCATCGTTCTGGAACCACGACGACCTTGACGCGACGACGGGCTCGCTCGCGGCGGCGCTGAACGTAAGCGACGCCGGTTTCGATGATGTCCGCATGTGCGCCACGACCTGGCTGGGCGAGGCCTTGCTCGCCTACGGCAAGATCTCCGAGGGTACGCCCTATTACCGGATCGCCGCCGATCTCGCCCCCGCGGTCAGCGATGCTGCGATCATCTCGGACTGGGCCTGGATCGGCAGTATGCCACCTCACTGGTTCGGTCGTTTCGATGAGGCGCTGGCACACCTGGAGCGCTGGGGAAAGGCTGCCGAGGACAGCGGCCTCAGCGTCGCGATGCTGACCAACCACTGGGTGGAGGCCCTGGCGCGCGGAGCCAAGGGGGAGTACGGTCGCGCCCTCGACCTCCTCACCGAGGTGCTTTCGACGTGCGATCGAATCGGCGAGGTCGCCATCAGGGCGCGCACGGTCAACACGATCGGTTGGGTCTACGGCGAAATTGAGAATCACGACCTGGCGGCACGCTGGAGCTACGAGGGGCTCGATGCAGCCCAGCGGATCGATGCCCCTGACCCGGAGTGTGAGGCGAACGCCCGTCTCAACCTTGCTGATGCACTGGTCGCGCTCGGCCGACCCGAGGAAGCACTGGAGCACTACGCGTGGGTCGAGCGCATCGTGCGGGATCCGGCGCCGCACGAGCGCTTCGCGCTCTGGATCTACACGCAGCACCTTCTGCACAGTTTCGGGGAATACTGGCTCCTTATGCGGGAACCCAGGCGCGCGCTCGACTTTGCGAACGACTGTGTTGAGCGTGCCGAGAAGACGGGCCGCCGAAAGAATCTGGTCAAGGGCCTGCGCCTTCGCTCTCAGGTTCTGATGGCGCAAATGGATCTCGCTGGCGCCGAGCACGACCTACTGCTCGGGTTAGAGATTGCTCGCGAGCTAGGGAACCCCAAGCAGTTGCGGAACACACATGCGGCGCTAGGTGACCTGCGCCAGGCGCAGGGCCTCGTTGGCGACGCACAGGAGTCGTGGCGCGAGGCGCTGCGGATCCTCTCCGCGACGGGAATGCTTCTCAACGATGGAACGCTACGCGACACGCTCAACACGTCGCCGACGGCCCAGCGTCTGCGCGCGCTCGTCTCCGGCGAACGGTAGGCCAACGAGGGCCGTTAACTTTCAGTGCCCGGTAGTGCGAACCGGTCCGACGGTGCGCGTTCCGACAACAACAAGCTCGACCCCCAACTCGACACCGAGCTTTGTGGGATGGCGTGGGACAGCGCGGTACGCGACGGCACGGCGATTAGCAATTCCCGCTACGGCATGTGAGCCGGCGGGGCGTTGTGGCACAGGAAGTGACAGCGGCCAGAAACTCAAAGGCTGTTGTACGGCAACGCCCATGTGGGTTCGACGCCCACCTTCGGCACCAATTCTGAACGTAAATCGGGCCGAGTTCTGCTCGCGAGCGAGCCGGATTCGCCCCGTTTGACAGCAACCGTGACAGCAACCCGGGCGAACGGCTACGGACGAACTTGCAGGACGCGCGGTCGATTAGACGCGCGAGCGCACGGCGAATACGTGCACCGGCTCGCCAACGCCCTTCAGCGCGTGCTCGCCAAGATCCTCAAACACCACCCCCGCAGACGTTCGGGCCAACCCGCGCACGATGTCCGACACGAGCACCTCGCCCGGCGCGGAGAGCGCGCTGATCCGAGCGGCGATGTTCACGGCGCCGCCAAAGACATTGTTCTGCTCGCGGATCACATCGCCCGCGTGCAAGCCGAGGTGCAGCGGCCACCCACTATCGGCCCCTGCCGCGCTGCAGTGGAGCGCCGCACCTATCGCCTGCGACGCGCCCCGGAACGTCGCCAGCACACCGTCGCCGAGCGTCTTGGCATCGATCGTCGTACCGCCGGCATCGCCGATGACGCGGCGAAGCAACGCATCGAGTTCGCGCGCCTTCACTCGAAACGCCGCGTCGCCGATGCGTTCGGTGATTGCGGTGCTGTCGGCGATGTCAGCGAAGAGGATGATGGCAGAGTCAGCCGGTCCCCGCGCCGGCGCCGTTTCCGTGGGGGGCGCGATTTGGGCAGGACGGACGCCGAGGAACGATGCGATCGCCCGTAAACCGGCGCCCGCCGCGATCAAACCCCGGCTGCCGGCGACCTCGATCAGGCGGGCGTCGGGAATCGCGGCGGCGATAGCTCGGACCATCTCCGCCGGGATCTGCGATTCAGGGTCGCGTAGGACCAGCGTCGGCATCGAAACCTGCGAGAGCAGATGCCGCACGTCCATCTTCCTGAAGCTCGAGATGTAGGCGCGCAGCGTCGCCGGCGTGGCGCTGTCGCGGATGATCTCCGCCTGTTTGCGCACGATGTTGCTGTCTTCGAATCGCGTGCTCAGAGCCGCCGCCGTCAGAGTGTACGCCTCCCAGTGTGCGTCGCCAGTCTCTCTGAGCGTCTCCAGGCCGTGCAGCATCGGCATTGCTTGATACGCGTCTTCACCGTTCGACACAGGATCACTCAGAATGAGATGGGACACGCGGCCTCCGCGTGCAGCGGCGTGCGTAATGGCGATGCAGGATGTCGTGCCACCTCCCGCGAGCACGTACCGCTCGAGCCCGAGGTGATCCACCACTGCCGCCAGGTCGCGCAACTGCGACTCTGGGGAGATGTCGGTGGCGGTTCGATCGGATGACCCCATGCCTCGCCCGTCTAGCGTGATCATCCGCGCGCCCGCGGCCACGGCCTCCTCTATAACCTCCCTTACCGCCGACAACTCCATCGTTCGTGCAACGTGCGACCAAAGGCCCGGACACGTGACGATCGGCCGTCCGGCGCCGGTATCGTTGAACGCTATGCGCACGCCGTCAGTCGTAGTGCAGTAGCGGATCTCCCGCTCGCTCATGCCGGGAGTATGTGTGATCAAGGGCGTGGGACGGTACTCAAAGGGAGTGGCACCCCCGGCAGGATTCGAACCTGCGGCCATCAGATTAGAAGTCCGGTGCTCATAGCCGGCCGTCAGTTATGGAGACAAACTCGACCCGAGCTCGACCCGTAATTCGTGGTATGTCGTGGTACTGGACGGGTCGCGTTCGTGCGCGGGGCCTGCAACCAGCTACGGGATGGAACGAAACGGGATGGGGAAGGGAAGGGACGAGACCGGACGGCAGTCAGAAACTCAAAACCATTGAACCGCAAGGTTCGTGTCGGTTCGACTCCCACCTTCGGCACCAGACTCACAAGATGGCGGAGGGGGTATCGCGATTCGGTCTGCACGGATGCCAGCAATGGCACGCCTTCATCAGACGCGGTCCGGTGCCTGCGTGAGCCTTTGCAGGCGGCGGGCGGACTCGGACGCCAGAAGCGTGGAGCGCAACTCCTTGTCCGCGAGCGACGCTGCCACGCGGTCGAGCACGGCGAGCGCGTCGGTGTAGGCCGCGCGGGCGTCGTCCCCCTGACCACGGGCGCTCCGGGTGTCGCCGAGGGCTTCGTGGGTCTTCCAGAGCTGGCCTGGATTGCCGATTTCACGCGCGAGGTCGAGTGCGGCCAGAACGTCCTCCTCGGCAGCTACGAGATCGCCGAGAGCCATCCGCGCCTGACCGCGGAGCCGCCGCGCCTTCACGATGTTCTTGCGGGCGTCCGTCTCCTCGGCCCCACGCAAGCACTTCTCGGCGAGCATGAGCGCCGTCTCCGCGTCGCCGCGCGCGAGATGCAGTTCACCGAAGCTGTGGTGGTAGTGCTGTGCGTAGCGCCAGAGCATCCAGCGTTCTTCGGGCGCGGGGTGCTGCACCACGCGGCCAACGAACGCGAAGTGTTCGTCCGCCTCGTCGAACCGCCCGAGCGCGAACAGACTATCCGCCCAATTCAATCGAGCGTTGCACTCGATCTCCGGGTCGGGCATCCCGAGCTCGCGCCCGGCGACCGCGCTACGCTCATTCCATCCGATCGCGGCCTCGTGGTCCTGGAGCTCGCCGTAGACCCAGCCGATCGAGTTGAGCGCGCGAGGCGGGAACATTACCTCACCGACCCGCCCGCTCAGTTCGAGTACCTCGTGCAGCAGTCTCAGCGCCGCCTCGTACTGCCCGGCATGCGCCAGCCCAAGCCCTTCCGCCCAGCGGTGAGCGATCGTCCACTGGTTGAGGGGCGCCGCCTGAATGATCGGCGCGTGCTCGGCGAACTCAGAGACGGCCTGACGGTACGCCCCTCGCCAATGCTGTGCGATGAATGTGCCGTCGGCGAGATATGCGCCACGCGCGAGGTCGTCAGTGGACTTCTCCCAGAGCGCGGCCGCCTGACCGTGAAACGGCCCGGATGCAGCTGGCCCGAACAGAATCGCCTCGGCCTCGAACGAGAACACGTAGGCACTGAACTTCGCATCGTCGTCAGCGCCGGCATCGGCCAGTTCGCGCGCTCGCGCAAGCGTGTCCCGGGCGGCTTCGAAATCATGCATCCACATTTGCGCCATCCCTGCCGACGTCAGAGCGCGCGTCTCACTCGCGATGTCTTGCGCTTCGTGCGCGCGCGTCACCGTGAGCATCGCATCGGCCAGCGCGGATGGAATGTCGCCGATGGTCATCGCGACGTTAGCGCGCCGGATGGCGATCTCCGCAAATTCCGCCGCGGTGACGTCGTGCCCGGGTTTCTGGGCGGCGTCCAGGGCGCGGGCGAAGTAGTCCATCGCATCGGCATTGGCGGAGGCGGCGACGGCCTTCTTGCCGGCCTCGGCGAGGTAGTAGCGGGCCTTCGGCCAGTCCTCGGCCAGCTCGTAGTGGTGAGCCAGCGTCTCGTACTGCTCCTGAAGCCGGTCAGCGTACAGCTCCTCAACAGCCGCCCCGACGATCCGGTGCAGCGCCTTCCGGCGGTCGCTGAGCAGGGTCGAGTACGCGACGTCGTGCGTGAGCGCGTGCTTGAACATGTACGACAGCTCGGGGAAGTACGCTTTTTCGTATATCAACTCAAGGTTCTTCAAGTCGTCGAGCAGTCCGTCCAGCCGCTGCTTCGCCTCTGACATGCGCTCGAGCAACCGGGCTGTGAACTCGCGCCCGATCACAGACGCGAGCTGGATCGCGTCCTTGGCATCGTGGTCCAGACGATCGATGCGACTGAGGATCACTTCCTGGATCGTCTCCGGAATGCGGACCTGGTCGGCGGGCTGCGTAAGGGCATACGCGCCATTCGTTACGCGAACCATGCCCGATTCGACGAGCGACTTGGTCACCTCCTCGAGATAGAACGGGTTGCCCTCGGCCTTGCTGGTTATCAGGCGGCGGATCTCGTCCGGACAGGTGCCGGCGAGCAGCACGCCGCCGAGCAGCGCGTCACTCTCTTCGACGGGCAGGTGACGGAGCGAGACCCGATTGTAGTAGCTGCGGTCGCCGAGCGACGGTGCGTAGCCGGGCCGATAGGTCAGGATCATCAACACTCGTGAGCCGGCGGTGATGTCCACGAGCGCCGCGATCGCCTCCTCCGACTTTTCGTCGATCCAATGCAAGTCCTCGATCAACATCACGACGGGGCGCTGACTGCTGCCGCAGATCAGCAAGGCGCGCAACGCGTCGAGAATGCCGGCGCGGCGCTCCATCGGATCCATGGTCGCGACGCGGGCGTCGCCCGGATCGACGTTGAGGAGAAACTTCACGTACGGCGCGGCGGAGCGTGCGGCGCCCTCCCATGACTCGGCACGCTCGTCGATGCGGGCGACGATGGCCGCATCGTCGTCCGTTTCTTCAATACCGAGGTTTCGCTTCAGCAAGTCGGCGATCGGCAGATACGGGATGTGGTGACCGTAGGAGATGCACTGGCCCGTGAGCCACGTGAAGTCCTCGCCTTCCAGGGAGCGCCGGAACTCCAGCATGAGCCGCGACTTCCCCATTCCGGCCTCACCTGAGATGAAGACGACCTGGCCCCGCCCATCCTTCGCCTCCTCGAAGTGCCGGCGCAGCAGGGACAGCTCGTGGGCGCGGCCGACGTACGGGCTGAGGCCGCGGTCTGTCGCCACGTCGAGGCGCGTGCGCGTACCCAGTTCGCGTTCGACCTCGAACGCATGCACCGCTTCGCCCTTGCCCTTGATCTCGAGCGCGCCGAGATCGACGAACTCGAAGTACCCTGACGCCATGCGACGCGTCTGATCGGTGACGTAGATCGTGCCGGGCGCAGCCCACTGCTCCATGCGCGCGGCGAGGTTCACGGTGTCACCGATCGCGGTGTAGTCCATCGACAGGTCGTCGCCGATGCGCCCGACGATGACAGGCCCGGTGTGCAGTCCGATGCGATATGTGAATCCCGACGATCCGGCGGCGCGCATCTCACGGTCGTACTGAGCCAACGACTCTCGCATCGCTACGGCGGCCGCGATGGCACGGCGGGCGGTGTCTTCATGCGCGATCGGGGCGCCGAAGAGCGCCATGATCCCATCGCCGCGGAACTGCGCGACCGTGCCTTCGAACCGATGCACCGCGGCGATCATGCGCTGCGTGGCTTCGCGAGTGATACGGTGCAGCTCCTCCTGGTCGAGCCGTTCGCCGATCGAGACCGATCCGACGGCATCGATGAAGAGCACGGTCACCGTCCGCCGCTCGCCCTCGAGCGCGGCGCGGTCGCGCAGGATCTTGGCCGCGAGATGCGGCGGCGTTGCGGGAAGTGCGTCGTAGCTACGAGCCGTGCCGCTTCCGAGCTTGCGGCCGCACCCGCTGCAGAAGGCGGCGTCCGGCTCAACGGACCGCCCGCAGTTCGGGCACGCGCCGCTCAGGCCGTTCCCGCATTGGCTACAGAACGATGCGTCCGCCTGGTTTTCCTTCTGGCAGGACGGGCACTTCATGAGACGATCATGCGACTTCTGATGGAGCGGCGCCAATGAACCGCTGAGGCCAACGGCTGGGTGGCGCCCGCGTGGGTTCGACTCGCAGGTTCAGCACCATTCCGAACCTGACGTGGCTCGCTGCCGCGAACTGACGAGCCTCGATCACAACTGGTCCTGCTGGCCGGGCCGCGGCGCCACGCGTCATCGTTCGCGTCGTAGCCGCGACCTCTGGTACCCGGTTGGCATTTGCGCGAGGCCGGGCGGCCTGCTGTCTAGCGCTTGGCGTAGTTCGTCGCGCCGGACCAGTCGATCGCGACGACGGGTTCGTTGCCCACAACCCAGGCATCGTGGCCCGGCGGGATGACGATGACGTCGCCGGGGCCGAATTCGGTCTCGGTACCGTCGGCCATCTTCAGGCCCATGCGCCCGGAGATCTGGTAGAGGAAGTGCGGCGCCTGGCATAGGTCGGTGCCAGCGATGGGTTTGACGTCGTTCGACCACTTCCAGCCGGGCTCGGCGTTGAAGCAGCCGACAGTGCCGCCGCCGATGTTGACCACGTCGATGTGGCCGTGGCCGAACTTCCTGGTCTCGTCGGGCGCGGTGAGCTTCTTGTGTTCAAGCGTGGTTGCCATGGTGTTCCTCCCTTTGATGAAATTCAGCCGGTTCGGTCGCAAGTCGCGTCATCGAGCCATCCTCACGGCTTGATGTTCTGGTTGACGTGGAACAAGTTGTCGGGATCGTACTGCTTCTTGATTGAGGCGAGCCGCTGGTAGTTGCCGCTGTAGTTCTCCTTGATCCGCGACTGGTCGTCACCGTCCATGAAGTTGATGTAGCCGGCGGTCGATGAGTGGGGCTCGAGTGCCTTGTAGTAGTCCCGCACCCACTGGATGTTGTTGGCATCATCCTTCGGGTCCGTCCAGATGCCGGCGATGACGGTGGAGAACTTCGCCTCGCGGTGCGCGAACGCGGTGGCGTCGGACGGGACGCAGCTCGGGGCGCCGTTGATTGGATAGATGTGCATTGCGCACTGCATCGTGGGGACCTTCGGACCGTGCTCGAGATGCGCTTCGATCGCGCCGTCGGTCAGCTCGGTGGCGAACTCGCCCTTCCAGTACTGGCGCAGTCCTGGCGGCTGAAGGGCATCGAAGAGCGAGTTGAGCGCCGGGTACGGCATCGGCGTCACCAGCTCGCCGACCGTGGGGCCGAGCGCGCGGATGGGCGCGAACGCGGCGTCGCCCTTGTCGAGGGCGCCGGACCAGCATGCGACGATGCCGCAGAGTGTCCTGCCATGCGCCGTCTCGGGAAGGAACGGCAACGGGGGCGCCATGAGGATCGCTGGAAAGCCGCCGAACTCCTCGGGAGCAGTGTCGATGAAGTCGCGGAAGAACCGCAGCATGTCGCGCGTCTTGTCGAGCTCGAAGATGAAGATGCCCACGTAGACGTCTTTGACCGGGTGCAGCCTGTACTCAAAGGACGTGACGACACCGAAGTTGCCGCCGCCGCCGCGAAGCGCCCAGAACAGGTCGGCGTCGTCTTTCTCGCTCGCGACGACGAGTCGGCCGTCGGCGGTAACCACGTCGGCCGAGATCAGGTTGTCGAGCGAGAGACCACAGCCGCGGGTGAGGTAGCCGATGCCGCCGCCGAGAGTGAGGCCGCCGATCCCGGTGGTCGAGAGGATTCCGCCTGTGGTCGCGAGGCCGAACCCATACGTCGCGGCGTTGAAGTCGCCCCAGGTGCACCCGCCCTCGGCGCGGGCGGTGCGGGCGACGGGGTCCACACGGACGCCACGCATCCGCACGAGGTCTATGACCACTCCGCCGTCGTTCGTACCGAATCCAGGCGCGCTGTGCGATCCGCCTCGGATAGAGACGTCGCCGCCGCGCTCGCGCGCGAAGCTCACGGCGGTCATCACGTCGGAAGGATTGGCGCAGCGGATGATGACGGCGGGCCGGCGGTCGTGCATGCCGTTGTAGACCTTGCGGGCCTCGTCATACCCCGGGTCGCCGTCGGTGATCACCTCGCCGCGGAGCTGCTCGCGCAATGCGTCAACGGTTGGGGGCCTTGCCTTTGTCGTCGTAACCATGATCGTCTCCTCAGTCGCAGATTCGAATCGCAGTCACTTGGTGGGCTGCTCGCCTACTTCGTGCAGACGTAGTAGGCGTTCATGATGTCGCCCTCCACGTGCTTGATGTCGACGTTCTTGAAGCCGGCCTCGGCGAGCAGCTCGCGGGCCTTCTGCTCTCCCCACATGTTGCCGAGGCCTTCGCCGCCGAGCGCGAGCGATACGGTCATGCAGTGGAACGTCGAGATGGCGTAGAACGCGGGCGCCATGGGATGCTCCATGTTGCCGGCGTGTGAACTGTCAGCGGCGATGTCCACCATGAGGAACGTGCCGCCCGGACGCAGTGCATCGTAGATGCCCTTCAGCACCTTGCGCGGGTGCGCCTGGTCGTGGATCGAGTCGAAGGCGGTGATGAAGTCGAAGCGGTCCTTCGCACCAAGCGACGTTACGTCTTTCTGCTCGAAGGCGGCGTTCGAGAGGCCAAGGTCCTTCGCTTCGGCGCGCGCCGCGGCGACGGCCTCTTCCGAGAAGTCGTAACCGACGAGCCGGCTCTTCGGGAACTGCTTCGCCATCAGGTTGATGGCGTGCCCCTGTCCGCAACCGATGTCGGCGACGTCAATGCCTGACTCGAGGCGGTCCTTGAGGCCTTCGACAAGGGGCAGTGTCGCCTCGAACAGGGTGGCGTCGAAGATCTGCGCGCTCAGCCCGGCCATCATGTTCTGGAACTTTGGGAACTCCGAGTACGGCACGCCGCCGCCGCGCTGGAACGCCTCGACGATCCCGTCCTCGACCATGCCCATCTGCGACACGAACTCGGCCATCGTCGCGAGGTTTCCGGGGCCGGCGGCGTGGGTGAGCGAGGCGGCGTGCTCGGCGGGGAGCCAATAGGTGCCCTTCGCCGCGTCGTGCTCGACGATGCGGGCGGTGGTCATGTTCCCGAGCCACTCGCGTACGTAGCGCTCGTTGAGACCGGTCTTCCGCGCGATCTCCTCGCTGGTGGACGGCGGCATGGAAGCGATCGTGTCGAACAGGCCGGTGCGCTGGCCGACGCTGATCATCAGCGACGTCAACCCGCCGTTCAACATTCCGATCATCTGGCCGGCGAATGCCTCGGCCTTGGCGGGATCGAGCGTCTCCGTGGTCATGTGAACCTCCTTAGTGTCTCTCGCGGTGTAGACCGGGGTCCGCCAGGCGCGACGCACGAGGCGCGACGTCCGGCGATCCCCGGATGGAGCCATCGTAGGCGTGGTGGTGCCGCGGCGAATCGGTCGAATCGCCCAATTCGGAGAGCGCGGAATGACCGAGGAGGCTACAACGTGGCGCGAACCGCGTAGAAACTCAGGTGGTCAGGCCGCGGCGAAGGGCGTAGGCGGTGGCCTCGACGCGGTTGCGAACGCCGATTTTAGCGTAGATGTTCGTGACGTGGCGCGCGGTGGTGCGCTCGCTCAGCACCAGAGCTTCGGAGATCTCCCGGGTGCTCTTACCGGAGGCGATCAGGACGAGCACTTCGCGTTCGCGATTCGTGAGGCCGTCGTCTCGCTCCGTCGTGAGCCGCTTGTGGGCGCGCTGGAACGCCTCTATTTCGTCCTGGAGCGAGCGGTAGCCGCCATCGCGGGCGATGCCGAGCGCGGCGCGAAGGAGCTGGCTCGCTTCCCGCCGGTCGCCTGGCCGCCGGCGGCTCAGGAGGACACGGGCGAGGTCGTACTGGGACCGCGCGAGCCACGGCCGTCCGCCCATTTTGGCGTTCAGCTCGACCGACTCGCGAAGGAGTTCTTCGGCGTCGTCGAACCGGCGCGCGGTGGTGGCGAGCATGCCCAGGTAACCGGCCGCCGCGCCGACCGACGCGACGCCTTCGCTGACCACGATGTTGCGGCCCCTGTACTGGTCCAGCAGTTCGAACAACTGCTCCGCGCGGATACCATCACCTACTCTCGCGCAGATGAGGCTCGCGAGAATGAGCACGACGAGTCCGGAGTCCTCACGGGTCAGGGCGGAGAAGCGATCGGCCGCGAGTTGCTCGAGGAGCGCTCGGGCTGCGGTACGGTCGCCTGCTTCGGAATCGATGAAGGCCAGCACGGCGGTCCACAGCTGGACGCCGGGCTCATTGTTTCGAGACGTCTCGACCAGCTTGCGGAGTTCGTGCACGCGTCCCTGCTGCCAGCGAATGATCAGGAGCTGGCCGCCGAACGCCGCGATAAGGTTCTGCCCTTCTGCCTGGCGGCCGAGCTCCAGCGACTTCTGCGCCAGCGCCTCCCCTTCGTCCAGGCTTCCACGGAAGATCGCGAGCATGGCACGCCGAACGGCGGCCTGCCACAAGTAGATCGGAATGCGCGTGTCAGAGGCGCCACGCTCGTACGCATCGATGTCATCTTCGGCGGCGCGTATGTCGCCGAGCTCCATCAAGTCAGCGATGCGCGGCCGTATGCCCCACAGTGCGACGCTGTTATCTCCGATCTCGCCGGCGAGCTCGACGATGTCTTGAGCCGCGCTCAAGCGCTCGCGCAGGTAGCGTGGTTCCCACAGCGCGGCATGCAGTACCTGCAGGGCGCGAGCCAGCGTGACGCGATCGCCGGAGCGCCGCGAGCATTCGACGGCGTCGCGAGCCCGCCGGACCACATCGTCCGGCGAACCGCTATAGAGCGTCTGGAGCGCGAGTCTCGCCAGCAATCGTGCGCGGAGCTCGATGTCGTCTTCGGGGATGCCATTGAGCGCTCGCGTCAGCAGGTCGACGGCGCGCTCATCCACGGTTCCCACGGTCGGCCAGGAGCGTGAGTACCCCAAGGCAGCCGTGGCGAACGACCTTGCATCTTCGAGCTCATCGGCGATCGCGGCTGCCTCATCGTAGGCTTGCCTCGCCTCGTCGGAGTCGCTCACTCTCTTTCTTGCCTCACCGAGCTTCAGGAGCAGGGTGCAACGCGTGTGGCGGTCTGACGGATCGATGAGCTGCAGCGCCTCCGCGTACAGACGCACGGCGTCTTCGAACGCCGTCGCGCGGGCTGCGCGCCCGGCAGCGGACATCGTGTAGCTCAGCGCTTTGTCCCGATGGGCGGTTGAACTCGAACGCAGGTAATGGAGCGCAAGCTCGGTGTCGTGCTCACCGGTGGAAACGTCGAAGAGGCGCTCGATCGCCTCGGCGATCGCGAGGTGGACGCTTTGCGCTCGTGGCAGTGAGACGTGACTCAAGATCTCCTGGCGGATGAGATCGTGCTTGAAGCAGACCGCGAGGCCGTGCGCCGTCTGTTCGATGGTGATCAACTGTGACCGCTCCGCGGACTCCACGGCCGCGAGCAGCGATTTGGGTTCCAGACGGCTCACGTCGGCGAGGAGCTGGTAGTCGGTCCGCTCTCCCGACACCGCGGCAATGGTCAGCAGGTGAAGGCATTCGGTGCTCGCGCTCGAGAGCCGGCCGTCAACCACGCTGCGCACGCTCGCCGGAATGGGGAGAGCGTCGAGGGACGTCAACTCTACCCACCGATCCCGATCATCGAACAGGCGCCCGTCACTTAGCAGTTGAAACAGCACCTGTTCGACATGGAGGGGGTTGCCTCCGATGCGGCGGTAGAGGGAAGCGGCGATCGACGGCGGTGGCTCGCGCCCGCAAATCGCGGCGATCATCGCGGTGACGTCTGCGACCGACAGCTCTTCGAGCGAGAGGACGCTTCGCGCATCGCGCCGTTCGAGATCAGCGACAACTGCGGCGGCAGGCGACGATCCTCCGCCGGCCGGGCCTTCGGGCCTGGCCGTGGCCACCATGAGCAAGCGACGAGAAGCCGGAAACCTGATCAGGTAGCGGAGGAGCTGGATGCTCGCCTCATCCGCCCAGTGGAGATCCTCGATTAGCAGCACCAGCGGGACCGTCCGGGTGAGGGCGTCCAGGAATTCCCGTACCGCCGCAAAGAGAGCGTGGCGCTCGTGTTCCGGCTGCGTCTCAGCCTCCGGGACATCGACGTGGCCTAGCATGGCGCGGAGCCCGGGAGCGATGCGCATCAGCGGCGCCAAGCTGGTGGCGGACGGAAACGGCATTCCGCCAATTTCTACGGACGATGCTGCTTGCTCGAGGATGTCGGCGACGGGCAGATATGGAATGGGCGCACCCTCGAGGCATCGGCCTTCAAGGCACACGATGCCTTCTCCTACGGCGACTTTGGTCAGGGCGTGGGCGAGCCTCGTCTTTCCAACGCCGGGATCGCCGCAGATAGCGACGAACCCGCCGCGACCGTCACGCGCCGATTCAAGGAAGCCTCGGAGGACGTTCAGCTCCTGGAGACGGCCTGCGATGGGGGCGTCTTGAGGTGCGGACTGCGTTTCGGTTCGGTTCATGGCCATCCGGCGTCGTGTTGATCCGAATTATAGAGGGGTGGCGTTGGCAAGCGTTCACGATGGGTGTTCGGCCTATCGCGATTTCGCGCCGGCGGCGCCCTGACCACGCGGTGTAGCGACGGTTCGTGTTGAAAATGCTCACGATCTATGCGTCGGCGGACGCTCGACGAACCGCTCAGAGACTCGGTGCAGGCGCGGAGGGCAATCCGCCGGTGACCTTGATCACGCTGGTCCGAACGATGCTGACACGATCGGACAGCGTCATGTACCGCACGAACGCTGTGTGAGGCTCGGACGGATGGCGGACCGCGTCGACGATCTGTATACCGTCCATGCAAACGGACGCGCGCAACAGTCGGAGTGGAGAACGAGTATGCCCGACATGACGAAGCGCAGGATGGCTGCATCGAAGCCCAAACCCAGGAAGGCTGCGCCGCAGAAGGCAGCGCCTGCGTCTGCGTCGATCGACGCGGCGATCGGAGCATCGGGCGACTGGCGGGCGGAGACACTTTCTCGGCTCCGGAAGATCATCAGGCAAGCGGACGCGGACGTGGTGGAGGAAATGAAGTGGAGGAAGCCATCGAATCCGGCCGGAGTGCCGGCGTGGTCTCACGACGGGCTCATCTGCACGGGCGAGACGTACAAGGGTTTCGTGAAGCTCACCTTCGCCAAGGGCGCGTCACTGAGCGACCCCGCGGGACTGTTCAACTCGAGCCTGGAAGGCAGTACGCGGCGCGCGATCGATTTTCGCGAGGGCGACAAGATCGACGCGAAGGCGCTGAAGGCTCTCGTTCGGTCCGCGGTGGCGTTGAACGCGTCAAAGAGCGCGTAGAAGCGCGGTCAGCCGGGCGGCAGGCGCTCGCCGCGGGCAACCGGAAAGTACTGGTGATGGAACGCGCCGGTGACCTCGAAGATCGCGGTGCCGCTGCGCCCGTCGTCGGTGCGGACAACCATCTGGTGCAGGCCGCCGCCTAGCGGACCGTACGGGGCGCAGCGCGTGCCCTCGGCCTCGACGACGATGTTCTTTCCGCCCTCGACCGTGAATTCGCAACGTCCGGCGAGCCCGACCGTGTTCTCACCGAACTTCCCGTAGTCCGCGGGCCTGCCCTCTTTGTCGGTCCAGTGCATCTCGTCGTGGCGGAAGCCGATGACGGGGACGAGGTCGCCGCCGCCGGCCGGCGCCCAGCAGCCATCGGTGTAGACGGGAGCGCCGTTCGCGTACTCCCAGTGCCAGACGCCGAGCATGCCATCTTCGAGCTGGATCTGGAACCACATCCATAGCGGGCAGCGGGCGTGGTCGCGGATGCCCCACGAGTGGTCGCGCTGGCCCCACCAGCCATCGACCGAGCGGGTCACGCCGTCCTTCGCGTAGGTGCCCTCGTACGTTCCGGACTGGATCATGTGGCTCTGATCCCAGATGATCTCATCGCCGCGTTTCATCGTGCCGCGCCGTAGCCCGCAGGCCCGGGTGCGCGCGGTGAAGGTCACGTCAAGCTCGACGGTAGCGCCTGCTCCCGCGTGGAGCCGGACCTTTTCGTACGGCTCGACGATGTCGATAGTCACGGGGCCGACACTCGTGGTGTGCGGGTCACCGTCATAGGGGCGCTCGTAGCGGGCGAAGACGAACTGGCCGCCGATCTGGCCCATCTGGAGCGAGTCCATGACCTGGCGCTTCGGGTAGTGAGCCATCGTGAGGATGATGACGTCGCCGGGCCCGGACCGTTGGTGGAGGATGAAGAAGTAGCTTTCGCGCCAGTGATCGTGTTGGACGGCGACGTTGGGCAGCGGCTCAGGGATCTGGTGGTAGAAACCCTCGTCAGCTGCGGTCAGCCTGACCATCCATCGGCCTCCATCGAACGGGTTCAGATTTCACAGCCTAGCGGCGCCGGGCTCGGTGAGGCCGGCGTCAAGGCAGTGATTCACCACCGCTGCGCTAGGATCAAGGGTCCTCACGAGGACTTCCCCGCCGCTACAGATAAAGAGAGCGAATGATCCAACTGTTGCGAAGCCACCTGCGCCCGTACCGGTCCCGGCTGATCGCGGTCCTGGTGCTGCAGGCGATTCAAGCCGGGGCGGCGCTGCTGCTGCCCTCGCTCAACGCTGACATCATCGATAAAGGCGTCCTCCGCGGCGACACGGGGTACATCTGGCGGATCGGCGCGCTCATGCTGGCCGTTACGGCGGTGCAGGCGGTGTTCTCCGTCGGGGCGGTCTACTGCGGGTCGCGGGCTGCGATGGGCTTCGGCCGCGACGTCCGGGCTTCGTTATTCCGGCGCGTCGTGGCGTTCGCGGCGAGAGAAGTGAACCTGTTCGGGGCGCCGTCGCTGATCACGCGCATCACAAACGACGTGCAGCAGGTGCAACTGCTCGTGCTCATGACGTGCACGATGGTCGTCGCGGCGCCTCTGACGGTGGTGTTCGGCGTGTTCCTGGCGATGCGGCAGGACCTGGGACTCTCGTGGCTGCTGGCAGTCAGCCTGCCGGCGCTGATGATCATCCTTGGTATCATCGTGTCGCGGATGCTGCCTCAGTTCCGGATGATGCAGGACCGCCTCGACAACATCAACAGCGTGCTCCGCGAACAGATCTCTGGAATGAGGGTCGTGCGGGCGTTCGTACGCGAGCCCATGGAGTCGCAACGATTCCACGGCGTCAACCAGGAGCTGACCGACACGTCGCTGAATGCGGGACGCCTGATGGCGCTGATGTTCCCGACCATGATGTTCATGGTGAACGTGTCGAGCATCGCCGTCATATGGTTCGGGGGGCACCGCGTGGACAGCGGAGCGATGTCCGTCGGCTCGCTCGTCGCCTTCATCACGTACCTCTCGCTCATCCTGTCAGCGGTGATGATGGCGACGATGGTGACGATGATGGCGCCCAGGGCGGCCGTATCCGCGGAGCGGATCCAGCAGGTGCTCGCGACATCTAGCTCGGTGATGCCGGCGGAAGCACCGGTCAGGGAAGTCGAGGAGCGAGGGCGCCTGGAGCTGCGTGACGTGGGATTTCGGTACCCGGGCGCACAGCACGCCGTCCTAGAGGACATCTCTATCACCTCACTCCCCGGTCAGACGACGGCGATCATCGGGAGCACGGGTTCGGGCAAGACGAGCCTCATCAACCTGGCGGCGCGCCTGTTCGACGTGACCTCTGGCGCGGTGCTGTTCGACGGCGTGGACGTCCGCGAACTGGATCCGGACATCCTCTGGCAGCGCATCGGCATCGTGCCACAGAAGCCGTACCTGTTCGGTGGCACCGTGGCGAGCAACCTGCGCTTCGGGAAGCCGGACGCGACGGAAGAGGAGTTGTGGACCGCGCTCGACGTCGCCCAGGCGGCCGACTTCGTGCGGGCGATGCCGGGAGGTCTCGACGCCGAGATCGCGCAGGGTGGCGTGAACGTGTCGGGCGGGCAGCGGCAGCGGCTGGCGATCGCGAGGGCGCTGGTGCGCAAGCCTGAGATCTACCTCTTCGACGATTCGTTCTCGGCGCTGGACCTGTCGACGGACGCGCGACTTCGGGCGGCGCTCGCGACGTACGCGAAGGACGCGACGGTGCTCATCGTGGCGCAGCGGTTCTCGACGATCATGTCGGCCGACCAGATCCTCGTGCTGGAAGACGGCGAGGCGATCGGCCTCGGGACGCACGACGAACTGCTCGAAACATGCCCGACGTACCGGGAGATCGTCGAGTCCCAGATCGGAGAGGGAGTGCCGGCATGAACGGCGACAGAGAGCAGGACGAGCCCGTCAAGCCGCCGAACCCGGGCGGCCAGGCCGGACCTCGCTTCGGCTCGTTCGGGATGCCGGCGGAGAAGCCGCAAGATTTCGGCGCCAGCACGCGGCGACTCTTCCGGCGCCTGGAACGCGAGCGATGGATCATCGCTATCGCGATCGTGATGTCGGTCGCCGCCGTGTGCATGAGCGTGCTTCTGCCCAAGGTGCTGGGCAGCGCGACCGACGTGGTCGTGCGGGCGGCGTTCACGCACAGCTCCATGAACTTCGGGCACCTGGGCCGCATACTCGGGTTCGCCGTATTACTGCTCGCCGGCGCGTGGGTGCTGCAATACGGGATGTCGTACATCCTGGCCGGCGCGATCCAGCGATCGATGTACCGGTTGCGGCGGGACGTAGAGGAGAAGCTGAACCGGCTGCCGCTGAGCTACGTCGACCGGGCAGAGCGGGGCGACCTGCTGAGCCGGGTGACGAACGACATCGACAACATCGCGCAGAGCCTGCAGCAGACGCTGTCGCAGATGCTGACGCAGACGCTGACGCTTGTGGGCACGATCGTGCTGATGGTGTGGATCTCGTGGCAGCTATCGCTCGTCGCCGTGGTTACGATCCCGCTGTCGATGTTCATGATGAGCCAGATCGCGAAGCGCTCGCGATCCAGGTTCACGGCGCAGTGGCGGCATACCGGCAGGCTGAATGCGCAGGTGGAAGAGACGTTCACAGGGCATGCGATCGTCAAGGGCTTCGGGCGCCAGCGAGACGTCGAGGCCACGTTTCAAGAGACGAATGACGACCTCTACGAGGCCAGCTTCGGAGCGCAGTTCATCTCCGGCGTGATCCAGCCGGCCACCATGTTCATCGGAAACCTGAACTTCGTGGCGATAGCCGTCTTCGGCGGCATCCGGGTGTCGAACGGCTCAATGACTATCGGCGACATACAGGCGTTCCTGCAGTACTCACGGAGCTTCACGCAGCCGCTGTCGTGGATCGCATCGATGATTAACACGTTCCAGTCCGGTATCGCGTCCGCGGAGCGGGTGTTCGAACTACTCGACGCGGACGAGCAGTCAGCCGACGTCCCCGCGTACGAAACGGTGGCGAAGGTGCGGGGACGGGTGGAGTTCTCGCACGTCTCGTTCTCGTACGACCCGACGAGGCCGCTGATCACGAACCTCTCGCTGACCGCCGAGCCCGGCAGAACCATCGCGATCGTAGGACCGACGGGCGCGGGAAAGACGACGCTCGTGAACCTGCTCATGCGCTACTACGAGATCGACAAGGGCGCGATCACGATCGACGGGCGGGACATCGCGCGCATTCCGCGATCTGAGCTGCGGTCGCAGATCGGCATGGTGCTCCAGGACACGTGGCTTTTCGGGGGAACGATCCGCGAGAACATCGCGTACGGGAATCTCGACGCCACGGAAGAGCAGATCATGGAGGCGGCGCGGGCGACGTACGTCGATCGGTTCGTGCACTCGCTGCCAGATGGATACGACACGAAGATCGACGACGAGGGGAGCTCCGTCAGCGCGGGCGAGCGCCAGCTCATCACGATCGCACGCGCGTTCCTCGCCGACCGCCCGATCCTGATCCTGGATGAGGCGACCAGCTCGGTAGACACGCGCACGGAGGTGCTCATCCAGCACGCGATGGCGGCGCTGCGGGCGCAACGCACGAGCTTCGTGATCGCGCACCGGCTATCGACGATCCGCGACGCTGATACGATCCTCGTGGTGGACAGCGGCCAGATCGTCGAGCAGGGCAGCCACTTCGAGCTACTGGCGCGCGGCGGGGCGTACGCGGCCCTGTACAACGCGCAATTCGCAGGCGCCGTCGCGGACGTGGCGTAGGCATTCGCCAGGGGTCACTCGGACTGCTTCGGCCTGCGACGCGCTAGGTGGCGCAGAGGACGCTGTCGATCCAGTCGATGATGTCGCGGGTGACTTCGTCGCGGTTGGTCTCGTTCAGGGGTTCGTGGCGGGCGCCAGCGTAGTACCGCGTGTCGATGCGGGTCACGCCGAGGCCGCGCCAGATCTGCTCGAGCAGGCGCATTCCTTCCATGTTGTGGTTGATGGGATCCGCCTCGCCGGCGACGAACAGGAGTGGGAGGTCGCGGCGGATGCGGTTCAGGCGTGCCGGGTCGAGCAGCACGCCAGGGTCGGGGTTGCCCCAGCCCTTCGCGGTTTCGATGTCGAAGCCGCAGTACCGGTCTTCGACGTACTTGTCCACCTCCACTTCGTCGCGGCTGAGCCAATCAAATTCCGTGCGGCGGTGCTCAAAGGCGTTGTTACGTTCCGCCGGCGGCGGCGCAGCGATGGCGGTCGAGCCCATGATGATGAGGGCGGCGATGTCGGTCGAGACGTCGGGGACGAGCTGCTGCACGACGATCGAGCCCATGCTGTGACCGAAGAGCACCGTCGGCAGTCCTGGGTGGCGTTCGCGAACCATCGCCATCATCTGCCCGAGGTCGGCGACGAGCGCATTCCATCCGCCAGGGCCGAAGTCGCCGAGGTGCTCGAGGCCGGAAGTCCGGCCGTGGCCGCGATGATCGGGGGCGTAGGCATCGAAGCCAGCGGCGTTGAGTTCGCGGGCGAAGCGCTCGTAGCGCAGAGCATGCTCAGCAGCGCCGTGCGCGATCACCACGACGGCGCGAGGCGCTGGCGCATGCCACGCGTACGCGGTGATCGGCATGCCGTCGACGGCGGAGTCGAACTTGAACGTTTCGTCGGGCATTTACCTCTCCACTGTTGTCTTGACAGCCAGCGCACCGCCCTCGGCGAAGGCGAGGGCCGCGAAACGCTCGCCCATGCGGCGGTAGCCGGCGTTGTTCGGGTGGAGGCCATCGGGCAGATCGGTGACATCGGCTTCGCCGAAGATCTGCCGGCCATCGAGCAGATGCAGGTTCGCGTCGCCGGACTTCTGGCGGCGAGCGACGACATCGGCGATGAGCTCGCGGATGCGGCCGATCGACAACGCGCCGTACGCGAGATCGTCGGGCCGGTCCACGACGGCGGACGTGCCATCGCGCAGGATCGATGGGCCGGGGCGGTCTTCGCCGGCGGGATAGATGATGGGCGTGACGACGAGCAGCGGCGTGTGGGGATGGCCGTCTCGGACGGTGTCGAGGAAGCCGTGGAGAGCCGGGATGAACGCGCGTTCGCGCATGGAGTCGGCATTCACGACGTTGATGCCGACCTTCAGGCTGATGACGTCGGCCGGGAGATCGCGCATCGCGCGGGCGACGCATTGGTCGAGATGGCACTGACCTCCGAAGCCGAAGCTCGTGAGGTCTACGCCGGCGACACGCGCCGCGACGGCGGGCCACGTCTCCGTCGGGCCGTCGGCCTCGCCGCAGTGGCTGATCGAGCTGCCGTAATGCAGCCAGCGCGGGCCGGCGGGCGCTGCCGGCCCGAGCTTCGCGCCGTCGTCGATGCGGAGGTCGCGCGCTTCGACGGAGCAGTTCTGCGGGAGCCACAGCTCGATGCGCTTCATGCCGTTGCCGAGACCATCGAACCGGACGTGGCTCGGCTCGCCCCGGCGGAGTGTGACGTCGTAGCGGGTGACGGCGTTCGCGACGAGCTGCACCAGCCAGCGGTTGCCTTCGGGCGCGGCCCGCGTGGCGACGGTTTCGCCATCGATCATGAGATCGAACCGCGATGTTGGGACGGCGGCCTCCGGCCACTCGATGCCGGTGAGCATCGCGTCGAGCTCGATCACGGTGCTGTTGGACGTGAATGCGATGCGAACGCCGGATGCGGTCGAGACGGTGTACTGGAAGATCGGGTCGTGGATCTGCTGCGACGCCCACTTCGGCAGACGGCGAGGCGTGATGCCCGTGGCAGAGCGGCTCATGTCGAGCGCGCCGGCGAAGCGGACGGCTTCGTGATCGCGGATGGATATCATCGGCGGTCTCTTGTGATCATCGGGCGATTGTATGCGAACCAGCTTCGTAGCGCCCACCACGCGACGTGAACGGCACCGGGCTGTCGACCGCGATCGTGGTGTCGCGCACATCAACGGAGATGAGGCCGGCTGGTGTAGGCGCGGCGCCACGTGCCCATTCGAGATAGCCGAGTGCCGGCTCGACGGATGCAACGGCGAAGCCTGCCTCGGCGGGGGTGATGCCGAGAATCCTGTGTACGAGGTCGCGCGTGGGCGTGGAGGACCAGCCGTGGCTGACGGTGCCGCCGGCCCAGCACTCGGTCCACGACGTGGAGCAGCGCTTCATTGCCCAGCGGTCCCAGTCGAGCAGCTGCTGCGGGATCATGTCGGCGCGGCCGGCGTCGGCGAGCGCGTCGTGGACGACGTAGCGGAAGAAGGGCTGGGCGCGGACGACCTGCCGCTCGACGTCCCACCATGGATCCGGCAGCGCGCCTCGACGCAGATATCCGCCGATGCCGATCTCGCTATTCGGCTCGGCGGGGCCGTCGGGCTTGTCGAAGATCGCGTGGACGAGACGACGTTCGTCGGTCATCGCGTCGACGACGCGACCGATCCGCCCCTTCGGCACGAGACCGCCGACGATCGCGGATGCCTGCGTGTGCTGCGAGACGCTGCGCTGTCGCGGGCCCTGCTCGCCCGGAACGTACGAGTCGACGTAGACGCCGCGGCTCTCGTCCCACAGGCCCTCGTAGCCGCGTTTCATCGCGGCGTGCCGGTCGCGCGCCCATCGCGCACGGTTTTCGTCGCCGATCCAGGCGGACATCTCGGCGAATTCGAACAGCGAGCGCGCGAGCAGTCCGTTGAGCGCGCCGCTCACGCCCTGGGTGTAGACGGCTGACCAGTCGATGAGCACCCAACCGAAGACATCGCGCGCGCAACCCTGGTCGTCGAGGAACGGATCGAACCAGCGGAGCACGCCTTCGGCGACGGAGAGCAGGCGGGCGATCTCGTCCCGGTCGCCGGCGTAGCGGTAGAGGTTGTGCACCGAGTGCATCCAGTGCAGCGCCCAGTCGGGAATGACGGTGAAGTCGCCGTGCTCGATGTCGCCGGCGACCGCCATCGGCAGCATGCCGTCCGAGCGGGGAGATGCGGTGAGAGCGGGGTGCCAGCGGGCGAGGCGCCAGTCAGTGTTCGTGGTGAGGTCGACCATCTGGTGCACGACTGAGTCGCCGGTCCACGCGCGCTGCTCGCGGGTGGGGCAGTCGACGTAGCTGTCCATCGAGCAGATCGTGACAGTGCGGCGACCGACGCCGTAAATCGCGTTGAGGCGCGGATCGCTGCACTCGAAGAACGGGCCGGGTTCGACGGGATAGAGGCGCTCGCGGACGCGTACGGAGTGCACCGCGGCGCCGGGCGGCGCATCGACGGTGACGGCGCGGCCGCCGTAGAGGTCGAACGACTCGGCGACGCGACGGGTGCCGTCACCGACGAAACCGACGGAGGTAAGGTTGTCGTCGTCGCTCGATGTGCCGCTCGACACGAGTTCGGAGACACCGACAGTGAGCTTCTCGCCGGCGGGGATCTCCGCGTCGATCAGCACAGAGCCGACGACGACGCGCTCGCGGTCGGGCTCGACGGGATCGCCGACGAGGTATCCGATGGGGCGCGCGCCGAGGGGGATTCCGGGATAGGACGGCGGATGCACCGAGCTGGTGTCTGCTCCGGCGCGGCCGCGGCGCATGGTGACGGCCTCCCATCCGGGATCGACGGCATCGGGCGATGACCAGCCGTCGCGCAGGCTGCGCAAATCGATCGTCTCGGTGGCGCGGCCTGCCATCCCGGCTCCAGCCGGCGTCGCCGTCCACCCGTCGAGGAGCGCGCCTGTCCAAGCGTGGTCGCTGACGAGCCAGTCGTCGCCGAAGCGGGCTTCGAAGACGAAGGCGCCGTGGCGCAGATCGTTCGCGGGCGGAGGCGGGAGCCACCACGCGTTCGGGCCTTCGTACTTCCAGGCGATGACGCCGATAACGTTGTCGCCGGGGCGCAGGTGTGGCCCGAGGTCGATGACGTCGTACGGCTGACGGCGCGGGTTCGCGCGGACGGGGCCGCGGCAGACTTCCGTGCCGTTGACGTAGAGCGTGTAACGGGAGACGGCGCAGAGACGCGCGGGTGCGGTCGACGGAACGGCCTCGAGCGAGAGCGTGCGGCGGAGGGCGACGCTGTGGCGGCCTTCGAAGACGCCGCGAGCCCAGATCCAGGTCGCGCGCCACTGGCCGGGCGGGAAGAGGTCGCTGGTCATCGGGAGAAGCCTTTCATCTCGGCTCGAACCTCCGGAGCGTCATCGAGCGCGCCAGGCAAGCGCGCATCGCATCGAGTGAGTCGGGCATCGCGCCGTGCGCGCGGGCCTGGACGAGCACGTTGCCGAGAGCGGTCGCCTCGGCGGGGCCAGCGACGACCGGACGGCGGGAGAGATCCGAGGTGAGCTGGCATAGCGGTTCGATCTGCGATCCGCCGCCCACGATGTGCACCACGTCGATCGCCCGACCGGAGAGCTCCGCCGCCTGTCGCAGCGTACGCGCGTAGGCGGAGGCGAGCGAGTCGATGATGCAGCGGACGGTTTGAGCGCGATTAGCGGGGCGGGGATGGCCTGAAACACGCACGGACTCCGCAATGCGATGCGGCATGTCGCCCGGCGGTAGAAAGACCGGGTCGTCGACGTCGATGGTGGGGCCGTCGGAAGGCAGAGCGGCGGCTTCAGCGATGAGGTCTCGCGCGTGGGGGACATCCCATTCCCGCAGGCATTCCTGGAGCAGCCAGAGGCCACTGACGTTTCGGAGGAAGCGGATGCGCCCGTCGACGCCGCCTTCGTTGGAGAAGTTGGCGGCGCGCGCGTCGGGGGTGAGGCCGGGGTACGCGAGCTCGAGACCGACGATCGACCACGTGCCGCTGGAGATGTACGCGAAGTCGGGTGACGTCGCGGGCACGCCGACGACGGCGGATGCGGTGTCGTGCGATCCGACGGTGGTGACGAGCACGCCGAAGGCACCGCCGCGCACGGCGCCGGGCTGCTCGATCGGCGGCACAGTATCGGGCTCGATGTTGAGGCGGTCCAGGATCGGGCGCGACCAATCGCGCGTGCGGACATCGAGCAGGCCGGTGGTCGAGGCGATCGTGTACTCCGTGCGCAGTACTCCGGTGAGCCAGTACGCGAGGAGGTCCGGAAGCATCACGACGTGCGCGGCGTTCGGCCAGAGCGGGCCGCGCAATTCGGCGGCGAGCTGGTAGATGGTGTTGATGGGGAGGTACTGGGTGCCGGTGATGGCGAACAGCTCATCGGGCGGGATGAGGCGGTGGACGTCGTCGATCACGGTGGACGTGCGCTCGTCGCGGTAGGAGATCGGCTCGGCTAGCAGATTGCCGCGCGCGTCGAGGAGCGCGTAGTCGACGCCCCAGGTGTCGATGCCGATGGACTCGAGCTGCGGGTACTTCTCGCGCAGCTGCTCGAAGCCGATCAGAACTTCCGCGTACAGGCCGGAGATATCCCATCGCAGGTGGCCGTCGCTGCGCTGCGGGCCGTTCGGAAAGCGGTGGACAATCTCGAGCTGGACGCATCCGTCGTCGATCACGCCGGCGATGACCCGGCCACCGGACGCGCCGAGATCTACCGCTCCGAAGACGCGCGGTGCCATCGGCTAGCGCAGGAACGCGCCGGGAACGCCGGCGTCGACGGGGATGAGGAGGCCGGTAGTGTGGCTGAACTCATCGGAGGTGATGGCGGCGACGGCGCGCGCAACATCTTCGGGGACGATTTCTCGCTTGAGCAGCGTGCGTTTCGCGTAGTACGCGCCGAGCTCCTCTTCGGGCACGCCATAGACCGCGGCGCGCTGCGCGCCCCACTCGCCGGCGAAGATGCCGCTGCCGCGAACGACCGCGTCGGGGTTCACGCCGTTGACGCGGATGCCGTGCTCGCCCAGCTCGGCGGCAAGCAGGCGCACCTGGTGGGCCTGGTCCGCCTTCGCGGCTGAGTATGCGACGTTGTTCGGGCCAGCGAATACGGCGTTCTTCGAGACGACGTAGACGATGTCGCCGCCGATGCCCTGGGCGATCATCGCGCGGGCGGCGGCCTGCGAGACGAGGAAGCTGCCCTTCGCCATGACGTCGTGCTGCAGGTCCCAGTCGTCCTCGGTCGTGTCGAGGAGCGGCTTCGAGATCGAGAGTCCGGCGTTGTTGACGACGAGATCGATCCCGCCGAACGCGAGCATCGTGGCCTCGACGGCGGCGCGGACCTGCGGGGCATCGGTGACGTCGCAGGCTACGCCGATCGCTACGTCGCGGCTGCCGAGCTCTTGTGCGGTGGCGCAGGCCTTCGCGGCGTCGAGATCAGCGAGCGCGACGCACGCGCCTTCGGACGCGAGCTGATGCACTATCGCTTTGCCGATGCCGCTGGCCGCGCCGGTGACGAAGGCGATGCGGCCGGCGTGGCGTTTCGGTGGCGGCATGCGTCGGAGCTTCGCCTCTTCGAGGTGCCAGTACTCGATCCGGAACTTCTCGCTCTCGGGGATCGGCGCGTAGGTGGAGATCGCTTCGGCGCCGCGCATGACGTTGACGGCGTTCACGTAGAATTCGCCGGCGACGCGCGCGGTCTGTTTGTCGCGGCCGTACGAGAACATGCCTACGCCGGGGACGAGGACAATCGCCGGGTCTGCGCCACGCATCGGCGGTGAGTCGGGCGTCGCGTAGCGCTCGTAGTAGACGCGGTAGGCGTGGCGGTATTCGGCGTGGAGCTCGCGCAGGCGCGCCACGCACTCGTCGATTGGCGCGGACGCCGGGAGGTCGAGGACGAGCGGGCGGACCTTCGTGCGGAGGAAGTGATCCGGGCACGACGTGCCGAGCGCTGCGAGCGCGAATAGCTTCTCGCGCGCGAGGAAGTCGAGGACGACTTCGCTGTCGATGAAGTGGCCGACCGTGCGATGATCACGCGACGCGATCCCACGCAGATGCGGTGCGAGGGCCGCGGCCTTCGCTCGGCGTTCGGCATCGGGCAGTGGGCGACGGTCGTCGATGAGCGCGCCGAACGGTTCAGGGACGCCGTGCGCATCGATGTAGGCCTGGGCTTCGTGGATGATCCAGAGGGAGTTGGCTTCGCATTCGTCGCTGGTGGCGCCCCAGGCAGTGATACCGTGGCCGCCGAGGATCACGCCGACGGCACGAGGATTCGCGCGGTGCATGGCTGCGATGTCGAGTCCGAGCTGGAAACCGGGGCGACGCCACGGGACCCATGCGACGTTGTCCCCGAAGATCTCCTTCGTGAGGCGCTGGCCATCGGCGGCAGTGGCGATCGCGAGGCCGCTATCGGGGTGTAGGTGGTCTACGTGCGGGGCATCGACGACGGCGTGCATGGCGGTATCGATCGATGGGACGGCGCCGCCGCGGCCGTGCAGGGAGTAGTCGAACGCGGCGACCATCTCGTCTTCGCGGTCTTCGCCCGGATAGACGTCTACGAGCGCCCGCAGGCGATCGAGACGGAGGACGGCGAGGCCTTCGGGCGTGAGCGTGCCGAGGTCGCCGCCGGAGCCCTTCACCCAGAGTAGATCGACGTCACGGCCGGTCGCGGGATCGACGTCGGCGCTTTTGGCGGAGGTGTTTCCGCCGGCGTAGTTGGTGTTGCGCGGATCGGCGCCGAGGCGGTTCGAGCGCGCGATGAGCTGGTCGACGGCGGGGTGCACGCTACGGCCCCCATCCGGCGGGCGTGCCGCCCACGCGCTCGGCGGCAATGCGCTCGGCGTAGCCGCTCCTGTGGTATGCGTCCATCGGGTCGGCGGGGAGGCCGCGTGATGCGCGCCACTCGGCGAGGTGCGGGCGGACGTCGGTGTAGAAGGCATCCATCATGACGGCGTTGCCACCGAGGACGTCTCCACAGCGTTCGGCCTGGGCGAGGGCGTCGCGGTCGACGAGGTTGGCGCGCGCCATCATCTCCTGGACGTTGAGGACGGACCGGATCTGCCCGGGGATCTTCGGTTCGATGTTGTGGCACTGGTCGAGCATGAACGTGACGTTATTGCCCTCGTCGAAGCCGCCGCCGTGCACGACTTCGAAGAGGATGCGGAAGAGCTGGAACGGATCCGCGGCGCCGACCATCAGATCGTCGTCGGCGTAGAACCGCGAGTTGAAGTCGAAGGCGCCGAGCCGGCCGAGCCGCAGCAGCTGCATGACGATGAACTCGATGTTGGTGCCGGGGGCGTGGTGGCCGGTGTCGAGGCACACGACCGCGCGATCGCCGACGGCGACGCAGTGCGCGTAGGCCGTCCCCCAGTCCGGAACGTCGGTGGCGTAGAACGCGGGCTCGAAGAACTTGTACTCGAGCACGAGGCGCTGGTGCGGTGCGAGCCGCGCGTAGATGTGGCGCAGCGAATCCGACAGGCGCTCCTGGCGGTCGCGCAGGTCGCCCTGACCGGGGTAGTTGAGGCCGTCGGGAAGCCACACCTTCAGATCGCGACTGCCGGTGACGTCCATGATGTCGATGCAGTCGAGGGCGTGCCGGACGGCCTTCGCGCGCACGCGCTCGTCCACGTGGCAGAGGCTGCCGAGCATGTAGTCGTCGTCCTGGAAGGTGTTGGTGTTGATCGTTCCGATGCGCAGACCGAGATCTTCGGCGTGGCGACGGAGCTGTTCGAAGTCATCGACCAGATCCCAAGGGATGTGCAGCGCGACTGAGGGCGCGATGCCGGTGACGCGGTGCACCTGCGCGGCGTCGGCGATCTTTTCCTCGGGGGTGCGCGGGACGCCGGGCTGGTTGAAGACTTTGAAGCGGGTGCCGGAGTTGCCGAACGCCCACGACGGCAGCTCGATCGCGAGCCGCTGAAGTTCGGGGATGATGCGGTCGAACGTCCTCACACGCCGTCTCGTGCTGCGCCGCGCCTTTGGGAAGTTGTGCGTTATCTTACACCGACACGTCTGAGCAGAATCCCCGAGACACCGGTCGTGGAACACTCGAGTCAACGTTCGCGGGCCGGGCCTCGGCGGGGCGCGACGCACACCGAACTTCGAATGACCAGACTTCCAGACGTCGAAGCTACCTCGCGCCGAGGGCCGCTCGCGGGAATGCGAGTGCTCGACTGCACGCACGTGATGGCAGGCGCGTGGTGCTCGATGGTCCTGGCGGACCTCGGCGCGGACGTCGTGAAGATCGAGTCGCCGCGTGGCGACGTGACGCGCGGCTCGCTTGGCGCGTTCCGCGCGTATGACTTCGTGAACCGGAACAAGCGGGCGATCGTCGTGGACCTCTCGAAACCTGAAGGTGTCGAGCTGCTCAAGCGGATGGCGGGCGAGGCGGACGTGTGGGTGGAGAACTACCGGCCCGGGGCGCTCGAACGTCTCGGGCTCGGGTACGAGGACCTGCGTGCGGTCAATCCGGCGCTGATCTACTGCTCGATCTCCGGGTTCGGCCAGACCGGGCCTTACCGCGAGCGCGGCGGGCTGGATCTCATCGCGCAGGCGATGGCCGGAATCATGAGCTTCGTGGGCCAGCCGGGTGGCGAACCATCATCGACGGCAATACCGTTCGCGGACCTCACGGCCGGGACGTTCGGGGCGCTTGGCATCCTCGCGGCGCACGCGCACCGCGAGAAGACGGGCGAAGGGCAGCGCGTCGAGACGTCGCTGCTCGAGGCAGCGCTGGCGTATACAGCATGGGAGTCGGGGATGTACCTCACGGAAGGCATCCTTCCGGTTCAGCAGGGATCTCGGCACAGGCTGGCCGCGCCGTACGAAGCGCTGCGCACGGCCGACGGATACATCGTCGTCGGCGTGAACCACAGCAAGATGTGGGCGAAGTTCTGCGAGGCGATCGGCGAGCCGGCGCTGTCGCGCGAGGAGCCGTTCGACACGAACCCGGGGCGGCTGTCCAACCGCGACGCTCTGCAGCGGCGGCTCGAAGGCATCCTCGTGAGGGAGACGTCAGCGCACTGGCTGGAGCGACTCGCCGCGCGCGGGGTGCCGGCTGGGCGGGTGAACACGATCGCGGAGGCGCTGGACGACGAACACGTGCAGGCGCGCGCCATGCTGCAGGAGGTGGAGGGGCGCCAATTCCTGCGGACGCCCCTGTTGTTCTCGGAGACGCCGGCGGGGATCACGCGTGGACCGGCGGAGCTCGGCGAGCATACTCGCGAGGTGCTGGCAGAGTACGGGGTCAGCGAGGACGAGATCGAGCAGTTGACGGCGGACGGCGTGGTCTCGCAACGCTCGCTCGAGGAGACAAGGTAGCGGGCCGGGCTCTTTGGGCCGCCTTCGCCCCACCGATGACAGCGGTCCCGCGAGGCGCTCCGTGGTGGTGGCGCAGCCTAGTGATGGTTCGACGAGTGATTGCGGTGGCGCTTCGAGTCCGCCGAGTAGAGCAGGAGCGCCTTCCGCTCCTCGGCGACGAGCCGCTCGAGCCCGTCGGTCACCCGGCGCCACTCGGTCTCCTCGCGCCCGATCTCGTACAGCGGGTGTTCTCTGACCGCTTCGATGTACTGGGCACGGGCGTTCGAGACGACGCGCGACATCTCGATCAAGTCCTCAACGGCGGCGATGTATTCGTCTCGCGATTGCTCACAGGTCACGGCGGCCTCCAGCTGTGTGCTCAGCGCCCCGCCTTTACGATCTGATTGTATGTCGTGCTCCCGCGGGGACGGTATCACACCCTCGCGCGCATGCCTATCGCGCGCGACGCTGGCGGTCTCGTGGCAGAAACACCGGTGGCGTAACAACGGCATGCCGAAGCTCGCGGTTGGCCTCGACATACGGATCTGTCGGTTTGAGCGAGTTATTTGCCGGCTACGCGATGTTGGTCCACGTCTTCGGTCGTGAGCATAGCTCCGGGCAACCCGGTGTGGTTCGTGTGGAGCGGCGCGACCGTCACGCGGCATTCGATCGCCCGGCCACGGCGGTTCGTCGCCGGGATGGTGAGTTCGCTGAGTTCCGAGGCCCCCGATAGCGTGTCCCGAATGACATCTCGCAACTGACCGATGGGCAGGCCGAACTCGAGGTTCAGGAGATGCTTGCCCTGCACCTCTTCCTGCCTGAGCCCCCAGAGGTCCTCGGCGCGTGAGTTCCAGGCGCGGACGAGCAGGTCGTTGTCCACGACGATCACGCCCACGCGCATGCTCGTGAGGATCGACTCGAGGAAGTCGTTCACTTCGGACAGGGCGGTGCTGCGTTCGCGCGTCTCGGCGTTGACGGTCTCGAGCTCCTCGTTGCTGGACTGGAGCTCTTCGTTCATGGTCTCGAGCTCTTCGTTCGTGGACTGCAGCTCTTCGTTCGTGGTCTCGAGCTCCTCGACGGTGGACTGCAGCTCCTCGTTGGTGGTCTCGAGCTCCTCGTTGGTGGATTGCAGCTCCTCGTACGCAGACTCCAGCTCGCGCTTGGACAGCTCGAGGTCGTCCTGGAGCCGGCGATAGCGCGTCACATCGGTGAACACGAGCTTGGTGCCGAGCAGCGCGCGGCCGCCGTTGCCGAGCGGCAGCACCTGGATGTCGATCCAGCGCACTTCAGACCGTTCGGCCGGCCAGCCGACGTCTCGGAGGTAGACGGGACGGCGCTGGTTCACGGCTTCATCGATAAGCGAACGCAGTTCGACCGGGCGGTACGAGAACTCCATGTCCTGGATGCGCTTCCCGACATCGCGCGGGTGAAGGTCCAACAGGTCTCGCGCTCGCTCGTTTGCCAGTATCAGGTAGCCGTTGAGGTCAATGATGACGGCCGCTACCGGGTCAACATCGAATGCCACGTCGCGCAGGGGCCGCATCGGATCAGCGACGGGGACGTCGGGCAGGTGGACCGGAAGGCGATCGGGAAGCTCGCGCCGTGGTTCCTTCACGAAGAGGCGCAGCTTCGGGCTCACAGGAGCGATGCCGGTCACATGGGTGAGCATGCTCTCCGACTTCCCGAGCAGGAGATATCCGCTGTTGTTGAGCGCGAAGATGAGGCGGCTAATTGCCTGCATCTGGGCCTCGGCGTTGAAGTACATGAGGGCGTTGCGGCACGTGAGCAGATCGATACGCGAGATCGGCGCATCGTGGAGGAGGTCGTGGCGGCCGAAGATGACGACGCGCCGGAGCTCCTTCCGAAACGACGCGGTCGCATCGTTCACCTCGAAGTACTTCTCGATGAGGGGCGCGGGCACGCCCTGCAGTGCACGCAATGGATAGACGGCGGCGCGCGCGGAGTTGAGCGCGTCCTCATCGATGTCGGTGGCGTAGATCTTCACCCGCTGACCGAGGGCGCGCTCGCCCATCACTTCGGCGAGGATCATCGCGAGCGTGAACGCTTCCTCGCCTGACGAGGTGGCGGCGCTCCAGAGGCGGATCGGATCGGTTTCGTCTTTGCCTTCGATGATCCGAGGGACCACTTCCTCGCGCACATAGTCCCATGTGGGCGGATCGCGGAAGAAGCCGGTGACATTGATGAGGATGGTGTTGAAGAGCTCCGTGAACTCTTCGGGATGCACCTCGAGGTAATCAACGTAATCGGAGTAATGTTCGGCGGCGACGGTCTGCATGCGGCGCTGGATGCGCCGTCCGAGCGTGGGGCGCTTGTAGGCCGTGAAGTCGAAGCCACGATTCGTGTGGAGGTACTCGAGCAACTTCTCCAGCTCGGGATCCGCCGTGCCGTTACTCACGGTGCTCGCCCTCCACGAGTGTCACAAGCGCTCCGCCGATCTCTTCGAGCGGAAGCACGAAATCCACATTACCGCTCTCGATCGCGGCGCCCGGCATGCCGAAGAACTCAGAGCTGGGCTCGTCCTGTGCGATCACGGTCCCGCCGGTCGCCTTGATGGCCTTGAGCCCCATCGCACCGTCGCTGCCCGAGCCGGTCAGCACGACGGCGATGGCTCGTTCGCGATAGCTGGCGGCGACCGACTCGAACAGCAGGTCGGCCGAGGGGCGGACGAAATGGACTAATTCGGCGTTGGAGAGCGATAGCGTGCCGGCCTGGTCGACAAGCAGATGACGGTCTGGCGGGGCGATGTAGACCGTACCCGCCGATACGGTCTCACCCTCTTCCGCCTGCTTCACCGGCAGCTTCGTGCGCTTCGCGAGGATCTCGGCCATTAGGCTGCGATGCCGCGGATCGAGATGCTGCACGATCATGATGGCAGCCGGGAGGTCGCCGGGAAGGCCCGCGAGGAGCTCACTCAGGGCGCGCAGTCCGCCGGCGGACGCGGCGACGGCGACGACGTCGAACGCGGCGCGGCGGCCGTTCCTCGAGTGTCTCCGCGAGAGGGCACCATCTCGAACCGAAGGAGAACGCATGCGCGGCACCTCCAGCGCACGACGGATCATAACATTCGGGCGATTCGCCGTACCAACGCCGCTCCAACATCGCTGACTCGACGCCAACCGGGTGAGGGCCGGACACGACGACAGCGCGACCATGTTCATGAACGGGCCGGCCGGGACGCATTCGCGGAACAGCCGTGCCCGCGGGATCGGAGGGCTCTATGAGCACTCGTAACGTGATCGCCATCGGCGGATCGGCGGGCGCAGTCGAGGCGTTGGTATCGCTTGTTAAGGATCTTCCTCCCGACCTTCCGGCCGCTGTGCTCATCACGATCCACACCTTGTCGCGACACGAGAGCCACCTGGCCGAGGTGCTTTCGCGGGTTGCGAGGATGGAGGTGCAAGCAGCGCAGGACGGCGCCCCGGTGTGCGAGGGCAACATCTACGTGTCGATGCCTGACTTGCATCTCTCGGTGCTAGACGGGCGGCTCAAGGTTAGCCGCGGGCCGCGAGAGAACGGTCACCGCCCCGCGATAGACGTGCTCTTCCGCACCGCGGCGGTGGCATACGGACGGCGCGCTATCGGCGTCGTGCTGACCGGCTCGGACGACGACGGTACGGCGGGACTTGCGGCGATAAAGCGTCGCGGCGGGATGGCCGTTGTCCAGGCGCCAGACGACGCGCGGTACCCCACGATGCCCCGAAGCGCCCTCGACCACGTGCACGTTGACTACGTTGCTCCGCTGCATGATCTGCCGGGCCTGCTGACAGATCTGGTCCGCAAGCGCATACAGCCGGACGGCGAGGCTGAGGGAGGAGGAGACGCCGTGCCCGAGCATATGGAGAAAGAGACCCGCGAGGTGCAAATAGACCTAGATGTGATGGGCGACGACGACAAGCCCGGGAAACCGTCCGCGTTCGGGTGCCCGGACTGCGGCGGCGTGCTGTGGGAGCTCCACGACGATGTCCTGCGGTACCGGTGCCGCGTCGGGCATGCCTACTCACCTGAGTCGTTGGAGGAACACCAGTCAGCATCGTTCGAGGCGGCGCTATGGACGGCGCTGCGCACGCTGGAGGAGAGCGCGTCGCTCAAGCGCAGGCTGGCTCGCCAGATGCGGCAGCGCGACATGATGCGCTCCGCCGCGCGCTTCGAGGCGCAAGCGCGAGAACTCGAGGAGCCAGCACGTCAAGTGCGCGCTCTGCTGCTGAACGACCAAGCGTTTCGCACGGAGAACCCGCACGAGGCGGAGCCCGAACACACTCGCGGCGAGCGTCAAACTTCGAAGTGAGTTGCCGGACAGTGCCGCGATCGGCGGCTAAGCCATGGGCCGCTTCGCGCGGCGCCGACGGCGGGCAGCCTTGGCCTGCGCGATGCGGCGACGTTCGCCCTTGGGGATGAAGTGGCGGCGCGACTTGATCTCGCGGAGGATGCCGTCACGCTGGACGGCCTGCCGGAACCGGGTGATCAGGTGCTCGGGGGATTCGCCGTCTCGTAGATCGACTGTTGCCACAAACGCTCCGTCTTGATGTGTTGCTTCGAGTTTATCCTCGGACCGGCGCCTGCTCCACCTTCGCGGGAGCCATGGGCGCGCCGTTCTTTCGATGCCATTGACCATCGCCGGCCCAGAGGCTTCGGATGGAGTCCCACTTCTCCTGCTTGGCCGCCTCGAGCGTCTGCAACTGTTCTCGCAGCGAACTCTTCGAGCCGCCGCGCAGCTTGGCGATCTGCTCTCCTATCGCCGCGATCTCGGCCAAAAGCCGCTCGTGCTGTTCGGCCTTCCAGGACGATGGCACGCCCTCGTGCTCTTCCTTCACGGTGTCGAGCGGCTCACCCTGCTTGGCCTTGCGGAAGATGAGCTTGCGGGCGCCGTCCTCGGAGCAGTCTATCGTGATCCCCCAGAGGTCGCGCGAGACGGTCTCTGAGACAATGAGGACGATGCGGTCCTCGTGGCTGAAGGTTATGTCCTGCTCGATCGCTTCATCGACGACGAATCGGTAATTGCCCTGGACGGTGCTGAGGCGGAGACACTTTCCGGTTCCGGTGCGTTGCGCCAACAGCTCGTCCAGCGCCGCACAAGCCTCCGCCGTCACATGCACGTCCGTAAGCCTCCTGATCGCGGATGCGCCGCGATCGCTCTACGCCGCCAGGCAGTACCGACTGGAGGACTGAGGGCTGCACGTGCGGGATCGCAGCCGGATTAGACAATAACATAAGCTTCACATTTACGCAATCGTTAGGCGGTGCGAAAACGCGCGAGAATTTCGCGATGTCGAGTCACCAAACCTCTGGCCGGCGTGACGGACGCAGTACATTTTCCGTCGCCCAACGGCTGAGGATGGTGCTCACGATCGATATGACCAGCGCGCCGAGAAACGCGGCGATGAACCCATCGACGTGGAACGCGAGGTCGAACTTACCGGCGATCCAGGCGGTGAGGCCGAGCATCATGGTGTTGATGATGAGGGTGAAGAGTCCGAGAGTGAGAATGGTGAACAGGCACGAGAACATCGCCACGATCGGGCGGATGAACGCGTTGATGACGCCGAAGATGATGGCGCCGAAGATCAGCGCGCCCGCGCTATCGATGGAGAAGCCGCGGATGATGAGCTGCGCGAACCAGAGTGCGGCGACGTTGACGAGGAAACGGACGAGCAACCCCAGGACGCCGAAGTCTTCGGCCTTTGGGGAGCGCCACTCCCAGTAGAAGAAACTGCGGTCACGCACGCCGTCATCGTATCCGAAGCAATGGCGCGCAAAGGGTTACGGGCTTGACGTGCGAATTGGAGGCTACTTCTTGCCGCTGCGGCGGAGGCCGATCTTTCGGAGCAGACGCTTGTAGCGCTGGTCGCGCGCCGCGACGTGCACCGCGGCTTCGATGTCGGCGGCGGTGAGGGCGGCGAGGGCCCTGTCCGCGCTCATGCCGCGCTTCATCTTGCGTGCGATGGCGATGCCGGCGGTGAGCGTCAGCGCGCTCGAGACGACAGCTGCGGCGCCGGCGTACGCCCTGTACTTGCCCTTCAGCTCCGGGAACTTCGCAACGGCGCGGTGGGCTATGTTGAGCGTCTTCCGCGTCGATGGATCCGGGCGTTCTCCTTCGGCGACGGCAGCCCAGTCGAAGTCGTCTTCGATCTGGTCGGGGTGCTTGACTTCGTCAGCCTTGATTGCCACGTGCTGTGCCTCCTATGGCGGGTGCCCGTGCGGGGTGAGGCCGCGCTATTCGATTATCGGCCGCTGCCGCGAGATGAGTCGCGGTGCAATTGGACCATTCTGTGCGCCATTTCGATGGCGGTGAGGGCGGCCTCCCTGCCCTTGTGTCCTTCGCCGCCGCCGATGCGGGCGAGCGCCTGTTCTTCGTTGTCGGTGGTCAGCACGCCGAACACGACCGGTACGCCGGTATCCAGTGCGACGCGCTGAATGCCCTGTGCGGTCGCCGCAGAGACGTACTCGAAATGCGGCGTGTCTCCGCGAATGATCGCGCCCAGGCAGATGATAGCATCAAACTCTCCTCCAGCGGCGAGCGTCTTCGCAACGAGGGGTAGTTCGAAGCATCCCGGGACTTCGACGGTCGCGACGCGATCTTCGCGCGCGTTGTGTGCGAGCAGCTCGTCACGGCAGCCATCGTACAGCTTCGACGTTACGTGCGCGTTAAAGCGCGCGAGGACGATGGCGATGCGCAGATCAGAGGCATCGAGTCCGCCTTCGAAGCTGAGACCGCCCTTCGGCATATGGGGAGTATATGACGTCGCGGCCAACGTCGTCCGGTTATGTCGCGCGGCAGATGCGCGTTTTGATGTGGATTCGATGCGAGGCCCACGGGTAGGATCCAAGCGATCTCGCTCTTGTCCGATGGTGTGCCGGGAAGTCTGGTCGGCGAAGGGATATCGCTGTGCCAGGCGAACTTCAACCGACGCCCCGCACTTATGATCATCACCTAGCGGACCTGCGCGCGGCGCTCGTTGTGTCGGCGCTCAGCGTCGCGTGGACGATGATCTCTAGCGCTGGCGCGGTCACGATCGGCCTGCGGAGCGGGACGCTGGTGCTCGTCGCGTTCGGCGCGATCGGCGTCGTGGACGCCATGGGATCGATCGCGCTCGTGTATCACTTCCGGCGGGCACTTCGGCATGCGCGGATCTCCGAACGGACCGAGGCGGTCGCGCACTACGTCGTGCTGTGCGGACTGTTCGTTGTGGGCGCGGCGTCGGCTGTTGCCGGCGTGCTTCACGCGACGGTGCTTCGGAGCGCACCTGAAGGATCGGGCGCGGCGATCACGCTCGTCGCGATGTCGCTGGTCGCGTTGTCGGCCCTTTCGGTCGGGAAACAGCGGATCGCGCGGCGCGTACCGAGCCATGCGCTGCTTTCTGACGGGCACCTCTCGGGCATCGGCGCGATGCAGGCGGGCGTGACGCTCGCCGGGACAGCGATCGCTGCGTCTGTCGGTTTGAAGTGGGTGGACGGTGCGGCGACGGCGGTCATCGGGGCAGTCGCGATGGGGGTAGCGGTCGCGACCTGGCGGGAGAAGCTCGTCGATTATCAGCGCGACCGCTAAATGAGGTGACCCATCTTCGTGCGCTTGGTCTCGAGGTAGCGCAGGTTGTGCTGGTTGGGCTCGGCGATGAGCGGCACGCGCTCGACCAGCTCCAGGCCGAAGCCTTCGAGGCCGGCACGCTTCTCGGGGTTGTTCGTGAGCAGCCGAAGCTCCTTCAGGCCGAGATCCACGAGGATCTGCATACCGATGCCGTAGTCGCGGCGGTCGGCCGGAAAGCCGAGCGCTTCGTTGGCTTCGACGGTGTCCATGCCGCCGTCCTGCAGCTTGTAAGCGCGGATCTTGTTGTGCAGGCCGATCCCGCGACCCTCCTGGCGCATGTAGACGACGACGCCGCGCCCTTCGCGTGCGATCATCTGCATGCCCAAATGCAACTGTTCGCCGCAGTCGCAGCGCTGCGAGCCAAAGACATCGCCGGTGACGCACTGGCTGTGCATGCGCACGAGCACCGGCTCCTTGCCGGAGATGTCGCCGAAGACGAGTGCTACGTGCTCGTCGGGGTCGGTGAGGGAACGGTAGGCGATGCACTGCCACTCGCCGAACTCAGTCGGCAGCACTGTCTCGGCGACGCGTCGGACGAGCTTCTCTTTGTGCGTGCGGTATTGGATAAGCTGGGTGACGCTGATGATCTTCAGCTCGTGGCGCTTCGCGAAGCGCTTGAGCTGCGGCAGGCGCGCCATGGTGCCGTCGTCGTTCATGATCTCGCACAGGACGCCGGCTGGGTACAGGCCGGCGAGCTTGCACAGGTCGACAGTCGCTTCGGTCTGGCCGGCGCGCACGAGCACACCACCGTCGCGGGCGCGCAGCGGGAAGATGTGGCCGGGCATGACGAGATCGTTCGGGCGGGTGCGCGGGTCGATGAGCACCTGCGTCGTGCGGGCGCGGTCGGCGGCGGAGATGCCGGTGGTCACGCCCAGGCGCGCTTCGACGGACACCGAGAACGGCGTGCCGAAGTGCGAGTCGTTGTGGTTGACCATCATCGGGATGTGGAGCTGCTCGAGGCGTTCGCCGGTCATCGGCACGCAGATGAGCCCGCGGCCGTAGCGGGCCATGAAGTTAATGGCTTCGGGCGTAGCGAATTGCGCCGGAATCGTGAGGTCGCCTTCGTTCTCGCGATCCTCGTCATCGATGATGATGACGAAGTGGCCGTTGCGGTACTCCTCGATAGCCTCTTCGACGGTGCCGAGGGTCTGCGCGCGCTTCGCCTCTCGTTTGTTTATCTTCGGCACGTCCTGCTGCATGGCATCCTCGATCCGCGGGGCCTCAATCATACTGCGCCGGGCACGAGCCGGTCTTCGAGCATCTGCTCGACGTACCGGGCGATAATGTCCGTCTCGAGGTTGAGGCGATCGCCCGGCTGGCGCGCGCGCAGGTTGGTGTTGTCCTGCGTGTACTGCACGAGCGACGTTTCGAACCACGCATCAGACTTCGCGGTGACGGTGAGGCTGATGCCGTCGATGGCGACGGGACCCTTCACGATCATGTGGCGCAGGATGTCGGACGGTGCAGCGACGCGCATGATGATCGCTTCGCCTTCGTTCGCGAAGGAATCGAGCGTCCCTGTCGCTTCGACCACGCCGCGGACAAGATGGCCGCTGATGCGCCCCGCGAGCTGCAATGACCGCTCGAGGTTCACCGGATCGCCGGGCTTGAGGTCGCCGAGGTTGCTGCGGCGGTAGGTCTCGGGCATGACGTTCGCCTGGAAGCCGTCCTCGTCGAAGAACTTCGCGGTGAGGTCGACGCCGTTGACGGAGATGCTGTCGCCGAGGTTCGTGCCCCACAGCACCTTCTTGGCGGCGATGGCGAGTTCGCCGTCGGCTGCGCTGCGTACGGTGCCGACCTCTTCGATGATGCCGGTGAACATCAGGCCTCCGGAGTTAGTGTCATCGTAACGCTAAGTATGCGATCGGATCAATCGATCGTCATTGACTGACGAAAGCGCAGGCGTTCGCCTCTAAACTACGTTCTCCTCAAACGAGATCCTTCGCTTCGCTCAGGATGACGGCCCTCGATCCGGTGCGGCGTCATCGCACGGCTCGCCACGCTTCGAGCTTCCGCATCGCATCGCCGGAGTCGAGCGCACCCCGTGCCGACGTTATCGCCGACTCCATCGAATCGGCGCGGGCGGTGAGCTTGATGCGGAGGGCGGCGTTGATGAGGACGATGTCGCGCTCGGCTGCGGTCGCCGAGCCTTCGAGCACTCGCAACGTTACAGAGGCGGAGCGCGGGGCATCGCCGGGAGCGAGATCCGCTTCCGATGCGGGCTCAAGGCCGAGCGATTCGGCATCCAGGCGCCATTCATGCTGGTTGCCGTTGCGATCGATCTCGATCACGCGGCTGCCGCGCGACGTCGGGACATCTTCGTGGCCTTCGATACCCTGGACGACCATCGTGCGCTCGAAGCCGAGACCGGCGAGCGTCGGTGCGAGTTGCTTGAGGTATGGCATGTGGGCGACGCCGATGATGTGGTACGGCGCGTTCGCGAGATCGTAGATCTTCTCCACCATGTGCAGCGGTGTGCGCAGGCCGAGCTCTTCGCGCAGAGGCTTCAGCGCATGCAGCGACGGGACGAAGTTCGCCTGCCGCGCGTAGCCAAGGCCACAGGACTCGATGCCGGCTTTGACGATCGCGGGCTCGAGGTCGGTCGAAACGCCGAGGGCTTCGATGACGTCGCCGACGGGGAGGCCCTTCTTCGGACCCATGTCGGGCTCGCCGTGCATCAGCACCGGCACGCCGGCCGCCGCGGCGACGATGCTGGCAGCGGAACTAATCACTGCGTGCTTGGTGCGGCCGTCGTAGGGACTCCCGACGTCGAGCATGCGTTCGACGCGCGGTTGGATCAGCGATGCACGGGCACGAATGGCATCGACGTAGCCGAGGAGCTCTTCCGGCGCTTCGCCGCGATAGCGCTGGAGGAGGAGGAGGGCGCCTGCCTGGGCAGGCGTGGCCTCGCCATCCAGGATCGCGTCGAGCGCCTGGCGCGCCTCATCGCGTGTAAGGTAGCGGCCGTTCGTCGGGCCCTGGCCGACAGCGGCGACCAGCGCGCGGATGCCAGTCCGAGGCTCTTGTACCGTAGTCATTGCAATTCAGTGTAACGAGACTCCGTGCGTCGCCGGGCGCGTCGCTGCTACCGAGGCGGTCTGTTAGGATTCCGGCGATGTCAACAGAAGAACGACTCAAGCGGCTTCTGCAGATGAAGGACCAGGCGCGCCTCGGTGGCGGCGCCAAGCGGATCGAAGCACAGCACGAGCGCGGCAAGCTGACCGCGCGTGAGCGGCTGGACATGCTCCTCGACCCGGGCACGTTCGAGGAGATCGACCAGCTCATGGTCCATCGTGCAACTGAGTTCGGGCTCGACGAGCAGCACTACCTGGGTGACGCGGTGGTGACGGGCTGGGGCAAGATCGACGGGCGGCAGGTCTTCGTGTTCTCGCAAGACTTCACGGTCTTCGGTGGCTCGCTGTCGGAAGCGATGGGCGAAAAGATGTCGAAGGTGATGGACCTGGCACTGAAGACCGGCGCGCCCGTGATCGGCATCAACGACTCCGGCGGCGCGCGGATCCAGGAGGGCGTTGCGAGCCTCGGCGGATACGGAGACGTCTTCCTCCGCAACACGCTGGCGTCGGGCGTCATCCCGCAGATCAGCGTGATCATGGGGCCGTGCGCGGGCGGCGCGGTGTACTCGCCCGCTCTCACGGACTTCATCTTCATGACGCAGGGCACGTCGCAGATGTTCATCACCGGTCCGGACGTCATCAAATCGGTTACGGGCGAGGACGTCACGCACGAGGAGCTGGGCGGAGCGATCGCGCATGCGTCACGGAGCGGCGTCGCGCACTTCGCAATCGACAACGAAGAGGACACGCTGCTTGAAGTGCGGCGCCTGCTGTCGTTCCTGCCGCTGAACAACATGGAAGACCCGCCGCTGATGGAGACCGGCGACGAGGTACATCGTCGATCGGAGTCGCTGCTCACGGCGGTCCCGGACGATTCGTCGAAGAGCTACGACGTGCGCGAGGTGATCCACGAGATCGTGGACGCGGGCGACTTCATGGAGGTGCACGCGCAGTTCGCGCAGAACATCGTCGTGGGGTTCGCGCGGATGGCGGGCCGCAGCGTCGGTCTCGTGGCCAATCAACCGCTGTACCTGGCGGGCGTGCTCGACATCGACTCGTCGCGGAAGGCGGCGCGGTTCGTGCGGTTCTGCGACGCGTTCAACATCCCGATCATCACTCTGGTGGACGTCCCGGGCTTCCTGCCCGGCGTCGCGCAGGAGTACGGCGGGATCATCGTGCACGGCGCGAAGCTCGTGTACGCCTACTCAGAGGCGACGGTGCCGAAGGTGACGGTGATCCTCCGCAAGGCGTTTGGTGGGGCGTACGACGCCATGGGCTCGAAGCACCTTCGCGCGGACGTGAACTTCTCGTGGCCGCAGGGCGAGATCGCGGTCGTCGGCCCGGAGCCGGCCGTGAACATCCTTTACCGGCAGCGGTTGCAGGAAGCGGACGATCCGGCAGGAGAGCGCGCGAAGCTCACCGCGAGGTATGCGGAACGCTTCGCGAACCCGTACGTCGCCGCGGCGCGAGGCTACGTCGACGACGTCATCGACCCGCGTGACACTCGCTGGAAGGTGATCAGCGCGCTGGAGATGCTGCGGTCGAAGACGGACAGCACGCCGCCGAAGAAGCACAGCAATCTGCCGCTTTAGTTCGCAGTAGACGGTTCACAGTCGACAGTGGATCTTCGGTGACAAAGAAGGCCGCGGAAGCTCTTCGTCCACTGCTATACGGCAACGTGCCGATGGACAGCTGGGGCGCGGCAGAAGCGGCGGAGACGGAGCCGTGGCGCTCGTTCGACACGGCGCGCGAGCTCTGGAAGAACCGGCAGCGCGACGGGGCGATCGAGATCTGGCGCGGTATCGCGGAACGCGAGGACACCGAGTCCAGATGCGTGCTCCAAGCCTGGCATTTCCTGCGGGAGGCGGGGGTCACACCGCCGGACGAAACGGCGCACGTCGTGCTGGGAATGATCGCCGAGGTCGCGATCGATCGCAGACAGGACGTGCTTGCGGCGTATCGTGATGGGTCGATCCGGTACCTGAACCATGCGGGCAGCGCGATCGTTATCGAGCCGGAAATGGCGAACGAGGACGTTCGCGCGGCGGCTGCGGAGTGGTTCGCACTCGGTGGCGAGCTGGCGCGCGTCATCGGCACGTGGGAGCGCAGCGAACTGCCGAAGCTCGGGCGAGGCGAGTCGAGGATCATGCTGCTGACGCCCGCCGGCCCTCGCTTCGGGCAGGGACCGGACCATCAGCTGAGGCGAGAGGCTATGGGGCGCCCGTTCTTCGCGCGCGCGACGAAGTTGATGCTCGCAGTCGTGGCGGTGGGGCGGAACGCGCCTTCGCGCTAACTCACGCGGCGCCAAGGCGCCCAGATCGCGACGAGCACGACCGCCATCGCGAGGAAGACGGCGATGAGCGAAGCGCCGGCGCCGATCGCGGCGAACATCAGCACGAGCGCGCCACCGCCGATGAGCGCTAACTCCGGGTTGCGACCCGGCCATCGCTGCCGCGTGCGGAGGGCTTCGGCCGCGACCCAGTCGACGAAGGCATCGATCACGGCGACGCCGGTGCCTTCCGGCATCACACGTTCCTGAGCCGGCAACGGCGCCGCGGGTGCGGATTGCGGGTTAACGTGCGTCAGCGTGGTGTAGGCGTCGTTGAGGCGCTCGATGTCTTCGGCGCGCTCGGGCGTGACCGCCGCCTCGGTCTGGGCCTGCCGGACAAGCTTCCAATAGGCGTCCTTGACCTCCCGGCCGTCGGCGGTGGCGTCGAGGCGCAGCGTGGCGAAAGCCTGTGTTCGTTCCATGCTCTGACCCCCCCGCGTCGAATATCGGCACGAGGGGTGCACAAATGATGATTCTGGGCGGCGGAACGTACGATATGATTGCGCCATGGCGAACGACGAGGCCGCGCTAGCGGCCGCCCAGCCCTCGCTCGCCGAAGGCACAGCCCCGCGCCGAGCCGCCGGCGGCCTCTCACAGGCCCGCTATCTGCTCCGTTCGATGCGTCCGCGCCAGTGGACGAAGAACGGGATCGTCTTCCTGGCGCTGATCTTCTCCATCGGGCAGCAGTACCACCTGAGCGACCCCTCGACGTGGATGCCGAAGGTATTCGAGTCGCTCGTGGCCTTCGCATGCTTCGTGCTGGTCTCGAGCGCGGACTACCTCGTGAACGACATCCGAGACATGGAGCAGGACCGGCTGCATCCGAAGAAGTCGCAGCGGCCGATCGCCGCGGGCCTGCTGCCGGTCGAGACGGCGTGGGCCGCGGCGGTGGTGCTGGCGGTCGTGGGGAACGCGGGGGCGTTTGCGCTCGACTGGCGGATGGGGCTGGTGGTGTTCGCGTACACGGTGCTGATGGTCGCGTACTCCTACCGGTTGAAGCACGTCGTGCTGCTGGACCTGATGGTGATCGCGGCGGGTTTCGTGCTGCGGGCGATGGCCGGCGCGCTGGCGATCGACGTGCCGATCTCGCCGTGGCTGTACGTTGTGACCGCGCTCGGGGCGCTGTTCCTGGGGATCAACAAGCGGCGCGCGGAGCTGGAGCTGCTGCAGGACGGCGCATCGAACCACCGGAAGATCCTCGACGAGTACTCGCCGGAGCTGCTGGACCAGATGGCGAACACGGTTACGGCGGCGACGCTGATGGCGTACGGGCTGTACACCTTCACGGCCGACGGGTTGCCATCGAACCACTCGATGATGCTCACGATCCCCTTCGTGCTGTACGGGATCTTCCGGTACCTGTACCTGGTGTCGGTGAAGAAGGAAGGCGGGTCGCCGGAGGAAGTGCTGCTGAAGGATGTGCCCCTGATGCTCTGCATCGTGGGGTGGATCGCGACGGCGGGCGTTGTGCTGTTGGTGGCACGCGAATAGGCGGACGGGTGAGCGGACAGGTCTGAAAACCTGTCCCGACGGCGATCTCAGATGAACTCGGACGAAAAAGGGCCGCTCTTTCGAGCGGCCCTGTTGTTCCGTTGAGTCGGGTGACGGCGCGCTAGACCTTCTCGAGGACCTGGATGGTGCAAGCGGAGCCGAGACCGATGACATGGGCGAGGCCGACTTTCGCGCCTTCGACCTGGCGGTTCCCGGCTTCTCCTCGGAGGTGCCAGACGACCTCGCAGACGTTGGCGACGCCGGTGGCGCCGAGCGGGTGGCCCTTCGAGAGCAGACCGCCGCTGGCGTTCACCGGGATCTTGCCGCCGATCGTGGTCGCGCCCTCATCGATCATGCGGCCGGCTTCGCCCTCGCCGCAGATGCCGAGGTTCTCGTAGTGCAACAGCTCCGCGGTCGCGAAGCAATCGTGCAGCTCGATCAGATCGAGGTCTTCGGGGCCGACACCGGCCTTCTCGTACGCCTCCTTCGAGGCGTTGCGGGTCAGGGTGTTGATGTCGGGCATGATCAGGTCGCGCTGCGTCCACGGGTCGCTCGTGAGCACCGACGCGGCGATGCGGATGGGCTTCGTCGTGTACTGGCGCGCCTTCTCCATCGTGCACAGCACGGCCGCCGCCGCGCCGTCGCCGGTCGGGCAGCACATATAGAGCGTGTTCGGCCACGAGACGACGCGGGCGTTCAGCACGTCCTCGAGCCCGTACTCAACCTGGTACTGCGAGTAGGGGTTGTGCATCGAGTGCTTATGGTTCTTTACGGAGACCTTGGCGAACTGCGCCTGCGTCGTGCCGTACTTGCGCATGTGCTCGACGCCGGCCATGCCGAAGACCGCGGGCATGAGGCCCGAGCCCAGAACGCCCTCAGTGCTATACGCGGGGTCGCCGGCACCGCCGCCTCCGCCGAGAAGACCCATCTTGCCCATCTGCTCCGAGCCGACGGCGAGCGCTGTGTCGTACGCGCCGGACGCGACGGCGAAGTACGCCTCGCGGAAGGCGGTCGAGCCCGTGGCGCAGGCATTCGAGACATTGATGACGGGGATGCCGGTTTGGCCGATGGTCTGCATGATGCGCTGGCCGACCATCGCGTTTGACTGGTACAGGTTGCCGCTGGCCAGCAGCTCGACGTCCTTCATGTCCATGCCGGCGTCTTTCAACGCGAGCAACGCGGCCTGCCCCGCCAGCTCCGGCACCGTCTTTTCGGGATAGCGCCCGAACTTGATCATCCCCGCGCCGATGATTGCTACGTCTCGCATCTCACTCTCCTTGCCGCCGTCCGTGTGGCGGCGAAGCTGGCCCCCGCCTCGGCGGGGAGACCGGCCGCGACGCTCGTCGCGGCCTCGTCTGGGTCACTCCGGCTGGAAGCTGAAGGCGATCACGTCGTTGCCTTCGCGGTCGGTGCGGATCTTCTCGGTGACCATGCGCACGGGCATGCCGAACTTGAGCTTCGACGGGTCGGGGTCAACACCGGCGATGTTGCAGCGGACGCTCACGCCCTCGGGCAGATCGACGATCGCCGCGACATACGGCGTGGGGATCCCGGGCGCGGACTGGTGCACGATCGAGAACACGTGCAGCTCACCCTTGTCGCTGAGCTTGATCTCGTCCATGGCCTCGGTGGCGAAGCATTTGCTGCAGGCCATGCGCTTTCCGAGGTAGGTGGCGCCGCAGTTCTTGCAGCGGCTGCCGAGGAGATACGGACGCTCAGCGTCGTTGTCGGGGATTCTGAGGAAAGGGACAATCGGTCGCTTGGTTTTTTCTGCTGCTGGCGCTTCGGGCATGCGTCCTCCTGTGGATCGCGCCGCCGGTGCCGCGGCTGCCGCTCGATTCGTGGCGGCGTGTCGCTTCACGACGGATAAGAGGCCTGGGCCGGAAGCTGGAAAGGGCCGCCGGCACGGAGAGGCAAAGCGCATTATCTGCCTGCTCCGAGACCCAGTCAAGGCGGCGCGGGCTAACTGGTCACAGTTCACGGTCGATCGTTCACGGCTGTTATAGAGGGAAGGCAAGCGGCCAGTGTGCCGCAGAGTCCGTCGCATCAGCGGATCTGGCAGCGAGGGTAGACTACGCGCGATGGACCTGCCGCTGTTTCCGCTGCAGACGGTGCTGTTTCCGGGCATGAAACTGCCGCTCCACATCTTCGAGGAGCGGTACAAGCTGATGGTGCGCGAGTGCATCGACGAGCGGACGCCGTTCGGGGTCGTGCTGATCCGCTCGGGCGAAGAGGTGGGCGGGGCGGCGGAGCCGCACAACTTCGGTACGACCGCGCGGATCGGGGATGTGGAGTACCTGGACGAAGGGCGGATGAACCTGCTGACGGTGGGCATCGAGCGGTTCCGGATCATCGCCGTCACGAGCACGAGCCCGTACATGCGAGGCGAAGTGGAGATCGTGCAGCAGCGCGTCGACAGCGTGCCGTCGGAGACGCTGGAGCGCGCGGAGGACCTGTTCGTCACGTACCTGAGGCTGTACCTGGCGATCAGCAACCAGTACACGCGTGGCGTCGAGCTGCCGGCGGATGCGGGCGAAGCGGCGGACTACATCGCGGCGCGCGTCGAGTTGCCGGCCGTGGTGAAGCAGGACCTACTCGAGGAGCTGTCACCAGAGGCGCGGCTGGCGCGGGAGCTGGAGCTGATCACCGACGCGCTGCCGGAGATGCGGGTGCGGCTCGAGGCGGAGCAGCGGCAGCGGACGGCCGGCTTCGCGGTGCTGAATTAGCCAACAGATGACGCGCCGTCGCCTGGCTACGATCGTCGTCGTCGCGACGCTCATCGCCGCAGTCGCGGTGGCGGCGCTGCACGCGCTGGTCGCCTCGACGCTGCGGGCCTCCGCAGACGAAGCCTGGACGATCGAGAACTTCCACGCGGACATCGCGATCCAGCGGGACACGTCGTTGCAGATCGCCGAGGCGATCGATGTGGACTTCGGCTCGCTGCAGAAGCACGGGATCTTCCGGGACATCCCGATCGAATATCCGTGGGACTCGAAGCATCACCGCGTGTACCAGCTCGACGTGACGTCCGTGACGGACGCAAGCGGCACGAAGTGGCCGTACAAGACGGGACGGCAGGGCGTAAACGAGCGGATCCAGATCGGCGATCCGGACAGGCTGATCAGCGGGAAGCAGACGTATCGGATCCACTACGTCGTGCGCTACGCGATGAACGGCTTCGACGATCACGATGAGCTGTTCTGGAACGTGAACGGCGGCAACTGGCCGGTGCCGACGAAGGCCGCATCGGCGACGATGACGATCGACGGTGGCGCGGGGTTCACGCAGTCGCAATGCTACGAGGGTGCGGTCGGGTCGAAGGAGGCGTGCGCGATCACGCCATCTGACGGGCGCATCGACTACACCGGCGGACGCGCGTTTCGGTCGGGCGAGCAGCTGACGGTGGTGGCCGGCGTGCGGAAGGGCGTCGTCGCGACGCCGCAGGTGCGCCTCGAGCGACTGCCGCGGACGCTGCCGGAGTTCTTCTCGCTGGCGCCGGGGATCATCGCGTTGGCGATCATTGGATCGATCGGGGCGATCGTGGCGGTGATCGTGACGTGGTGGCGGCACGGGCGAGACCGCGTGTACACGTCGATCTACTACCTGAGCAAAGACCCCACGGAGAAGACGCGACCGATGTTCTATCGCGACTCCGTAGTGGTGGAGTACACGCCGATGGACGGACTGCGTCCGGCGCAGATGGGTCTGCTGCTGGACCAGCGCATCGACGACAAGGACGTGACAGCGACGATCGTGGATCTGGCGGTGCGTGGCTACCTGACGATCGAGGAGTTGCCGCGACACGTCTTCTTCCTCAAGCCGGAATACAAGCTGACGAAGCGGCGCGACGGCGACGGACTTGCGGAGTGGGAGCGTTCGCTCTTCGACGGGGTGTTCGAGGCGGGTGACGAGGTGCAGTTGTCGGAGCTGAAGGGCTCGTACCTTCTCGGGCTGAACCGGGCGAGGAACGAGTTGTACAAGGACAGCGTGCGCGAAGGCTGGTTCACGCGCGATCCGGAGAGTTCGCGGCACTGGTGGAGCGGGGCGGGCGTCGCGGTTGCCATCGCGGGCGGCGCGATCGCGTACTTCCTGGGCAGCAGGTTTGGCGCGGCGCTTGTCGGGCTGCCGATCGTGCTCGCAGGGCTGCTGCTGGTGATCTCGTCCCGATGGATGCCGAAGCGAACGGCGAAGGGCAGCGAGGAGCTGAGGCGGGTCCTTGGGTTTCGGCTCTACGTCGATACGGCAGAGACGCGGCGGCAGGAGTTCAACGAGAAGGAGAACATCTTCGCGACGTACCTGCCGTTCGCGATCGTCTTCGGCTCCGTACACAAGTGGGCAAAGGCGTTCGCAGGGATCGACGCCGAACGTGTGGTAGGCGCGTGGTACGTCGGGAGCGGAGGGTCGCTGACGGACTTCTCGGACCACCTGTCGTCGTTCTCAACGAGCGTCGGGGCGTCGGTACCGAGCGGCGCGGGAGGCGGGGGCAGCGGCTTCGGGGGAGGCGGTGGTGCCGGCGGCGGCGGCGGTGGTGGCGGCGGCGGGAGCTGGTAGCGGGTTTCGGGCTAACGGCGGCGATCGGAGGGCGGTTACGAACCGAAGTGCGCCCAGCTCGGCTCGATGGCCACGACGAGCGCGACAGCGATCGCGACGATCCATGCGACGACGACGATGGCGGCCAGCAGCCTGTATTCCCGGTCCATCCTCAACTCCTACTCATGGCACTCAAACCGCATCGGGGGCCGACACGCCCAGGTCGCGGAGCTGGGCCTCGAGATCATCGCCGCGGTCGACGCGGAAGTATACGGCGTTCATGCCGGTGGCGCGCGCGGCATCGATGTTGCGCTCGGCGTCATCGATGAAGACGCATTCAGCCGGCGTGAGGTCCAGGCGCTCGGCGGCGAGGGCGTAGATCCGGGGCTCGGGCTTGGCAACACCGACTTCGGCGGAGCAGACGATGTCATCGAACAGCGCGGCTATGCCGGTGTCGCGCAGGCGCTGGGGCAGCGACGAGTCGGCGTTGCTCAAGACTGACGTGCGGTAGCGCGGGCGTAGCCGGCGGATGAGGTCGATGTTCGGCGCGATGAGGTGCTGCTGCTCGCGCCAGTGCTGATGGAGTGGCGGGAGCGGCTTACCGGCGATGGTCTCGAGCTCCGTATGGGCGCCCCGGATCCATGCTTCGCGGTCGCCGACGCCGACCTCAATCTGACGCCAGGTCTCGCTGGCGTACAACGTCTCGACGAGTGCGCGCTCGCGGAGGCCGTGGGCACGCTCGAGTTCAAGGCTCCGGTCCCAACGCATGTCCCAGAGGACGCCGCCGAAGTCGAATATGAGGCCGCGGATGGTCATGCGAACCAATTCTGGCAAGCGGACGGATGAGGCGCGAGTCGTGATCTAGCTGGGGCGATAGCGAGTGGCGATGGGGAGACGGCGGTCGCGACCGAAGGCGCGGGGGGTGATCTTGATGCCGGGAGGCGCCTGGCGGCGCTTGTACTCATTGCGATCGACCAGCTGGACGACGCGTTGCACGACCGCGGGATCGGCGCCGGACGCGACGATCTCCTCGACGCTGCGATCGTCCTCTATGTAGGCCTGCAGGATGGGATCGAGGACTTCGTACGGCGGCAGCGAGTCGCTGTCGAGCTGGTCGGGACGCAGCTCGGCACTCGGCGGCTTATCGATCACCGCCTGCGGGATGATCTCCCGTCCGGCGGCTCGGTTGCGATAGCGCGCGAGGTCCCAGACGAGCGTCTTCGGCACATCCTTGATGACGGCGAACCCGCCCGCCATGTCGCCGTACAGCGTCGAGTAGCCGGTGGCGATCTCGCTTTTGTTTCCGGTGGTGAGCACGAGCCAGCCGAACTTGTTCGACAACGCCATCTGGATGTTGCCACGGACGCGCGCCTGGAGGTTCTCCTCGGCGGTGCCGAACTGCGTGTCGGCGAACACGTCGGACAGGGTGTCGAGGGACGCAGCAAAGATGTCTTCGATCGGAAGGGTGATGAGGCGGATGCCGAGCCGCTCGGCGAGGTCAGCGGCATCGGACTTGCTGCCTTCGGAGGAGAAGCGCGACGGCATTGAGAGGCCGACCACGCTCTCGGGCCCGAGCGCATCGACAGCGATCGCGGCTACGAGCGAGGAGTCGATGCCGCCGGACAGGGCGATCAACACCCTTTCGAAGCCCGTCTTCGCGATGTAGTCATGCAGGCCGAGGACGAGGGCGCTCCAGACTTCGGCGTCCGGCGGGAGTGGCGTCGCGATGGTGGGAGAGATCGCGGGCCTCGCGCCGTTCTCGACGCGCGACATCGAGACGATCGCCTTGGGCGCGACACCGGCGGCCTGCGTCTCGCGCCGCTCCTTGCGGTGGCGCGTGTCGTGTAGGCGCGCCTGGAGCACGCCTTCGACATCGATGTCGCAGACGATGAGATCTTCGCGGAACTGCGGGCCGCGCGCGAGCAGCTCTCCGCGCTCGTCGTAGATCAGGCTCTGGCCATCGAACACCAACTCGTCCTGGCCACCGCTCATGTTGACGTAGCAGACGGCGACGAGGTTCTCACTTGCGCGGGTGGAAATCATCGCCTCGCGGAAGGCGCCCTTGCCGCGATGGTAGGGCGACGCGTTGATGTTGAGGATGACCTCCGCGCCTGAGTGCGCCTGCACGCGCGAGGGGCCATCGCCGTACCAGATGTCCTCGCAGATGTTTACGCCGACGTCCACGCCGGCGATCGTCAGCACGGGCGAGTCGCTTCCGCGCTGGAAGTAGCGGTCCTCGTCGAAGACGCCGTAGTTCGGGAGGAACTGCTTGTGGTATCGGTGCACGACGCGGCCATCGGCGATGACGGCGGCGGCGTTGTAGATGTCCTCGTCCATATCGACGAAGCCAACGACGGACGCGATGCCCTTCGTGGCGGCGGCGACGCGGTCGAGGGCCTTCAGGTTGTCGGCGACGAAGGAGCGGCGGAGGACCAGGTCTTCGGGCGGATAGCCGGTGATCGCGAGCTCGGGGAAGGCGACGACGTCGGCGCCGAGCGCGCGCGCCCGCTCAGTCCACTCGATGATCTTCGCGGCGTTGCCGTCGAGATCGCCGACGGTTGTGTCGATCTGGGCGAGGGCGATGCGGAGTGTTCGCAACGAGCTTTCCTTCATTTGATTATCGGCGTCAAGCGACGAGGGCGGCAAGCGGCGCGGAACGTCGAACCGGCTGTCAACTCCGGAGCGGTCGGAGCGACGCCATGCGATACCATTTGGCCCTGAGTTGACATCTGGAGCGGGGCGATGACCACGACCGAGGCGGCGGAAGCGCCTCTCTTCCTGGAAGCGACGACGGTCCGCGAGCTGGGGATAGACCCTGGCGTTCTGCACGACTTGACCCTCAAGACCCTTCTCTATCGCGGGCGGATGACGCGGGCAGAGCTGTCGGACGCCCTGAAGGTCAGCGGGGGCGTGGTCCAGGAGTTGATGCAGGCACTCGCCCAAGAGGGCTTGACGACCGTCATGGGCTCGGAGGGCCAGCCCGGGCCCGGGACGTACACGTACCGGCTCACCGACAAAGGCCTGGACCGCGCAGACGCAGCCCTCCAGCGAAGCGGCTACGTCGGCGCCGTGCCAGTCCCGCTGGACGAGTACGTCGCGCATGTCCACGCGCAGTCGGCAGACATACCAGAGGCTTCGCGCGAAGACATCGTGCGCGCCCTAGGACCGCTCGTGTTCTCCGAACAGACCGTGACCCGAATCGCGCGCGCCGCGTCATCGCGGAAGTCAACGCTGATCTACGGCTCATCGGGGAACGGCAAGACGACTACCGTCCGGGCGATCGGCGGCGTCGTCGGCGGGACGATCCGAGTGCCGTACGCCATCGAGATGGTCGGGCAGATCGTCCACGTACACGACCCGTCGAAGCATGAGCTCGTCGAGGAGGAGCGCGATCCGACGGCTCTCGCAGCACGCCCGGACCGACGGTGGGCGCATATCAAGCGGCCGGTCATCTGGGCCGGTGGTGAGCTTACGCGCCACAGCCTCGAGCTGGTGTACGACGAGAACACGAAGGTCTACGAGGCGCCGCTCCAGCTCAAGGCCAACGGGGGAACGCTGATCATTGACGACTTCGGACGGCAGCAGATGCCCGCCGTGCAGTTGTTGAATCGCTGGATCGTCGCGCTCGAGGAAGGCGTCGATCACCTGACGATGCACACCGGCCAGATGATCGAGATCCCGTTCGACGTGCTGATCCTGTTCTCTACCAACCTGCCACCCGACCGACTCGCCGACGAGGCGTACCTTCGGCGCATTCGTTACAAGGTGGAACTGCCTGACCCGACGGACGAGGAGTACGCGGAGATCTTCCGGCGTTCCTGCGAAGCGCACGGGCTGCAGCACGACGACGAAGTCCTCCGACACCTTCTGAAGCGGTGGTACGAGGACGAAGAACGGAGCCTCCGAGGGTGCCACCCTCGCGACGTCATCGAAGCATTGATCGATGCCGCCCGCTTCGAGGGCCGGACGCCCGAACTGACGGCCGACGCAATGGATGAAGCCTGCTCAACGTACTTCCTCCGACCAATGAACGCCCCGGCGTAGGCTCAAACCCACTACCTGAGCGCCGCGTGGGACAGGTTGCCGGTCGAACTCCGCTTGTTATTCTGTTCACAGGCCAAGCGCCGTTCAATTTTGAATACCTCCGTCCAGACTCGCACCGAAACATCAGCATCAGACGTTGCGACGCCGGCCATCGAGGCGCGGGAGGTCTCGTTCGCCTACGGCGAGCGGCTCGCGCTCGACGGGCTGACGCTCGCCGTGCCGGCTGGCTCGATCTTCGGGTTGCTCGGGCCGAACGGATCCGGGAAGAGCACACTGCTCTCGCTGCTCATCGGGCAGCGGCAGCCACTGCGGGGCGGACTGCGCATTCTGGGGAAGCAGCTGACACCGGGGCTGCGACAGCGGATTGGCGTCGTATTCCAGGGGCCGTCCCTGGACCCACAGATGACGGTGGGCGAGACGATGGGGCTTCAGGCCCGGCTGTTCGGGCTGCCGCGAAGCATCGGTGAAGCGCGGTCCGAGGAGCTGCTTCGGCGGGTGAACCTGCTCGACCGGGTCGATGCGTTCACGACGACGCTCTCAGGCGGCATGCGGCGGCGGCTCGAGCTGGCACGCGCGCTGCTGACATCGCCGGAAGTGCTGCTGCTCGATGAGCCGACGCTGGCGCTGGACCCGGAGTCGAAGCAGGCGCTCTGGCAGTACCTCGTCGAGGCGAACGCGAGCGGAGTGACGCTGCTACTCGCGACGAACGATGTGTACGAGGCGGAGCGGTACTGCGGTACGGTCGCGCTCATCGACGAGGGGCGGCTGGTGGCGGAGGGCGCGCCGGCGGAGCTGAAGCGCGACCTGCGGCACGACGCGGTTCGCATCGAATGGAAGTCGGACCCCTCGGGCGAAGTGGCGGCGATGCAGCTGTGGCCGGGCGTGGGGCATGTGAGACTCGCGAGCCACACGACGCATGTGACGGTGGACGACGCGAGCGCGTTCCTGGCGCGCGCGTTCCAGCATGCGGGGGACCGGATCCACAGCGTGCGGATCGAAGAATCGACGCTGGAGGACGTGTACTTCCAGCTCGTCGGGAAGGGCATCGCTTCGGCGGAACGGGAGGATGCATCGTGAAGGCGACTGCCGGGGCGCTGGCGGCGCTGCTGGGTCGCGATGTGCGGGCATTCCTGCGGTCCCGCTCGCAGCTCTACTCGTCGGTGCTATTCCCGTTGATGCTGCTGGCCATCCTCGGCGCGGGGGTGTCGGACGGGCTCGATCCGAGGAACATCCACGACTACGTGACGTTCCTGGTGCCGGGCATGGTGGTGATGACGGCGCTGTTCTCCTCGACGTTCTCGAGCGCGTCGTACTACCAGGACCGCGATTCGGGGATCCTGAACGTCTTCCTGGCGTCACCGCACTCGCCGCGCGTGATCCTGCTCGGCAAGACGCTCGCCGCAGTGCTCATCGGCGCGACGCAGGCGCTGATCGTGCTCGCGGTCGCGGCGGCGATCCCGGCGGTGAACTTTCAATGGCAGTACGGCGTTGGGCCGAGCATTGTGCTGTCGGTGTTCGCGATCGTCATCCTCAACCTCTTCCTGTCGGGGCTCGGGCAGCTGCTGGCTTCGCGCATCAAGACGATGCAAGGCTTCCACCTCGTGATGAACCTCGTGCTGCTCCCGTTCCTGTTCTTCTCTGGCGCGTTCTTCCCGCTGACGGACCTCCCGGAGTGGCTGAAGATCCTCGGGCGCGTGAATCCGCTCTCGTATGGCGTGGACATGCTGCACCTCTCTCTGTACGCGGACTCGTCGAGCGGGTACTTCGGGCTGCCGATCGACATCGCAGTGCTGATGGTGCTGGCGCTGGCGGCGTTCTACTTCGGGACGAGCCAGAGCGTCCGCCCGGAGCGATGAGCCGCGCCGTCTGGCCCATCGTCGTCGGCGCGCTGGCGCTGCTTTTCGCGGCTTGCAGCGGCGGCGGTGACAGCGCGTCGTTCCCGACGGTCGTGACGCTGGGCGGCAACCAGGAAGTCTTCGCTTCGATCCGCAACAGCTCGCTGGGCGCCGGGATAAACCGGGTCGAGATCGGCCTGACCGACAAGGACAACGCGCTCGTCAGCGGCGCGGACGTGCACGTGCGGTTCTACGACCTGACCGGCGAGAAGCAGCGCTTTGTCTCGGAAGCTGACGCGCGGTGGATACCCGTGCAGCTCTCCTTCGACGACGAGTCGGCGAAGACGAAGACGCCGACCGGCGAAGACGGGGTGTACGTCGCACCTGCGCGGTTCGACCGGGCGGGGCAGTGGGGAGCGCAGCTCGCGGTCACACGCGATGGGCACAAGATCAAGCCGTTCACGTTCACGTTCACGGTCCTCGACCGGACGCCCGAGCCGCAGGTCGGCGAGCCCGCACCCCCGAGTCAACAGCAGATCGCGTCGCAGGTCACAGGTGTCGAAGAGATTGACTCGTCGTACCCGCCGCGGCCGCAGATGCATGACGTCACTGTCGCGGATGCGCTGAAGACCGGGAAGCCGCTGATCATCGCGTTCGCGACACCGGCGTTCTGCGAGACGCGCACGTGCGGGCCGGTGATGGACACGGTGATGGATCCGCTATACGAGCGGTACAAGAACGACGCGATGTTCATCCACATCGAGCCGTACGCGCTGGCGGAACTTCGCGACACGAACCTGCGCGATCCTGTGCCGGCGATGCGGGAGTGGAACCTTCGCGACGAGCCGTGGGTGTTCGTAGTCGGTCGGAACGGGAGGATCGTCGGGAAATACGAAGGCATCATGGCAATGGACGAAGTCGAGCGCGACGTGCAGCTCGCGATATCCCAGGTCACGCCGGGATGAGGCTGAGACCTTCGATGGAAGCTGTTTGACTCTGGCTACAGACGGGGTGCGCCGATACCATTTGCTGGTTTGGGCGTCCGCCAGACGGGCGGATCGGGCGTAAGGGGAGGCATGGAACTCGTACAGACTGTCTCGGCGGAGATACCGCCTGAAAGCTCAGCGGGCATCTCGGCGCCGGGTGGCCTTATGTCAGAGCTGGAGGCGCACCGGGAGGAACTTCGCGAAGAGCCGGGATTCCTCGGGATGCGGATCACGCGCTCGATCACGACGGAGGGCAACGTCCTCCTTTCGGTCGAGACGCAGTGGACGGACTCGGCCCACCTGTCCTCGTACACGCTGTCGCAGCGGAACGCCGCGAGCATCATCCGCGGGCACGAGGCGGAGCTGCGGCCGGACACGCTGCAGATACTCCGCGGCGAAGCGATCGCGGACGAAGAAGCGCGGATCGGCAGCGTAGGGGAGCGGACATTGTTCGCGTTCCTGGTGCCGATCGGCGTACCGCTGATCGGGCTCGCGATCATCTACGCGCTGTCGCGCATCTACCTGGCGGTAGACAGCAATGTCGCCACCACGCTCGCAGCGATCGTCGCGGTGGGAATCATCGCGGTCGCCGGATACGTGGCGAGCAATCCGAAGATGCCGCCCTGGCAGCTCGGCACGATCGTGACGGGCGTACTGGCCATCTTCGCGGTGGGGTTCATCTACGCGGGGATCCACGGGAAGAACGAAGAGCCTCACGGTCCCAGCACGGAGACGGCGGTTGCGGGCACGACGCCGGCGGGCGGCGGACTAGCGGCGACGATCAGCGCAAAGAACGTGAAGTTCGACCAGTCGTCGCTAAACGTCGCGGCGGGCCCCAATGTCACGATCCGGTTCGACAACCAGGACACCGGCGTCACTCACAACTTCCATATCTTCCGGGGCAGCGATGCGAACGGCGAAAGCGTCGGCGCCACGACCGAGGCGGCGGGGCCGGACACTCAGGACCTCACGGTGAACCTGACTGAAGGCGCGTACTTCTTTCGCTGCGACGTGCACCCCACGCAGATGACGGGCACGCTCAACGTCGGACCGCCGGCTCCCGGCGGAGGGTCGCCGCCACCGGGCGGCCCAGCGACCGGCGGAACGCCGCCGCCCGCTCCGGCAGGCGAGACCCTTTCCGTCGTGGCGAAGAACGTGAAGTTCGACCAGTCCACGCTCGATGCGAAGGCGGGAAGCGTAGCGATCGAATTCGACAACCAGGACAACGGCGTGTCGCACAACTTCCACCTGTACAAGGGGAACGACGCGACCGGCGAGAGTGTCGGGAACACTGAAATCGCGGCGGGACCGGACAAGCAGACGCTGACGGTGAACCTAACGCCGGGGAGCTACTACTACGATTGCGAAGTCCATCCGACGCAGATGACGGGCAAGATGCAGGTCAGCGGACCGTAACTCCGCGCGTCCCGGGCCTTACGTCGCGGCGCGGCCTTTGCCTGAGCTTCCGATCGGCAGTTCGGCCATCACCAGGTGCGAGATGTCGTTGACCGCGGTGATGCGCGGCTTGCGCTGACGGCTGTTCGCCATGGTGACCGATGTGTGGTCGAGGCGGAACGTCTGGAACCCCTCGAACGGCAGGCGCAGCATGTGGAGCAGGAGGACGTTGATCGTCTCTTCGTGGCAGACGACCACGACGTTCAGGTCTCCCGTCTTGTAGTACCGATCCCACACCTTCTCGACGAAGGCCTCGGTCACGCGCTCGAAGAACGCCGATGCGCTCTCACCGCCGGCGAGCTCATAGCTCTGGAGCGGGTAGGTTTTCTCGAACCAGTCGGGATATGCCTCACGGGCCTTCGAAACGGGCACGTCGTGGAAGCCGCCGGCCTGGAATGCACCGAGGCCCGGCTCTTCGATCGCCTTCACACCGGTGACCTGTGCGATCGCCTCGGCGGTCTGTTGCGTGCGAAGGTACGGCGTCGTCAGCAGGTGGTCGATGCGGACGTTGCGGAACCGGGACGCGACCGCGGCGGCCTGCTTGCGACCGAGTTCGGACAGCGGGAAGTCGCTCTGGAAGGTGTCGGGCGGGATCTCGGACTCGCCGTGGCGGACCAGGTACAGCTCCATGCGACAGCGCTCCTTCCAGATCGACTGTAGCCTATGCGCGTGGCGGTGTCAGTGCTTCGACCGCGGGTCGCGCTATCCGTCGATGCGCCAGCGCCACGTCGTCGTGGCGACGAGTGGACTGCCAGGTGTCACGGTAACGGCGCCACTGTCCGCGAACCCGCGGGCGGCGAGGTTGAACGCATCGATCGCGCAGGTCTGCGGCTCGACGCAAAACGCCTCGGGCGGCGTGTACACGACGGCGTGCGCGACGTCCGGCGACTGTTCCATCGTCAGCTCGATGTCGCCCCATCGGATGCTCATCGGTGCGCGGACGCCGCGGTAGCAGGTGTCGAGCCGGCGGTCGCGCAGCTCTGGGCCGTCGCGGAGATCCGTATCGCCCGCAACGGGGAGAAGCTTGCCGGTAGGGGTCTCGTGCGCCGTCTCGTAGATCTCGTCAGCGGGAACGCCGACGCGCGGCTGCGCATCCGGCCGCACGTCGCGACGGAACCACGGATGCCATCCGGCGCCGGCGGGCGACGGGCCGGCCGTTGCCCGCACCTCGACGCGCTGGATGATGGCGTCGTCTTGCACTTCGATCTCCTGTACAGCGCGAGCGCCGAACGGCCATGCTTCACCGAAGTCGAGGGAGAGCCGGCACGCGGTCTCCGTCCTCGAGTCGATGCGCCATGGGCGGTCGAATCCGAAGCCGTGGATGGCGTGGCCATGATGGTTCTGCGGCACGATGTACGTGTCGTCCTGGAAAGTGAAGATGCCGGCGGCGATGCGGTTTGGCCAAGGGACCATGGCATAAGAGCCGGACATCGTCGGCGCGGCGAGGGTGTCGCGTGGATCATCGGAGCTGAAGAGCAGAGGCAGCCAGTCGTGGCCGTCGAAGATCTCGAGCTGATGCAGGCGGCCGCCGGCTTCGGGCACGACGGCGCAGCGCGTCCGGCCGACCTCCAACCGAATGGGTTCCATGAGCGATGCTAAGCACCGCCACACCGGACGGCAATATGCCGGCTGCTACAGTGCGCCGAAGGAGCGCATCGAGCGGCGAGGAACGGAGATCAAATGGACGAGCCGGCTGAGTTCTACTGCGACAGCGTGAACTTCGAGGTGGGAGCGTACGGCTTCACGCTGTCGCTCGGGAAGGGGCTGCCGCCGGTGGAGGGATCATCGACGCCGGGCATGAAGCTGATGGCGCGGGCGCACATGAGCCCTCAGCACGCGAAGGTTCTCGCGAAGCTCTTCGTGATGAACGTGAAGCGCTACGAGGAGCAGTTCGGCGAGATCGAGCTGCCGAACGCGATCTACCAGAGCATGGGGCTGCCGCCCGAGTGGTGAGTGGCTGCCGGACTAGGATTCGAACCTAGATTCGCGGCTCCAAAGGCCGCTGTCCTACCATTGAACGATCCGGCATCGCCGGAATGGTAGCGAATCGGCGCAGCGCCTCTGCGACGCTCGCAGCCGGGGTGGCCCGACCATCTTCTCCAAAATCGTTGCGAAAAGCGCAATCATCGGCCGCTGCAGTGCGGGCACTACGCGCGGATAATTTAGAGCAGACCTGCATTACCAGGAACGGGAGTCGCTCATGGCGTCGGTGATGGAAGCACGTCCGGCAGCGGAAGGGCTGCGCGAGAGTTTCGCGGCGTTCGTCGAAGCGGAACGGCGGCGCGCGGACGTCGCGAGCGCGGCCATCGCGGTGTTCGATCGAGATCGCGTGCGGGAAGCAGGGGCGTTCGGTTACGCCGACTTCTCGCGCGGCGAGCGGGCGACGCTCGACACGCTGTACCGCGCTGCATCGATCTCCAAGCTGTTCACGACGATGCTCGCGCTGCGCGAGGTCGAGGCTGGCCGGATCGGCCTCGACGATGACGTGAACGCGTATCTCGATCCGTTCACGCAGATCCGCGACGCGGCCGGGGATCCCGCGCCGATCACGGTGCGGGATCTGCTCACGCATACATCCGGTCTGCCGGTGTCATGGAAGGGGCTCGAATACGGGAACGTCGTGCTCAAGACTCTGGTGCTGGGCACGAAGCGGCCGCGCTCGCTGGCGGAGGTCGTCGCGGATCAGCACATCCAGCGCGCGCCGGGCGGGCCGATCGTGTACTCGAACGGCGGCTTCGCGCTCCTGGGGCACATGGTCGCGCGGATGCACGGGCGGCCGTATGAGGAGCTAGTCCGCGACGACGTGCTGCGGCCAGCCGGGATGCGACAATCGGAATTCGCTGTTGCGCCGGAGGGGCCGGGAATCGCGACGTCGTATGGGAGCGGGCTGCTCGGGCGTCCGGCCGGTCGCAAGCCAGCGCCGATGGTGCTGAACTACACGGGCCCAGCGGGCGGGCTGATCACGACGGCACTCGAGCTGGCGCGGTTCGGACGGATGCTGCTGCGCGGCGGCGAGATCGACGCAACGCGCATCGTGTCGGAGCATCTGCTCAGTGACGCGATGCGCGTGCAGGCGAAGAACCATCCGGACCTCGACTTTGGCTGGGGACTGGGGTTCGAGATCGGCGAAGTGCAGGAACGGCGGCTCGTCGGTCACTCCGGTGGGTTGGCGGGGGTAGCCACGCGCGTCTGGGTGATGCCGGAGGAAGGTATCGGCGTCGTGGTGCTGACGAACGGCGGAGATGCTGGGTTCGTCTCGCGCGTCGCGGAGCGGGCGCTGCTGGATGCGCTCGGGGTGCAACCAGAGGTGGTGCCGGGATCGCCGCTCGGCATCTCAGAGGATCGGCGCGATGAATGGCGCGAGGCGACGCGGCGGGCGGTCGGGCGGTACGAGATGGTGGACATGGTGCCGCCGGGCGCGATGGAGAAGCTGACGAAACTGACGGTCAAGCCGCGCATCTCGCATGTCGGGCAGGGCGTGCTCGCCGTCGATGGCGCGCTCTCAGAACCGCCGCTGCTCTATCCGGACGGCGAGCCCGGGCACTATCGGGTGGTGACGCCGTACGCGAACGGCGCGCGCGCGGTCATCGAGCAGCGGCCGGATGGCACGCATCTGTGGGCTTCGATCCTGCACATGAAGAAGAAGGTGTGAGCCGCAGAGGCGGACAGGTCTGAAGACCTGTCCCTACGTCTACGGGCTCGGGCGCTTCCGCGCCAGATTCGGCGATTCTTGTTCGGCCGTCGGCGCATTTCTAGAATGAACGTCGATGGGCATTCCCGCGGACTATGGCATCGACCTGGATGAGGTGCGGCGCGTTATCGACGCTGCCGAGGTGCTCGTCATCCGCTTCTCGATCACGAACAAGCGGCTGCTGGTGGACGCGCGGGCGAGCAAGGACGAGGGGCCGATGATCAAGGTCGTGCCACAGGCGCGCTCTGCCGAAGAGCGCTTCCGGAGCGTGAAGATGCTGCGCCCGCGCTTCCGGGTGCCGCAGCGCATCCTGACGTTCCACTGGCCCCGGCATGCGAGCTCGATGTCCGAGTCGGGCGTATGGGACCACCTGGCGCGCAAGCTAGTGGCGATCGGGCGCAGCGATACTGCAGCGCAGTGCGACGCAGCGTTCGCGGAGATCGTCGAGGAGGAGCGGCTGGTCGAGCTGGGGGCGATCCGCGGGACCGACAGCTTCCAGACGCTGTGGGAAGCGACATGACGGACCGGGTCATCGACCTGCGATCCGACACCGTCACGCTGCCATCGGACGAGATGCGGCGGGCGATCGCGGAAGCGCCGCTCGGCGACGACGTGCTGGGCGAAGACCCGACCGTCCGACGGCTCGAGGCGATGGCCGCGGAGCGCACCGGCAAGGAAGCCGCCGTGCTGGTGTCGAGCGGGACGATGTCGAACCTGGTCGCGATCATGGCGCACTGCGAGCGCGGCGACGAGGCCATCGCCGGCAGCGAGTCGCACATCCTGCACTACGAAGTGGCGAGCGCGGCAGGCGTGGCGGGCGTGCAGCTTCGCGCGGCGAAGAACGATGCGCGCGGCCGGCTCGATCCCGCGGAAGTCGAGTCGCTGATCCGCGGCGAGAACATCCACTACCCGCGCACCGCTCTGGTCTGCCTCGAGAACACGCAGAACCGGTGCGGCGGCGCGGTGATCTCCCTCGATGATACCGAGGAGCTGGCGGCGATCGCGCACCGCCATGGCGCGCGGGTGTACATCGACGGGGCACGCATCTTCAACGCGTCGGTGGCGCTCGATGTGCCGGTGGCGGAGCTTGCCGCGCCGGCGGACAGCATCGGGTTCTGTTTGTCGAAGGGGCTGGGGGCGCCGGTCGGGTCAGTGCTGTGCGGATCGGAGGAGTTCATCGCGCGGGCGCGGAAGATGCGAAAGATGGTGGGCGGCGGGATGCGACAAGGGGGGATCATCGCGGCGGCGGGGATCTACGCTCTCGAGCGCATGGTGGACCGGCTGGCGGAGGACCACTCGAACGCGAAGGCGCTGGCGCGCGGCATCGCCGAGCTGCCGATGGTCGAGCTCGATCCGGACAGCGTGGAGACGAACATCGTCATCTTCGACGTGCGCGGGGATTGGATGGCGTTCCATCGCGCGATTAAGCAGGCCGGCGTGCTTGTCTCGATCTACGGCAACGCGCGGATGCGGATGGTCACGCACTACGGCATCGAGCGCGCGGACATCGCCGAGGCGCTGGAGCGCGTCCGGCACGCGGCAGCAGCGCCGGCATGACGAAGCGGCCCGCTGCGGCCATGCTCGGCGGCCGATCCTTCGGGCTTATGGTTCCCAGACATCAGATAATTCGCCCCTTCGTCGCGCTCGCGGTCGTAGCGGTGGCGCTCGTCGCGATGTCGTGCGGAGCGTACGTGAAGAACCCGCCGACCAGCGACGTCGTGACGCAGATCCCGTTCCAGGCGGGCGAATCGCACACCTACAGCCTCGAGAAGGACGGCGACAAGCAGGGCGACGCCGTGCTCACGGTCGAGCAGTCCGGCGACCAGTTCGTGCTGCGGCAGAAGTTCTCCGACGACAAGGGCAACTCCGACGAGTCCACGGCGACCGTCGATCCGGCGACGCTGAAGCCGTCGGCGAGCCATCGCGACGTGATTGACAACGACAACAACACGCGCGCGGTCGCCGACGCGCAGTACCAGACGCCGGCAAAGGACTGCGACGCGAACATCGTCGTGCAGATCAAGCAGCAGAACTTCAAGCCGGCCGACGCGGAGAAGCCGGACAGCGAGCGAAGCAGCCCGCGGTGCGTGCCGGAGCATGCATACGATAACGACTCATCGCTGTGGCTGTGGCGCACGATCAAGTTCGAGAAGGGGTACAGCGTCAGCTACCGGACGATCATCGCGGACCGGGGAATCGAGCAGGGCGTCACGGTGATGGTCAAGCAGCAGACGCAAATCGACACGGAGTCAGGGAAGACCGACGTGTGGCTGGTGGACATCAAGGCGGACGCGAACACGCAGGAGGCGTGGATCGCGACGTCGCCGGACCACCGGATCCTGCGGTACAACAACGGGACGCTGGTGTTTGTCCTTACGGACTAGAGCAACAGCAAACATGAAACATCACAGGACTGGAACAAACAGCAAACATCAAACAGCAGGTCTCAGAGATTTGCTGTTTGCCGTTGCTGTTTGCTCTGCGCGCGCGACAACGGGCGCTAACCGAGCTTCACCGCCAGGCAGGTCGTCGTGCGCTGGACGCCTTCTACGCGCTGGAGGCCGTCGGTGATGGCGTTGCCCAGCTTGTCGAGGTCGTCGGCTTCGAGCTGCACAATGACGTCGAACGGGCCGGTGACGGTATCGACGGCGGTGACGCGGGCGTCAGCGTGTTTCATGGAATGGACGGCCTCGCCGACGGCCTTCGCCTTGCCGACCTCCGCCTCGATGAGGATGTAGCCGCGTACGGACATGTGGTCACCCTCCCGTCGTTCGCATCACGTTTGTTTTCCCATCATCATACCCGCATAAACTCGCGGCGAGCGAACGCCGCCGGGTTCCAGGCGAGCGGCTCGATTGAGGGAGCGAGTCGATGAGAAGGATGTGCACGGGCCGCTCGATAAGGCGCGACGTTTCCGCCGCCTGCTTCCTCACGCTACTCGCGTTTGTCGCCGTTTCGGTGGGCGCATGCGGTGGCGACGAGAGCAAGCCGCAAGTGACTCCACACATCCAGCGGGTCCTCTCGTTTAACCCGAAGGACGCCCGCGTGGGCGACGAAATCGTCGTCGATGGATCTGGTTGGAGTGATCCTACGATTACTATCTATCTGCAGCCGAGAGACGACCTGATCCGTCTCGGCGAGCTCCAGGACTCGGATCAACTCTTCCCCGTCGGCCGAGCGGACACGCACGACGGGCGGTTCACGTTCCGGTTCACGGTTCCTGATCGACTTTCGTCACCGAGCGGCCAACGCAGACAAGACGTCAGTCCCGGGTCATAAGTTGTCGCCGCGGGAATAGCGCATACGCTGACGTCGAGTGGCGATCTCTCGATAGGGCCTTGAATTCAGCCAGTCACAAGTGCCAGATCATGAGAGCCGCTCGTTCCGAGCGGCTCTCACGCGATTACGATTAGTACGCCTACGCGAGCGCGGGTTCGGCTTGTTTGTCGAGGACCAGCTCTTCGTTCTGGACGTCGATGAGGACGGTGTCGCCGGGGACGAAGCGCTCCTGGAGCAGCGCCTCGGACAGGCGGTCCTCCAGCTCGTTCTGGATGACGCGGCGGAGCGGGCGGGCGCCGAAGACGTGGTCGTAGCCCTTCTCGCCGAGCCAGTCCTTCGCGCCGTCGGTGATGGTGACGTTCACGCCCTTCAGCAGGAGTTGCTTCTCCAGGTCGATCAGCTGCAGCTCGACGATGTGGCGGATGTGCTCCTTTGACAGCGTGTGGAAGACCACCTGGCTGTCGATGCGGTTCAGGAACTCAGGGCGGAAGACGCGCTTCAGCTCCTCGAGCACCTTGTCCTTCATCTTGCCGTGCTGCTGCTCGGCGGTCTTGGCCTCGTCCTTCTGCACCTGGAAGCCGATCGACGACTCCTTGCGGATGAGATCCGAGCCGACGTTGCTCGTCATGATGATGATCGTGTTGCGGAAGTCGACCTTGCGGCCCTTCGCGTCGGTCAGGTGACCGTCGTCGAAGATCTGCAGCAGCATGTTGAAGACGTCCGGGTGCGCCTTCTCGATCTCGTCGAGCAGGATCAAGCAGTAGGACTTGCGGCGGACGGTATCGGTGAGCTGGCCGCCGTCGTCGTAGCCGATGTATCCGGGAGGCGCGCCGACGAGCCGCGAGACGTTGTGCTTCTCCATGAACTCGCTCATGTCGAGCTTGATCATGGCGTCTTCGCTGCCGAACATGAACTCCGCGAGCACGCGCGGCAGGTACGTCTTCCCGACGCCGGTCGGGCCGAGGAACATGAACACGCCGATCGGGCGCTTCGGGTCCTTCAGGCCGGCGCGCGAGCGGCGCACCGACTTCGCGATGGCCACGATCGCCTCGTCCTGGCCGATGACGCGGCCGTGCAGCGCATCTTCCATCTGGAGCAGCCGCTGCGACTCCTCGCTGGCAATGCGCGCGACCGGGATGCCGGTCCACATGCTGACGACTTCGGCGATGTCCTCTTCGGTGACGATGGGCTTGTTGTCCTCGCGCGCGACTTCGAGGCCCTCTTCCATCTGCTCGATCTTCTCTTGCAGCTTGACCTCGCGGTCGCGCAACTCGGCAGCGTATTCGTACTGCTGCGACGAGATGGCGGCGTCCTTCTCCTTGCGCAGCGACTCCAGGCCGCGCGTCGCTTCCTTCAGCGAAGGCGGCGTGGTCGAGCGGCGGATGCGGACGCGGCTGGACGCTTCGTCGACGAGGTCGATGGCCTTGTCGGGCAGGAACCGGTCAGCGACGTAGCGCGAGGCCAGCTCGGCCGCGGACTTCAGCGCCTCGTCGGAGATGATCAGCTTGTGGTGGTCTTCGTAGCGTTCCTTGATGCCCTTGAGGATCTCGATCGCCTCTTCGACGGTCGGCTCCTCGACGAGGATCGGCTGGAAGCGGCGCTCGAGCGCGGCGTCGCGCTCGATGTGCTTGCGGTACTCATCGAGCGTGGTCGCGCCGACGCACTGCAGTTCGCCGCGGGCGAGCGACGGCTTGAGGATGTTTGCAGCGTCGACCGCGCCTTCGGCCGCGCCGGCGCCGACGAGCATGTGCAGCTCATCGACGAACAGCACGCAGTTGCCGCTCGACTTGATCTCCTCGATGACCTTCTTCAGGCGCTCTTCGAACTCACCGCGGTACTTCGTGCCTGCGACCAGCGAGCCGATGTCCAGCGTGAGCAGGCGTCGGCCCTGCAGCGTCTCGGGGACGTCGCCGCCAACGATGCGATGGGCGAGGCCTTCGGCGATCGCGGTCTTGCCGACGCCGGGCTCGCCGATGAGCACGGGATTGTTCTTGGTGCGGCGCGACAGGATCTGGATGACGCGGTCGATCTCCTTCGACCGCCCGATAACGGGGTCGAGCTTGCCCGCGCGGGCTGCGGCGGTGAGATCCATGCCGAGCTGGTCGACGGTGGGTGTGCGCGTCGATGAACGCGCGCCGGCGCCTGCACTCTGCGGCATGCTCTGGGACAGGATGCGCGTCGTCTCGGCGCGGACTCGCTCGAGGTTCACGCCGAGGCTCTCGAGGACGCCGGCGGCGATGCCCTCGCCCTCTCGGACGAGGCCGAGGAGCAGGTGCTCGGTGCCGATGTAGTGGTGGTTCAGCCGGCGGGCCTCGTCGACCGCCAGCTCGATGACCTTCTTGGCGCGCGGCGTCAGGCCGATCTCGCCGAGAACGGCGCGATCGCCCCGGCCGATGATGAACTCGACCGCGGATCGGACCTTGTTGAGCTCGACACCCAGGTTGGCGAGGACCTTCGCGGCAACGCCGTCGCCCTCACGGACGAGGCCCAGGAGCAAGTGCTCCGTGCCGATGTAGTTGTGGTTGAAGCGCTGTGCCTCTTCCTGTGCGAGGGTGAGAACCCTTCTAGCACGTTCGGTGAACTTATCGAACCTGTCAGCCATCTCAGCGCTCCAGCGTTAATTGCTAACTTTCCATCACGAATTTATCACACGGGAGGCTGCGAAGTCCAGTCTCAGCGCTTCGGCGGACGTCACGCAGACCTATCACTTCTCGGACAGATCGCGTGTCACGCGAGTAGCGTTCCCCCGAACTCTGGCGTTCCCCGGCGGCGTCCTGGCGCGCCGGATCCTCCCTCTTTCGCAGTCGAGCAGCGACGTGCTACTCGGCTGCGGTACGCTCCTCCGCGTCCTGCGGATTCTCGGCGGTTACGGTGGCGGCAGCAGCGGTGTCGTCGCGTTCGGTCTCGGCGGCTGGTGACGCTCCGTCGGATGCGTCGGCGACGCCGTCGGTCGACGCGTCTACGCTCTCCGGCGCTTCGTCTGTAGAGTCGACGGCGACGCCGGACGCGCGCAGGGCCTCGGCCATCGCGGTCGTCGGCGTGTCGTCTTCTTCCGGCTCGGGCTGTCGCTCGGCGACGGCGGGCTCTGTCGGTGGGGCGACCTCCGCCACTGTCTCGGACGGCGCGTCAGGGGCGGTGTCCGACTCGTCACTCTCGCCTGTGCGCACGCCGACGGTCACGCCCTCGCGCTCTTCGAACTCCTTCTGGATGTCCGCGGGCACTTCCATGACTTCGCCGGCGTCCGTAAAGCGGAAGCCCATGCGCTCGCCATCTTCACGGGCCTCGCGCAGGCTGAGGCCGAGGCGATGGCGGTCGCGCTCGATGCGGACGATCTTCAGCGGGAGCAGGTCGCCTTCGCGCACGACTTCTTTCGGGTGCGCGATGCGGCGATCGACCAGCTCGGAGACGTGGATCAGGCCTTCGACCGGGCCCTCGATGCGCGCGAACGCGCCGAAGGTTACGAGCTTCGTCACCATGCCGGGCACGACACGCCCGACCTGGTACTTGTCGACGATCACGTCCCATTGCTCGGGCTGCGCGCGGCGGAGGCTCAGCGCGATCTTCTTCGTGTCCGGATCGACCTTCATGACGTAGGCGTCGACTTCGTCGCCGACGCGGTACATGTCTTCCGGCGACTTGTTGCGGTCCCACGAGACTTCACTGAGGTGCGCGAGACCGTCGGCGCCGCCAAGGTCGATGAAGACGCCGAAGCTGCGGACGCTCGAGACGCGGCCCTTGCGGATCTCGCCCTCCTTCAGCTCGGCGAGGAGGCGGTCCTTCTGCTGGGAACGCCACTCCTGCAGCGCGGCGCGCTCGGAGAGGATGACGCGGTTGCGCCGGCGGTTGATCTCGATCACCTTCAGCCGCAGCTTCTTGCCGACGGCGGAGCCGAGCCCTCCGTCGCCGTCCTCGCGATCGGGGCGGACGCCGACAACCTGCGAGAGCGGGACAAACGCGTGAACGCCTTCGACGTTCACGAGCAGGCCGCCCTTGTTGTAGCCGGTGACTTCACCTTCGAAGGCCTCGCCTTCTTCGAAGCGGCTCTGGAGCACGCGCCAGCCGCGCTCGCCGCGCGCACGATCGATCGACAGGAGGATCTGACCCTGGTCCGCTTCCGGCTGCATGACATACACGAGCACGGTGTCGCCGACGGCGACCTTGCTCAGCGGATCGGCGCCGAGTGAGTGCATCTCGTGCGGAGGGATGATCCCCTCCGATTTCGAGCCGAGATCGACGAGCACGCCGTCACGTTGCACCGCCATGATGGTGCCTTCGACGACCTCGCCGCGACGAAGAGTCTTGAAGTCTGAACTGCCCTCAAGCCAGTCCTGCATGGTGAATGTGGCGTCGTCGGCGCTCTTCGGTTCTGCTTCGACGACTCCGCTCCCGCTGGTTTCCGTCAACGCGCTACGGCCTCCTTATGACAAAACGAGCCGCCCCGGCCCCGCATTTCCAGGACCCTCGGGCCTGGTCGCACTGGTCCGGTCCGGCTTCATAACAAGCCTAACATACCTGTGACAAAGCACGGAAGCGGAGAGGCAACTGCATCTCGCCTCGCGCAGCGCCCTTCGATATACTCGGCGAGTCCTGGCAGTCGCGTGTCGCGCGCCGATCGTTCGCTCACGTGCGAGACGATTACGAGCATCGCGTCACGGAGCGATGCAGCGTAGGTGAGGAGAACGATCGATGAGCTCAGTGGTGAAGAAGCGCCGCAAGAAGATGCGGAAGCATAAGCACCGAAAGATGCTGAAGAAGACGCGCTGGCAGCGGAAGCACAAGGGCTAGACGTCTCGAACCGTTTTGCGCGCGACCCTCTCGGGCTGTCCGGGAGGGTTGTCTGCACACGCTGTTACACTCGACCGTGACCGTCGCCCTTCGACTCACGCACGACGAGCCGCGCCTCGTCTTCCTTGCAGTGGTCTATCATCTCGCGCGGCCGGGTTCGGAGCTGGACGCCGACACGCTCACAGCGAGCGAGAGCGGACTTCGCGCCGTGAAGGTCGCTCTCGGCTCGCACATACTCGATGAGTCGGCGGTCATCGAGCTGGACGACGCGCAGTACCGGAAGCTGCTGTCGGCGATCTTCGGGTCGGTGAACGAGCTCCGCGTGCTGCACATGCGCGGCGATATCGGCAGCGTGCCGGGATTCCGCGATACGGCTCGGCAGCTGTTCCCCGCACTCGCGGACGATCCGGATGCGGCGCTCGACCTCAGTGAGGCGATGATGATGCTCCATCGCCGGCTCGAACGCGCGATCGCCAGGGCCAGCACGGGCGAAGGTGCGCCGGCGGTGGCTCAGAAGGCGTCGCGCTGGCCGTTTCGGCGGCGGTCCGGCTAGGCTTCGCTTGTCATCGGTCTTGACAGATTACGCGTATCTAGTTATCTGATATAGCGTATTACAGGAACGCGCCGAAGGGGTCCGCGGGATGGTCACCAGCCCGTTCGAGAACTACCTCGACCTCGTTGAGGCCGCGAGGCTGCTGGGGATTCACCCGCAGAGCCTGCGGCGGCTGATCAAGCAGAAGAAGGTGCCGGCGGTGCTGTTCGCCGGCAAGTACCTCATCGAGCGGGACAAGCTCGAGATGTTCAAGTCGAACTACGACCCGCGCCCCGGCCGTAAGCCGATCCGGCGCCTGCTCTAGTCCGCCGGCGGCGGCTGGGCGTCGAGGAACTTCATCGTCTTGCGGTACCACTCCTCGCCGATCTTGCCGCTCGACATCAGGTAGTTCACCAGCACCTGGATCGTGAGAACCGACACGAGCCGGATGCCGACCTCGGCGAGGCGGTCGCGGCCACCGGACTCTCGGTCGAAGAGGACGACGGCGTCCTCGACGAAGAGCCCTTCGTCACGCAGGCGGTTCGCGGTGAGCACGATGCTCCCGCCGCCAGTGATCAGGTCGTCCATGATCAGTGCGGTCTGGCTCGGCTGATACAGACCCTCGACGTCTGACTCGAGGTCGTCCTTGTGGGGGTGCAGATAGATTAGCGGCACTTTCGAGGTCAGCGAGAATGCCTGGCCGATCATGAGGCCGCCGAAGGGCACGCCGCAGAGGACGTCGAATGGCGCGATCTGCGGGTGGCGCATCGCCTGCAGCGCCTGGATCTCCTGCAGCATGATGTGCGCGACGCGCGAGAGCGCCGTCGGATGCGCGACGAGCAGGCGCAGGTTGACGTAGACGGGCGAGTGCACGGTGGTGCGGCCGAGCGTGAAGTCGCCGAACTGGACCGCGCCCAGGCGCCACAGCGTGTCGGCGAGCCAGAGGTTGGATTCGCTGCTCAGGGGATCTTCAGACATGCGTCCGCGCGGCAACGAAAAAGGCTCTCCTTGGCGGAAAGCCTTCTCGATTCGATATTGATACCGGGCCGTTCAGCAGGCCCCACAACGGGTTACCCCCGTCATGGCTGGGAAGCACCTTCGTCACGAAGTCCCGTCTGCCATCTGGTAATCGGAGCCTGCTTGTTCCGCGCGCCCTGCCCACTCTTTGGACAGGGCCCTACCGGTCGACTTGCCAGATCCCCCAGCGGATGCGGTCGTTCATGAGGCACCTCCTTAGCAAGAGGACTACTCATGGCCCTTTCATCAGGGCTCAGGCCTACGATAGTACCGCACCTCCAATCCTGTCAAGAACCTACTCCAACACATCCTTACCATCGCGGCGGCAGATCTAATCCCATCAGTCTCAGCGACAACTGCGGAGCGACGAGCAGGCGTATGATCGGGAAAGACATGCCGCGGGAGGAAGCCCATGGCGACGGGATTCCCGCTCGAGACGGCCGCGAGCCGACCGCCGCTGCACGGCGCCGGGCGATGGCTGCGCGCAGCGCGGGTCATCCATCCGTTCCCCACGCTGCTCAACGTCGCCGCGACGGCGGGACTCGCGTTCGTCGCCGTGCGCGGCGTGCCGGAAGCTTCGGTGCTGACCCGCATGCTGCTGCTAATGCTGTTCGCGCAGAGCGCGATCGGCATCGTGAACGACGTATGCGACCGCGAGCTGGATGCCGCGACGAAGCCGTGGAAGCCAATTGCGGCGGGAATAGTATCGAGTGAGGTAGCGCTGGCGGCGGCGGCGGCGCTTATCGCGGCCGTCATCACTATCGGCGTGACGCTGGGCGCGGCAAGCCTCGCGCTGGCGCTGCTCGGGCTGGCATGTGGGCTGGCGTACGACCTGCGGCTCAAGCGAACCGTCTTCAGTGCGGTGCCGTATGTGATCGCGATCCCGACGTTGCCGCTTTGGGTGTGGGCGACGGTGGGCGAGTGGCGTGACGCGCTGTGGTGGCTGATGCCGATCGGGGCGCTGATCGGGCTGGCGCTGCACCTGCAGAACACGATGCCGGACCTGGACGACGACCGTGCGCACGGGGTCGAAGGGCTGGCGCATCGGCTCGGACCGGTGCGGTCGATCGTTGTAGCGTGGATCAGCTTCGGGATTGCGCTCACGGCGAGCGCTGCCCTGGCGCCGGCGCTCGACTATGACCTCAGGCCGTACCTCGCGGCGGTGAGCATCGGCGGCGCGTGCCTGGCCGTCAGCGTCGGCGCGTACGCAGTTCGGCGGGACGAGGCGGCGCTGCAACTGGGCTTCGGTCTGCTGGCTATCGGCGCGGCAGTGCTCGCGACCGGGTGGCTGGCCGCAGTCACGTAGCATCGCGCTTCGACGCGTCCGCCATGTATGATCCGATCCCACACAGCAGATCGCGGTCTCGCCGGACCTTCTCGATGTCAGGAGCGATACGCCGAGTATGAAAGAGTACGCAACGCAGCAGATCCGCAACCTCGTCCTCCTGGGCCATGGCGGCACCGGGAAGACATCACTCGCCGAAGCCGCGCTGTTCACGAGCGGAGGCGCCGGACGCATGGGTCGAGTGGACGACGGCACGACGGCGTCGGACTTCGAGCCGGACGAGGTGAAGCGAAAGATCAGCCTGAGCCTCGCGTTGGTCCCCTGCGAGTGGGCAAACCACAAGGTCAACATCGTCGACACGCCGGGATACGCGGACTTCGTCGGCGAAGTGAAGAGCGGCATCGCCGCCGCAGACTTCGGCGTCGTCGTGGTAGACGCCGTTGCGGGGCTACAGGTCGGCACGGAGCAGGCGTGGCTGCACGCCGATCAGGCGCGACTGCCCCGCGTGATCTTCGTGAACCGGATCGACCGCGAGAACGCGAACTTCCAGCAGGCGGTGAGCCAGCTGCAGGCGCGTTATGGCAAGAAGATTGCGCCGCTCCAGATCCCGATCGGATCGCAAGACCACTTCTCCGGCGTCGTGGACCTCATCGAGATGAAGGCGTACACGGGCGAGAAGGGCGCGCCAGCCGAGGTGCCGGGCGATATGGCCGACGCGATCGCCGCGGCGCGGGAGCAGCTCATCGAGGCGGCGTGCGAAGCGGACGACGACGTCATGTCGAAGTATCTCGAGGGCGAAGAGCTGAGTACCGAAGAGCTGACGGGCGCAGTAAAGAAGGGCATCGCGACGGGCGCCGCGTACCCGGTGTTCGTCGGTTCGTCAACGAAGAACATCGGCATCTCGAAGTTCCTCGACGCGCTGGTCGCGTATTGTCCGGCGCCCTCCGACGTGGCGCCGCGCAGCGCGAAGGCTTCGGGAGGCGAGCAGGAGACCAACGCAGATGCGTCCGGCGCGCTGGCGGCACTGGTATTCAAGACGGCGGCGGACCCGTTCGTGGGCAAGCTGACGTACCTGCGCGTCGTGTCGGGGACGCTCAAGGGCGACTCACACGTCTGGAACGCCAACCACAACGCCGACGAGCGGATCGGATCACTGCTGGTGCTGAAGGGAAAGGCGCAGGACCACGTGTCGCAGCTCGCGGCGGGTGACATCGGCGCAGTGGCGAAGCTCACACAGACGGTGACGGGCGACACGCTTTGCACAAAGGACAAGTCGTTGACGCTGCTCCCGCTCGAGTTCCCGCGGCCGCCATACAACGTCGCAGTCACGCCGAAGGGCAAGGCGGACGTCGACAAGCTGGGGCCATCGCTGCAGCGCATCGCGGAAGAGGACCCGACGCTCGTCGTGCACCGTGACGAGACGACCGGCGAGACGATCATCTCGGGCATGGGCGAGACGCACGTCGAAGTGGCGGCCGAGAAGATGAAGCGCAAGTTCGGCGTCGAGGTCGACCTGCATCCGCCGAAGGTGCCATACCGCGAGACGGTGACTTCGAGCGTGGAGTCGGAGTACATCCACAAGAAGCAGACCGGCGGGCACGGTCAGTACGCGCGCGTGAGCATCCGGGTCGAGCCGAACAAAGGTGGCGGTTTCGAGTTCGTGGACAAAGTGGTCGGCGGCTCAGTTCCGCGAAACTACATCCCCGCAGTCGATAAGGGCGTGCACGAAGCGATGAACGACGGCCCGCTCGCGCACTTCCCGATGGTAGACGTGCGCGTCACGCTCTTCGACGGGAAGGAGCACCCGGTCGATTCATCGGAAATGGCGTTCAAGCTCGCGGGGTCGCAGGCGCTGAAGCAGGGCGCCCAGAAGGCGAACCCCGTGCTACTCGAGCCGGTCGTGACGATGAAGATCCGCGTGCCGGAGTCGAACACCGGCGACGTCATGAGTGACCTGAACAGCAAGCGCGCGAAGGTGCACGGCATGTCGCCGGACGATCTCGGCATGACCGTAATCGACGCAGAGGCGCCGCTCGCCGAAGTACTGCGGTACGCGACCGACCTGCGATCGATCACGCAGGGCCGCGGCAGCTTCGAGATGCAGCTGGACCACTACGAAGAAGTGCCGGCGCACATCGCGCAGCGGGTGATTGCGGAAGCGCAGAAGTCGCGCGAAGCGGTGCACGCGTAGGGAGTCGCACGGTCCGTCAGTCGGTCACGGGCGGCCCTGCGTCGTTGCGATGTCGGCCTCGTTGCCGGCGGCGTCCGCCAGCGTCCACCACGCCGGCGCGAACTGATCGCGCACCATGTGGCCTCCGGCCGATAGAGCCGCCGCGATGCGGGACTCCGCTTCGTCGTATGGCACCCAGATCGCGAGATGTATTGCGCCGCCGCCGTCGGCGCGCGATTCCTTCATCTGCTCGAACCAGAACGCCGGCCCGCGGTCGTGCGGGTCGACGAGGTCTTCCGCCGGGCTGTCAGGCCGCGGCTTGTAGCGCAGGACCGACTGCCAGAACGGCATCACCTCGGTGATATTCGGCGCGCCCGGGATGACGAGCATGGTCTGCACTGCGGAGGTATCCGCTGAGAGGCCCTGGTCGCGCGCGATCGCCGATATCTGCCGCGCCAGCTCGACGTGACGCCGCGTCACTCCGAACCAGTCGTCAGCGCTCGTGACGAGACGGACGGTGACGCCATCCTGGCGGATGTCTACGTCCGGCGCGTGGTCCTCGACGCCGGAGAGCGCTGAGATCGCGCTGACCAGGCGCACGCTGTCTGCGAAGGAATCGGTGGCGAAGAAGGCGCACGCGCCTTCGCCGAGCACGCGCCAGTCCTCGACGCCTTCCGATTGCTGGAACTGCTTCGGCAAGATCGCGTCTTTCATGGCCCGAAGTTAGCGCCGTCAAAGACGCGGGGCAACGACGCGTGCGGGAGGCTCTTTGCAGCGGCGACGAACCGCTCCGTATACTGCGCGCACAGGCGATGACGGAGACGAGTACGTCGCTCCCGCTGCCGAGCGAGTCCGGAGATGGTGCGAGCCGGATGCAGACGAAGCGACGGAAGATCCCTCCCGAGCCGGCGCGCTGAAAGCGAGTGCAAATAGGCGCTCCCGGTAGCCCCCGTTAGCAGGGCAGGGCGTGATAGCGCCCGAAACGAGTGGTCCGCGAGATCGCGGGCAATCAGGGTGGTACCGCGGGTGTCGATGATTCGGCCCGTCCCTACGTGGGGACGGGCTGTTTTATTTGGGTTGAGGCCACGCATGAAACCAGTTTCGACCAGGCCAAATTTCGTCGAGCAGGAGAAGCGCACGCTCGCGTGGTGGCGCGAGCGCGACATGATCGCCCGATACCTGCGGCGCAACGAGCAGAGCGAGCGACGCTGGTCGTTCATCGACGGGCCGATCACCGCGAATAACCCGATGGGCGTGCACCACGCGTGGGGGCGCGCGTACAAGGACTGCTTCCAGCGGTTCCACACGATGCTCGGCGAGAAGCAGCGCTATCAGAACGGTTTCGACTGCCAGGGACTATGGATCGAAGTGGAAGTCGAGAAGGAGCACGGCTTCTCATCGAAGAAGGACATTCTCGATTTCGGCGTGGACAAGTTTGTACAGGAATGCAAGGACCGCGTGCAGCGGTTCGCCGCGATCCAAACGGAGCAGTCGATCCGGCTCGGCTACTGGATGGACTGGGACAACTCGTACTACACGAACTCCGACGAGAACAACTACACGATCTGGATGTTCCTCAAGACGTGCTGGGAGAAGGGCTGGGTCTACAAGGGTCACGACGTCATGCCGTGGTGCCCTCGGTGCGCGACCGGGCTGTCCGAGCACGAGATCGTCACCGAAGGCTACAAGGAGATCACGCACACCAGCGTCTACCTGAGGTTCCCGCTGCTCGACCGCGAGAACGAGGCGCTCCTCGTGTGGACGACGACGCCATGGACACTCGCGGGGAACGTCGCGGGGGCGGTGCATCCGGAGCTGACTTACCTGAAGGTGCGGCAGGGCGAGCAGACACTCTACGTCTCGAAGGGCGCGGCGAAGAGCGCACTGAAGGGCGATCACGAGGTGCTGGCGGAGCTGAAGGGGGCGGAGCTCGTCGGGTGGCGGTATCGCGGGCCCTTCGACGAGCTGCCGGCCCAGTCGGGTGTCGAGCATCGCGTGATCGCGTGGGACGAAGTGTCGGACGAAGAGGGCACGGGCATCGTCCACATCGCGCCGGGCGCCGGCAAGGAAGACTTCGCGCTCAGCAAGACGGAAGGGCTGGCCGCGATCGCGCCGACCGACGACGAGGGCGTATACGTCGACGGCTTCGCGTGGCTCACCGGGCGCAGCGTCAACGACGACGCGACGCGCGACGCGATCTTAGACAGCCTGCGCGAGAAGCGCGTGATGTACCGCACGCAGCAGTACAAGCACCGATACCCGGTGTGCTGGCGCTGCGGCACGGAACTGATCTTCCGCCTGGTCGACGAGTGGTTCATCAGCATGGACGAACTGCGGCATCAGATCGCGGACGTCACCCGGCAGATCCGATGGATCCCCGACTTCGGCCTCGCGCGCGAGCTGGACTGGCTGAAGAACATGGACGACTGGATGATCTCGAAGAAGCGCTACTACGGGCTGGCGCTGCCGATCTACGACTGCGCGTCGTGCGGCAAGTTCGAGATCATCGGCAGCGAGACCGAGCTGAAGGAGCGCGCCGTCCAAGGCTGGGACATCTTCGAGGGACACTCGCCGCACAAGCCGTTCATCGACGCGGTGAAGATCAAATGCGCGTCGTGCGGGGAGATCGTGTCGCGCATCCCGGACGTCGGGAACCCGTGGCTCGACGCGGGCATCGTGCCGTTCTCGACGCTCGACTACCGGCACGACCGCACGTACTGGGAGCAGTGGTTCCCGGCGCAGTTCATCACCGAGGCGTTCCAGGGACAGTTCCGCAACTGGTTTTACGCGCTGCTGACGATGTCCACCGCGCTCGTGAACCAGCGCCCGTTTGAAGTGGTGCTCGGCCACGCCATGGTGCGGGACGAGCACGGCCAGGAGATGCACAAGAGCGCCGGCAACGCGATCTGGTTTGACGAAGCCGCCGACACAATGGGTGTCGACGTGATGAGGTGGCTGTTCTTTCGGCAGAACCCCGCGATCAACGTGAACTTCGGCTACGGTCCGGCGGACGAAGTGCGGCGATCGATGTTCCTCACGCTGTGGAACACGTACGCGTTTTTCGTCACGTACGCGTCGCTCGACGGGTGGGAACCACAGAGGGCAAAGAAGGACGCAGAAGCGAGTCGGACCGAGCTGGATCGATGGGTGATCTCTGAGCTGCATCAGCTGATCTCCGACGTCACGGATGCGTTGCAGGACTTCGACACGCAGACGGCGACGAAGCGCGTCGAGGCCTTCGTGGACGATCTCTCGAACTGGTACGTACGGAGGAGCCGGCGCCGATTCTGGAAGTCGGAGAGCGACAGCGACAAGCTCGCCGCGTACTCGACGCTGTACGAATGCCTGACGGCGCTCTCGCGGCTGCTGGCGCCGTTCGTCCCGTTCCTCGCCGACGAGATGCACCAGAACCTCGTGCGTTCGTTCGACGAGAAGGCACCCGAGAGCGTGCACCTGTGTGACTGGCCGATGGCCGACGCATCGAAGATCGACCGCGTGCTGTCGGAGGAGACTCGGCTGGTGATGCGGGTGGCATCGCTGGGGCGGGCATCGCGCGCGAAGGCGGGGCTGAAGGTGCGGCAACCGGTGGCGGAGCTGTTCGTGAAGCTGCCGACGCGACTCGAAGAGGAAGCGCTCGAGCGGCTGGCGCCGCCGCTGCTCGACGAGCTGAACGTGAAGGAGCTGCGCGTCGTCCGCGACGAGACGGACTTCCTGCGCTTCGAGGTGAAGCCGAACCTCAAGCTTCTCGGCCAGAAGTACGGACGCGAAGTGCAGGACATCGCGAAGGCGCTGGGGTCGATGCCGGAGGGTCGGCTCGGCGAGGTCGCGCGGGCGGTCGGGGCGGGAGAGAGCGTCGAAGTCGCGGGCAAGCAGCTCGCGCCGGACGAGGTGCTGGTGAACGCGCGCGAGAAGCAAGGCTTCGCGTCGGCCGAGGAGAACGGCGTCGTGGTGATCGTGTCGTCGGAGTTGACGCCGGAGCTAGTGGCCGAGGGGCTGGCACGCGAGATCGTGCACCGGATCCAGAACCTGCGCAAGGACGCCGGGTTCGAGATCGCGGACCGCATCAAGACGTACTACGCGGGTGGCGGTGACGGGGATGGCACGCTGCCGCTGCGCGAGGTCATGAAGCGATTCGGCGACTACGTGAAGCAAGAGACGCTATCGGTCGAGCTGTCAGCGGACGCGCCGCCGCACGGCGTGCATGCCGAGACGGCGCAGATCGACGGGCGAGAGATCACGCTGGCGGTGGTGCGGGTCTAGGCTCGCGCTCGTGCCGCGCGCCCGGCACCCGCGCGGCGACTAGCTCGAAGACGAACGTCGCGCCTACGCTCGCCCACATGCACACAATCGGCATGATCGGGGCGTGGAAGCGTGGGTCGGCGAAGAACGCGACATGCACGAGCGTCCAATAGGCGGCGAGCGACACGAGCAGCAGACGCACGGGATCGCGTAGACGCAGCCATCGCGTGACGCCGAGGGCGGCGAGCGCGAGCAGCAGCCAGTAGTACGCGTCGGACACCGCGATGAGCGCGCGGCGGGTGCCGTGGGAGAAGACGACGCGCTCACCGTGGCCGTCGGTCCAGCGGACGGCTTCGTCGTCGCGATACCACAGCCACCAGAACTTCTTCGCTAACAGTTCGACCTCTCGCATCGGATGGTGGGCGGCGTATTTCAGTCCTTCGCGGAAGCCGTCGCGGCTGACCTTCGCCTCGGCTTCGGGGCCGGGGAGCTCCGGGTATTGGAACACGAGCTCATCGACGATGCGGCCGCGTCCGTCCGCGCCGGCCGAGTGCCCGATGTAGAAGTCCACGCCGGAATTCGAGGCGATCAGCACCAGCGATCGGGACTCGACGTAGTTGCGGATTGTCCAGGGCAGCACGATGACGAACGCCAGCGCGCCTGTCGCCGCCACACGCAGCGCAGCGGCGCGCCATGGCATCGACTGGAGCCAGAACGGGAGGGCGACGAGCGGGAGCAGCGCAGCCTGGCCGCGGATCAGCGTGGCGTAGCCGATGACGAGGCCAGCAGCCGCGAGCAGGCGCCAGTCGTCTCGGTCGTGCGATTCGATGAGCAGCCACACGGCGAGCATCAGGAAGAATGTGAACGACGTCTCGGTGAGCGTGATGCCGGAGAAGAAGATGGCGCTCGGGAGCAGCGCGTACGTCGCGGCGGCGACGGTCCCGGTGCGCTCGTCGAATGCACGGCGTGCGATCGCGAAGACGAGCAGCACCGTGCCGGCGTCGAGAAGCGCCTGCAGTACGAGCGCTGTGCGGACATCGCCGGTGTGCACGAACGGCGCGAGCTTGTACACCGCGGCGAGGACGAACGGATATCCCGGCGGCCAGAACATCGTTGTCGAGCCGTTGGGATTGACGAAGCCTGCTGCGTTCGCGAGCGAGCGGCCGAGCAGGTCGTACCGGCCGGCGTCGTCCGTGACGGACGGCGTGTAGCCGGTGTGGAGCATCCACGCGATGCGGACGGCGGCGGCGAGGACGACGATCGCCGCGAGGATCCGTGCAACGTTGGATGTTGGATGTTGGATGTTGGAGGCGGGCGGCTTCGGACTGGCAGCTTGAGCGGACTCGGGCGCTTCGCGGCTCATTCGCCGAAGTGTACTCGCGACCGGCTCTCTGCGAGGCAGGCAGACCGACGTCGCCCGGCTGTTCTCATTCCTTGCGTCAGTCGGTCAGCGTTTCAAGCGGCCATAGTCCGGGAAGGCGCGGCGAACGCACGTAGCGCGCGGGGCGTCGCCGGTCGAGTTGCAATGACTCGCTCGAGTTGCAACGACTAGGGAGCTTTTGCCTCACAATTCTTGCACCTGTCGGCACCGAGCGGTGGGTCGGGTGCGCTGCGGTACACCTGTCTGTAACTGATCCGGTCACCCGGTCTGTCGCGAGGTCCTTTGTGCGCGCCGCACGCTGTGACACCGGCGGTGCGAAAGTGCCACTTCGTGGCCCGACCCTGCCACTCCGGGGGGCATTTACCTGGTTCGAACTCCAACGTGTACCAACCATTGGCGGGCCACATCGGCGTGGAACCGGCCCCACGCAGCTCCGAACGTGCCTTCAGGTTCCATCTCAACTCCTCCTTCTCTTACCACGCAGCCTCTCACCACCCAGCGAAGGGCGCGCCGACAGGCGCATCGGCGCGTCGTCCGGCTATCCGCGCGGCGGGCCGCGGCGGATCGCTTCGCCGATGTCTTCGTACTGGCCACGCCAGTCGGTCATCGATTCGAGCCACCACGTCGCGCCGGCGGCTTCGTACTCGCGCAGCGGCGTCTTCCAGACGTACGGGCCTTGGCCCGACGACTCACCGCCGATGACGACGTCGAAGGGTTCGTCCGACGGGCGATGCTTCCGCACGTAGGCGATGATCTCGCGCAGCTCTTCGACTGAGAGCGGCGAAATGTCGGCGCGAAGTGGCACGACGGCGTCCCACTTCGCGGCGCGGCGGAAGGGCGCCCGATTCGGCCACATGCCGGCGACCCATACCGGGATGCGGGGCGACTGCAGCGGCGGCGGCGAGAACGTCGTCTCCTGCACGTTGTAGTGCTCACCGTCGAACGCGAACGGCTTCGCGGACCACAGGCCCACAAGAACGTCGAGCGCTTCATCTAGTTTGCGACCGCGCGTGCGCTCGCCCGCGTCCTCGCCGAACGTCGTGTACTCCTCCGGCGGAAAGCCGAGGCCGGCGCCGAGCACGAGGCGGCCGTTCGACAGGTGGTCGAGCGTCACCGTCTCCCGCGCGAGCTTCCATGGACGGCGTCGGGCGAGCGGTGTCACCAGCGCGCCGATGCGGATGCGCTCGGTCGCGAGCGCGATCGCGGTCAGCATGATCCAGGGGTCGGCGATCGGAGTCGAGGGGTCAAAGCTTGACTTCTCGGATATGTGGTCCCAGAGGAAGAACCCATCCCATCCCGCGCGTTCGGCATCACGCGCCATCTCGGCAGTCTTGCGGGCGTCGGCCAACGAGCCGAAGTTCGGGACGCTGATGCCGTAGCGCATGCGCACCTCCTCGCGAGCCGGTAGAGCCTAACGATGCACAGTTATAACCTGAGCCGCCATGGACGGACGCGAACTCCGCGCGAAAGCGGCGATCAGCGGGCTCGGCATCTCCGAGATGGGCCGCGTGTACCGGCACGACGCCGCGCACTTCGCCGCGGAGGCGATCCAGCGCGCGGTGGCGGACGCCGGTCTCCGCAAACGGGACATCGACGGGTTGCTGGTGAACCCCGGCGTTTCATCGCTCGGCGCGATGGGCGGCGTCGGGCTGCAGAACTACCTGGGGCTCACGAACCTTCGCCTGCTGTGCAGCATGAACGTCGGCGGCGCGACGGCGAACGCGATGGTGCAGTACGCGGCGATGGCCGTCATCCACGGGCTCGCGAACCACGTCGTGTGCGTCTTCGCCGATGCACCGCTTCGGGCGAAGGCATCGAGCGGCGGAGCGGCCTACGCCGGCATGGGTAGATCGCCTCGGCCGTCGGGGATGGGAGGGCTGTACACGGCGTTCGGCGTCTTCGGCGTGAACGCGCACTACGCACTGGCGGCGCGGCGGCACATGGCGATGTACGGAACGACGTCGGACCAGCTCGGCGCGATCGCGGTCGCGGAGCGGCAGTGGGCGACGATGAACCCGCTCGCCGAGCATCGTGAGCCTATGACGCTCGACGACTACCGTGCGTCCCGATTCGTCGTCGAGCCATTGCATCTCCTGGACTGCTGCCTTGTGTCGAATGGCGGCGTGGCGGTCATCGTCTCGCGGGCTGAGGAGGCGAAGGACCTGGCGCAGCCGCCGGCGTACATCTGGGGCATGGGGCAGGGGCACCCGGGCGACATGCGGCGCAAGGGCTGGGACGTCGAGACGCAGACAGGCGCGCCGATGTCGAAGGAGCGGGCGTTCTCGATGGCCGGCATCACGCTCGAGGACATCGACGTCGTGCAGGCGTACGACTGCTACACGTACACGGTGCTCGTGACACTCGAGGACTACGGCTTCTGCAAGAAAGGCGAGGGCGGGCCGTTCGTCTCGGACGGGAAGCTCGGGCCGGGCGGCAGCCTGCCGACGAACACCGGCGGCGGGCAGCTCAGCGCGTTCTACATGTGGGGCATGACGCCACTGTCCGAAGGCGTGATCCAGGCGCGCGGCCACGGCGGCGAGCGGCAGGCGCCGAAGCACGACGTCGTGCTGGTGACGGGCAACGGCGGCATCCTGGACCATCACACCACACTGGTGCTTTCGGCGAACGAGCATTAGGAACGGATGACGGCGATGTCTAGAGAGGAAGACAACAAGGCGCTGATGCGGCGCTTCCACGAGGAGCTGAACAAGCTCAACCTCGGCATCGTCGACAAGCTGCTTGCCGACGACTATCGCGAGCACAACCCATCGATCGGCGAGCAGCCGCTCGACAAGTCGACTGCGAAGCAGCTCTTCGAGATGATCTATACGGCGTTCCCGGATTTGCATCGCACGGTCGAGCGGCAGCTCGCCGAGGGTGACAACGTCGTCGACCACATCACCTATCGCGGCACGCACAACGGCGACTTCATGGGCGTGCCCGCGAGCGGGAAGCAGGCGGAGACGACGGCGATCCTGATCACCCGCATTGCGGACGGGAAGATCGCGGAGATCTGGGGGCTCATCGACATGATGCGATTGATGCAGCAGGTCGGTGCGATCCCGGCGCCGGGAGGCTGAGGGTGGCATCGAAGCGCGGCGTGACGTTCGAGCAGGTGCGCGACATGATGCTGGCGCTGCCGGGGGTCGAGGAGGGCAGCAGCTACGGCACGCCCGGCTTTCGGGTGAAGGGCAAGTTCATGTCGCGGCTGCGCGAGGACGACGTGCTGGTGCTGAAGCCCGTCGACGAGATGGAACGCCGCTTCCTAATGGAGACCCAGCCGCAGACGTACTTCATCACCGATCACTACCGCGGCTCAGACGCGATGCTCGTCCGCCCCTCGAAGGCGCGTCCGGCGGAGCTGGGCGATCTCATCGAGCGATGTTGGCGCGCGCTCGCTCCAGCGAAGCTCATCGCGGCGCATGACGGCGGGAGCGACGCGACGGTGCAACGCCAACCGCGAGCGAAGGCACGCGCGCGATGATCGGGTATGCGCTGCCTATACCGGAGCCGGACGAGGAGTCGCGCGAGTTCTACGAGGGCGCGCGGCGGCACGAACTGATGCTGATGCGGTGCAAGAGCTGCGGCGCGTGGCGGCTGCCGTCGCGACCGCGCTGCCCGGACTGCTGGTCCACCGACACCGAATGGGCGAAGGCGAGCGGGCGCGCGACGCTGTACAGCTTTGGCGTGATGCACCAGAAGCTGCATCCGGCATTCGCAGAGAAGACGCCGTACCAGATCGCGATCGTCGAGCTGGACGAGGGGCCGCGGATGGTCTCGAACGTCGTCGGCGCGGCGGAACGCGAACTGCGGGTCGATATGCCGCTGCGGGCGGTGTTCGACGACGTGGCGGACGATGCGACGCTCGTGCGCTTCACGCCGGCGACATGAGCCCGAAGTTCGTCCGCGGCGGCGACCGGCCGGCGGGAAAGCCCGGCACGATCCTGCAAGTGCGGCCGTTTGAATTGCACGGCACGCCGTACTTCGCGGTGCTGTACCGGCTCGACGCGGATCCGAACGCCGCGCGCGAGGCGCGGTTATCGCACGACATGATCTACGCTGATCCGCGGCCGGGCGACGAGGTGCTGGTTGCGTCAGTCCTTGGCGTCGTCGATCGCATCGAGCGTCGGAGCAACTGAAAGACTGACCTACCAATGACCTTCAGCATCATCGCCCGCGACCCGAACAGCGCCTCGTTTGGCGTGGCGGTATGCACGGCGGTTCCATGCGTCGGCGCGGTGGTACCGCACGCGAAGAGCGGCGTCGGCGCGATCGCGACGCAGTCGTTCACCAACGTGAACCTGGGGCGGGACGGATTGAAGCTGCTCGAGCTCGGCTTGAGCCCGAAGGCCGCGCTCGAGGGGCTGCTTGCCGACGATCCCGGCGCCAGCGTGCGGCAGGTGGCCGGCATCGATGCGCAGGGGCGGACCTTCGTGCACAGCGGCAAGGACTGCGTGCAGTGGTTCGGGAGCCACCAGGGCGTGAACTACTCGGTGCAGGGCAACATGCTCACCGGCGGCGACGTCATCGAAGCGATGGCGGGCGTGTTCGAAGCGATGACCGACTCATGGTTGAGCATCCGGCTGCTCGCGGCGCTCGAAGCGGGGCAGGCGGCGGGCGGCGACAAGCGCGGGCGTCAGTCGGCGGCGCTGCTGGTTACGCCGTCAGTCGTGTCGCAGTACCCGCCCGCAATCTTCGATCCGCGTCAGTACGAGCTGAACCTCCGCGTGGATGAGCACACCGATCCGGTGCAGGAGCTGCGACGGATCTTCGAGCTGCTCGTGTCGCGGATCCCGGAGGCGCGCGACGCCTCGGAGGATGCGCAGAAGTAGGGTTGACGCGCTAGGGTTCGGGCCCTACAACCACGGCGGCAGGACGCGCTTCAGCACCAGCCACCACCGTCCGTACACCGGCGTCTCGGCGGAGAAGTCGAACGATGCCCAGCGCTTTGGCGTGACGACGAGCGTGACTTCACCGGAGCTCTCGATCTGCTCGCGGGCGGACGATTCGTAGCCCATGGCGCCGATCATGCCGAGGTAGCGCTTCGGCATCTCCTTCGCGAGCCAGTCGGCCGGCTCGGTGATCTCGCCGGTGCCGTAGGCGATCACCGCCTTGTACGGCGGCCGCTCGTCCTGCACGCAGACGCTCACCTTTGCGTCGCGGCGCACGTTGTCGAGCTTCACGGCGTCGCCGGCGGTGCGGAAGTAGAACTTGCCGCCGCGATACGCGTACCAGATCGGTGACGGCACGGGCGTGCCGTCGGCGCCGTTCGTGACGAGCACCGCGACGTGGCGGCCGCCGAGGAATCGCTCGCGCTGCGTTTTCGAGAGTCGGGCCGGCATACGGCGCGAGTGTACAGCAGCGATCCCTATCGGACGATGAAGGTGCGGACGGGGTCTTCGGCGAGTGACTCGACGACGAGGTCGGCGGCGGCGAGGTCGGGCGCCGGATGTGTGGTGGTGACGGCGATGGCGCGCATACCGCCGGCTTTCGCGGCCTGTACGCCGGCGGGAGCGTCTTCGATGACCACGCAACTGTGAGGCGCGATCGCGAGGCGCTTCGCGCCAAGCAGGAAGCCCTCCGGGTCGGGTTTGCCCTTCGATACGTCCTCCTCGGATATGAGCGCCTGGAAGCAGCCCGCGACCTTCAGCGCGGCCAGGATCATGTCGAGGTTGGCCCGGGGGGTGGACGTGACGACGGCGCGTGGGATGTCTTCCTTCTGGAGGAAGTCCAGCAGCTCACGCGCGCCGGGCAGCGGCTTCAGACCGGTGGCATCGATGATCTCGCGGAAGAGGCGCTCCTTATCGTCGGCGCGGCGGCGCAGTTCGTCCGGCGAAGCGCCTTCGATGAGGCCGCCGAGGATCGCGTCGTTGCGCATGCCGAACGTGCGGCCGAAGTAGCCGGCGGGCACATCGATGCCGCGCTGCTTCGCGAACTGATGCCAGGCTTCGAGGTGTTGCGCGCGACTGTCGACGAGGACGCCGTCGAGGTCGAAGAGGACTGCTACGTCACTCCGCACGCGAGAGGACGATGAGCCGGAAGCGGCGGTCGTAGTGGCCGCCGGCGTAGCTGTCACAGCATGCGCGGCACGCGACCTTGTCGCGGCGATGACGGCGGTAGGTGCGGCGGCACCGCGGGCACGCCATATGCCATACGCGGCGTTGCGCGCGCTCCTTATGTGCGAACGGAGGACACGTCACGGTGATCCGCTCGTCGAGCTTATGCGCGACGGCGCGAAACTCCCTGCCGTGCGGCGCGATGCGTCGCCCGTACCGCCAACGTGCCGCCCAGTGCGCGAGCTCGTGCTTCAGCACCAGCAGCGTCTCATCGATGCCGTGGTCGCGATGGTACAGCGTGGCGATCCGGATCTGACCGGTGTCCGGATAGCATCGTCCGGCACTCGAGGTCATGCGCGCGCTGAGCTCGACGCTGGGATAGGGTGCGCGCGTCATCGTTATGACGTCACGGAAGTGGTGCTTCACGATGCGATCGAGTGCGTCCTGCAACTCCGCCTGCAGCCAGAACTCCGGCCCGCCAAGCGGCAGCATGTACCCTTCGGCGTTGATCGATCGGTTGACCAAGACACCCTCTTCCTGGACAGGGAATCGCCTTGGGGCGTTCGCCCTTCGGTGCCAGTATCGGCCGGTGACAGCGCGAACATCGACGCGGTGGAGCGGGCTCCTGCCGACGGCTGCAGGCCTCGCGCTGCCTGCCGGAATGGTACATCGACGGCCCCGATCTGAGGGGCACCGGATGGCACTTTCGGGGACGGAATTATGTATGACAAGACGGGGCCGTCAACCGGGTCGGCGGCCAGCACGAATCGAGGCTCGCGTCGGCCCAAGACGCGGCCGATCCTTCCGCCTTCGCAGGATTCGCTCTTTCTATCGCCGGCACGAGCGGGCCATCCGTCAGCCGTCGCCGGGCGGAAAGCCGGCGGTCTGGCCTGCAACCCGTCGGGCCGTATACTCAGCCCGATGACGCGTCGACGCCTCTGGCTGCTTCCCGTCGCCGGCGCCGTGGCGGTGGCGCTCGTGGCCTGCGGTGGGGGCGGCGGGACGAATACGACCTCCCGCACCGTGGCATCGACTGGCATCGTGACCAAGGTCACGACAAACGTCCCCGAGATCAACCAGGTCCTGAACACGGCGCTCTCGGGCGACAACATCGAGATGGCGCGGCTGACCGGATACCAACGGATTCCGTGCGCTGCGACGCCGTCCGGCAACCCGCCGCCACCCCTATGCCGCTCAACGGAGGCCGAAGGCACGCCAGTCGAAGTCTTCGCCCAGATCGGCTGTGACGGCAACGTCACCTGGATACGGCCTGAAGATGTTCCGGACGGGTACAAGGCGGCGCTAGGCGCCAGCGATACGCAGCTGGAGGCGGTGTACGCGACCACCGCGTTTGCCGCGCGCTACGAGTCGCAATACGTCGCCGTCATCAAGAACCCGAAGCGCGAGGACGGGAGCAGCGGGAGCACGGCGGTCTACCTACACAATGGGCGAATCGTGGCGCTCGAGGATGATTGCGGTAACCCCGCCCGGCTCATCGGAAACGAGCGAGTCGCAGCGTTCGTGGTGCCGCCGACAGCTACCGCCGGGACGCCCGCACCTACGCCCTGACGCCCAGGCCTATGCCATCGCGATAGCCGCGCGGTTGACCTTCGTTGCATCGCCTTCGCGCAGCCACTCGCTGTTCTGGAACGCCTCGTTCACGTCGTCCAGCTTGAACTTGTGCGAGACGACGTCGTTGTGCGGGTACTTGTCCTTTGTGCGCACGAGGAAATCCAGCGCCTCCGGGATGACCCACGGGTCGTACATGATCACGCCCTGGATGCGCTTGGTGCCCCACACGAGCTGCGACGGGTCGATCTGCGTGGTTCGGCCGAATGAGATGTTGCCGATCTCCAGGTAAGTTCCGCCCTCGCGGAGCATCTGCAGGCCCTCAGGCAGGACATCCGGCACTCCGACCACCTCGACGACGACGTCGCCGCCTCGGCCCTGCGTCAAACCTTTGACCTTCGCGATGCGGTCCATCGGCGTCTTGTCCTGGGTGATGTCGATGACGGCGTCGGCGCCGAAGCGCTTCGCCAGCTCGAGCCGGCCCGGGACACCGTCGATCGCGATGACCGCCTCCGCGCCCATCTCCTTCGCGACGGCGATGGCGTTCAGCCCGAGGCCGCCAGCGCCCTGGACGACGACGGTATCGCCGTAACGCAGGTTCGCCTTCTGCAGGCCGTAGGTGACCTGCGAGAGCGCGCAGTTCACCGGGGTAGCCATCTCGTCCGTGACGTCGTCGGGCACCTTGAAGATCCAGCCGCCCGGCTTGACGTAGTAGTACTCGCCGTAGGCGCCGCTGAACTTGCTGATGGTCGGGCCCATGCGCGCGAGCTTGTTCGGGCACGCCGCGAACTCGCCCTTGTTGCACTGATAGCAGCGGTTGCAGGGGTAGAAGTACGCGTAGGCGACGCGGTCGCCCTCCTTGAGCGGACGGCCGAGGGAGTCCGTCTTGATGTTCGCGCCGAGGGAGTGCACGCGGCCGGTCATCTCGTGGCCGGCGACGTTGCCCGCCATGGCGGCGAAGAGCGGAGAGTCACCGCGCCAGATGTGGAGGTCGGAGCCGCAGATGCCGCCCATCGTAACTTTCACAACGATGCCGTCGGGCTCCGGCGTCGGGACGGAAAATTCCTGGATCTCATAGCCCTTTCCGGGCCCGAGGAAGACTGCTGCTCTGCCGCTGTCGGACATGGTGCTTCGCCTTTCGCTATCGCCCGCGCATCGAGCGTGCGTTGAACCGTGGGACTGTATCTTTAGCTTTGGCACGGTGTGTGTCAACGTGCGCACGGCGGCGACGCGGGCCGGCACGCTTGCTCCTCGGCAGGGGGCGTGATAGTCGTGGATGCAGGCCCCGGCGGGGTCTCGATCGCCGCCGCGCGCTGATCACCGCACCGCAGGAGGACACGAAGCGCTCGCGCGGCGGGCGACCCCCACGATGACCGCGTTCCAGCGCTTGCTGCTCGTTACCATCGTCCTCACGTTCGGGCTTGTCGTCATCGGCGGGCTGGTGCGCGCGACCGACTCGGGCTTGGGCTGCCCCGACTGGCCGACGTGTCATGGGAGCCTCATCCCGCGAGCGGAGAAGCACACGCTTATCGAGTACTCGCACCGGAGCGCGGCGACGGTGGTGGGATTCCTGTTCCTCGGCGTGACGTTCTTCACGTTCAAGACCGAGCGTCGGAACAAGCTCGTCTTCTGGCTGGCATTCACCGCGGGCGTGCTGCTTGCGTTCCAGATTATCCTCGGCGGGATCACCGTGAAGAAGGACTTGCCGGCGGAGATCGTCGCGGCGCACCTCGGGACGGCGATGGCATTCATGGGTGTGATGATCGTGACGCTGGGGATCTCGGTGCTCCAGCGGCGCGGGATGCAGCCGTTCGCCGCCGCGGGCGAGAGCGCGTTCACGCGGCTTGCGATCACGAGCGCCGCCATTGCTTATATCACGCTCGTACTCGGGTCGTACATCAGCGGCACGAACGCATCGACGGCGTGCAGCGGTTGGCCGCTCTGCAACGGAAGCGTGTTCCCGGGCGGCGACAGCGACGTTGGGTTGCACGTGCTGCACCGGTTCGTGGCCGGGCTGCTGGGCGCGGTGCTGCTGGCGCTGATCTACCAGGCGTTCGAAGAGCGACGGCGACAGCCGCTGCTACTCGGGCTGGCGCTGCTTGCCGGGGCGGCGTACTTCGCGCAAGCGCTGGTCGGGGCGGCGAACATCTGGACGGACCTGGCGGCTGGTGTCGTCACGACGCACCTCGCGCTCGCGGCGCTGTTGTGGTGCGTGTTGGTGACGATCAGCGTGCTGGCGTTCTACCTACCGGCGAGAGATGAAGCGCTCGGTGAACGCGAGCGGGAGCAGCTGAAGGTGGCGCAGTGGGCGCGATAAACGCCGGCCTCGCGCGTCCCGCCCTGTCGTGGCGCGAGACAGCCGGCGCATACCTCTCGCTCACGAAGCCGCGCATCATCTCGCTGCTGCTGATCACGACCGTGCCGACGATGATCCTCGCGGCGAAGGGCGTGCCCTCGATCGCGCTGATGGCAGCGACGGTCATCGGCGGGTCGCTCGCGGCGGGCGGGGCGAACGCGATCAACTGCTACGTCGACCGCGACATCGACGAGCTGATGCACCGGACGTCGGGCCGGCCGCTGCCCATGGGCAAGGTGGAGCCGGCGAGCGCGCTGATCTTCGCGCTGGCGCTCGAAGCGGCGGCGTTCGTGCTGCTCGCGCTCGCGGCGAACGTGCTCGCGGCGTGCCTGGCGCTGGCAGCGACAGCGTTCTACGTGTTCGTGTACACGCTGTGGCTGAAGCGCTCGAGCGCGCAGAACATCGTGATCGGCGGGGCGGCGGGGGCGTTTCCACCGCTGGTCGGATGGGCCGCGGTTCGCGGTGACGTCGGGTGGCCTGCGGTCGTGCTGTTCGCGGTGATCTTCTTCTGGACGCCGCCGCATTTCTGGGCGCTCTCGATCCGCTACCGCGACGACTACGCGCGAGCCGACGTGCCGATGCTGCCGGTCGTGCGGACGGTGGCTGAAACGAAGCGGCAGATCTTCGTATACACGCTGGTGCTGCTCCCCGTGTCGCTGCTGCTGCTCGCGACGGGCGCGGTGAGCTGGATCTACGGGGCAGCAGCGCTCGTCTTCGGGGCGATGTTCATCGAGCGGGCATGGCGGCTGCGGCGCGACGACGAGCCCGGGGCAGAGATGTCAGTCTTCGCCTTCTCGATCGCGTACCTAGCGCTGATCTTCCTCGCGGTCGCCGCGGACCAGCTGATTCTGGGCTGACTCTCCCAAGTGGCGATTGTGCCTGCGGTCACGAACCCTTGACCCTATCGAGGGCCGGCGGAATAATTCGCCGTTCGGCGCAGTCAGCGAGGGAAGGTCATGCGCGATTGTGGCACTCCGGCCGTAGCGAGCCGCCGGACACCCCTCACCCTCTCACCTCCACCGACTTCTTCGCCGGGGATGCTCCTTTGAGGCTGCCTCGCCCGCGTCTGTCCCATCTCGGTATCCTGGGTCTCCTCTTCACACTCGCAATGCTTATGTCTGGTTGCAGCGAGCTCGGCGGCGCGCAGAACTGGTTCTCTCCAGAAGGAACCGTCGCCGACAAGCAGCGCGACCTGTTCATGCTCGTCGTCTGGCCGGCGACGGTCATCCTCGTCCTGGTCGAAGGGCTGTGCATCTACATGGTCATCCGGTATCGCCGCCGCAAGGACGATCCGATTCCGCGCCAGGTCCACGGCAACACGCTGATGGAGATCGGCTGGACGGTCGCGCCCGTGATCCTGCTGGCGATCATCGCGGTGCCGACTCTGGCCGGGATCGTCGACATCTCCGGCGATCCGTCCAAAGACGCCATGCCGATCAATGTGACCGGCTTCCAGTGGCGGTGGCAGTTCGCCTACCCGGACATTGTGGGACCAAACGGCAAACCGGTGAGTGAGATGGACACACTCCACATACCGGCCGGCCGTGAGATCGGCATTCAGCTGAACTCACCGGACGTCATACACAGCTTCTGGGTGCCGAAACTCGCCGGCAAGACGGACGTGATCCCCGGCCGCACGAATCACATGTGGCTCAAGGCGAACAATCCGGGCGAGTACTCGGGTCAGTGCGCGGAGTTCTGCGGCGGCAGTCCGGGCGGCGAGGGGCATCCTACAATGCGGATGACCGTGATCGTCCTGAGCCCGGAGGACTTCCAGGCGTGGGCGCAGAGCAAGATGGCGGAGAACAGCCAGCCGACGGATAGTCAACAACTGGCTGTGGCGGAGTAGGCGATATGGCGCAGGCAATCGCAGGTCACGGCGCGATCCCGCGCGCAAAGGCGCACGGCGAGCAGAACGTCATCCTGAGCTGGATATCGACCGTCGATCACAAGAAGATCGGCGTCCTGTACGGGATGACGGCGCTGGTCTTCTTCCTCATCGGCGGCATCGAAGCGCTTCTCATCCGCATCCAGCTTGCGCGTCCCGACAACGGCTTCCTCGACCCGGACCAATACAATCGCATCTTCACGATGCACGGCACGACGATGATCTTTCTCGTCGTCATGCCGCTCGGCGTGGCGTTCATGAACCTGCTGGTGCCGCTGCAGATCGGCGCTCGCGACGTGGCGTTCCCGCGGCTCAACTCGTTCAGCTACTGGGTGTTCCTGCTCGGAGGCCTGTTCCTGAACCTGAGCTTCTTCACTGGGGGGAACATTTTCAAGGGCGAGCTGGGCGCGCCCGGGACCGGATGGTACGGCTACGCGCCGCTGACATTGACCCGGTTCTCGCCGGACAACGGCGTCGACTTCTGGATGCTCGGGCTGCAGATCCTGGGCATCGCATCGATCGCGGGTGGCGTCAACTTCATCGTGACGATCCTGAACATGCGGGCGCCGGGGATGACGCTGTTCCGCATGCCGGTCTTCACATGGATGTCATTGGTGACGTCGTTCCTGATGGTGTTCGCTTTGCCGGTGCTGGGCGTGGGGCTGTGGCAGCTGACGTTCGACCGAATCTTCCACGCAAACTTCTTCAACGCCGCGGCGGGCGGCACGCCGCTGCTGTGGCAGCACATGTTCTGGCTGTTCGGCCACCCCGAGGTCTACATCCTGATCCTTCCGGCGATGGGAATCGTCTCGGAGGTGCTGCCCACGTTCGCGCGCAAGCCGCTGTTCGGCTACCCGTTCGTGGTGTTCTCGGGGATAGCGATCGGCTTCATGAGCTGGGGCGTGTGGGCGCATCACATGTTCACCACGGGGCTGGGCGCCGCGGCGAATTCGGCGTTCGGCATCTCGACGATCATGATCGCGGTGCCGACCGGCGTGAAGATCTTCAACTGGCTGGCGACGCTCTGGGGCGGGTCGCTCAAGCTCAACACGGCGATGTTGTTCGCCATCGGCTTCATCGCGATGTTCACGATCGGTGGGCTCACGGGCGTGACGCACTCCGCCGTGCCTTCGGACTACCAGCAGAACGACACGTATTACATCGTCGCGCACTTCCACCAGGTGCTGTTCGGCGGGGCGCTCTTCGGCATCTTCGCTGGCGTCTACTACTGGTTCCCGAAATTCACCGGCAAGCTCCTGAACGAGAAGTTGGGGCAGGCGCATTTCTGGATCATGTTCATCGGCTACAACCTCACGTTCCAGCCGATGATGATCCTCGGAATCCTGGGCATGCCGCGGCGGATTCAGACCTACCCGGACGACCTCGGCTGGGGGCTATGGAACGCGCTGGCGACCGCCGGGGCGTTCATCATCGCCTTCTCGGTACTCATCTTCGTCATCAACTTCGTGCTGAGCCTCGTCCGGGGCGAAGAGGCGGGAGCTGACCCGTGGGACGGACGCACGCTCGAGTGGTCCATCCCATCGCCGCCGCCGGAATACAACTTTGCAGTGGTGCCGACGGTGCACAGCGTCGATGACTTCTGGCACAAGAAGTATGCGGAGACCGCAGAGGGTGTGCCGGTGCCGGTGCCCGCGGGCGCGGCGCACGAGGAGCACGACGACGTGGACGTGCACTCGATCCACATGCCATCACCGTCGTACTGGCCGCTCATCGCCGCGGCCGGGTTCCCGATCATCGGGCTCGGGCTCATCTATCAGTTCGCGCTGATCCCGATCGGCGCGCTGGTGCTGGTCGGCGGACTGTACGGATGGGTGCTGGAGCCGGCTTCGCCACCGCAACACGGATAGGGGAGACGATGCAGCAAGTAGCGGCAGCACCACATTCGCTTGAAACGAGCACCGGCCTCGATAATCGCAAGCTCGCGATGTGGATCTTTCTGGCGTCGGAGTGCCTGTTTTTCGGCTCGCTGATCTCGACGTACCTGCTGTACCGCAACCGCAACACCGTCGCGCCGTACCCGAAGGACCTGTACGACATCCCATTCACCTCGGTCAGCTCGTTCGTGCTGCTGATGAGCAGCGTAACGATGGTGCTGGCGCTAGCGGCGATCCAGCGCGGGGACCTGCGGTCGATGCGCATCTGGCTCGCGGCCACGGCGCTGCTGGGCCTCACTTTCCTGTCCGGCCAGGCGTTCGAGTTCACGGAGTTCTACGATCAAGGCCTGTCGCTGAGGGCGAACCTGTTCGGGTCGTCGTTCTTCGTCCTGACCGGGTTCCACGGAGCGCACGTGGCCGGGGGCGTGCTGATCCTCTCGTCGCTGTTCATCCGCTCGCTCCAGGGCGGCATACGGAAGGGCGACAGCCTGGCGATCGAGCTGGCGGGCCTGTACTGGCACTTCGTCGACATCGTGTGGATCGTGATCTTCACGCTCGTGTACCTGATTACGCCGCAATAGGAGACGTATGGCCTGGCTCGACGACCCCGCGATCCTTGCAGGCGTGCCCCTGCTCGCCATCGGCGTGATCGGCGCGGCCATCGCCATACTGGCAGCGCTCGCGCCGGAGCGGCCGATGGCGGTCGACACGGGCATGGCCACGTTCCACCGGGCCCCGGGCGCTCACCCGACGCCGGCCGAGTACATCAACATCGGCATCATCCTCGCGGTGATCACCGCCATCGAAGTCTTCGTGTACTACGTCGGCGCGATCCGCGACGCGCTCGTACCCATCCTGCTGATCCTGTCGGTGACGAAGTTCGTCCTGGTCGTGTTGTGGTTTATGCATTTGCGCTTCGACAACAGGATCTTCTCGACGCTGTTCACCGGCGGCATCATGCTGGCCGCCGCCATCTTCATCGTGGTGCTCGCGACGCTGGGCTCGTCGCTGCGCTAGCCGAACTGCCGGGGAGCTAGACTGACGGGGTCCGAGCTCCGCCGGAGGCCTCGATCTTGCTTCTGCTCCACGCCGGAACGACCACGAACTGGTGGCACTGGCACGTCCACCCGGACGTCCTCCTGCTGTGCATCTTCCTCCTCGCGGCGTACCTGTATGCGGTGACGCAGCTTCGGGCTTCGGTGTCGGACGCGGGGCGCGTTCGGCGATCGCAGATCTGGTGCTTCTCGGCGGGCGTTGGCGTGATCTACCTCGCGGCCGGCACGCCGATGCACGACGTCAGCGAGAACTACCTGCTGAGCGCACACATGCTGCAGCACTCGCTGTTCACGCTCGTAGCCGCGCCGCTGCTGCTCGCCGGGATCCCGGGCTGGCTCTGGGAGGTGCCGCTGCGATCGAAGTACGTGCTGGCCGTCGCGAAGGTGATCGTGCACCCGCTGGTGATACTGTTCGTGGTCAACGGCACGCTGCTGATCACCCACCTGCCCTTCGCGATGGACTTCTCGCTGAACCACCACTCGTTCCACTTCCTCGTCCACGTGCTGCTGCTCGGCACGGCGCTGCTGATGTGGTGGCCGATCCTCAGCGACGTGCCGGCGCTGCCGCGCTACTCCTACCCGCTACAGATGGCGTACCTGTTCGTGCAGTCGCTGATCCCGTCGGTGCTGGCATCGTTCATCACGTTCGCAGACTCGCCCGTGTATAGCTTCTACGAACAGTCGCCGCGGCTCTGGGGCTTGAGCGCCGTGGCGGATCAGCAGATCGCCGGCGGCATCATGAAAGTGATGGGGAGCCTCATCCTCTGGTCGTTCATCGCGGTGGCGTTCTTCAAGTGGTACAACCGCGAGCAGCAGGCCGAGCAGGAGCCGCGCTGGCAGGAAGTCCAGGAAGAGCTCGACCGCATGGGGCTCACGCCGACGAAACGCGGGTGAACGACCGCGCGGCGATAGCGGGCGTCTGACGGTGCGAGAGCGCGACTAGAAAACCTTCTGGTCCTTCAGCCACTTCGTGAACTTGTCGGGCGCCTGCATCGTGCTGAGGCGACCCATGCGGACGAGGGCCCAGTCGTCGAACTGGTGAGACTCCTTGATCTCCTTGAGGCTCATCGGCCGCCTCGCGCGAGAGACAAACCTGAAGTCAGCAACCCAGCTTCGCTCGTTGTTCTTGTCCGGCCGGGGATCGGAGACCACCTCCGCGAGGCCGACGACTGACGATTCACCCTGGGAGTGGTAGATGTACACCCTGTCACCGGGCTTCATCTGCTTGATGGCGTTGACCGCGGCGGGATTGCGGACGCCGTCCCATTCGGTCGTGCCGTCGCGCTCGAGGTCGTCGATCGAGTAGGTGCCGGGATCGGTCTTGGCGAGGAAAAACGCCATCGTTCGCTCCAATTCGAATGCCGAGGTTATGCCTCGAACTCTATTCAGCTGACCCAGCCGAATTGCCGCGCGGCAGCGATTGTTGTGTCACACCACCACCGCAGCTCGTCCGGGCGGCCGTCCGCCGCGTCGAGCGCCTTTCCCCATCCGTACACCAGGAGCCCCCAAATGGCAACCACCGCGCGCTGATGGTCCCAGTTCGCGGAGGCGAATCGGCGCGGGCCCACGCGATCAGCGAGTGCGGTGCGGTAGCGCGCGATCGTCTCGTCGAGCGTGCATGGCAGGCGGCTGGAGTTCACGCCCAGGAACCAGGCCAGCTCGACGGCCACCGGCGCGTGCATCGACATCGCCCAGTCGATGAGCCACACCGCCTCCGCATCGAGGCCCACGTTCGCGAACTTGAAGTCGCCGTGGAGCAGCGTCTTCGGGAGCGCGTTGACGATCTCGAGCAACGGCGCAGAATCGGCATGGAGGCGGCTGACGAGAGCCGAAACTTCGGCGGGCGCGATTTCGTGGAACAGCGCCCACCCACGCGCCAGGCCGAAGTCGCGGCCCTCGCGCGCGAGCTGGTCGCCGGTGGCCGGCGAGAGCACGGTGAGCCATCGCGTGGGTTCGAGGAAGTCCACGCCGCTCGCTTCGACGCCAGCCTCCCAGAACGTGGCATGCAGATCCGCCATCGCGCCGATCGCGCGCTCCAGCGTGGCGACGGACACGATGGGGCCTTCGTCCAACAGGAGCATCGAACTGATGTCGCGCATGAGGAGCGCCCAACCGTCGCCGTCCCGCGCTGCGCCGAGTGTCGCCAGGCGGACGGACCCCGGGAGCCGTGCCGGCAGCGAGGACACAGCGAACTGCGCCTCGCGCGAGTGCGTGTCGCCAACGGCGCGCATGATCCAGTCGTCCGCGGCACGGATGCGTTTGAGGACGTAGCGCTGGCCGCCCTGCTCGATCAGCGTGATCTTGGCGCCGGAGTATCCGTCGTGCGCGAGGGCGCGTTCGGGGGCGTCGATGCCGTGCGCGCGCAGCAGCGTCTCGACGTCGGGTGCCAAGGGGATGGTGACGGCGTCGTGCGGCATGAGAGCAGGATATCGGTGAGGCGTCGCAGTCACAGCTTGCAGATCGTGCGAGGCGTGAAGAAGCCCCGAATCGCTTCGGGGCTTCGACGTTCGCTGTGAGTCTTGCGTTAGTTCTTCGGCGGGTCGAGGACGGCCTGGACCTGCGGCGGGAGGCGGTAGCGGCGCTCACCCATGCCGGCGACCTCGAGGCGGTGCATGTACTCGTTGAGCTGGCGCCGGAACGCGGCCATCGCGAGCTTCCCGCCCTCTTCCTGGCTTCCGAGCGAGTGACCGAACAGGATGCCGATCGACGTGCCGAACACGGGCGTGCCGCCCGCGACCGGAGCGGAGTCGCCACTACCGCCGCCGACAAGCACGGACTCCGCTTTCTCCAGGTAGCTATGGATCTCCTCGCGGCGCTCGGGCTCCGTCTCGAGGATGTACTTCAGGTGCATGACGCCGAAGGCGACGTGACGCGATTCATCCTGCGCCGACAGCCGGAAGATCCGCTTCTCGGCTTCGTTCGTGGCGATGAACTCACCCATGCGGAAGATGGACTGGACGAGGCCTTCGCCCTGGACGTGCATGATCGTGGACATCTCGGTGAAGTCCTTCGCCTCGATGATCACGCGCAGGCCGGCGTTGCCGCTCGACCGCATCAAGCCACCGCCGTTCGCGAGCGCGCGCTTTCGGAAGACGTCGAGGTGTCGCGCTTCGTCCATGATCTGCGACGCGAGGAACATCTTCACTTCGAAGTGCTCGTTGCTGATCTGGGGCAGCCACTGCGACGGCGTGTCGCCGGCGATGAACTCTACTTCGGTGAGGAACGTGCAGAACTGGCTGTACGCGCGCTCGACGTCGTCGGGCAGCGGGCGGAGCTCCTCCCACGGGATGTCGGTCGCCGAGGACCACTGGCGCTGCACCGCCTCCTCGTAGAGCATCGCCGCGTTCTCCGACCAGATGTCTCCCTTGGTCGGCACCATGTAGCCGATGCGCGGGACGCCGGCACGCCGCGCTGCGCCGCGCGGCGCCATCGTCGTCTCGCTCGAAGTCGCGGGCGCGTTGCCGTAACTGCTCTTGTTGATCTCCTCGAGCGTGAGGCCGCGGCGGCCCGGGCGCGCGTTCATCCCGCGTTCGCCGGTCGCGTTCATCCAGCTCAGGTCGAGGCCCTCGGTGATGTCGGGCTCCGTCTTGAGCATCTCCGTGGTTTTCGTGTCGACGGCCATCGGCGTGTCCTTTCGGCAGGGGATTATTCTAGCGCTTGCTAGATAGTAGGATCGGCGGGTCGGGGCGTCAACTGAAGATCGCTGCAGTTATCGCAGGGCGTCAATCGGTGCCGGTCGGGAGAGAATCGATGGTGGAGGGCGAAGGGCCGCCAACCGACGACTGGCGTTGGGACGAGACTCTGTTTCTCGGGTCGGCGCCGTACTACGCGCGGGGGCGGCTGCCGTATCCGGCAGGGCTCTCCGATGCCCTCCGGGATGCGATGGAGCTCGACGGGCACGGCCGGGCGATCGACGTGGGGTGCGGCCCGGGGCTCATCGCGCTGCGGATTGCGCATCTGTTCGAAGAGGTGGTCGGCCTCGACCCGGACGCCGGGATGATCGCGGAGGCGAAGCGGCTCGCGGCTGAGCACGGCGTCAAGAACGCGCGCTGGGTGCGAATGCGAGCCGAGGAGCTTCCGGCTGGGCTCGGCGAGTTCCGGGTGGCGACGTTCGGCGCATCGTTCCACTGGATGGACCGCGACCTGGTCGCGGCGACGATCCTGCAGATGCTGGAGCCGGGCGGCGCGTTCGTGCACGTCGACGCGTTTCACTACAGGGAGAAGATCGAGGGCGACGAGCCGCTACCGCATCCCGAGCCGCCGCACGACGCGATCCGGGAGCTGATCCGCGAGTACCTCGGGCCGAAGCGGCGTGCCGGTCAGACCACCCGTGAGGTGTTCCCGAGCGGCGAGGAGATCGTGCTCGGCCGCGCCGGCTTCGAGGCGCCGCAGCGGGTGCGGATCACCGGTTCGGAGACCATCGTGCGGACGCCGGACGACGTGCTCGCGCACCATCTTTCAAGTTCCAGCTCTGCGCCGCACCTGTTCGGCGATCGGCTGGCGCAGTTCGAGGGGGATGTGCGGCAGATCCTCGCGGATTCGTCGCCGTCAGGACGGTTCGCCGAGCGCACGGGTGACACGGAGCTGATCATCTATCGGAAGCCGCGCGATTGACGTAGTCCAGGGCAAGTCGCACGCACTGCTCAAGTGGCGCGTTTGTCTCGATGATCAGCCGCTCAGAGCCAGGCTCGCTCGTTCCGGGAACCTCGCGCCAATTCGCCATCTGCTGCGACTGATGCGGGAAACGGTCTCTTTGTCTTAGACACTCGCTCACCGCGTCAGTGTCGTAGCAGACGCACTCGATCATCGTCCAGGCCGCGCCGAAACCGTCGGCTACTGTGCGCGAGCGCTGCTCGACGAACGCGCGATAAACCGGATTGTCGAGCACAACTGAGATCCCCTGCCCGAGCAGGTGCTCGGCGATTGAGTAGTGCAACTCGTAGACGACCGAGCCAGGTGCACTCACATCGACGGTGCTCCGGACCAGTGCGGCGGTGATCACGTCCATCTCGAGAACGACAGCGTTCAACTTAGCTGCGAGCGCGCGCGCCAGCGTCGTCTTGCCGCTGGCGGGCTCACCGTGCATTTGTACGAGACGGAGCACCGCTATTCGATCGTGCCCTTCGTGCTCGGCGACGCGCCGCCGAGGCGCGGCTCGATGCGCGTCGCCGCGCACAGGGCGCGTCCGAGCGCCTTGCACATCGCTTCGGCGCGATGGTGGTCGTTTTCGCCGGCATGTACGCGAGCGTGCAGCGTCAGCCGCGCCTCCGTCGCGAAGGAGCAGAGCAGGTGCTCGACAAGTGACGCCGGCAATTCGCCGATTCGGTCGAGAGTCCACTTCGCATTCACGACGCAATGCGGGCGGCCGCTAATGTCAATCGCGACGGACGCGAGTGCTTCGTCGAGCGGCACCGTCGCGTCCGCCATGCGTACGATGCCCTTTCGCTCGCCGAGCGCGCGGTCGAACGCCTGGCCAAAGGCGATGCCGACGTCCTCGACGGTGTGATGCTCATCGACGTGGAGGTCGCCGGTCGCGGTCACGCCCAGGTCGAAGAGGCCATGCTTCCCGATCTGCTCGACGAGGTGGTCGAGCATCCCGATGCCCGTCTTCGCGGACGACTGACCGCTGCCGTCGAGGTCGAGCGTGACCTCGATGCGGGTCTCTTTCGTCTCGCGGACGATCGTGGCAGTGCGGCTCATCGGGACGCCACGCTCGATAACCCGGCCGCCGGGATGAGCGCTTCATTCCACGCGCGGCGCATGATCTCGTCTGCCGTCTCTTCGGCCGTCTGATTCGAGGTATCGAGCCAAAGTCCCATGCGCGGCGTGCGCTCGATCGCGTCATCGAGCCACTCCCACTCTTCGTACAGCTGCGTGCCGCGCCCGCGCTCCCGCTCGCGAACGACTTCGAGCGAGGGCCGGAGCATCACGAAGTGAAACGGGCGGTCGCGCAGCGGCTCCAGCGTCTCTTGCAGGTTCGGGCCGATGAGGATGTCGTCGAGCACGACAGTGAAGCCGGCGTCGTAGAACGAGCGGCCGAGCAGGAACATGTTGCGCTGGCGGAGCCGCAACTGGTCGCCGGCTTCGCCCTGCACGCCGCCCTCGCGGTCGGTGTCCTCCAGCTCCGGCCACACACCACCGCTCACGATCATCTTGTGCAGCGCGTCGGCGGATACGTGCACGCCGCGTGCGAACCGGCGCGCGAGCAGCCCGGCGACGGTCGTCTTTCCAGCGCCCTGAGTGCCGGAGATCACGAAGAGGGCGTGGCGCGTATCGAGCGATGCATCAGCGGCCAAGCTCTGTTCCGATCTCTCGCAATGCCGCCACGAAGCGCTGCTGCTGCTCCTCCTGGCCGGCGCTGATGCGGAGGCAATTCCGCAGCAGCGGCGTGTCGAAGTATCGGACGAAGATGCCCCGGGCTGCGAGCCGCTCCTTCACTTCGAGCGCATCGACTCCGTCGAGCCGGCATAGCACGAAGTTCGCCTCGGACGGATACGGTGTGATCCAGTCAACCTCCTGGAGCATGGCGCTCAGCGAGTCTCGCAGGCCGGCGATCTTGCACGCGCGCTCCATCAGCATCGGTGCGTCGTCGAGGGCGCCGAGCATCGCTACGCCGGCGGCGACGTTGAGGTTGTAGGGCTGCTTGATCGTCATCAGGATTGACGCGAGCTCCGGGGCCATCACCGCGTAGCCGGCGCGCAGACCGGCGAGACCGGCCCACTTGCTGAACGTCCGCAACACGACGAGGTTCTCGTGGTCGCGCACGAGCGGCACGAAGGAGTGTTCCACGCCCGCAAACTCGATGTACGCCTCGTCCACGACGACGAGCAGGCCCGTGGCGAGCAGGCGCTCCAGCTCGTCGCGCTCCATGCGGTTGCCCGTCGGATTGTTCGGCGACGCGACGAAGATCAGCTTCGCGCGGTCGGCGGAGGCTTCGATCGCGGGAAGCTCGAGCGCGAAGCTCTCCTGCCTTGGCGCCTCGATCACGCGCGCGCCGGCGACCTGCGCGGAGAACGGATACATGCCGAAGCTCGGCGGGCAGTCGATCACGCCATCGCCGGGCACGACTACGGCTCGGAGCAACAGGTCGATCAGATCGTCGCTGCCGAGGCCGCATACGATCGTCTCCGCAGGGACGTTGAGCCATCCGGACAACGCGTCCCGCACCTTGCGTTGGTCGGGATCCGGGTAGATGTGGTAGTTGCGTTCGTTGCGGACGGCCTCGAGCGCGCGGGGCGACGGCCCGAACGGGTTCTCATTGCCGTCGAGCTTGATCACGTCCTCCGGCGCGATGCCAAGCCGCTCGGCGAGGACGTCAGACGGCGTGATCGGCACGTACCCCGGCAGCTCGAGCAGGTCCGGGCGGATGATCGATCGAATGTCGAAGGCCGACTTCTTCATTGACATCCAGTCTTCATCGTCGCGTGCGCGGCGATCCACCAATTATGCACGATGGGCAGGGATCACTTGGGCGGCGCGGACTCTCCGTGCAGCCGCAGCTCAATCGAGCGGGCATGGGCGGTGAAGCCCTCGGCGCGGGCGATCGCCGCTGCGGTCGGACCGGCTTCGCGCAGGCGCTGCGCGTCGACGGAGACGACGCTGGTGACCTTGAGGAAGTCATGCACGCCGAGCGGGGAGGCGTATCGGGCGGCTCCGGACGTGGGCATGACATGCGACGGTCCAGCGATGTAGTCGCCCAGCGACTCAGGCGCGTCATCGCCGACGAAGACGCCGCCGGCGTTGCTGATGACCTTCGCGACCGAAACCGCGTCCCGCACGAGCAGGCACAGATGCTCCGGCGCGTACTCGTTTGCGAGATCAACCGCGCCCTCAACGCTCCCGACTACCCCCGCGCCGCCACGCGCGTCGAACGATGCGCGCGCGATCGATTCACGATCTAGAAGGGACAACTGGCGCTCGACTTCGCGCCCCACCGCCTCTGCGATGGCGTCTGAGGTACAGAGCAGGATCGGAGTTGCGAGCTCGTCGTGCTCGGCCTGGGCGAGCAGATCGGCGGCGGCGAGCATCGGGTCGGCGGTGTCGTCGGCGATGACGATGGTCTCGCTCGGGCCGTACAGCGCGTCGATGCCGACTGTGCCGAAGACCTCCCGCTTCGCGACGGTGACGAAGATGTTCCCGGGACCGACGATCTTTTCGACGCGCGGCACTGACTCCGTTCCGTACGCCATTGCCGCGATGCCCTCGGCGCCGCCCGCGCGGAAGATTCGGTCGACGCCAGCGATCTGCGCCGCGACGAGTTTCAGCGGCGCGACGGAGCCATCCGGGCCGGCGGGGGACATCATGATCAGCTCACGGACGCCCGCCACACGGGCGGGGATCGCGGTCATGAGCACAGACGACGGGTACACGGCGCCGCGGCTTGTGGGGACGTACATGCCGACACGCTCGATCGGGCGCACCTGCATGCCGACGCCGTCACGCATGAACGAACGCGACGAATGCTCGAGCTGGGCTTCGTGGTAGGCGCGGATGCCATCGGCCGCGGTGCGCAGGGCATCGACGAGCGAAGGGTCAACGGACTTGTGCGCGCTATCGATCTCGTCGAGCGGGACTTCGAACGTGGTGTAGTCCGCGCCGGTAAACGCCTTCGTGTATCGAGCCAGCGCCGCGTCGGCGTCTCGGCGCACGTCATCGATGATCCGGCGCACCTGCTCCGTCACCGGAAGGTCGGCGCCGAAGACCCCGGCGTTCTTGCGCCGCACCGCGTCGGGAAGCTGCGTCTCGCCGAGCGGCTGGCGGCGTAGCAACGTCGCTCGCGCTTCGTCCGCGCCGTGGACGATCCTCACGACAGGTATTCCTTCATCGCCTGGCGCGCCTTCGCCTTCGCCGTCGAGAGGTATTCGCGGATGCGCTGCTCGCCGACGCGCTCGATGGTGCCGCGCAGCAACTCGTCGGCGTGCTCTTCGAAGAAGCGCGAGATCGCCTCTTCGCCCTGGATACCGGCGGCGTGCAGGTGGCGCGCCATCATCTTCTCGAAACGCGGCGCGGTAGAAATGAGGTCGAGCTGCCAGTTGCGCCACTCGAGCAGCGTGTCGCGCGCGATGAAGTCCACGGACACTTCGACGGCGGTTTGCGCCAGGGCGTCGCGGATCTCCTGCACGGCGCACGCGTCCTCGCGTTCTTCACGGTCGAGGTGGAGCTGAAGCAGGCGGTCCATCACGTTAGCCATCAGCTCGTCGCCGAGCGCGCCGCCCTCGCCGAAGCATTCGCGGTAGATCTGCGTGATGTACTCCTCGTCGAGCACCAGGTGCGAGATGTATCCGGCGACGAACGCGGCCGTGGGTGCCTCAACGGCGGTGACGTCGCGCAGTTGCGGCTGCTCATCGAACAGGCGGTGGACGCCGCTCTGAGCGCCGAGCTGGGTCAGGTCGAAGAAGTGCGTGCGCTCGCGGTCCCAGCGTGTGAGCACGCGGATGTCGGGCGTGGTGGCGCCGAGGTAGTACGCGCCGCGGTCGGCGTCCAAGCGCTTGGATGGAAGCCCACCGGCAATCTCGCGCGCGGCAACCATGTGCAGTCCGAGCGGCGGCATTGGCTACGCTCCCGCAACCGGCGCCGGCTCGCGCTCAAGGGCGCCTGCCCGCAGACGATCGACCAGCGCATCGAAAACCGCGCGGCGCGCGCCATCTGGCCGCTGCTTGTTCGCGATGACGCAGCTCGTCGACTCGAAGAATCGCTCCAGCACCGTCAGCTTGTTCGCGCGCACGCTCGCCCCGGTCTCTATGCCTTCGATCAGAATATCGGCGTCGTCGGGCACGAACCCCTCGGATGCGCCGGCGATAGGGATGACGCTATAGCGCCCGAGGTGACGCTCGCGCGCGAAGTGGTCCGCGATGTTCGCGAACTCGCTCGCCACGCGGATCGGCGCGTTCGGGCGCGCGGCGCGCCACTCGCGGACGGCGCCGGCGACCGTATCGGACTGCACATCCTTCACGATCGCCGCCAGCGAATAGCGCGACCGGCCCAGATCGACGATTTGCTCGACCGGGCTCGATGGGAACTGCACCAGGTGATCGAACAGCACGTCACGCCCGGTGACCGCCAGGTCGAACTGCCCGAGAGCCACCATCTGCGGCATGTCCTGTGGGCGGATGACCTTCACCTCGACGCCGTCGATATCGATTTGGGGGCGGCGGACCACGGTGCCGTCCTCATAGCCGTGGACGCGGATGCCGGCGTCGCGCAGCGTTTCGATCGCGTGCGCTTGCTGGTGGCCGTCGGGCAGCGCGAGGCGGATTGAGCGCCGCAACGGCGGCTCCCTGCGAGGCGCGAACTGCAGCGAGGACGGCGCATCGATAGAGGGCGGTGCACCTGCGCCCGAGCCGGCCGTCAGCAGCGGCCCGAGGATGGGAGCAAGTTCCTTCGATGCGAGGCTGTCGCTGTTCGCGATGAGCCACGCGGAGCTGTCCAGCACGCGCGCGAGCGGGCGGAGTCCGTGTGAGGCGACGTTCGCTTCGTCGGCAGCTGCGATGAGCGCGATGTCCGCGTCCTCTGGCGGATACGCTTCGGCGGCGCCCCAGACCGAGAACACGCGATAGCGGCCCAGCCGCATCCGCCGCGCGACGGCGTCGGCGATGTGCGCGTACTCGCTGACGATGCACACCGACGCGTCGAATCGATCGGAGGCCGCGGCGAGCCAGAGGGACGATGCGCCGAAGCCGAGGTCGCAGACGCGGACGACGTGATGCGCCGGGAAGCGCTGCGTCAGGTCTTCGACCCAGGTCAGGCTGCAAATGCCCAGGTCGTAGTTTCCGAGCGCGACCTGCACGGGGATGTCCTTCTCACGGAAGACTCGCGCTACGCCGCCACCGCTGAACATCTCGAAGCGCAGCGAGCGCGAGCCGGACGCGTAGTCGCCGATGCCGATGCCGGCGCGGTCGAGGACCGCCGCTGTCGCAACCCGCAGATCGCCGGTCGGAAGCGCGAGCCGGATCACGATGGGCGCTCCAGTACGGCGATGATGTCCTTCAGGCTGTCTGATGAGGCATCGGCAGACGCCCTCGACTGCAGCGTGAAACGCGGCGAGCGGTCCGCGCAAATCAACGTGTCTGTCGCCGCGCCGTCGACGCCGATCGTGTCAGCGATGAAACCAGCGCGCCGCAACTCATCGGCGGCGGACAGCGCCGTTGCCACGCCGGCCCCCGTCTCATCCGCCGCGCGCACAAGCACGAGGCGATCCAGATCATCCCTGCTTGTAGCCGCTATCTGCGCCAGGGGTGCGACCTGGAGCGCAAACCCGGACGCCGGCACCGCGCGGCCGCCCATCGTTGCGAGGAGGTCGTCGTACCGGCCGCCGGAGCCGACGCGACGTCCGGCAGCATCGAACCCCATGACGATGCCGGAGTAGTATTCGAAGCTGCGTGCGAGGACGCTGGAGATCAGCGGCCGGTGGCCCGTAGCTTCGAGCGCTTCGCATGCGAAGGCCAGCTCATCGAGCGCCGCGGCGAGTCCCGGCACGTCCGCGGCGAGCGCGCCGCGGATATTGGCGATGTAGGCGCTGCCAGCACCTTCGATCTCGAAGAGCAGGTGAAGCGGCGCGTTGAGTTGGGGCAGGCGCGCTTCGACCTCGCCCACGACGGCCAGGTCGCCATCGAGCAGGCGGTCGTACGCCGCAGATTGCTCTTCGAGCGTGAGGCCGGCTGCCGCGAGCACCGACCGAACGATGCCGGCGTGCGAAAGGCGGACGATCACGTCCGATACGCCGATGGCGGCCAGCGCATCGAGCGCGAGCGCTGCGAGTTCGACGTCACCCGCGCGGCCGGTGTCGCCGATCAGCTCGACGCCGCACTGCCACTCCTCTCGCGAGGCGCCGGCATCGGTGAAGCGGAACACGCTCTGGCAGTAGAAAAGCTTCGCGATACCGTCGCGCTCGAGGTGCTCGGAGTAGAGGCGGGCGGCGGGAATCGTAGAGTCGGGGCGCAGCACGACGCGCTCACCGCTCCAGCCGTCCCAATCGAGGAACGAATACACGCGCTCCAGCGTTTGCGGCGACAAGGTGCCAGCGGCCGTGAAGAGGTGCAGGTTCTCGATGACGGGCGTCCGGATCTCGCGATAACCCCAGGATCGGCAGGTCGCCGCGAACGCGTCCTCGACGCGGCGGACGCTGAGCATCTCGTCGGGCGGCAAGTCGCGCATCCCGCGGGCGAGCTGGCGTTCGGGGGCCTGAGTCATGATCGGCGCCTGACTGAAATCCCCGCCAATCCGGCGGGGACTGCCGCATTCTATCGAAATCGAGCCGCAGCCGAATCTGGACGCGACTCGCCAGATGGTGCGAACGCTTCATTGCTGGGGCGCGAACGGCGGTGCGAGAATGGACGTGAGGAGCGCCACATGCACCTCCCGCTCGTCCCACTCCAGCGCCTTGTCCCGCCACGCAGGCTCCGGCTGGCGCTCGCGACTGTGATGCTGCTCGCCGGCATCGCCGTGGCGTGCGCGCCGCGCATCCAGCAGCAGGGCGCTGTCCACATCCTCAAGGCCGACTCCGAGGTGAACCCGGTGATGCAGCGCTACATCGACCGAGGGATCGGCGAGGCGGAGCGCACGAACGCGAAGGCCGTGGTCATCCAGCTCGACACGCCCGGCGGGCTCTCGACTTCGATGGAGCACATCGTGCAGCGGATCCAGTCTTCGAAAGTGCCGGTGATCGTGTACGTGTCGCCGAGCGGCGCGAAGGCGGCATCCGCCGGCACCTTCATCACGATGTCCGCGCACGTCGCGGCGATGGCGCCGGGCACAAGCATCGGCGCGGCACATCCGGTGGATGCGAGCGGCGGCGACATCGGTGGGACGCTCGGGCAGAAGGTCGAGAACAACGCGGCCGCGTACGCGCGCAGCATCGCAGAGACGCGAGGACGCAACGCCGACTGGGCCGAGCGTGCGGTGCGCGAGAGCGTTTCGGCGCCGACGAGCGAAGCGGTGGATCAGCACATCGTCGACTTCTCGGCGACGGATGTGAACGACGTGCTGCGGCAGTCCGAGGGGCGCAGCGTGAATGTCAATGGCAGCGGCGACGTCACGCTCACGGGTCTTCCCGACGCGCCGCAGGTACACAACGACATGACGCTCTTCGAGCGGTTCCTGCTCGTGCTGAGCGACCCGAACCTCGCGTTCCTGCTGCTGAGCCTCGGCGGACTGGGTCTGCTGATCGAGTTGGTCCATCCCGGCATCTTCTTTCCCGGCGTGTTCGGGGCAATCTCGCTCATCCTGGCGTTCTTCGTGCTGGGCACGCTGCCGGTGAACTGGGCAGGCGTCGCGCTGATCTTGCTGGCGTTCCTGCTGTTCGCCCTGGAGTTCTACGTCGGAGGATTCGGCGCGCTCGGCATAGGTGGCGTAGTGTCGCTCATCGCTGGTGGCCTGCTGCTGACGTCGACTAGCAATCCGGACTTCCAGGTGTCGCGCTGGCTTGTGATCAGCATGGGCCTCGTGATCGCGGCGTTCTTCGGGATGTTCGCGCTCGCGGTGCTGCGCGCGAGGCGCATGCCGGCAGCGCTCGGCGTGCAGACGATGGTCGGGCGCAGGGCGATCGCGCGGTCGGACCTGGATCCCCAGGGATTCGTCTTCATCGAGGGCGAGCGATGGAGGGCCGTGGCCGAAGACGGACCGGTTCGCCAGGGCGAGGCCGTCATCGTGACGGCGGTTAAGGGGCTGACTCTGACGGTGCGGCGGCGACAGTCGGAAGCGCAACCGGCGCCTCCCGCGCCTTCGGCTCCTGCCCCAGCGACCTGACCTGCCGGTACAGCTTTCCGAAGCGGCGTGAGACGTTCGCAGAGTGATGCCGCAGCTCGGTGCGCACGCCCGTCCAGTCGATCGGGCTGGCGACGAACCGTTCGAGCCGCTCGCGCGTGGCGGTGTCGCCGCCGTGCAGCGCTTCGTACTCGACGCACGTCGCGTCGAGTTCGTACGCGTCAATCACCTCGAGCAGGCGCTCGTACTGGGTACGCCACAGGTGCTCGACGGCGCGCACGGACTCGCGGCCGACGAGCCCGTAGTAGCGCATCGTCGATCCGACGACTTCGCCCGGGCTGCGCAGGCACACGATGATGCGAGGGCGCTCGGGCAGCAGTTCCATCCACGCCTCGAGCGTCCAGCTGAAGCGTGGATCTTTCCACGCCGGCGTCGCATTGGCGACGAGCTCGCGCATCTCGTCGTGGTAGATCTTCGCCGCTTCGAGGACCTGCTCGCGCGTCGCGGTGGCGAACCGCAGGTTTAGGCCGGTGTCGCGCAGGATGCAGTCGTTGAGCTTGATCACCGGGCGCTCCTCGAAGTAGCCGTCGGCGTTCGATTGGTCCGCCTCGATCAGGTCGTGGCCAACCGATAGCCCCGCGTTGTGCACCAGCTTCGCGACCGCGCTCGTGCCCGAGCGGCCGCTGCCCGCGATCAGGAACATCGGCGCGTCACCATCGGTTGACGTGGACGTACTCGTCCCACGGCTTGCGGGCCGCTTCCGGGACTTTCTTCTGGGGTTTCGAGGGGTAGCCAAACGCGACGACGATCGCGACGCGGAAGTCCGCGGGCAGGCCGAGCGCATCGCGCGCGCAGTCTTCGTGGTGCATCGACACCGGGCACGATCCGATGCCTTGAGCCTTTGCGGCCAGCATCATGTTCTGGGCGGCGCGGCCAGCGTCGAACTCATTGCGGGTTCCGGGCCCGCCGACGGCGACGGCCACGAGCAGCGGCGCGGTCGGGATCCACGCCGCGAAGTCGCCGCACTTCGCTACTTCTTCCTTGACGTGCTGGTCGTCGACGACGACGAAGCGGCAGGGCTGGGCGTTCTTCGACGACCCGGCCATCCGGGCGGCCTGAAGGATTCGATGCCGCGCATCGTCCGGAATTGGTTTCTCGAGGAACGAGCGCGTATCGCGCTTTCCGATGATTGTCCTGTAGGTGTCCAATCGCCGTCTCCTGCCGAATCGTGTCTGCGAGAGTATGGCGAACGCCAGAGGTTCGAGACAGCATCGGGATTGACGCGGCATGGCGCGAACGGCGTTGTAGCAGTATCACAATGGCACGCCAATCCGGCGTCCGGCCGACGCCCGGCAGAGGAGAAGTCACAGATGGTGTCACTGCAGACGCGCGAATACCAGCTCGAAGCCAAGCGCTTCATCGACAACCCATCGCAGGAGGAACTGCACCAGTTCACGTCTGAGATGGAGAACGCGAAGCGGACGGTGTACGAAAACCTCGACGTGTTTACGCGGGTGGACGCGCGGAGCACCGCGAGCACGTACATCGTCACGGACGAGCCGGAGGCGTTCCACGGCCTGCAGACGATGACGCGGACGGAATACGACTCCATCAAGGAGATCCAGGAGCGTTATATCCGCGACCAGGAGATGATCGTCATCGACGGCGAGATCTCGAACTCGCCCGAGGTGCAGACCGCCGCGCGGCTGATCATCGAGCGGCGCAACGCGAACGTCGCGGGCATGCAGAAGTACCTCTACTTCGAGCGGACGACGCAGGGCGAGCCGCTAATCACCATCATCGACACGCCGAACCTCGAGGCGCCGGGATACCCGAACGACCGATGCATCGCAGTGGATCTCGACCACGGCGTGACGCGGGTGCTCAACTCCGACTACTTCGGCGAGTCGAAGAAGGGCGGCCTGCGGATGTGGAACAAGATCGTGTACGACATGGGCGGCCTGGCGATGCACGCGGGATGCAAGGCGGCACCGTCGACGTCGGGCGTCAAGACGATCCTGATCATCGGATTGTCCGGTACAGGCAAGACGACGACGACGTTCCAGGGCGCGGACGGCTCGAAGCCGGTGCAGGACGACTTCATCGCGCTGATGCCGGACGGCCGCGTGCACGGCACCGAGAACGGGTGCTTCGCGAAGACCTTCTCGCTAGCCGAGGAGACGGAGCCGGAGATCTACCGCGCGACGGTCAGCAAGGACGCGTATCTCGAGAACGTCTACCGCAACGCGGACGGCTCGCTCGACTTCTTCAACGAGTCGTTCACGCAGAACGGGCGCGCGGTGTTCCCGCTGGCGGCGCTCGGGCGGTACGAAGATGCGCGGAACATCGCACCGGCGAGCGCGATCGTGATCCTCAACCGCGCGCGCGGCGTGGTACCGGCGATCGCCAAGCTCTCGATGCACCAGGCGGCAGCGTACTTCATGCTCGGCGAGACGCAGGGCACGAGCGCCGGGGGCAAGGACGAAGCGGGGAAGGCGCTGCGTGTACCCGGCACGAACCCGTTCTTCCCAATGCCGCACGCGCTGCAGGGCAACCGCTTCCTGGAGTTGCTGCGCAGCCATCCGGTGGACGTGTACCTGATGAACACCGGCTGGATCGTGGACGACACGGGGCCGGGCTCGAAGAAGATCAAGGTGTCGCACTCGTCCGCCTGTATGCGGGCGGTGGCGGAGGGCGGCGGAGTCGAGTGGGAGCGCGACCCAGACTTCGGCTACATGCTCGCGAAGCACATCCCCGGCATCGCGCCCGACGACGAAGACCTGCTCCGCCCGAAGGACCGCTTCGCTGCGCTGGACCGCACGGGCGAGTACGACGCTTGGGTCGCGAAGCTGAAGGCGGAGCGGCGGGCGTGTCTGGAGTCGTATCCGGGGCTGGATCCGTACATCGTCGAGGGGCTGGGGTAGCTCGCATCGGGCAGTTGTTGCCCAGCCCTAACGTGCTTTGCCACCATTCCGATGCTATGAAGATCGAGGGTGCCCGCCTCGACATCCTGCCAACCTGGAAGAACCTCAACGACATGCTCGTCGAGCTCGTCGACCGCGTGCCGGACGACAAGATGGAGTGGTCACCGAAGCCCGAGCTCTGGACCTTTCACCACACCTTTCTCCACCTGGCTGAAGCGCGCGAGCAGTGGATGAACCGCGCCATCAACGACGGCGAGACCGACATCGGCGTCTACCAGAACGTCCATACGAAACAAGAGATCAAGATCGCGCTGCGCCAAACGTGGGAGCGTATTCACCGCACGTTCAATGATCAGGAGAAGCTCGACGCCACCTATCGCGATCGATACTGGGCTGCGGCACCACTGAGGACGGGGCACTGGGTCGCGTTTCATCTCCTCGAACACGACCTTCATCACCGCGCCGACATGCTGCTCTACCTCGCACTTCTCGGTATTGAGACGTCACAGGTCTGGACGCCGTAACCAACTGCCGAGTCCGGTCGCCCGCGGCGCACCCGACCATACTGGATCGAAGCTGACGGCTCCGCCATCATGCGCGGGTGCCAGGATACGGATTCACCTTTCCCTTCGACGGCCTGCCCCTGCGCGCGCACAAGGACGCGCTGCAGGAAGCCGAGCGTCTCGGCTACACGGACGCCTGGTCGTACGAGGTGGACGGCGTGGACTGCTTCACGCCGTTGGCACTCGCGGCCGTGTGGACCGACAAGCTGCGGCTCGGCACGGCCATCGCCAACGTCTACACGCGCGGCCCGCTGACGCTCGCGATGTCCGCGATGGCCATCGCCGAAACGGCGCCGGGACGCTTCGCGCTGGGGATCGGCGCAGGATCGCCGGCCATCGTCGACCGATGGAACGGCATCCCGTTCGAACTGCCGTATCGGAAGGTGCGCGACGTCACTAAGGTGCTCCAGCGCGCGTTCGCCGGCGAGAAGGTGAGCGAGTCACTCGACACCGTGCGCGTCGACGGCATGCGGATGTCGCGCCAGCTCGCGCCGGCGCCGGCGCTGTACATCGCCGCGCTCCGAGAACGCATGCTGAGGCTGGGCGGCGCCGAGGCGGACGGCGTGATCATCAACTGGCTCGGCCCGAACGACGTCCCAAAGACCGTAGCAGCAGCGCGCGCAGGCGCCGAGAAGGCCGGCCGCGATCCAGCGAAGCTCGAAGTCGTGTGCCGGATCTTCGTCTGCATGACGGACGACGAGCGCGCGATCGAGTTCCTCGGCCGGCGCGCGATCGCGGGCTATCTCACCGTGCCGGTATACGCGGCGTTCCACGGTTGGCTCGGCCATAGCGCCGAGCTGCGCCCGATGCAGGAGGCGTGGGCCGCAGGCGATCGCAAAGCCGCGACCGCGGCGATCCGCCGTGAGACGATCGACGACCTCCTCGTCCACGGCGATGCCGCGACATGCCGGCGGAAGGTGCAGGCCTACGTCGACAACGGCGTGACCGTGCCCGTCCTGAACTTCATGCCGACGACCATCGAACCCGTGGCACGCGCGGAACAGACGCTCGAGATGCTGCGGGCGCTAGCGCCGGGTTAGGCCGCGGGGATCGGCTCTTCCGCCAGATCGAAGACCACTGGCAGCGCCTCCGGTCCCCCCGGACGCAGGTACACGCCCGGATCCACTTCGCCGGTGATGCGCACGCCGGTGATCCGTGGCACCAGCGTCCGCAGCGCAACGTCCGCCTCGAGACGCGCGAGCGGCGCACCGATGCAAAAGTGGATCCCCATGCCGAATGCGAGATGCCGGTTCGGCTCGCGGTCGACGATGAACTCGTCGGGGTTCGGGAACTGGTCCGGATCGCGGTTCGCCGACGCGAGCAGCGTGATGATGCGCTCGTTCGCCGGGATCGTTACGCCGCGGACCTCGACGTCGCGCGTGGCCCGGCGGAAGGTCGCGGCGAACGGCGCGTAGTAGCGCAGGATCTCTTCGATGGCCGTCGGCACGAGGTCGATGTCCTCGCGGAGCCGCGCGACGACCCCCGAGAACTCCGCGAAGACGCGGATCGAATTCACGATCAGGCCCGTCGTCGTCTCGTTGCCGGCGACGAGCAGCAGCCGGCAGATTACGAGCAGGTCTTCTTCGCTGAGGCGGCCGTCTTCGGTCTCCGCGTGGACGAGGCCGCTGAGCAGGTTGTCCTCGGGCTCGCGACGCAGCTTGTCGAGGCGCTGCTTGAAGTAGCGGTCGAACTCGACGTTGATGTCGGCGAGCGCGCTATCGTCGCCGATGAGCAGCGACACGCCAACGTTCTCGATGATCGCGTCGGACCAGCGCTTAAACGTCGCGAGGTCGCCGTCGGCGACGCCGAGCATGTTGGCGATGACCATGACCGGGAGCGGATACGCGAGGTCCGCGATAAGGTCCGCTTCAGGCTTCGCGAGCATCGAGTCGACGAGCCGCGTGCAGTACTCCTGGATGGCCTCGCGTTGCAACTCGATGGTCCGCGGGGTAAACGCCTTCGAGATCAGCCCGCGCATGCGGGTGTGCACCGGCGGATCGTTGAAGATCATGCTGGGCGGCAGCACCTCGCCGGCCATCTGCCGTGCACCGACGACCGACGAGAACGTCTCCTGGTCCCGCAGGATGCGGATGACGTCGTCGTACTTCGCCACGGCCCACAGCCCCATGGGACCGAGCTTCGTCACCGGGGAGTTCTCGCGCATCACGGCGAAGAACGGGTAGGGGTCGCCGGCCATCATCGGGCTGTCGAAAAGCTCGAAGCCCTGCGGCGTTTTCTGCTCAGTAGTCATCGTCAAGCCCTTCCTGTGGGCGAAAATGAATATTTCGCCCTTGCCTAAGTATCGGATGGGCGGCGGCCACTGTCAACGCGTCGGCGAATCTAGAACCTGCCCGATACAATCCGATCGTCACTCCTTCAGGAGCACCGCATGTCCGAAGACGACGCGAAGCCGGCGCTCGACATGATGAACTACGGCATGTACGTGGTCGGCTCGCGCGGGCCGATGGGCCTGAACGTCATGGCCGCCCACTGGCTGATGCAGATCTCCTTCAAGCCCCGGATGGTCGCGCTCTCGCTCGAGAACGACGCGCGGACGCTCGCGAACATCCGGGATACGCGCGTCTTCAGCGTGAACGTCATGGGCGAGGACAGCCGGGAGCTGATCGCCTCGTTCCTGCAGCCGCAGATCCCCGCGAAGATCCGCGGCCGGACGGCAACCGCGTCGGCGCCGGTGGACAAGCTGGCCGGCGTCCCGCACAAGACGATGGCGACGGGCTGCCCGATCCTGAAGGCAGCGCTTGCCTGGTACGAATGCGAGGTCGAAGGCGGACTGCCGACCGGCGACCATACGCTCGTCGTCGCGCGGATCACCGACGGCGGACAGATCAACCACGGCAAGCCGCTCCGCGACGACGATCTCGGCTGGACTTACTCCGGGTAGCTAGCCGAGTGCGGCGAGCGCGTCGCGCACCGCGTCGTCCTCTGATGGACCGATCGTGCGCGGATCCAGCAGCACGCGATCATCTTCGATCCGGGCGATGATATCTCGCGCGCGCAGGGCGGCGAGCATGCCCGTCGCGGAGCGTCCGCTGCCAGCGGCGAGTGCGACGAGCTTCGTCGGGAGGCTCTCCTCCGGCAGCGAGCCGCCACCGATCATCGACCGGCCATCGATCACGCTGGCGAACGCCGAGGCAGTCGCGATGGCGCGCGCGCGGCGGTCGAGATCCTCGAGCGGCGTGGAGATCATGCGCCAGATCGGGATCTTCGTGTCCGCCTCGCCGCGAAGGTACAGCGTGAGGGTCGCCGCGAGGCCGGCGATGCTCGCCTTATCGAGACGCACGGCGCGCGCCAGCGGGTGGCGTTTCATCTTCTCGATGGGCTCACGGCGCCCGACGATGAGCCCGCCCTGCGGGCCGCCGAGCAGCTTGTCGCCGGAGAACATCACGACGTCCGCGCCGGCAGCGATCGATGCCTGGGGCGTCGGCTCTGGCGGAAGGCCGTACTTAGTCGTATCGAGCAGGCATCCGCTGCCGATGTCGTCGAGCAGCAGAACTCCCTGCTCTCGCGCGAGCTGCGCCAGTTCTTGGATGGGCGTGGACTCGGCGAAGCCCACGAGCTTGAAGTTGCTGGCGTGGACGCGCATCAAAGCAGCCGGGCGGTCGCTAATCGCCGCCTCGTAATCGGTGATCCGCGTGCGGTTGGTCGTGCCGACTTCGACAAGCTTCGCGCGCGACTGTCGCATGACGTCAGGGATGCGGAAGCCGCCGCCGATCTCGACGAGTTGACCCCGCGACAGAACGACCTCACGTCCGCGGGCGAGCGCGGAGAGCGCCAGCAGCATCGCTGAGGCGTTGTTGTTGACGGCCATCCCCGCTTCGGCGCCGGTGAGGCGCGTCAACAGCGGTTCGAGGATCGAGTGCCGCGATCCGCGCTTGCCGGACGCGACGTCGAACTCGAGGTTGCTGTATCCGTGCGAGACGGCCGACATCGCGTCGATCGCCGCGGCGGGGAGAGGCGCGCGCCCGAGGTTGGTGTGGAGGATCACGCCGGTGGCGTTGATCAGCGGCCGTAGCGGTGCGGTGGTCGCATCGTCGATTCGACGCAAGACGGCATCGATTATGTCTTGGTGCGTCGCGGCGGGCGCACCTGCCTCGATACGCTGCCGCTGCTCATCGAGCGCTGCGCGCGCCGCCTCCACGGCCAGCCCATCGGCGCAGAACGCTCGGATGCGCTCGTCGGCAATGATCCGGTCGACAGAAGGGAGCTTCCGCAGTTCGTTTTCGCGCATTTCACTGCATTTTAATCAGGGGTGGTTCCAAACGTTCACGGTCGGGCGTATAATCGCCACGTTCCACGCACCGCAAGGAGGCACCGCGATGGACCGCCTGAACGACCTGGCGTTCCGCCTCAACACCGTCCTCGACGAACTCCACACCGAAGCGTCGCAGCGCAACCTGCGGGGATTGCAGGCACCACTGGCTTGGCTCGACGAAGCGAACGGCTGGCTCAACGTCGAAATCGAACGCGTCCGCCGGCCGGGCGTACGAGACGACTCGCCGCCTTTTGTGTACATCCCCGTCGAGCTGCGGAAGTAGGGGCGAGACGCCTAGAGGTTGCAGTCGCTGAACTTCGCGCCTTCGCGCCGCACGCCGCGCACGTCGTACGCCGTGAAGCGCCCGCGCGGATCGCGATAAATCGCGGCGGCCCGCCCCTGCTGCTCGAACTCCGCCAGGCGGACGCTCTCGTTCTCGGAGAACTTCAGCGGATAGTCCTTCTCGAGTAGCACGACGTCGATGTGCTTCGCGCCCAGAAAGCACGCGTACTGTTCGGGCGTGTTCCACCAGCGGCGGAACTGGCTCTGATCGAAGAACTCCTGTGCCAGCACGACGCGGTGCTGCATGAGCTGGTACGCGCCGTCCTCGCGGTCGTTGGGCTCCAGCACCCGGTACGTCAGTGAACGGTCGAACTGGTGCGACTTCAGGAAGTCGGCGTAGAACGGGTGAGAGCTGCGGTCGAGCCCAAACGTGTTCACCTGCTTCGTTTCGATGCGGTGCACAAACAACAACGTCATGGCGAGGAACGCCGGAAGGAACGCCGGGCGCAGCACCGGCGCGAACGCCGAGACAACGAGCGGCGCGACGATGACGGACCCGCGGTAGCGCGCCATGAACTTCAGGGTCCCGATGATGTCCGACTGCTTCGTCGTGCCGACGGATGGCGCCGTCTGGATGTACAGCGCGAACGGCACGACGAGAAGCGCGACGACGCATATCGTCAATACGAGCGGCAACGACTCGCGTGGCCGGCGGGCGAACGCGTAGAGCCCATACCCGCCGACGGCCGCCGCACCTGCGAACGGATGCGTGGTAATCGCGAGCAGCGCGAAGACGCCGCCCGGGATCCATCGCTCTCGGTCGACAGCCGCGACGAAGAGGAAGAAGAACGCGCAGGCGTAGATGAAGGCGAGTTGGAACGACACGAGGCCTTCGATAAGGAACGTGTTGGCGAACACCAGGGCAAGCAGCCGCGGGTCTCGGAGGGCTGGCCGCGCCTTCACCGCGGCATATCCGTACAACGCGAATCCCCCGACCATGGCGATGGTTACCGCGCGGTCGCCGATCACGGCGAACGGGAAGACGATGGCGAGCCACGGCACCACGGCGTACGGGAACGTGATCGCATGGCCTGATTCGAGATACGTGACGTGGAGCGGCAGTTCGGCGTGGAAGAAGAGGCGGTCGTAGATGTACCAGACGTGCGCGTAGTTGTTCGCAGAGTCGGAGCCCAGGAACACCGTCTTCGAGAGCATTATCCCGCAGAGGAACGCGACGCCGAGCAACGCCGCGATCGCGATGCCGAACTGTAGGACTGTGTGCCACCGCGCGAGCCGCCGAGTCCACGGCTCATAGGTGCGCGGAAAGGTCAGCTCGCCGAGCAACGCAACTCCTCGAGGTGGGACGATGTCTGCTCCTGCGATGCGCCGGTGGCTTCAGGGATCGTCGCGAAGGTGTAGCCCGCGCGCTTCAGCCCGTCGATGATGCGGGGGAGCGCTTCGATCGTCTTCATGCGATCCGGATTGCCGCCGCCTAGCCCACCGTCGTGCATCAGCACGATGGCTCCGGGATGCGCCGCCCCGAGCACGTTCTGCACGATCTGGTCCACGCTGTCGTCGGTCCAATCGCGCGAATCGACATCCCAGCCGATCGAAACGTACCCGAGCTCGCGAAGCCCGCGGAGCATGCTGTCACTCGTGTGGCCGTACGGCGCGCGATAGAGGGCGGGCGCGTAGCCTGCCGCGCGTTCGATCGCCTGTGCGGCGATCTGCGTGTCGAGCGCGAAGACGTCGGACGAGGCGGTCGGGAGTTGGTCGGAGTGTGACCAGGAATGGTTGCCGACCGCCATACCGGCGTCCACTTCAGCACGCACCATGTCAGTATGAGCATCAGTGGCCTGTCCCTCGACGAAGAACGTTGCCGGCACATCGTGTGATTGAAGGATCGACAGGATGAGTGCCGAGTATGGCGGCGCAGGGCCGTCGTCGAAGGTGAGGGCGATTGTTCGTCCGTTCGCACACACGGAACTCAGATGCAGCGCCTTAGCGTTGGTCGACGAACTGCAAGCGGCGAAGGCTAGCGTGGACCCCGCTTGAACGAAGAGCAACAGAACGATCGAAAGTTGGAAGCGGGGGAATCGCATGGTGCGCGATGAGTATCGCGGACGGAGAAACGAGCCTCAATCGCACAATTGTAACGTTAGGCAGCGTGAGTGGGAGACCGATCAAGCGCGAGGCTCGCGCGCGCTGGCTTCCGCTCGCTGCGTGATCCCATGAGAAACGCGAGCGACGCGCCACCGAGCAGGAGCGCTTCCACCCCGCACATCGCCCCAAGGAAGACGGTCATGTCGCGCCAGAACGGCTCCGGAAACATCTGTATCAGATGGTCGGTGTCAGGGTTGAGCTGCCAGAAGTCGTTTGAGAAGACCAACTCGTGGAAGCGGCTCCATGCCGCATCGAAACCGAACGCCGCGAATGCACCCACGGCGCCGAGGCACACCGCGCCAAGGACGAGCCCGAGGATCGTCTGGGTCGCCAGTTGTCGTACGCTGCCGTCCCGTGCCCAGATGAAGAACACCACCACGTAAACGAGGACATACAACACCGAAGCTTCCTGCGCGTGGTTGAGCATCACGAACAGGTGCTTCACATCCTGCATGTGCCGGGTCTCGCGTGCGTTGAAGACGGATTCCTGCAGGCCACCTTCGGTCACGGGGTGATAGAACGTGGATTCGTCGTCGTTGAAGTAGGCCCGAAGCGCTCCAGCGGTCGAGTCCAAATCGGCGCGCGACAGGCCGGTCGAGGCTTCGGCGTCATAGCGGTCGAAGGCGTAGCGGTACGTCAGGGGAGCGTTCGCGAGCAGCCGGATGTTGGTGGTGACCAGAGCGATGGGGAGGGCGATGATAAACGCGATCGTCGCGAAGGTGCGCACGAAGCCCATGTAGGCCCCCCTCTGCCGCCCCGCCACCGCGACAGGCGCATTCTCCGCGGGCCGATCCGGCATGTCAAGTAGCGTCGGGTGCGCGCTGGAGTGCCTACCCCCCATAACGCCTCAGCTTACCGTCGGCGCAGTGAAGGCAGTACGACGTTCCACGCTTCCGGCCGAATCTTGCGCCCCGGATAATGCCTTTGTGACGTCCCCTTCTGGCCAGCGGCTCGCGATCGTTGGGCTCGGCCCCGGCGATGCCTCGCTGCTCACGATCGAGGCGAAAGCCGTCCTCGAAGCCGCGCCCGAGGTGTGGCTGCGCACGCGTCGGCATCCAGCGGTCGAAGGACTGCCTCACGGACCCCGCTACGAATCGTTCGACGCCGTCTACGAGTCCGAGCCATCGTTCGAAGCCGTATATGGCGCCATCGTCGACCGCGTCCTGGAGCTCGCGCGTCGCCCGGAAGGCGTGGTGTACGCGGTCCCGGGCCACCCACTCTTCGGTGAAGCGACGGTCCGCGCTCTCATGGAACGCGCGTTGGCGGACGGGCTCGCGACGCGTGTCGTAGCCGGCATCAGCTTCCTCGACGTCGTCGGGATTGCCATTGGGATCGATCCTGTGGCGCAGGGCGCGCTGGTCCTCGATGCGCTCGTGCTCTCGTCGAGCAGGGCCCTCGTCCCCGAGCGGCCGACCATCATCGCGCAGGTCTACGACCGACCCGTCGCCACGCAGGTGAAGCTGGCGTTGCTCAACGTGTATCCGCCAGCACACCATGTGCTGGTTGTCCAGGCCGCCGCGACCGGCGAGGCTTCGCTCCGGGAGACAACGATCGAGCAACTCGACCGCGCCGACGCGTTCGATCACCTTACGACGGTGTACGTGCCGCCCCTGTCGCGCGTCGAGGATCTGCGTTCGTTCGAAGGACTTCGGGCCATCGTCGCCAAGCTCCGGTCGCCTGACGGGGGCTGCCCATGGGACCTTGAGCAGACGCACGAATCGCTGAAGTGCTTCCTGCTGGAAGAGGCGTACGAGGCGCTCGATGCGCTCGATGAGGGCGAACCGCATCGCATCGCGGAGGAGCTGGGCGACCTGATGATGCAGGTACTACTGCACGCGCAAGTGGCTGAAGACGCCGGCGAGTTCGCGATCGAGGACGTCATCGGATCGATCGCGGCGAAGCTCGTCAGGCGCCATCCACACGTGTTCGGCGAGGTCGTCATCGGCGGGCCCGATGACGTCATCCGCAACTGGGAAGCGCTGAAGCAAGAAGAGCGCGGCGAAGCGCCGGTGCTCGACGCCGTCCCGAAGGCGATGCCGGCGCTTGCGCAGGCGCAGGCACTGCAGAGCCGTGCGGAAAAGGCGGGCATCGACATCGAGGCGCCCCATCGTGACGCAGTGCGCGATGCGCTCGACACGGTTGCCCGCGAGGGCGGGCTCGAAGCGGAGACGCTCGGCGAATTGCTGTTCGGACTCGTTTCAGTCGCGCGCGCCCACGATATCGATGCGGAGGAAGCACTTCGAATGGCGGCGCGGCGCTTCCGCGAGCGTGCCGATGCGGTCGAGTCCGCGAGCCGGAGCCGCGAGGGCTAGTCTTCCTCGGCGGCGGGAGTCGCCGCAGCTTTCGCACGCTCCTGCACGATAGGCAGCCACTCGCTCTCTTCACGGTTGTCGAAGTCCCACCACACGTGCTCGCCCTTCGTCGTCTCGATGAACAAACAGTGCGCACGCGCGCCGGGCGCGCCCATCGTGGCCGCCGGCGCGGCATAAATGCCACTCGACTTGATCTCCTCGTACGGCACGATGAGCCATCGTGCGTCGCCCTTCTCGGCATGAAACAGGAGCCGGCGTTTCGTCATGTAGAGCCCGCCGTTGATCGCAGCTTTCCCGTGCAGCAACGTCGCCCGCACGCTGCGGTCGACCTCCTCGCCGGCGGGCAGCGCATCGGGCGGGATGAGCGGGGCGGGGCGCGGCTTACGCTTGAAGAGCGGCATCTGGATTAGCGTGCGTACTTCATCGCGCCGCGCATCTGCTCGCGATGCTGACGGTCGTGGTTCTCAAACGCGGCCACATATTCGAGCACGGTGTGGCTGTTCGGTTGCGGTTCCCACCAGAACTGCAACGAGAGATCGAGGTGCTCCGGCTTGAGCTGCGAGAGGAGCAGCATGGTTTCATGGCGCATAGAGAGATACTCCTCGATCAGCGCCGTCACCGTCGAGCGGCGGCGTTCGTCGAGCAGCCGCTCGTTACCCGCGTTGACGTCCGGCCACTCCGCAACGGCGCCATGCTCGACGATGTGCCGCAGATGCGTCTGCAGCACCCAGTCGCCAGTGGCGATGTGCGCAAGCAGGCTTCGATACCTCCAGCCGGGGACGGACGACTGCCGCTCCCAGTACACCGGATCGACGCTGTAGACGACGTAGAGCGTCTGATCGGGGGAAAGCGCGGCGGCGGGCTCGGCCAACTGGGGCAGCAGCTTCCGAGCCGGAGGATGCCATCGCATGCGCAGGGCGCGCTGGATGTCGGCCGCGTGCATGCGGTCGTGGTAGCCGAGCCATATGCGCTCACGGACGGAGTTGTGCTCGTCGCCGAAGGAGCCGAGCCCGAGGGCGAGGTGGCGCGGCTCGAGGAGCTCGAACAGCGTCAGGAGCAGCTTGCGACGCCGCTGCATCTCGTCCAGGAGGGCTTCCGGCGTCGATGCGCGCTCACGTGCGGCGGAGCGCATGCCGGCACCGCGCGAGCCGCTCTGACGGCTCGGCGGTTGCTCCTCACCCTCCCCCTTGAGCACGCCCTTCGCCGCGATTGCCCACCGCTGATCGGCCGATGCGACGTGTGCGAGCAGTTCGCGAAGGGTGCGCGAACCGTACGGCACGTAGCGGTCCCAATCGTGCGTGCCGATCTGTCCGATGGCGATGAGCAACTCGTCGCGGGCGGCTGCCATATCCATAACGGCGCGGCGCACGTAGCGGTCCATCGATGGGCCGTCAGACTTTATTTGCGGAATCACGTTTCAGTCTATGCAGGAAGCACGAGGCGGCGACAGAGCCTCGGCACCGCGCGGTGCGTCTCAGTGCTTCGCCTCGTGATCATTTCGGCGGCGACAACGTTATGTTCGCATTTCAAACGCGTAACAAACGACCACGGTTCCATAACGCTCTTGCACTAGTGGTGAGTTTCAGGTGTGCCGGCCCGTTGTCAAGTTCGGCGGGGCCGTGGTATAGAAATGTCAACGGCGCATCCACGCGCCAGTACTCCGCTAACCAGTACCACTCGTACTGACCGACCGCACCGGCACCCGGCGGTCCCCGCCGCCTCAACTTTCATCGAGGAGTCTCGGTTTTGCGCATCCTTCAGTTGGCGCCCCTCTGGGAAACAGTGCCTCCGCCGGCTTATGGCGGGACCGAGGCCGTCGTCAGTCTGCTCACCGAGGAATTGGTGCGCGCCGGGCACGACGTCATCCTCGCCGCGTCCGGCGATTCGACGACGTCGGCAGAGCACGTCTCGGTGATGCCGCGCAGCCTGCGGCGTTCGAACGGCTTCTCGGACCGCAACCCGTACGACTGGGCACACGTGAGCGCGGCGCTGCAACGCGGCGCGGACTGCGATGTCATTCACAACCACGCCGGCGAGCTGGCGATGGCGATGGCGGACCTGGTGCCAACTCCGATGCTTACGACGACGCACTGCGCGACGACGCCGGACACGCGGGTCGTCTGGCCTCGCTACCGCGGCGCGTACAACACGATCAGTAAATCGCAGGCGCCCCATTTCGAGCCGTTCGCCTTCAGCGCTTCGTACGTTGGGCACGTGTACAACGCGATCGACGTGGACTCGTTCCCTTTCGAGGCGGAGAAGAGCGAAGACCTGCTGTTCTTGAGCCGCGTCGCACCGGAGAAGGGCCCGCAGCACGCGATCGCCGTCGCAAAGCGGCTGGGCCGGCGATTGATCATGGCGGGGAAAGTGGACCAGTACGATCGCGATTTCTTCGAGGAGGTCATCCGGGGCCAGATCGATGGCGAGCAGATCGTGTTTATCGGCGAAGCGGACGCGGCGAAGAAGCGCGAGCTGTACAAGACTGCGAAGTGTCTGCTCATGCCCCTCGAATGGGACGAGCCCTTCGGCCTCGTCATGCCCGAGGCGATGGCCTGCGGGACGCCGGTGATCGCGATGCGCCGCGGGAGCGCGCCGGAGCTCATCGTGCACGGGAAGACCGGGTTCGTGGTCGATACGGTCGATGAGATGGTTGAGGCCGCCCGCGATCTCAGGCGCATCGACCCGCGCGAGTGCCGCAGTCATGTGCAGGCGAACTTCAGCACCGAGACGATGGTGCGCGAGTACGTCCTCATCTACGAGCAACTCGCGGAAGTGCCGTTCTGGGCACGCAAGAGCGGCGAGGCAGCGGTACCAGCACTTCCGCCGGCGACGGAACAAGAGGCGAGCGCGGCGCTCGCCGTGGCATAAGTCGCCGGGAAGGTCGAGGCATGCGGGCCAGCACATACGCGTCACCAGCCGAACTCGCCGCGACGGCCCTGCGCGGCTCGAACATCTCCGATGCTCACGTTGATGCCATGGACGGGAGGCTCATCCTTCGCGGGCTCGCCAGCTCGTATGAGACGAAACGGCTGGCAGGCGAGCGCGTCAGCTCCGCGGCTCCCGGCATGACGATCGTCAACGAGCTGCGGGTCGCGCAGAGTCCCTCGGACGACCGGCAGCTCGCGCAACATGTGGCGAGCGCCATCGAGCGCGCGGTACCGGGTGCCGCGACGAGAGTCCGGGTCCGCGCACGCGCCGGCGTCCTCGAGATCGAGGGGTGCGCGATCAGCGACGATGATCGTTCTGTTATCGAGAGCGCGGCGTGGGAGACGAATGGCGTCCTCCGCGTGGACTGCCGGCTGGCCGTCGAGAAGATCGACGCCCGAGGGGTCGATGTCGCGGAGGCGCTCCAGGCATACATCGAGCGATCGGCGAACGTTCCGGTAGGAGCGGTTAGCGTAAAATACCGAGCGGGCATCGCAACGATTTCGGGCATCGTCGGATCGGATCTGCACGCCGAGGCGATCGAAGATCTTGTCCGGTGGCACGAGGGCGTGGTCGATGTCGTGAACCGACTACGCATTGCGGCGTCCGGCTGAGCACGAGCTCCGAGGCGCTGCACCGGAGCGAGGCAACGCATCGTCGTCGAACCCGAGCCGACAGCTGAACAAGACACCTGGTACGCCCTTCCCGAGGGCGAGCCGATGGGCATCGAGGATATCCGCGATGCCCTCATCATTCGCGAGCGCTCCACATACCTCCTGACGGACGACACCGGGAACGTCGGCGCGGGAAACACGCAGGGCTTCGGGCTCTATCATCGGGATGCGCGCCATCTGTCGGCGTACCACTTCAACCTGAACGGCATCGCGCCGGTGGTGCTGCTCTCGACGGCGGAGCTCGGTTACGCGATGGAGCAGGTGCTCACGAACCCCACGCTCGTCACGCGCGACGGGCGACAGCTCCTCCGCGGCAGCATGGAGATCAGCCGCCAGCGTGTGATCTCGGACGGCGTGGAGGAGCAGGTCCGGATCACGAACTTCAACCCGTTCCCGGTGAGCCTGGACCTGAACTACGAGTTCGGCGCTGACTTCTGGGACATCTTCGATGTCCGTGGCTACGCGCGCGCACGCCAGGGCGTCGTGCACGCGCCCGAAGTCACCAAGCGTTCGATCGCCTACTCCTACACGGGAATCGACGGTCAGGAGCGCTCGACGCGGATCAACTTCGACGTCGCACCGGCGCGCATCGATGCATCGTCGGCGACGTTCCACGTGACGCTGCAGCGACGCGAGACGCAGACCGTGGGTATCACAATTCTTCTCGATCATCACATCCGGCGTGGCTCGAAGAGCGGCAGCCGTATGGACACGATCGACGATCAGTACCGGCAATGGACTGAAGGTTGCGCGCAGGTCTTCACGGACAACGAGTTCTTCAACCGGGTCATGACGCGCGCGATGCACGATCTACGGATGCTCTGGAGCGAAAACGAGCAGGGAGAGAGCTTCCTCTCGGCGGGCACGCCGTGGTTCGACGCGTTGTTCGGCCGCGACAGCTGCATCGTCTCGATGCAGACGCTGCCGTACAAGCCGGAGATCGCGCGCACGACGCTGCGAATGCTCGCCAAGTCACAGGGCACGCAGCTCAACCCGGCGCGCGACGAGGAACCAGGCAAGATCCTCCACGAGCTGCGCTTCGACGAGCTTTCATGCGCGGGTGAGTTGCCGTACGCGCCGTACTACGGGAGCGTCGACTCCACACCGCTTTTCCTGTTGCTGGTGGCGGAGTATTACGACTGGACCGGGGACCTGCGCCTGGTCCGCGAGCTGCTGCCCTCGATCCGCGCGGCCTTACGATGGATGGAGCTGTTCGCCGATCCGATGGGCGACGGCTATCTCTCCTACGAGAAGCGCTCCGCGCGAGGCCTGGTCAACCAGGGCTGGAAGGATTCGTGGGATGCGGTCGTGCACGCGAACGGCATGCTCGCGCAGCCGCCGATCGCGCTGGCGGAGGTGCAGGGGTACGCGTATGCGGCGCGCCGCCGGCTTGCACCGGTGCTCGAACGCCTCGGCGACACCAAGCTCGCGGCCAGGCTGCGCCGCGAGGCGAAGCGGCTGTACCAGCGATTCAACACAGACTTCTGGATGCCATCGCAGCGCTTCTACGCCATGGCGCTCGACGGCAACCGCCAGCATGTCGCGTCCACCACGACGAACCCGGCGCACTGCCTGTGGACGGGGCTCATCGATCCCGAGCGCTCTACGGACGTGGTGTCGCGTCTGCTGGCGAACGACATGTTCAGCGGGTGGGGCCTGCGCACGCTCAGCGGCGGAAGCCCGCGGTTCAATCCGCTGGGGTATCACCTGGGCTCGGTGTGGCCACACGACAACAGCGTCGCGGCGATGGGTTTCAAGATGTACGGCTACGCGGACGAGCTGAATGAAGTGGCGACCGCGCTCTTCGATGCCTGCACATCGTTCCCGTATTTCCGGCTGCCCGAGCTGTTCGGCGGCGAGACGCGATCCGCGCACAATGCACCAGTGCCGTACCCGGTGGCGTGCCGGCCCCAGGCGTGGGCAGCCGGCGCCTTTCCGCTGATGACGCAGGCGATGCTCGGACTGAAGCCAGAGGCGCCGGAGAAGCGGCTCCGCATCGTCGATCCGAAGCTGCCGTACTGGCTCAACTCAGTCAGCGTTCGCGGACTACGCATCGGACAGGGGGAGGTGGCGCTCCACTTCCGGCGCGAGGGCAACCAGACCCGCGTCGAAATCCAGGAGGCCACGGGCGGCATCGACGTGTTCATTAGCAAACACTGGCCAATCTAGACTGAGGAGAGGTAGTCCCGAAGGTCGTCGTGTCAAGAGACAGCGGAAAGCACCAGTCTTCGATTCGTGATACATAGCTATACCCGTCCGGGAGTGAGGTAATTGTTCAAGAAGATCCTGGTCGCCAATCGCGGCGAGATCGCGCTGCGCGTGATGCGCACCTGCCGCGAGATGGGTATCGCGACCGTCGCCGTCTACTCCACCGTTGACCGCAACATGTTGCACGTCCGGTATGCGGACGAGGCTTACCACATCGGCGAAGGGCCGCCGCTCGAGAGCTACCTCAACTATCACAAGATCATCGACGTCGCTAAGAGAGCGGGAGTTGACGCCGTGCACCCCGGCTACGGCTTCCTGAGCGAGCGCACGGAGTTCGCGGAGGCCTGCGCCGACGCCGGCATCACGTTCATCGGCCCGAAGCCCGATGCCGTGCGACTGCTGGGCGACAAGGTGAGTGCGCGCCGGACGATGATCAGCGCCGGCGTTCCCGTGGTGCCCGGCACCGAAGGCCGCGTGGACATCGAGGAGGCCGTAAAGCTAGCGCCGAGCATCGGCTATCCGCTGCTCATCAAGGCGGCGGCCGGCGGAGGCGGGAAGGGCATCCGGCACGTCCGCAGCGCCGAGGAGATCGAAGACGCCGTACGCGTCGCGGCCAGCGAGGCGCAGTCCGCGTTCGGCGATGGCGGCGTCTTCCTCGAGCGGTACCTCTCGCCGGTGCGCCACGTCGAGATCCAGATCCTCGCCGACCGCCACGGTAACGCCGTCGCGCTGGGCGAGCGCGAGTGCTCCGTCCAGCGGCGGCATCAGAAGCTGCTCGAAGAGTCGCCATCACCGGTGCTCCGCCAGGAAGTCCGCGAAAAGATGATGGCGGCCGGAGTCGCCGCGGCGCTGGCGTCCGGATACGAGAACGCCGGCACGGTGGAGTTCCTCTTCGACCCGCCGACGCAGGAGTTCTTCTTCCTCGAGGTGAACACGCGGCTCCAAGTCGAACATCCGGTCACGGAATGGCTGACGGGCCGAGACCTCGTGCGCGACCAGATCCGCATCGCCGCAGGCGAGCCGCTCGGCTTCATGCAGGCCGACATCAAGCTGCGGGGCGCAGCGATCGAGTGCCGGATCGCCGCGGAGGATCCGTACAACAACTATCTGCCTTCCCTCGGGCGCATCGACTACGTGAGCGAGCCGAGCGGACCGGGCGTGCGGGTGGACAGCTCGATCTTCAGCGGCGTGGAGATCCCCTACTTCTACGACCCCATGCTCGCGAAGCTGATCTGCTGGGCAGAGGACCGGCCGCGCGTCATCGACAGGATGAAGCGCGCACTACGGGAATACGTCGTGGTCGGGGTGCAGACGAACATCCCCTTCCACTTGCAGCTCCTCGATGATCCGCGCTTCGTGAACGGGGAAGTCCACACGGGCTTCCTCGACTCGGAGTTCAAGATGCAGCCGGAAGAGCACGCGCCGGAAGACGAGATGGTTGCGCTGCTGACGGCGGCTGTCCTGTCGCACGGCCGGCGCAACATGAACGGAATGGGCCCAGCGATGACGATCGGACCGGCGAACGGATGGCGCGACGCGGGGCGCGACCGACTCATCGCCGGCAGAACGATGACGCAGCAAACAGGAAACCGGTGGCGACGAAGTACCGGCTGAGGCTCCGCGACAGCGACCAGGAGGTCGAGGTTTCGCCGAACGACGACGGCCAGTTCGTTGTCACCGCGGGAGACCACACGGCCACGGTTTCGCTCGTCCGGATCAACGATTCCGCGCGCTATTCGTTGATCGTCGACAACAAGCCGTACGACGTCTTCGCCGAGGAGACGCCGACCGGCTTCCACATTGTGATCGGCGACGCGACGATCCTCATCGGCACGCAGACCGGACGGCGCGGCGGGAAGGGGGGTCCGGAGTCGCTCGACATCGATGCCGGTGGCGAGTGGGTGCTGAAGTCCCCGATGGCCGGCGTCGTACGCGAGATCCGCGTGCAGGCCGACGACGAGGTCACGGAGGGGCAGGTGCTCATCGTTGTCGAAGCGATGAAGATGCAGAACGAGCTGCACGCGCGCCGCGCCGGCACGGTGAAGGCCGTCTACGTCAGCGTCGGCCAGCGCGTGGACCAGGGCACCCCGCTCATCGTGCTCCTCTAGCGCGAACGCCAACTCGCTTCGGATGATCGTCGTCGAAGGCAAGCGCACGCGCGAGATCGACAGCGCTTCGCTGCGCGACCTCATCTCACGATACGAGTCGGTGACCATCGATCTCGGCACGGGCGACGGCCGATTCGCGTACCGCCATGCCGCGGCACATTCAGAGCGCTTCGTGGTGGGCATCGATCCCGTCGCGGAGGCGATGGGGGAGATGTCGGCGCGGGCGCGGCGCAAGCCGGAGCGCGGAGGCGTGCCGAACGTGATCTACGCGGTCGCCAGCGTCGAACGCCTCCCGGAAGAGCTCGAGCACGTCGCGGACGAGGTCTTCGTGAACCTGCCGTGGGGCAGCCTGATGCGCGGGATCATCCTCGGCGACGACATCGTGCTCGCCGGCATCCGCAGACTCGCCCGAGCCGCTGGGCGTATCGACATCGTGCTAAACACGCGGATCTTCGATGATCCGGTGCCCATCGAAGCGCGCGAACTACCGGAGGTCACGCCGGAGTACGCGCTCGAGACGCTCGCGCCGGCGTTCGCGCAACATGGCATAGCGATCGACGAGGCTCGCTATCTCAGCGCGGACGAAGTCGCGACGATGGAGACGACGTGGGCGAAGCGGCTGTCGCATCGGCGTCCGCCGCCGTCGGTGCTGATCGCGGCGCACGCGCGCGACGACGCGTAACGTCAGGAGCGAGCCTCCGATAAGGCATCCCGCACTGCATTCACCACCGGCACGGCGGCGGCTTCCAGCGGTTCAGTGCTGCGCATCGCCCGAGAGAGCACGAAGGCGCCTTCGATCGCGCAGATCAGCGCGATCGCCAGCTCGCGCGCTTTCGCGCCGTCGATGCCGGTCTTCGTAATCCGCTCCGTCGCGCCCTCGATCCAGGACTCGAAGACGTCCGCCGTCGCCTGGCGCAGCGGCTCGTTCGAGCTGGCGACTTCGAGCGCGACCGTCTCGATGGGGCATGCGTCTGCATAGTCGGTCGCCTGCAGGACAGCGGCGGCGCCCGTGAAGATGTCTTGGGTCCCGCGCACTGCATCCGGTGCAGCCTCGAAGATCGCGATGACGAGGTCGAGGTACATCTGGCCGGATCGGCGGACGACCTCGGCGCCGAGCTGCTCCTTCCCGCCGGGGAAGTGGTGGTAGAGCGAACCGAACGGCGCGTTCGCGCTGGCGACGATCTGCTTCAGGCCGGTGCCGGTGTAGCCGTAACGACGGAACATCTCGGCCGTGACGTCCAGGATGCGCTCCCGGGTGTTGGTTCTGACCATCTTCGACTTTCTACTCCGCGCCGAAATGGGGGCTTGCCTTCACAACCTGCCGGGCGTATCGTAGCACAGGAACCGCTAGAGCGATCTATCTAGTCCGCGGAGGCATCTCAATGGCTGCGAGCGCGCTCCCCCGTCAGACACATGGCGACGGACGCGACACCTGGCGCTACGCCCTTCTCCGCTATGCGGCGCTCCTCTATGCGTTCGGCCTCATGGTCCACACGGCCGATCACCTGCATCGAGGTATCGATGTACTGACATGGGAGGTGCTCTGGGCGGGAAACATCTCGACCGTGCTCGGCGTCGTGGTCATTGCCATGGTGCTTGGCGGGCATCGCCTTGCGCCGGCGGCAGCGACTGCGCTCGGGCTATCTGTCGCGGTTGGCATCTCGGCGGTGCACCTGCTCCCGCACTGGAGCGCGATGAGCGATGCCTTCCCGGGATCGCACGGCGCGGGCGTGACGCCCGTTTCCTGGACGGTGGTGCTGATAGAGGTCGCCGGCGCGGCAGCGATGGGACTCATCGGCCTGACGATCTGCCTCCGACAGCGCGAGGAACCGTCGGACGACGCGGCCCGGGCGGCAACTTCCTGACGCTCAGCCCGTCCGCCGCGCCGGGACGCTCTCGAGACGACGGATGACGTCGCGGACCTCGCGCACATGCTGGATGACGGCGTCCGGCTGCGGATCGAACGCGGCGTAGTCGCGCGCAACGTACTGCTGCGTGAGCGCGGCGTGTATCCCGACTGCCTTGGCGCCGGCAATGTCGTGCACAGGTGAGTCGCCGACGAACAGCGCCTCTTCCGGCTCGACGCGCAGTTCTCGAAGCGACTTCTCGAACAGCGACCAATGCGGCTTTCTCCAGCCCTCCTCCGCGGATACGACCACGCTCGACATGTGCCGCCCGATCTCCCATCGTTCGAGCATCTCGCGAATCGCCGCCTCGCCCGCCAGGGTGTTGGTGATGCAACCCATCGCGTAGCCGTCCGCCGCGAGATCCGCGATCGCCTCGCATGTGCCGTCGGAGCAGATGAGCGCATCGATCTCCGTGGCGAAGATGGGCGGCGTGATCGCGCGCAGCGTTTCTTCGTCCGGCGTGACGCCGACCGTCGCGAGGCCCTGCGCCACGAAGGTGTGCGTTGGCGGCTGCGAGAGGTCGTCGCTGTTCTCATACGTCGTGACGTATTCGTGGAGGACATCGCGGACGGCGTGCTGCAGCTGTACCGCTTCGGGCAAGTCCTCCCGTCGAAGACGCGCCACGAGCTCCACCCGCATCTCGACGTATGCACGCTCGAGCGCCGCCATCACGATGTCGTCGCGCTTGATGTCCCAGATCGTGTGCCCGAGGTCGAAGACGACGGCGCGGATGGTCAACGGGGCTCTTCGGCCTCCCGTGGCGAGGTCGCGCCTTCTCCTATTGATGTGGCATCGCCGGCGCCGTTCGTGTCGGGCGCGGCAGCGGAGCGCGGCATGGCATCGACGGACTGCTGGGCGCCGCGAAGGTATCGCACGAGCCGCGGAACCGCCGTCTCCGGTTCGTCGGTGCCCTGGTAGTCGGCGAGCACGAATCCGCGGAAATTGACGAGGCTGAGCTCGTGCAGGAGGTGGCGCCAGGGCGTTGTCGGATCGGCGCCGTCCTCCCGGACGTCGGTCACGCGCGCACGCACTTGCACGACGCCGGGGAGCGGGGACTCGACGCGCCCGGGCAGCAACGAAGGATCGAGGGAAACGCGCAGCCACGGCGAGCCGACGTCATGAAGGCACTGCGTCAGCTCTGCCTGCGTGGAGACCATCGCGCGCGGCGCGTTCTGAAGAGCGAGCACTACGACGTGCTCGCCGGCGTAGTCGGCGCACTGCCGCAGCGCGTACGCGGCATCGGACCACGTGCGGCGGACGTTTGGCTGAGTCGGGCCGAACACCTTCCGGAATGCGCCTACGATGCGTCCCTCTTCCGCCTCCGGCACGAGTGGCGGGGAGACGGCCGGCGTGCCGGAGAAGACGCGCACGATCGGCGCGCCGATGAAGGTGGCGACGTCCGTCCACTGGCGCACCTTCTCGATCTCCTGCGCACGGCGATCGTCAGGTCCGAAGTCGTTTGTCACGGCGAGCCCGGCGATCGTGAGCCCCAGGTCCACGCACTGGCGCTTCAACTCGCGCAGGTAGTTCCGGTCCGTCGTCGGGAAGTGGACGTCCACGAGCTCGACGCCATCGACCTCGAGCTGCTCCGCGCAGATGCGCACCCACTCGCGCTGGTCGATGCGCCCGGCCCGAAATGCCGCGTGGTACGACGACGACGAGCAGCCGAGCTTCATACGTCCTCCGGCAGCTCCTGCCCGCGCGCGAGCCGCTCGATGCCGTTATATCGCGTGCGCCGAAACGCCTCCGCGTACTCGCATCCGAGTCCGGAGCGCTCCGCCGTGGCCTTTCCCCCCGCGCGCATTCGCCGGGCGATCGTCTCGCGATAGTCGTGCGGATCGAGTTGCGCAAGCCACGGCACCTCGAGGCCGGATGCCCGGAGCGCTATTTGCATGTCGGCGATGGTCAGCACCATCTGCGCGTCGTGCGCGTAGAGCGCTTCGAGCTTCCTGTCCATGTACCCGTCGATGTCAACGTACTTGTTCTGATCGCGCGGGGACTTCGCGAAGAACCAGCTTTCGCTGACGTAGTGCGGCTCGAGGCCGTCGCAGAGCTGCTCGGGGTAGTACAGCGGGAAGTGCGCGAAGCTGGCTGCCTCGCTCGCGGCGACCGCGACGGCGCGATGGTCGGCGTGCCCCTCGTACGGCGTGAAGGGGTCCCAGGTGAACACGATGTCGGCGCGGACTTCGCGGATGATCTTCATGAACATGCCACGCAGTTCGCCGGGAGTCGTCTGATACGCGAGCTCACCGTCGGAGTAACCGAGCGGGATCACCCGCTTGATCCCCAGCACTCTGGCCGCGCCGTTGATCTCCTTGTCACGGACGGCGCGCATTTCCTCGGCGCTCAGCTCGAACGAGCCCTTGTCGTTGTCGGTCGCGACGACGAGGGTCACCTCGTGCCCGCGGTCAGCGAACTTGGCGATGGTGCCGCCGGCCATGAACTCCATGTCGTCGCCGTGGGCCTCGAAGACGACGATACGCTTCATCGCACCATTCTATCGGCGGTGCCCCTACGGCGTGCTTGAGGGCGCACACCGGCGCAGCCTCGAGGCAGCAATTCGGAACCTCACGGGAGCGGATCGAGGAGGACGGTTGCTTCGCCGGTGACGACCACCTCTCCGGCCTGGTTCGTGCAGTCGGTACGGACCGTCACGATGCCCTTCTCCTCGTCGACTGCCGTGACCTCGCATTCGGCCGTGACCGTGTCGCCGATGAAGACGGGCCGCCGGAAGCGCATCTGCTGGCTGAGGTAGACGACGAGCGCGTCCGGCGCGAGCTTCGTGCCGAGCGCGGCCGAGATCAGCCCGGCCGACAGCATGCCGTGTGCGAGACGCTTCCCGAAGCGGCTCCTGGACGCGAAGCCGTCATCCAGGTGCAGGCGCTGGTCGTCGCCCGTGATCCGGGCGAACGTCGCAACGTCCTCGTCGCTGATGGTCTTCGTGATCGAGGCCTTGTGGCCGACCGCCACCGGTAGCTTCGTCATCTGGCCTCCTCGTGCGCCTGAGCTGATTCTTGGGCGACGTTATGATCAATTTGCCTACGATTGACACCTCCGGACGCACCCCATAGGCTGAATCCGGACTGAGCGAGGTTCATCCTATTGCCGACTGCGAAGCCAGCTACTCCCCCTGAGCCACGGACCCGGAAGCTCCGGCGCGGCCCCCTCACCCGCAAACAAATCCTCGACGCCGCACTTCAGCTCTTCTCCGAGAAGGGGACGGCGCGTGCCAGCGTCCGAGATATCGCGCAGGCGGCGGGCATCACCGACGCGGCAATCTACTACCACTTCCCATCGAAGCGCGAACTGTTCGAGGCCCTGATCGAAGAGCGTGGTTTCACGTCCGCTCTCGAGGAGCTCGAGCGGGCCGAGATGCGGGACGTAACGGTCACCGCGGTCGACGCGATTCGGGGCATCGCCCGGAACGCGCTCGAGCTGATGTACGCCAACCGCAGCTTCCTCAAGGTGCTCATGGTCGAGGCGATGGCGGAAGACCCGGTCGCCACCGAGGAGTACCGGATGCTCGTCGAGCGCTGGGAGAAGGCCGAGGCTCGGATCCTGCGCTACTTCGCGAAGCAAGGTGAGCTGCACAGCGACGACGTGGACGAACTGGCCAACCAGCTCGTCACGACCGTGATCGGCGCGTTCGCCGACTTCCTGATGTCTCCGATGCCGGAGCCCTCAAATGGCGCGGTGCCACAGCAGCTCGCGAAGCACGTCGATGCGGCGATGTGCCACATTGCCGTCGGGATTGGCGCCCGGGGCTGACGATGATGCGACCGCTCCCGGCGAAGGCGCCTGCTCCGACGACCATCGAGGAGGCGCGGTTCGCCCACGAGAGCGAGGAGGAGTTCGCGCGGCTCCTCGATTTCTACCGGGTGCGCTGGGAGTACGAGCCGCGCACATTCCCGCTCCGTCACGGTGACGACGGCCGCATTCTCGAGGCATTCTCTCCGGACTTCTACCTGGTGGACCTCGACCTGTACGTGGAGCTGACGACGCTGCGCCAGGGGCTGGTCACCGACAAGCATCGCAAGCTGCGTCTGATGACGGAGCTGTACCCGGACGTGCAGATCAAGCTGTTATATAAGCGCGACTATCTTTCGCTCCTGCGGAAGTACGGCGTCGGCGGGTTCAACGAACACGAGTCCGTCTCGGTCCGCGAGGTTCTGCTGAGCGCGAGCCAGATCGAGCGCCGGGTGAACGAGCTGGGCGCCGAGATCACACGGGACTACACGGGGAAGGAGCCGCTGCTCGTCGGTGTACTGAAGGGCGTGACGTGCTTCATGGCCGACCTGATGCGGCATATCGCGCTGCCTCTGAGCGTGGACTTCATGTCGATCTCGTCGTACGAGGGCGACCAGAGCGGGGCGGTGCGCTTCGTGCAGGACCTTGGGGAGAGCATCACCGAGCGTGACGTGCTGATCGTCGAGGACATCGTGGACACGGGCATGACGCTGAATCACCTGGTACGCCAGCTGAAGGCTCGAGAACCGGCGAGCCTGCGCGTCGTGGCCTTGCTCGACAAGCGTGCGCGACGCATCGCCGACGTGCCCCTCGACTACATCGGCTTCGAGATCCCCGACGAGTTCGTGGTCGGCTACGGCCTCGACTATGCGCAAAAGTTCAGGAACCTGCCGTTCGTGGCGACGATCCGCAGCGACTCGCTGCGGGATCAGTCGTCCGCCTCGGAGTCCGAGTGATGCGTGGCGTGCACCTCTCGACTATGCTCTAGCCGAACCTGCAGCACGAGCGAATCATGCCTCCAGCCAGACGTTCTTCCCGGCCACGACTCCCGCGCTTGAGCGATCTGGTCGACGTTACCGACGAAATGATCGCGTTCGTCGAGAAGTATCAAAAGGTGTGGGAGGCCGAGAGCCGGGCGATGCTCTCGATGGGTGAATTCCTCCACCAACGGTCTGAATCGATGCGGCTGCAGGTCGAGATGATGCGCATGGGGAGCGACGCCTTCCGCCGCTACAACGACTGGTCGCAGGCGCTGCTCCAGCTCCGGCCTGACACGTTTCTTCAGTCATTCATGCGCCCTCCGAACGCCGACGCCGCCGCCGAAGCGGACAGCGGTGCCGACCAGGACAGCCGCGAATGACCGAGCGGACGGCGATTCCGGCGATGGCGCCACCGCGGCCGATGTTCCGCGGGACGTTCCATGGCGTGGCGGCTCTCGTCGCGCCATTCGCGCTCGTGTACCTCGTGCTGATCTCCCGCTCGCCGACCGCGTACGTGGGCGCGGCTATCTTCGCATCGAGCCTGATCCTGCTGTACGGCACCAGCGCGACGTACCACCTCGTGCGGTGGGGCGAGCGCCACGCGGACATCGTCGAACGCATAGACCACTCGATGATCTTCGTGCTGATCGCCGGGACGTATACGCCGTTCTGCCTGTGCGTCGTCGGATGGGCGTGGGGCATCCCGCTGCTGGCGGTGATCTGGTCGCTCGCGGGGGCCGGCATCCTCGTCCAGACGTTGTGGCCGTCGGCGCCGCGATGGATCAGCGTGGGCTCGTACGTCCTGCTCGGCTGGACGGGACTCATCGCTGCGTCGCAGGTCGTCGCGACGCTGCCGCTCGCGCCCGTGGCGCTGCTCGTCACCGGCGGCGTGCTGTACTCCGTCGGCGCCCTGGTCTACGCGAGACGGCGGCCGGATCCCCTGCCGCGCACGTTCGGGTACCACGAGGTGTTCCACTCCCTGGTCATCGCGGGCACGCTGGCGCACTTCTCGGTGATCGCCATGTGGGTGCTGCCGAGGTAGCGTCCCCAGTATCGACCGGTTGCGCGGACTTCTCGTTCGAGATGATCTTCCCGTGAGCCCATGACAGCGCCCGTTATGTCGTCCGAAAGATGCACGCCCGCGTTGACGTACGTTCGCTCACGTTTGACCGGCTTAGGGGGGTTCCTTATAGTCCGAGCAGCCTCCGATTGAACTCGCACCGGATGCGCGGACGTAGAGCCCTGAATGCCCGAACTAGGCAAGACACTATCCGAGGCACGAGTGGCGCGCGGCCTCACGCTCGAGGACGCCGAGCGCGACACCCGGATCTCGAAGCGGTACCTAGACGCGCTGGAGCGGGAGGACTGGAAGGTCTTCCCGGCGCCGGTGTACAGCCGGGCCTTCCTCCGCACGTACGCCCAATACCTGGCGCTGAACCCCAACGACCTTATGCGGCTGTTCCACGCGCAGAGTGCGCCGGAGCCGGAGTTCAAGCCGCTGCCGGAAATCAAACAAGCGCCGGCATCCGGGAACATGAACTGGCTGCTCGCAGCCGGCGTCGTGGTGTTCCTGTTGGTGGCAGGCGGCTTCCTCTACCTCTCGAGCCGCGGCGGAGGCGGGACTGGCACGAGCGCGACGGTCTCCGCCACGCCGACGCTCACGACGGAGGCGCTGGGCGGCGGAGCGCGGCCGGCGGTCGGACGCGCAGTCGGCCCGGTGACGAAGGGGACGGTGCCGGACCTGCGCGACGTGCGCATCGACGAGGCGCTGGGGGCGTTGGGCGACGCCGGGTTGAACTACGTCGTCGTGGAGACGGACACCGTGACGGGGCAGGCTAACGTCGTCGTATCGCAGGATCCGGAACCGGGCACAAAGGCGAAGGGCGGCACTTCGGTGACGCTGGTGGTGCCCAAGAGCTGAGCTCAGTCGTTTAGCCTTTTCAGCCAGTCAGTCGAGCGGTCACAACAGGCTATGTGCGGGAATCGGGGGCTCCGCTTCCTCGCCGACGGCACCTGCTACGATCCTTTGGTGCGCTATCACGTGGTCACACTAGGTTGCGCGAAGAACGTCGCGGATAGCGAGCGCATTGGGCGGGTGCTCGGCGACGGAGAGCACGTGCCTGTCGATGAGGCGCATGCGGCCGATGTCGTCATCGTGAACACGTGCGGATTCATCGACGCCGCGAAAGAAGAGTCGGTTGAGACGGTACTGCGGCTCGCGTCTGAGAAGCGGCCCGGGCAGCGGCTCGTCGTAGCAGGCTGCCTGTCGGCGGTCCACGGGGATGAGCTGAAGGCGGAGATCCCGGAGATCGACGCCGTGTTCGGCGCCGAAGACTGGACCGGCATCGGGCGGTATGCGCGCGAGATCGTGCCGATCCGGTTGGACTCCCAGCGCTACGACATTCCCGAGACGACTCGCAGACGGCGGCCCAGTGCGTACCTGAAGATCTCGGACGGATGCAACGCGCCGTGCAGCTTCTGCATCATCCCGAAGATGAAGGGCAAGCTGCACAGCACACCGGCAGATGAGTTGATCGCGGAGGCGCGGCGACTCGCCGATGAAGGCGTGCGCGAGATCGTGCTCGTGGCGCAAGACAGCACCGACTACGGGCGCGACCTGGGCCTCCGCGACGGGCTACCGGAGCTGCTCGAACGGCTGTCGGAGGCGACGCCGGACGTTGAGTGGCTTCGGTTGATGTACGCGTATCCCGGCCACGTGACGCAACGGCTCGCCGAGACGATGGCACGCCTGCCGAACGTAGCGCACTACATCGACATTCCGCTGCAGCACGCGGCCGAGAGCATGCTCCGGCGGATGCGCCGGCCAAGCAACGTACGCATGGTGCGCGAGATGCTGGCCATGCTGCGTGAGGAAATGCCTGACATCGCGATCCGTACGACGTTTATCGTCGGATACCCGGGCGAGACGGAGGATGAGTTCAACGAGCTACTGGCGTTCGTACGCGAAGAATCCTTCGACCATGTCGGGTGCTTCACGTTCTCGCCTCAGTCGGAGTCTCCAGCGGCGCATGAGCCGGAGCAGGTTCCGGAGCGGACGAAGAAGCGGCGCCAGCGGCAGCTCATGGAGGTTGCGCAGCAGGTGTCGGTCATCCGTAACCGCGCGATGATAGGGCGCGAGATCGACGTGCTGGTGGAGTCGGCATCGGCGCAGCGGGGAGATGCGATCGAATCCGGATATGTCGTCGGGCGGTCGTATCGCGACGCGCCGGAGGTCGACGGGCTCGTGCTCGTCGAGGGCAACTTCGCGCCGGGTGACTTCGTGCGGGCGAAGGTCACGTCAGCGATGGCGTACGACGTCGTGGCGACGCCCGTCGGCGTCAGGGCACCTGCGTAGGTTGAAACCCCGACGAGCTCCGCGGACCGACAAGCGATCACGGATCGGCTGTCAAACTTTCACCGGGCCTTCGATCTCTGTTGATACTTTCGGCGTAGATTGAGGTGTGATCGGGGCCTGACGCGTTCCCCTTCGGCCGCCTCTTGGCCACTCACACGCTCCGTCCCGATCGAGAGGGACATCTCGCCTGAACAACGAGACGCCCTCGGCCATCGCGTGTGGTGTGGCGAGGAAACGCACCGCCGCGATGGAGCTACTACTCGAACGGTGCGAGCACTTCGATCTCCTCAGCGATGATCTCCGCATCGAGACGGGAGTCTCGGACGTAGCGCATCACCTCATCAAGGACGTCTTCGCAGTGGCTACCACTGTTCGCGACACAGCTGACGCCGAGCGTCGCGATCTGCCACGCGTCGAGATCATCGACCTCGGCTACGGCGACAGCGAACTTGTTGCGCAGGCGCTGGGCGACGCTGCGGACGACCTGGCGCTTGTCCTTGAGCGAGCCGCTTTCCGGCAATCTCAGCGAGAAGCGCAGAACGCCGACGTTCAGATGGCGGCCTCTTCGGGCTGGGCCTCCGGGTCCACCGGGAGGGGCGGGAGGTCGTCCGGGCGTTCGAGGCCGAAGTACTCGAGGAAGCGCACCGTCGTGCCGAACAGCGAAGGGCGGCCGACGACCGGAGCGCGCCCTATCTCCTCGATCAGCTCGCGGGCCAGGAGCGTGCGGATCGGACCGTCGCAGTCGACGCCACGCACCGCCTCGATGCCGCCGCGAGTGATCGGCTGGCGGTAGGCGATGATCGCGAGCGTTTCGAGGGAGGCGTCGGTGAGGCGCGGCTGCTCGGTGCCCAGGTACCGCTCGAGGTAGGGGGCCGTGTCCGGCGCCGAGACGAGCTGGACAAGTTCGCCGGAACGCTGGAGCCGCACACCGCGGTCGCGGCACTGCTCGCCAAGACTCTCGAGCGCGCGCTCGACGTCGGCCTTCGGGACGCCGATGCTACGGGAGAGCGCTCCGATTTCGACGGGCTGATCGGCCACAAACAGGATCGACTCGACGACCGGAAGGAGCTGCTCAGGCGCCGGCGGTTCGATCAGCCTGGGCTTGCGTTGCCTCTTCAGGTCCGCCGGCACGTGCTCGTTCGTCACGATCTCCCTCCGACTGCGTCGATCCCCGCTCCGGCGGGCGTTCCCACCCGGTCGATTCTGCTGATGATACGCGACGCTCGCCAGCCTTCTCGGCGCCGAGGCGCAACTCGCGGTAGTGGAGGCGTGCGCTCGGGCGTTTCGCCAGTGGAACGCCGAGTTGCATCTCGACGAGTCGGTGCGCGCGGCTGCACGCGGCGTCCGCCGTCGTTGCGAGGTCGGCGGCATGGTCGACATACAGGTCGAGCACGACTTCGACCTTTTTCCCGCGCGCGGCGACGCTCGCGTTGCATGACGACACGTGTTCGACCTGCGACACCTCCGCGTTGACGCGCTCCGCGATCTGCTTCGTGGTGATCGCCGCGGCGCCGGACTTCACGTTTCGGACGCGCATGCTCTGCACCGACGATGGCGTCGCCTCGATGATAATCACGATGGCCATGAGGAGCACGACCACGATGCCGGCCATCGTGACGACCAGCTTCTCCTCGTTATGGTCATGACGGCGCAGGTAGCCGGCGAAGTCCTCGATGCGACCGATGCTCGACGACGATGCGCCCCAAGCAAGGAGGACGACGAGCAGCGCCACGAAGATCACGACCAGGGCGGTGACTACGATGATGAATCGGTTCAGTTGTCCCAAGTGGTCGTCCGTCACGCGTGCATTCTATGCATATGCACACGGGCGGGACGCTGCCACTCGCAGGTGAGGTGAGGCGACGGGTGGACCGTGCTCGCGCGGCGTCAGGCGCAGGCGCTGTAGCCGCACAGGGGGCAGGTGTGGCAGCCCTCGGCGTGGATGAGCGGGCCGCCACACTCGGGGCAGGCCGTCGATCGGGGAACGCGGACGGTGCGGACGCGGACTCGGCGTGCCATGGAGGTCTCCTCAGAACGGATGTGCTGTTTCTGGCATACTAGTAGAACATACGTGCGATGTCAAGCGCGCGCGGGAGCGGCTGCGCCTCGGGTTTGGAAGGTCTCACAGAGGGCGATTTTTTCTTTTCGGGCCAACTGGGATGATGTCGATCCGAGCGGCGGGCGTTCGACGCGTTTACAGGAGCGGCCTTCAGCGGGCCCATCCGCTCCCCAACTCCGGGCCCGGACCAACCAAGGAGCAAGGACGATGCCAAGGTTCATGCTGATCGTAAAGGCGAGCGAGGACAGCGAGGCGGGCGTGCTCCCGAGCACCGAGTTGTTCGACGCGATGGGCAAGTACAACGAGGAGCTGGCCAAGGCCGGCGTGATGCTCGCAGGTGACGGGCTGCAGCCGAGCTCGAAGGGCGCGCGCGTGAAGTTCCAGGGAGACAAGCGCACCGTCGTCGACGGGCCGTTCGCCGAGACAAAAGAGCTGATCGCGGGCTTCTGGATCATCGACGTCAAGTCGAAGGAAGAGGCGATCGAATGGGTGAAGCGGGCGCCGAACCCGATGCCCGGCACGGAAGGCGTGATCGAGATCCGGCCGTTTTACGAGTCAGACGACTTCGGCGAGACGTTCACGCCTGAGCTGCGGGAGCGCGAGGACCGCCTGCGCCAGCAGCTCGCCAAGAACCAGTAGTGGCTTCGGAAGCGCACGGCGCGATCGAAGCGGTGTGGCGGATCGAGTCGCCGAGGCTCATCGCGGGCCTCGTGCGGCTCGTCCGCGATCTCGGGCTCGCGGAGGATCTGGCGCAGGACGCGTTGGTCGCCGCGCTCGAGCAGTGGCCGTCGGAGGGCGTGCCGCACAACCCGGGGGCGTGGCTTATGGCGACGGCGAAACATCGCGCGGTGGACCGGCTGCGGCGGAACCAGCGCCTGGCGCGCAAGACGGAAGAACTGGGACGCGAGCTGGAATTGCATTCGAAGGTTGTCGATCGGGACGAGGCGGCGTCGGATGAGATCGGCGACGACCTGCTGCGGCTGATCTTCATGTGCTGCCATCCGGTGCTCTCGACGGAGGGGCGCGTAGCGCTGACACTGCGGACGCTCGGCGGGCTGAGTACGGACGAGATCGCACGCGCGTTCCTCACGCCGGAGCCGACGGTGGCACAGCGCATCGTGCGCGCGAAGCGAACGCTTGCGGAAGCGCGCGTGCCGTTCGAGGTGCCGGCGGGCGAGGAGCTTCGCTACCGTCTCTCGTCTGTGGTGGAGGTCATCTACCTGGTCTTCAACGAAGGCTATTCGGCGACGAGCGGCGACGACTGGATGCGGCCGGAGCTGTGCGCGGATGCGCTGCGGTTGGGACGCGTGCTGGCCAAGCTGGCGCCGGACGAGTCGGAGGTGCACGGGCTCGTGGCGCTGATGGAGATCCAGGCGTCGCGGTCGCGAGCGCGGACCGGGCCGTCCGGCGAGCCTGTGCTGCTGCTAGAGCAGGACCGCGGGCGATGGGACCAGCTGCTGATCCGGCGCGGGCTGGGGGCGCTCGCGCGATCGGAGGGACTCGGCGTGGCGCTGGGACCGTACGCCCTGCAGGCGTCGATCGCGGCGTGCCACGCGCGAGCGCGGACGGCCGAAGAGACCGACTGGGAGCGCATCGTGGCGCTGTACGACGCGCTGTCGGAGGTCGCGCTGTCGCCGGTGGTCGAGCTGAACCGCGCGATGGCGGCGGCGATGGCCTTCGGCCCGGCTGCCGGACTGGAGATCGTCGATGACCTCCGGGACGAGCCGGCGCTCAGGGCGTACCACTTCCTGCCGGCCGTGCGGGCTGACTTGCTGTTCAAGCTCGAACGCTTCGACGAGGCGCGGGGCGAGTTCGAGCGGGCGGCATCGATGACGCGCAACGCGCGGGAGCGGGCGATGCTGCTCGATCGTGCCGGGGAGTGCCGTCGCGCGCTTCCCTCATCCTCTACCGACTAACAAACGTACAGATACGGCTGTCCGCATCGCTCGTGCGCGCGTAGGATCGGCGACATGAGGGTCGTCGTTGCGCCACAGGAGTTCAAGGGCAGCCTGACGGCGATCGAGGCGGCCTCGGCCATCGCGTCCGGCGTGCGCACCGCGATACCAGACGCGGAGATCGTCGAAGTCCCGATGTCCGACGGCGGCCCGGGGCTCGTCGATGCGCTCCTCTCGGCGAAGGGCGGGCAGCGCATCGAGACGGCGGCGCACGGACCGCTCATGCGTCCGGCGCGTGCGGCATGGGGACTGCTCGACGACGGCACGGCCGCGATCGAGATGGCGGCCGCGTCCGGGCTGGTGCTGCTCCGACCGGAAGAGCGCGATCCGCTGCGCGCGACGACGTTCGGCACCGGCGAGCTGATCACGGCGGCGCTCGACCATCGGTGCACGAAGATCATCGTCGGCGTGGGCGGAAGCGCGACGGTCGACGCGGGCGCTGGAGCGATCAGCGCGCTCGGTGGGCGCTTGCGCGATGCATCGAGCGCGGACTTGGCGCTTGGTGGCGCCGCGCTCTCGAGGCTGGACCGGATCTACCTCAACCGGTTCGATCCGCGTGCACGAGACGCGGAGATCATCGTTGCGTCCGACGTAACGTCGCCGCTCTACGGTCCGACGGGCGCGGCGGAGCTCTTCGGGCCGCAGAAGGGCGCGTCGCCGGACGACGTGCTGATACTCGATGCGGCGCTGCGGCACTTCGCGGAGGTGGTCCTGCGCGACTTCGCCATCGACCTGCAGGCGATCGCCGGGAGTGGCGCAGCCGGGGGGCTGGGGGCCGGGCTTGTGGTCGCGGCTGGCGCGCACATCGAGCCGGGATTTCCGATTGTGGGGGAGGCGGTCGGGCTGGAGCAGAAGATTGCCGTCGCCGATCTCGTCATCACGGGCGAGGGCCGTCTCGACGAGCAGACGCCGTTCGGGAAGACGGCAGCAGGCGTCGCGCGGATGGCGCGCACGCAGGGGAAGCGCGTGGTCGCGATCGCAGGCACGATCGACCAGAGCTTCGACCGATCGTCGGGACTATTCGATGCGGCGGTGGCTGCGACACCGGAGGGGATGTCAACCGCTGAAGCGATAGATGCCGCGCGGGAACTGGTCGGTGCGACGGCGGAGCGGGCACTAAGAGAGTTCGTTGGATAGACGCGCCAGCTATTCTGTGCGCGGTCCCGTCAGTTCGTCGATATTCGCGCGGATCTTTTCGATGGCGTCGCAGATGTCATCGATGTCTTCGGTCGTGCCGAGGAAGACTTCGTGCGGCAGCCAGATCATCTCCTTGTATGACGCCTTCTCTGCGACCGGGCAGCGCACGCCGGAGTAGTCGACGTCGATCAAGGCATCCTTCCAAGCGAAGAGCGGCGTCTGATACACAGGCGTGTAGAACGACGTCGAGAGCTTCACACCCTCGGAGTAGAGCGCGCGGGCGAATCGGTCGCGCGAGACGCCGCGCCATGCCGATTCGTCGTAGCGCAGGATGATGCCGTAGCCGGAGCGCGTGGTGACGCGGTCGTCGTGCTTCAGCGTGCTGACGCCTTCGAGTTTGGCGATGCGCTCGTCAAAGTGGTGGACATTGCGGTCCCGGATGGCGACCTGCTCGGGCAGGCGTTCGAGCTGGGCGAGCAGGACGGCGGCCTGAAACTCGGTGATGCGGTAGTTCCATCCGAGGATCGTGCCCTCGGACGCCTGGCGGTCGCTGGTCTTCACGCGGCCGGAGTTCACATACGCGTGGCAGCGCTCTTGGAACGTGTCGTCGCCACCGATGATGATGCCGCCCTCTCCGCAGGTCATGAGCTTCGACGACTGGAAGCTGAAGCATCCGAGATCGCCGAGCGTGCCGGCGCCATTGCCGCGCCAGAAGCCTCCGTGCATGTGGGCGCAGTCCTCGATCACCTTGAGGTTGTGCTTACCTGCGATCTCAGAGATGCGATCCATGTCGGCCATGCGCGAGCCGAGGTGCACCGGCAGAATGGCGCGGGTGTCCGGCGTAACGTGCTGCTCGATCAGGTTGGTGTCGATACACCAGGTGTCCGGATCGATGTCGACGAAGACCGGCTTGAACCCCTGCACCAGCGCCGCGAACGCCGTAGCGTAGAACGTCAGCGCCGGGACGATGACCTCGTCGCCACGCTCGAGGCCAGCGGCGCGGAGGGCGACTTCGAGCGCGGTGGTGCCGCCGGTGGTGCAGACGGCCCACTTTGCGCCGTGGTAGGCGGCGAAGCGCTCGGCGAACTCTCCCGCCATGACGTTGGGCGAAGGGAACCCGCCCCAGTTCCCGCTATCGATGACGCGGGCGAGGTTGCGGATCTCGCGCTCGTCGTGCTGCGGCCAGTCGGGCCAGGGCTTCGTGCGGACCGGCGCGCCGCCGCGGACGGCGAGGTTGGGCATGACGGCAGCGTATCGGGGCATCGATGCCGGCGACAGAGGATCCGCTGTCTGAGCGCGACGGACGGCGTACAATCGGGAACGACCTCACGGGAGATTGCGGAACATGGAAGCGCCGCCGGTCCGATACGCCACGACCAGCGATGGTATCAGCATCGCGTGGTGTGAGGTGGGCGATGGACCGGCGATGCTGTTCTGCGCGCAGACGCCGTTCAGCCATGTGCGCGAGCAGTTCGAGGTGTACAGCGACGCATGGGAGGCGTTCGCCCGCTCCTTCCGTTTCATTACGTTCGACGCACGCGGTACGGGAATGTCGCAGCGCGACGTTGGCTCCGTGTCGGCGGACACGCTTCTGCTCGACGCCGAGGCGGTGCTCGATGCTGCAAAGCCCGAACGCGTCGTCGTGAACGCGGACGGGGCGACGATCCTCGGCACTTCCACGGCTGTCCGCGTTGCGCTCGCGGCGCCTGAACGGGTGTCTCACGTGATCCTGGAGTCTCCGCTCGAGAACACCCGCCAGCTGGCGAACACGCCGTTCGGCCGGACGAACCTCGCGCTCGCAGAACTTGACTGGGGGGTGTACACGCAGACGCTGTTCAGGATCCTCCTCGGAATAAGCTCGGTCGAGATGATCGAGTCCGTGTCGGCTTCGGCAGCGCGCTGGGTCGATGCGGACGTGGGAGTGGCGTACGTACAAGCGGGCAAAGCTATTGATCTGGGACCGCTCCTCCGTGAGGTGCGGCAACCAACGCTCGTGACACGAAACGACCCGTTCTTTGTGCCGGCAGAGATCTGTCAGGGCGTGGCAGCGAAGATTCCCGGGGCGCAATTCGTGCAGTATTCGGATCCGACCTACGCGCGAATGTCCGAAATCATTCTCGGATTCATCGGACAGCCGGCGCGCGACCCACGCAACGAGGAGCGCGTGACTTCGCCGTTTCGGACGGTGCTGTTCACGGACATCGTCGGGCACGCGGAGATGATGCACCGGCTAGGCGACGCGCGCGGGCGGGAGGTACTCCGCGAGCACGAGCGCATCACGCGTCAGGCGCTGGCATCACACGGCGGGCAGGAGGTGAAGACCGACGGCGACAGCTTCATGGCATCGTTCGGGTCCGTCTCTCGTGCGGTGGAATGCGCGATCGCGCTACAACGAGCGTTCGCGGAGCACGGCGACTCAGGCGGGGAACCCCTCGAAGTGCGGATGGGGCTGAACGTGGGCGAGCCCATCGAGGAAGGTGGCGATTACTTCGGGTCCGCGGTCATCCTGGCGGCGCGGATCAGGGAACTGGCAGGCGCGGGTGAAATTCTCGTTCCGGAAGCGGTGCGCCACATGCTGTCCGGAAAGGGATTCATGTTCGCGGATCGGGGCGAGTGCGCGCTGAAGGGATTCGAGGACGCTGTGCGGCTGTACGAGGTGCGGTGGCGCAATGAGTGAGCGCGAGATCCGTTCGTGCCTGACCGAGGACGGTGTCCCCATCGCGTACAGCGTGAGTGGCGACGGACCACAGCTGCTGATCTGCCATGAGGGACTCGAGTCCTTCACTCTCGATCACATCGTGACGGGGCAGGAGGCCTTCTTCGACGAACTTGGCCGCGAGCGTTGCGTGATCCGCTACGACCCGAGGGGCATCGGACTTTCGCAGCGCGGGATCGATAGCTATTCGATCGATGCGGCGATATCGGACATGCTCGCCGTGCTAGACGCCGGGGGTTTCCAGCGAGTCTCGATCTTCGCGCCGTGTTGGGGCGCGATAGACGCCTTAGCGTTCGCAGCGAGACATCCCGAGCGCGTCGACCGTCTCATCGTGTACTCCGCCCTTCCGAGCATGCCCGGGAACTTCCAGGAGACGGGGCGTGCGATCGCACAGCTCTGGCGCGTTTCGCCGCGCATAGCGAGCCAGGCATGGGCTGACACCATCGATCGGGACGTGTATCCCGAGCTGTGCCTGCAACTGGGGCGGATCATCGGGCAGTCAGTCAACGCCGAGGACGGACCGGCTCGAATAGAACAGACGGTAGGGTGGGACGTCGTCGACCTGCTGCGTCGCATCGAAGCACCCACGCTGGTCATTCACCGGCGGGGCGACCGCAGTAATCCGGTCGCCACCGCACACGGCATCGCAGCACGGATCCGGGGAGCGAGGCTCGCGATCATCGACGGCAACGCGCATTGGTATGCGATGGATGCGGAGCCGATACTCAACGCCATCGCCGCGTTCGCTCCCGCCGGTCATTTGACGGCAGCTGTCGATCATGCTCCCGGCGGACTGCGCACCATTCTGTTTACGGACGTCGTCGGACACACGGAGATGATGCAACGGCTGGGCGATGCGCGCGGGCGGGAGGTGCTGCGGGAACACGAGCGCATCACGCGCGAACTGCTGAAGCAGCACGGCGGTGCCGAAGTGAAGGCGATGGGCGACGGCTTCATGGCGTCGTTCGGGAGCGTGACGGCGGCGGTCGAATGCGCGATCGCCATCCAGCGCGCGTTTTCGGCGCCGAACGAGAACGGCACGCCCGAGACGCAGCAGCTACGGGTGCGCGTCGGCCTCAACGCCGGCGAGCCGATCGAGGAAGACGGGGATCTCTTCGGTTCGACGGTGATCCTGGCGTCGCGCATCCCGGCGAAGGCGGACGGCGGCGAGATCCTCGTGCCGGACACCGTTCGAGGCCTGTTGTCGGGGAAGGGGTTCATGTTCGCGGACCGCGGGGAGTTCGTGCCGAAGGGGTTCGAGGACGCGGTACGCGTGTATGAGGTGCGCTGGCGTTCGGAGGCGAGCTGATGGATGTAGTGCGGGCGGAGCGCGATCCGCAGCGGCCGGGTCTGATGACGATCACGCTCAACCGGCCGGACAAGACGAACGGCATCAACCTGCAGATGCACGATGAGCTGCAGCAGGTGTGCCGCGAGCTGCAGGGCGACTTCGACACGCGCGTGGTGATCCTCACCGGCGCGGGGCGGGCGTTCTCGGCTGGGGCGGACCTGAAGGAACGTCGGCCGGACTCGCCGAAGTCCGACCTCGACCGGCGGCTGCGGGTGGGCGTCGGCGAGCGGACGAGCGCGATGCTCGAGAAGCTCGACCAGGTGACGATCGCGGCGATCAACGGCGCGGCGATCGGCGGGGCGGTGGTGTTCGCTTCGTGCTGCGACATCCGGCTGGCGGCGGAGTCGGCGTGGTTCTCGATCCCGGAGGTCGACGTCGGGCTGCCGCTGACCTGGAACGCGCTGCCCCGGCTGATGCGCGAGCTGGGTCCGGCGCGGACGAAGGAGCTCGTCATGACGTGCGACCGCTTTTCGGCGCAGGACGCACTGCGGTGGGGCTTCGTGAACCACGTCTATGCGGACGACGAGCTGACGCCCTCGGCGATCGCGCTGGCGGAGAGGCTGCTGGCTAAGGATCCCATGCTCATCGCGATGACGAAGTCGGCATCGAACGCGCTGGCGCAGAGCATGGTGCCGGAACAGGTGACATACGCGGACCGCGAGCAAATGCTGCTGGGATACATGCTGCGATCGCGGGCGCGGCGTGAAGGATCTTCGCAGGAAGATAAGGGCTAGAGGAGCGAGCGATGGTCACGAAGCAGTACGCGGCGCCGTCGAAGGAAGAAGTGCTCGAGTACCTGCACGGGCGGCGGAACTGGGGGCGATGGGGCAAGGACGACGAGATGGGCGCAATGAACCTCATCACGCCGGAGAAGCGCGTCGCCGCGGCCAAGCTGGTGCGATCGGGACGGAGCGTTTCGGTCAGCCGCTTCGTGCCGACGCGGCCGGCGCCGGGGAACACGAATCCGGCGACGCACTTCACGCGCTCATGGTCGGGGCCCATCGGCGGCGGCGCGATCGACTTCTACGGGATCCAGTACCACGGCTACGTGACCACGCACATAGACGCGCTCTGCCACGTGTGGGACGGCGAAGGCATGTGGAACGGGCGTGATCCCGTCAAGGAAGTGACGAGCAACGGCGCCACCTTCGGCGCGATCCATCACTGGCGCGACGGGATCACGACGCGCGGCGTGCTGCTCGACGTGCCGAAGTTCCGCGGCGAGCCGTGCGTGACCGTCGAGACACCGGTGCACGGCGAAGAGCTGGAGGACATCTGCGCGGCGCAGGGTGTAAGGGTCGAGCCGGGCGACGCGCTCGTCGTCTACAGCGGCCGCGAGGCGTGGCAGAAGGCTAATCCGGAGTGGGGCGGCGACCGGCCGCCGAACCCGGGACTGCACGCATCGTGCCTGAAGTTCGTGCGCGACCACGACGTTTCGCTGCTGGTGTGGGACCTGATGGACGCGACGCCGAACGAGTACGGGATCATGTGGACGATGCACGGGGCACTGTTTTCATACGGCATCGGCCTGGTGGACAACTCGCTGCTGCAGCCGCTGGCCGAGGCGTGCGCGGACGAGGGGCGGTACGAGTTCATGTTCACGCTGGCGCCGCTGCCGTGGTACGGCGGGACTGGCTCGCCCGTCAATCCGATCGCGCTGTTTTAGCAGGCGCCGTTCCCGCCTCGTCATAGATTCTGTTTGTGCCATGTGCGATGCTTAGGCCCCGACGCCATCCGGGAGGTGCAGCGTGAAATTCGGGATCTTCTACGAGCTGTCGGTGCCGCGGCCGTGGGACCGCGAGTCGGAGCGCACGGTCTACGAGAACGCGCTCGAGCAGGTGCGGCTCGCGGACGAGCTGGGCTTCGACCAGGTGTGGGCGGTCGAGCACCACTTCCTCGAGGAGTACTCGCACTGCTCGGCGCCGGAGATCTTCCTCACCGCGTGCGCGATGCAGACGAAGCGGATCCGCGTCGGGCACGGGATCGTCGTGTGCGTGCCGCAGTTCAACCATCCGATCCACATCGCGGAGCGCACGGCGGTGCTCGACATCGTGTCCGGCGGCCGGCTCGAGGTCGGGACGGGTCGCTCGGCAACGTGGACGGAGCTGGCGGGCTTCCAGGCGAACCCCGACGACACGAAGAAGACCTGGGACGAGATCGTGCGCTGTCTGCCGAAGATGTGGACGCAGGAGCGCTTCAGTCACCAGGGCGAAGCGTTCTCGATGCCATCTCGGGCGATCCTGCCGAAGCCCTACCAGAAGCCGCACCCGCCGATGTGGGTCGCGGTCACGAGCCCCGGAACGGAGCTGGACGCGGCGGACCGCGGGCTCGGCAGCCTCGGGCTGACGTTCGGCGGGTTCGCGGAGCAGGAGACGAAGATCGCCGAGTACCGGCGGCGCATCAAGCTGTGCGATCCGGTCGGGGATTTCGTCAACGAGCAGGTCAACACCGTGAATTTCCTGTTCTGCAGCGAAGACCAGCAGGCCGGGATCCGCACCGGGCAGCGCCTCGCGGGGACGTTCAACTATCTCGCTTCGCAGCTGCTCGCGGCGCGCGAAGCGTATCCGTCGCGGTCGTACCCGTCGCTCGGCCTGCTGCCGCAGCTCAGGCAGGAAGCAGCGAGCCCGGGTGAGGGCAACCGCGCGCCGGAAGGGCTGTGCATCGGCGATCCTGAGCGGATCATCGGAGTGGTGAAGAAGTGGGAAGGAGTGGGCGTGGACCGCATCAACTTCCTGCTGAACGCGATGGAGACGGTGCCGCAGGAGCAAGTGCTCGACAGCTTGCGGCTGTTCGCGCGCGAAGTGATGCCGAAGTTCGCGGCAACCGAAGCGAAGGCGCCCGCGGGCGCGCCTGCCGGAGGCGCCTGATGCCGATCGCGGGCACGCTCGACGTCGCACCACTACTGGATGGCTCCGCGCAGATGGCGTCGCTGGAGGCGCAGCCGTGGGAGATCGCGCGGACTGAAATCTTCCAGGTGATGTTCGAGATCGACGACCGGGCGATGGCGTCTCTGGTGCCGCCAGCGCTGCATCCCACGATCCCGCCGTCGATGACCGTCACCGTAGCGCGGTATCCGGACAGTCCGGCCGGAGCGTTCGTGCTCGCGCAGACGCGGATCGGGTGCCGGGCCGGGGTGCGGCCCCGCGGGTTCCTGCTCCAGTCGTACTGCGACAGCGACGCGGCGTGCGGCGAGATCGGGTCGAAGTGGGGATATCGATGTTCGCGCGCCGACGTGCGGCTGCAGCGATACCACGACCGGATCGAGGCGTCGGTGCGGCTCGACGGCGCGCCGATCCTGCAGGCGGCGCTGATCGATCCGGAGCCGATCTCCGGAGGTGACGTGCAGTACGTCGCGAACATGAACCTCGCGCGACTCGCGAGCGAGGACGACAAGCCGGTGCTCGTGCAAGTGGACCCGGAGTTTCGGTTCCATCGTGCGGAGCGTGGGCGCCCCGAGCTCTCGCTCTTCGAGCGCAACGCCTGGCACGCACACGGCGTCGATCCGGTGTATCCGGTGCACGCCACCTTCACCACGTGCGACACGGGCTTCCCGAAGATCCGCTACGTCATGGACCCGAGCGTGCCGGCGCTGGCGGGCACACGCGCTGTGGGCGACGCCTGACGTTACGCGCCAACCCCGTATCTGACATCCACATAATTTCTTCGAATTCATTGCGCCGGGCGTGATCCGGCCTCGCGGCGGGCGCGAACGGGATGTAACGGCGTCGGCACGCGCGCTCGTCGCCGCGACCTAGGGTCAGCAACAAAGCATCAGCGCTGAAACGAAGCGCAATGCGGCTCGTGCGCGCGCCGCTGCTTCGACGCGCCATCGCGCGGGGAAGGAGGCCACGCCCGCATCAACCACGGACCGACCAATGCACGCGACAACGGAGGAGATGACATGCTCAACAAACGACGGCTGGCGAAATACGGCCTGATACCGCTCCTCGCCGGCATCGCCTTTGGGGCGGTGGCGGCGATCGCAGTGCGGCCGTCCTCGACGATGACCAGCGAAGCTTCGAGCCACCGGGAAGCGCCACTGATCAGCGGCGACCCACAGGCCGATGCAACCGACACCTATGCGTTCATTACGAAGGACGCGTCAAACAGCCTGACGCTCGTCGGGAACTGGATCCCGTTCGAGGAGCCCGCGGGTGGGCCGAACTTCTACAACTGGGGCGACGACGTCACGTACGACTTCGACATCGACAATAACGGCGATGCGAAGACGGACATCGTCTACCGCTTCAAGTTCACGACCGAGGTCCGTGACCCGAGCACATTCCTGTATGCGACCGGGCCAATCACGAGCCTGAACTCGCCCACCTTCAACATCCGCCAGTTCTACGACGTCTATCGCCAGGACGGGAACAGCGGCTTCGTGAAGATCGCGAGCCATCTGCAGACGCCGCCGAACAACATCGGTCCGACCTCGACGCCGAACTACGCCTCGCTGGCATCGCAGGCGATCTACGCGCTGCCCAACGGCGGCAAGGTGTTCGCCGGACAGCGCGACGACCCGTTCTTCGTCGACCTCGGGGCGGCGTTCGACCTTGCAACGATCCGCAAGCTGCCGGGCAACGCCGGCGGCGGCATCGACGGGCTTGGCGGGTACAACGTGAACTCGATCGTGTTCCAGGTACCCATCGACCAGGTCACGAGCTGCCGCTGCAACCCGGCGGCGGGCGACGGAGCGGCGGTCGTCGGCGTATGGACGGAGACGTACCGGAACAAGGTGCGGGTGCTCGACCAGAACGGGGGCAATCGCAACAACGACGGGCCTGGCGTGAAGGACAACGGCCCGCTCGTGCAGGTATCGCGGCTGGGGAACCCGCTGGTGAACGAGGTCGTGATCCCGCTGTCCAACAAGGACAAGTTCAACGCCTCGGAGCCGCAGGATGACGCACAGTTCCTGCCGTTCGTGCTGAACTCCGACTTCGCTTCGAAGCTCAACGCCGTATACGGCCTCGGCGTGCCGACGACGGGCCGGACCGACCTGGCGACGGTGTTCCTCACCGGCATCCCAGGCGTGAATCAGCCGCCGAATGTGAAGGGGTCCGAGGAGCTGCGAATCAACCTCGGGATCAAGCCGAATAACCCGGGCTGCGCGTCATCGAGCGAGCTAGGGGTGATCGGCGGCGACCTCTGCGGCTTCCCGAACGGCCGCCGGCTGGCCGATGACGTGACGGACATCGAGCTGCGCGCAGTGGCGTGTGGCTACGGCTTCAACCTCGGGCCGTGCGACAACAGCGCACCGTATGCGGCGACGACCACCAAGCTCGGGGACGGCGTCGATGGCAACGACGTGCAGTTCCTGTCGAGCTTCCCGTACGTCGCGACGCCCCACCAAGGCTTCGAGCACGAGCATCACACCGGTGTGGTGGTGCCGCCGCTCTTCATGGGCCTTGGCGGATCAGCGGGCGTTTTCGCGCTGCTAATCGTCGGGACGCAGCTCTTCGCGCTCATCCGGCGGCGGGTGCGCCGCCGGACGGAGCCGATGGCGGCATAGCGCGCTCGCCGAGGGAGGCCGTGCCGCGGACGCGGCCTCCCTTCGGCGTGCTAGTGGACCGGCAACGAGCGGAGGATGTCATGCAACACACGGAGACGATCCACCACGCGAGCGGCGTGAACCGCAGGCTCATACTCATGGCTCTCGCGCTGGCGACCGTCGCGGCGGTCTTCGCGGTGACTCCGTTCATACGCTCTGGCTCCTCAGACGAATCGACCACTCCGGCAAAGCCGGGGCCTTCGATCAGCTCTGCGGCGAACCAGATCCAGCAGCTTGAGCAGACGGTCCGCGACCAGCCGGAGAACGTCGATGCGCTCTCACAACTCGCGTCTGGGTACGTGCAGCGGGCGCGAGAGACGGCGGATCCGTCCTTCTACCCGCTAGCCGAGACGGCGGTGCGCCGCGCACTCTCCGTAGAGCCCGAGAACACGCAGGCACTGCTCGTCGACGCCGGCCTCGCGCTGTCGCGGCATGACTTCGCGGGGGCGCGAACGATCGGGAGCCGCGTGGAGGCGACCGAGCCGAGCCTGGTAGCGACATACGCGGTCGAGACGGACGCGCTCGTGGAGCTGGGGCGGTACGACGAGGCTGCGGCAGCGGCACAAAAGCTGGCGGACTTACACCCGGACTTCGCGGCATACAGCCGGATCTCGTACCTGAGGGAACTGCACGGGGATATCGACGGCGCTATCAACGCAATGACGCAAGCCATCGCGGCGGGATCGGCGGTGAAGCAAGACGTCGTGTGGGCGCGGGTGCTCGCCGGGAACCTGTATCTCACGAAGGGCGATATCGATGGAGCGGAGGGGCAGTATAGGCAGGCGGAAGCAACGCTGCCGGACGATCCACAGACCCACGCCGGCCTAGCGCGGCTCGCTATCGCCCGTGGCGACGACGCCTCCGCAGAGCGTCACCTGCGCCGGGCGATCGAACTGCGACCATTGCCCGAGTACGTGATCCTGCTCGGCGATCTGCTGTCAGCCCAGGGGCGTGAGAGCGAGGCGAACCAGCAGTACGACCTGGTGCGGGTCGAAGAGGCGCTGTTCGCCGCGAATGGCGTGGATACCGACCTGGAGCTGGCGCTGTTCGACGCGGACCATGGGACGGCGCCGGAGGACACGTACACCCGCGCGCTTGCGGCGTATCAGCGAAGGCCCACCGTATTCGCGGCGGACACAGTGGCGTGGGCCGCATTCAAGGCGGGGCACCTCGATGAAGGGATGGGGTACGTGCGTCTGGACAAGCGCCTAGGGACGCGCGACCCGCGGCTGGCGTTCCACGCGGGAATGATCGAGCGGGCGATCGGCGACGCCACTGCTGCGCGGCGGGACCTTCAGGCTTCGCTCGACGCCATCGCGATGTTATCCCCGCGTGACGCCAATGCAGCGCGCGAGGCCGTCAAGTCGCTGCGGTGAGGGCGTAGAGGCACGTTCGCGGCGGGGTTTGTTATGCATTTGAAAGAACCGCGGCCGTATCATCTGCGCGATCGTCTGTAAGATCGAACCGTCACCACCCGCCACGCTGCGAGGACGAGCCAGCACGATGCCGACCAAGCGCTCGCGCGCCGAGACCGCCGGCCCGTCCAAGAACGGCCGTCGAACGGCGACCAAAGCACTCCCCGAGATTGACGCGCTTCGCTACCGGACGCTTCTCAAAGTGGTACCGGCGCTCATCGTCACGCTCGATCCGAACGGAGAATTCGAAGACATCAGCGAGAGCTACACGGAATACACGGGGCTTACGCTCGAGCAGGCGAAGCGGTGGGCCGACCACTCCGTGATCCATCCGGATGACATACAGCAGGCAATGGGCGTCTGGACAGAGGCGCTGGAAGCCGGCGAGCCGATGCAGAACGAGATGCGGCTGCGGCGACACGACGGCGAGTACCGTTGGTTTCTCATTGAGGGCGTGCCGGTGCGCAACGAGTCTGGCACCGTCGAGCGATGGATGACGGTCGGACTCGATATCGAAGACCGAAAGCGCGCGCAGGAGCGCGAGCGGTACCTGGCGGAAGCGACCGCGCGGCTCGTATCTCCCCTCGAATCGACCGAAATGCTCGCGGAGATCGCGCGGCTCGCGGTGCCGGAGCTCGCGGACATCTGCGCGATCGGCCTCTTCGATTCAACATCGCGGACGGCGCGCGTTGAGACGGCGGGCCCGACGGACGAGGAGCGCCCATACGTTGATCGGATCCACCTGCGGGAGTGGTGCGCGGCGCCGGGGACCGAGGCTACGATCGGCGACGTGATCGCGGCGGGCCAGCCGGTGCTGGTGCCGGACTTCTCGCCACCATGGATCGCGGCCTGCGCGTCCGATGCGGAGCAGCGCCAGGCAGCGATGGCGTTGGACGGATCGTCGATCATCTGCGTGCCGTTGCTGGCGCGCGGCGAGACCATTGGGATGGCGACGTTCGCGACGACGCGCTCGCGGCGCCGATACGGTGAGCGCGACCTGCTCCTGATGTCCGAAGTGGCATCACGGCTGAGCATCGCGCTCGAGAACATCCGCCTGTACCGCGACCTGCAGGAGACCGCGCGCGACCTGCAACGGGCCAACGCGGCGAAGGACGAGTTCCTGGGTCTGGTGTCTCATGAGCTCCGTACCCCGATCACTGTGATCTACGGGAACTCGCAGGTGCTGTCGCGGCGTCGGGGCTCCCTCGACGACGACGCGGTGGTGGAAGCGCTCGTGGACATCAACGCCGAAGCCGACCGCCTGAACCGGATCATCGAGAACCTGCTAATCCTTGCACGGGTCGAGCGAGGCCAACCGGAGGCGGGAACGGTGCGGGTGGACGAGGTGCTCCGCGCCTTGATCGAGGCGCACCAGCGGCAACACGCACAGCGGAACGTCACGGTGAAGATCGACGACGGACCAATAGTCGCAGAGACAAGCGACTTCGCGGTGGAGCAGGTCGTGCGAAACCTGTTGAGTAACGCGGAAAAGTACAGCCCGCCCAGCACTCCGATCGAGGTCGTGATGACCCGGAACGGCAACGACGTTGCCATCGAGATCGCAGACCGCGGGGTCGGGATCGACAATGAGGAAGCGGAGCACATCTTCGACCCGTTCTACCGGTCGGAGCGGACGCACGACGTGTCGGGTGTCGGCATCGGCCTCACAGTGTGCAAGCGACTGGTCGAGGCGCATGGGGGCCGGATCTGGGCGCAACCGCGGGAGGGCGGCGGGACGATCGTGGGGATAACCCTACCGGTCGCATCGGGGACCGAGGAGGCTGAGGGCCTCGTCCACACGGATTGAGGGCTCTTTTGCCCGGAGCCAGACCTTCCAGGCTGCGCGTCGCACTCTAAGGGCATCTCCTACTCATCATTGTGTCAGCGGGAGCCGATACGCACGTCGGGGTCCAGACGTCTCTGAGTGGCGGCCGACCCCTCGAGGGTGCCAGATGGAAGCGAGCGAGAGCCCAGTGGAACCGCGCGAACGACCGGTCGCAGCCACGACAGACCGGCGGCTCGACGCGAATGCGCAGCGCATCCGCGCCTCGGGCGTCGTGCTGCTGCTCGCGGTGCTCCTCACCGGGGCGTGGGCGCTGCCACAGCGCTGGGACGCCTATGCACTGACGGGTTCGCGATCGTCGCGCTGTTGTTCGTGACATCGGCATTCGTTGCATTCACCTACGGCCAGTTCCTGGTCGATGAACCGCTCTCAGAGCTGTTCCACGCGTTCCGTGGCGTCGAGTTCGCGGTCCGCGACCGCGCTCGATTCCTTAGCAGGCTGAAGCACGAGTGTAGAGACGTCGAGACGCGAGGACGTTCGCGCACATTCTCGCTCGCTGTATTCGCGGCGGCTCCTGCATCCGAGCATGCGAACGCCGAAGAGTTGGCTCGACTGAGCGAACGGGTGCGCCGATCGGTCCGAACGCGGGACGTCGTCGGGGAGTTTCCCACCGGTGAGGTCTGGGTACTGGCCCTCGGTGCGGACGCAAATGCGGCGGCGGCGATGTGCAGCAGGCTCGAGAAGGCCCTGGCCGCGAAGTCGCGGAAGTCAACGCATGCAGCAATTCAAATCGGATGGAGCACGTTCGAAACGGATGCGACGGACCCCGCACGGCTCATCCGCGTGGCGAGAGACAGGGCGCACCTCCCCGACGTTGACCTCGAAGAGGCGGCGTAAGCAAAGACTGACGCCAGCGGCTAGCGACGCAGCGCGGGCGACAGCGTCCGTTAGCTGGCGCCTGCGCCTATCGAGGTCACCGCGGACGTACAGTCAATAAGCCTCACGAGTCCTCGTTGCGGGCAAACTGTCGTGAGAACTACTGCCTCTTGCGAGCGACACGCCAGAGCGAGGCAGTGAGGAGTACCGCGACCGCCATGGGCATGATCCACCAGGCGCTAACATCAGCGTGCGCGAGGGCGAACGTGACTGCGAGCGCGGCGACGATGCCGGCGGCGATCTGCCAGTCGTCGCCCACGATGAAGTCGTACCAGAAGCGGACGAAGGCCAGCGCGTACTTCATGATTCCGCCCCCGCCACGATACTCGCCGGTTGCTCCTCGCGAGCTCGTTCACGCAGAGCGCGGAGCATCCGCACCTGCGCGAGGGACAGCGCGATGACGAAGAGCAGCACGCCGACGATGGCGGCGTCACCGGCAGGCCATTCGACGCCGGCGCCTTCGGCGCCCCAGAACGTCCCGAACGTCGTGAGCAGGATGCCGACCGCGAACTTCAGCGTGTTCTCGGGGACACGCGCGAGCGGCGCGTGGACGACCGCTCCGACGCCAGCGACGATGACGAAGGCCGCGCCTGCGCCGACAGCCGCCAGCGGGATGTTGCCCTGCGCGCTGCCGAAGGTCACGACGATGAACGCGACCTCGAGACCTTCGAGAAGGACGCCTTTGAAGGCGAGTGTGAAGGAATAGGGGTCGAAGGCGCCGTGCGATCGGAGCGCCAGTTCCGCTTCCTCGGCTTCGCGGCGGAAGATCTCGTCCTCGTCGTGGAGCGCCTTGTATCCGCTCGCTCGCAGGATGGCTTTTCGCAGCCATTGCAAGCCGAAAATCAGCAGCAGCGCGCCGACGAACAGGCGCAACGCATCGATGGGGATCAAGGTCAGCGCCGGTCCGAGCGCCGCGACGACGACGGCGAGCGCGAACAGCGCCGCGACGACGCCCATCAGAGCCGAGCGCCAGCCGCGCGTGAGGCCAACCGCGAGTACGATCGTCAGCGCCTCGACCATCTCCACGGAACTGGCGAGGAAGCTAGCGGCAATGAGGAAGAAGTCGTTCATCGAGCGCTATGCGCCATCGGTCCGATCGCAGGAGTGGACACCAATCAGTATAGCCGCGCGAGACTCCGAACCAGACGACTGCGGAGTTGAATTGGGTACTGCTAACCGGGTGAAATCATCACCTTGATGGCGCCGCTCTTCTTGTCGTCGGCCGCTGCGTAGGCCTCGGCGACGGATGCGAGCGGAAAGCGGTGCGTAATCATCTGCCGGAGGGTCACGCCTTCGCGGCGCATGATCTCGATGGCGATCTCGTAGTCCGACTTCGGACCGCTGCGGTTGTAGCAGTTCGATCCGATGATCGTCGCTTCGCGCAGGGTGAGGAGCAGCGGATGGATCTGCACCGGCGCCGTGAAGACGCCGAGCATGCAGACTCGGCCGCCCGGAGCGACGAGCGTAAGGGCCTGGGCGAGCGTATCGGCCGATCCGCCGACCGTCTCGACGACGACGTCGGCGCCGGCGGCGGGGCCAGAGCGTGCCATCTGCTGCGCTCCCTCCGGCGTCGCATCGTAGATGGCGTCGGCTCCGAGCGCTTGGGCCATCGACCGCTGATGCGGATGGCGAGCGCTGACGGCAATATGGCTCGCACCCATCGCCTTAGCGGCGGCGATACCCATCAGGCCGATCGTGCCGGCCCCGAGGATGACGATGCGGTGGCCGTATTGCATGCCGGAAATCTTCAGGCCGTGGACATTGACGGCGAGCGGTTCGACGAGGGCACCGAGTTCACAGTCGACGCCATCGGGGAGCTTGTAGAGATCGTACGCGGGGACGGCCATATACTCGCGCAACCCGCCGGGCTGATCGATACCGCTTGCCTTTCGGTGCCGGCACAAGTGGTAGTTGCCGCTGCGGCACTGCGGGCACGCTCGGCAGACCGTGAACAACTCGAGCGCGACGGCATCGCCTTTCGAGAAGCCGGTGACGCCTTCGCCGAGGGCCTCGACTGCGCCGGATACTTCATGGCCAAGACAGAAGCCTGCGGGGAGGGGAAACTCGCCGCGGAAGAAGTGGAGGTCGCTGCCGCAGACACCGACGCTTCGAACGCGGACGAGCGCTTCACCCGCCGCCGGCTCGGGACGATCCTGTTCGGCGATCTCGAACGTTCGGGGAGCAGCGAGCAGTGCAGATTTCAATCGAGTATCACTCCAGGAACTTGCCGATGAGCCAAACGTGTCCGAATGGATCGATCACGCCGCCCTGCATCATGCGCAGCGTGCCACCATCGGCGAGCGCGTGTTTGCGCTCTTCGACGGCGCTTCCTTCACGCCCGCCGGCGGCGATCGCGCGCTGCTGCGTGGCCTGAGGGTCCTCGACGAAGAGCTCGATGCGGGCGGTAGTGTGACCGGCCACATCGGGCGAGCGCGTCCCGTGCGGCGGCGACTCCTGCGCCAGGAACAGCTCGGCGCCGTCGATCGTGAGGCCGGCGACGACAGCCGGGTCGCCGATGCGCCAGCGCTCCTCGGCGCCGAACGCACGCCCGTAGAAGTCGATGGCGGCGGCTGCGTCGCTCACGGCGAGCATCGGCGAGATCTGGGTCATGATCGGCTTCCTCGCATCGGCGGCACCCCACGATGGCGAAGGGCGAAAAAGGCTCCGTTATGATGATCGCGTGCGAGCGCTGAATCAACCCGAGAGCTGGTGGGGGTGGCACGGGTATAACCATCCGGAGCCGCTCTCCATCACGCAGATCGTCGCGTCGGGCACGATCACGCCGCGCATCACCGCGCTGCTGTGGATCGCGATGGAGCGCGGCGCGTCGATCATCCTCGCGGCGGACCCGCCGGGCGCAGGGAAGACGACGATACTCACGGCGCTACTGGCGTTCGCGCGACCTGAGGCGTCGGTCTACTTCACGCGCGGTTGGGGCGAGCGCTTCGACCTGCCGCCCATCGACGACAGCGCGCCAACGTACATCCTGATCAATGAGATTAGCGACCACCTGCCGGTGTACTCGTGGGGGCCGTATGTGCAGCGCGCCTTCGAGCTGATGGCGGAGGGCTATTCGCTGGCGTCGACCATGCACGCGGACACGGTAGAAGGCGTGATCGAGCAGCTCACCCAGGAGAACGACGTTCCGGCGGCGAACATCGGGCAGCTAGCGCTGGTGGCGCCGATCTTTGTAGGGGGAAGCGGCGGTCGCAGGATGCGGCGCATCAGCGAGATCGCTGTGCTGGAGCCGCTCGGCTCGTCATATGACAGGCACTCGGTCGTGCGCTGGCGCAGGGACGACGATGCATTCGACGTATTGAGCACGCCGGCGCAGATTAATGCCGCGGCGCGGCGGCTGGGGCTCGAGGAGCACGAGCTGCTCGAGCAGATCCAGCGACGAGAGCGGTTCATCGAGGAACTGGTCCGAGATGGCATCAGTGATATCGATGACGTGCAGCGGCGGGTGCTGACGTTCTCGGGATACGACCTCGTCGATGCGACCGAGGATCCGCCGCTCCACGAGGAGTAGTCCCCGCGGGTCAAGTTGGCGCCCGGTTCGACCATCGGGCGGTAGACCGTCGAGCAGGCGCGCGTCACAATTGGAGATAGGCGCCGGAACGGAAAGGACGTAAGCGATGGCAACGCGCGTCGGCATCAACGGCTTCGGTCGCATCGGGCGGCAAGTGCTGAAGGCAATCAAAGAACGGCACGGCAAGGAGCTAGAGGTGGTCGCGGTGAACGACCTCGTCGACACCAAGACCAATGCCCATCTGCTCAAGTACGACTCGAACTATGGCCGCTATCCCGGCACAGTCGAGCCGGGCGAAGGCGGCCTGATCGTCGATGGCAAGCCGGTCAGCGTGTTCGCGGAGCGGGAGCCTGGCGCGATCCCGTGGGACAAGGCCGGGGTGCAGCTCGTGGTCGAGTCAACGGGCTTCTTCACCGACGCCAACCAGGCGCGGGCGCACGTCCACAACGGCGTGAAGAAGGTGATCATCTCGGCGCCTGCCAAGAACGAAGACGTGACCGTCGTACTGGGCGTGAACGCAGACCGATACGACCCGAAGCGCCACGAAGTGATCTCGAACGCTTCGTGCACGACGAACGGTCTGGCGCCGCCGGTGAAGGTGCTACTGGACAGCTTCGGCATCGTGAAGGGGCAGATGTCGACGATCCACTCCTACACGAACTCACAGCGACTGCTCGACATGCAGTCGAAGGACTTGCGGGAGGCACGGGCGGCAGGGCTCAACATTGTTCCGACGTCTACCGGCGCGGCGCGCGCGCTGAAGCTGGTGATCCCTGAGATCGAGGGCAAGCTCGATGGCGTGGCTTATCGCGTGCCGACGCCGACGGTCTCGATCGTCGAAGTGGTATGTGTCGTGGAAAAGGCGACATCGGCGGACGAAGTGAACGACGCGCTGCGTAAGGCGGCGGACAGCGCTATGAAGGGCATTCTCGATGTCTCGGACGAGCCGCTGGTATCGATGGATCTGAAAGGCAACGAGCATTCGTCGATTGTGGACGGGCTGACGACGAACGTCGTGGCGGGCGACCTGGTGAAGGTGGCAGCGTGGTACGACAACGAATGGGGCTACTCGTGCCGGACGTCGGACCTCTGCGCGTTTATTGCCGGACAGGGGCTGTAGAGTCGGTAAGTCGTGCAGTCGTCAATCGGTCGGTTCCGATCGCTGAGGCGAGGGCGTCAGTAGCCCGATGCGCCGCCGTCTTCCCGGCATCTCGTACCGCGCGTCGCGCATTCGCACCGAGACGTCGGGGACGAGGTCGCGCGCAAGGACGGCTGTGAACGCGGCGAACATGAGGACGTTCGCGGCGGCGCAGACGAGGCTGAGCGGCGATTCGAGCCATCGGCCGGCCCATGATGTGACGGGCGGGGCAGAGAAGAAGATGTTCAGGAAGAGCGTCAGCGAAGCGGGCACATAGAGCCAGAACCATCGGCGGTCGACGAGCGCGACCGGAAGCATCAGCGCGACGAACGGGTACAGGTATCGATCGTGCGTCGACACTGGAACGACGTAGAACGCGAACGCGAGATACGACGCTCCGATGAGCGCGCGATACAGGTCCGTTCGTCGCCAGAGGTACGCCGAAGCGAGCGCGGCGGCGGCGAGCGATAGCAGACTGCCGATCATGCGATAGGTGACGAGCGGCAGCGGGCCGATGAAGGCGTCTTCCGGCCAGGGATGGCCTGCCCAAAGGTCCCAGAACCACCAGAGGTTCCAGGCGTTCGACGACAGGCGCGCGTAGTCGGCAACGAATAGCGACTTGTAGATCTGGGCGACTCGCACGCCGTCCCCATGCACGATCCACGGACCGAGAACGATCGCAGCGACGGCGACGGCCACGCCGAGTGCGCGCGGGAACGCGCGCCAGCCGGAAGCGCGCGCGGTGACGATGACCAGGATCGGCAGGACGACGATAGGGTGAGGCTTGATGAGGAAGCCAAGCGTCCACACGGACCAGGCGAGCAGTGGACGACCGCGCCATGCCAGGACGATCGACGCGAGCATCGCGGCGGTGACGGCGGAATCGGTCTGAGCCCAGACAGCGCTGTCGTAGACGACGGCGGGGTGGACGGCGACGATCGCTGCGGCAACGAGAGCCAGAGACTGCGGCGATACCGTCTGGCGGTAGCGGCCCTTGTCGACGGGCACCCGCGTTTCTCGGGGAGAGCTTGGGGCTGCGGCCGTGCTCTCGTCGAGCGACGCGAGGGCGATGGTGGCGGCGTAGGCCGCGATGATGAGCGCGACGTCGAAGGCGAGCGTTGGGAGCTTCACGAGGACGTGCAGGATGGGTTCGTCCCGCGTGTAGTCTCCGCCGATGGCCGCGAAGAGCATCGATAGCGCGGCGAGCACCCACTGGTAGCCGACGTAGTCGGAGTAGCCGGTGCGGAAGATGTTCAACACCCCGTGCTCGTGGATGTTGCGCATCCAGAACTTCCAGAAGCCCTCGTCCAGGTAGCCATTGGGAAGTCGCGCGTACAGGGGGACGAGCGCAATACGGAGGAGCAGCGCGGCCAAGATGACCGAGATCAGCGCGCGATGCGCGCTCAGGCGCGCGGTGAGCGTTTGCCGGCTGAGCGGACGGGGCATCAGCGCATTGTTGCGGTTGCGACCCGCGCGCTCAATCCTGCGGATGCGGCACTAAGGTTCTCGAAGAACGACTAGTGAGGTCAGGCGACGTCCGCGTCGACGGGGTGGTCGAGCGTGGCAAGCATTGCCTCGGCCTGACGCACACAGTGCTCGAGGATGTCGAGCGCGATGCGCAGACGGTCAGTGCGAACAGGCTCGGTTCCTGTCCCGCGTATCGATTCGACGAGATCTAGCGCCAAGCGGATCCGCTCCTGGTGCTGCGCGACGCGCTCGGGGCGCGCCGCCGCGCCGGCGCCGAGCGCGACGATCGCGCGCGCGGCTCTCGTTCGATAGCCGATGCGGCGCGGAGCGCAACGCTCGTCGCGGCGGTCCGTGCAGGCACGTGTGCGCGCTAGCCTGCGATGAAATGTACGCATAGTTCTCCGCAAGGGCGCGCCCTCGCGTCCAGCACACAGATCGTGCAGCAATAGTTCGCGCCAGTCCGGGGCGCGCCGTGTAGATCCGCGTCGTTCAACCACCGCCACCATGTTTAGAGTCCTCTCTGGCAAGAAATTCAGCGAAGGCTCCCCAAGCATCATGGTCGGCCCCGATCGCGTCGGCTGTGGCGGTGGTTCCGGAGATAGAGGAGTTTGATAGGTGCGCGCAACGCATTGACGCACGTTCAGGACGTAGCGAACCGACCGAACCGTCGCTATGTTCGGCGTCGCTATCGCGAGAAGAGGCCGACCAATTCGCCCTGCGCGAGGATGTGGCCCTGCATCGCGGAGAGGACATCGGACTTTGACGCACGCACAGGGAGAGTGGTAGGCGCATCAAGCGAGTAGATGCGGAAACGGTAGTGGTGCGGCGACGAGCCTGGGGGCGGGCAGGGTCCAACATATCCGACGGATCCTCGGCTGGTCTTGCCCTGCTTACCTCCGGAAATGTCGCCGGACGACGAAGGCTGCGCGTCGAGCGACGTGACGCTGGCGGGCAGGTCGTACACGACCCAGTGGTCGAAGATTCCCGGAACATCGGTGTCTTCCATCAGCAGCGCGAAGGCGTTCGTGCCCGACGGCGCTCCGGACCACTTCAGCGGCGGCTGCGTGCTGGCGCCGGAGCAGGTGTACTGCGTCGGGATCGTCGCGTTGCTGGCGAATGCATCGCTCGACAGGGTCATCGCGGAGGAGGGCGATGCCGCTGATGCCGGCGGCGTGGCGGCTGCGGTCCCGGCGCGCGGCGCAGACGTGGCCGCTCCGACGTTCGACTGCGTAGCGCTGGGCAGCGTGCCCGGGCCTTCGGGCGGGGTCGCGGTCTTGGAGCTGCTCGAACCTCCACACGCAGCTGTGAGGGCGAGGAAGACGATGGCAACAGCGGCGGCGAATCGTCGGATGAGCCTCATGTGAGCCATGGTAGGCGCTCCCGCGAGATGTCGCGACACGCTGGCACCGCTCGGGTGAACGTCTGCCGCGAGATCAGTTTTCAAGAGCGATGCTTCGCTTAGCTCAGCATGATGGGGCCCCCGCGCACCATCAAAGCGCGATCACTTCCGGGCGAGGCGGGCGACCTGCTTGTTGAAGCCGACGATGTACAACTCTCCGTCCTTGTCCTCGCCGAACGACGTAATGCTGAGGCTGCTGTCCATGAGCAAGACGGGCGGGGAATCGTCGGCGGTGTTCACGGCCCAGATGCGCCCGCTGCAGTAGTCGCCATAGACGTAGTAGCCGTTCAGCTCGGGGAGTTGCTTGCCGCGGTAGACGTAACCGCCAGTGACTGAACAGCCAAGGTCATGGTTGTACTCCGCACGCGGGAGCGTGAGGCCGCTCTGGTCGCAGCCGCTCGACGGCTTGAAGCAGTGCGACGCCTCCATGATGCTCCATCCGTAGTTCGCGCCCTTGTCGATCCGGTCGACTTCTTCCCAGGTGTCCTGACCGACGTCGCCCGCCCACAGCGCGCCGCTCTGCGGGTCGAAGTTGATGCGCCACGGATTGCGCAGGCCCCATGCGTACGTCTCAGGACGCCCGCCGCCTGATACCCACGGGTTGTCGGGCGGGATGCGCGCGTCGTCGCTGGAGACGTCGAGACGCAGGATCTTGGAGAGCAGGACGTCCTTGTTCTGACCGTTGTTCTGCGGGTCGCGCTCGGAGCCGCCGTCGCCGATGCCGATGTACAGATCGCCGTCCGGACCGAACGCGAGCGATCCGCCCTGGTGGTTGGAGTACGGCACCTCGATCGAGATCATCTGCTTCTCGGTCGAAGGATCACCGGTGATGCCGGACGACGTGAATCGCGAAATGACCTCTCGACGCGGGTTGCCGGCGGTGTAGTACAGGTAGAAGCGATAGCTCGTCGTGTAGTCGGGCGCGAAAGCGATGCCGAGGAGGCCCTGCTCCTGCGCAGGGTTCGGGATCACCCGGTCCGTGATATCCATGAACGTCGTCGGCACTTCGTTGTCGTCGACGAAGCTGAAGCGCCGGATGACGCCATCCTTTGTGAGCAGGAGGCCGTGGTCGGCGTCACCGGGGATCGTAACGAGGCCGAGCATCTGGTTGAAGGCGAGCTGCGGAAGGACGGGGCTCGCCGCGTAACCGTTCTCGGCGGGCGGGGGTAGCGCGGCGGACGCCGATGGTTGGGCCGCGGACGCGGACGTGCTGGCGGCGGTCGTCGGTCGGGACGCCGGCGTGCTGGTCTTCGAGGCGGAGCCTCCGCCGCAGGCGGCGGCGAACAACGCGACCGCGGGCACGGCCAGCATGGCCCGCGTGATTCGGGCGCGTCGCCTCACGGCGTAGTGATACGGTCGGAGAACAGCGAGCGCACCTCCAGCGGACGATACGATCGCGGCGTCATCACCAGATCGTCTCAAGCACGAGCGGCTCCCCGCCGCGGCTAGTTGAACGTGAGGACCGTGCGCGCGACCTCGCCGGCTTTCATCGCCCGGAAGGCGTCGTTCACGTCCTCGAGCTTGCCTGTGCGCGAGATCATCTCGTCGAGCTTCAGGCGGCCCTGCAGGTAGAAGTCGATATAGCGCGGCATGTCCATGCGGAAGCGGTTCGATCCCATGTTGCTGCCCTGGATCCGCTTCTCGGACAGGAACTGATAGCCGTCGAGCTCGACCTTCTGGCCGATCGGGATCATGCCGATGATCGTCGCGGTCCCGCCGTTGGCGAGGCAATTGAAGGCCTGCTCGGCGGCAACCTTCAAGCCGATCGCCTCGAACGAGTACTGGACGCCACCCCCCGTCATGTCCTTGATCGCCTGGACGGGATCGCGCGAAGAGGCATCGACGATGTGCGTGGCGCCCAGCTCGCGCGCCGTGGCGAGCTTACTCTCGACCATGTCTACCGCGATGATCATGCCCGCACCGCCGATGCGCGCGCCTTGGATCGCGGCAAGACCGACGCCGCCGGCGCCGAACACGGCAACGGTCGAGCCCGGCTCGATCTTCGCGGTATTGAGGACTGCCCCGACGCCGGTCATCACGCCGCAGCCAACGAGCGCCGCGCGGTCGAGCGGGATGTCCTCGCGAATCTTCACGACGGCGTTCTCGTGCAGGAGCATCTTTTCGGCGTAGGCGCCGAGGTTAAGGCCCTGGTGAATGACGTCGCCGTTGCGGTGAAGGCGGGGCGGCGCGCCGGGCGGACGACGTGTCTCACCCTGGTTCGAGCAGCGGTTGGGATGCCCGCTCAGACACTGGTCGCAGTGGCCGCAGAACACGGACAGGCAGGCGATGACATGATCACCCGGCTTGACGTAGGTCACCTGCTCGCCGACCTCTTCGACGATGCCCGCCGGCTCGTGGCCGAGCACGGCGGGCGTCGGATACGGGTAGAGGCCTTCGATGAAATGGAGGTCACTGTGGCAGACGCCCACCGCGGCGGTCTTCACGACGATCTCGCGCGCCATCGGCTTGTCGATCTGGATGTCCTCGATGACGAGGGGCTCTTTGACGGCGTGGAAGATGGCGGCCTTCATGCGATCTCCTCTCGGTGCGCGCGCTACGCCAGTGATGGGCGCTCGGGTGATCTTACGTTCAGGGCGCGCGATGGTAAAGCGGCCGCGGATTCGCTGGCTGCATGCCGACGGTGGCGGGGCCGCGCCGTGCCGACTATGAATGTACGAGGAAGGAGCGAGCCCGTGACGTCAGGCGAGACGCGGTACGTGCGCGACGTGGTCGCCGAGCGCTCGCGGCTGTGGGCGCGCCGCCAGCGCGCGGATACCGGCCGCATCACGTTCGGGTTCGCGATCAAAGACATCGCGCGGAACGTCTACATCTCGAAGAGCGAGGTGCGCTTCGTCCGAGACGGTCGGCTCTTCTGGGCCGAGCTGGAGTGGGAGCTGGACCGCAAATTCGGCGTGCTCGAGGGGTTCCCGCGGGAGCGGATCGCCGAGCACCTCGAGTAGCCGGCTGTCCCGGATGCGCCACTCGGCGCTGCCTATAATCCTGTGATGAAGCTCCAGCTTCCGTACGGCGAGCGCGGCATCGAGGCGGAACTGCCGAACGACGCGACGGTACTGATACCGGAGCGCGTGCCGGCGCTCGACGATCCGGCAGAAGCAGTGCGTCGAGCGATCGAAGAGCCGATCGGCTCGCCGGCGTTGCGGCGGGTGGGAGGGCCGGGAGCGAAGGCGGCGATCGTCGTCTCGGACATCACGCGGCCGGTGCCGAACGAGATCCTGCTACCCCCGCTGATCGACGCGCTGCGCGAGGCGGGTGTGCGGGACGAAGACGTCACGATCATCATCGGGACGGGGTTGCACCGGGCATCGCGGCAAGACGAGCGACGACGGATCCTCGGGGACGCGATGTTCGACGCCTCCGGTGCGCCGCGGTACCACGTGATCGACCACGACGCGAGAGACGCCTCGTCCCAGCGGCACCTGCTGACAACGCATCGCGGTGTCGCCGTGGCGCTGAACATCGCGTATCTCGACGCGGACATCCGGATCCTGACGGGATTCGTCGAGCCGCACCTGTTCGCGGGGTACTCCGGCGGCGGGAAGGCTGTGCTTCCTTCGATCTCCGGGGCGGCGTCAATCATGGCAAACCACGACGCGCAGATGGTGGGGCATCCGAAGGCAATGTGGTGCACGACGGAAGGCAACCCGATCTTCGAGGAGATGCGGGACGTCGCGCTCCGCAGTGATCCGACGTTCCTGCTCAATGTCACGCTGGACGAGTCGAAGCGCATCACCGCCGTGTTCGCCGGCGAGCTTGCCGCCGTCCATGACGCGGCGATCGCGCAGGCGGCGCGGCAGGCGATCCGCCCGATCCCGCACCTCTTCGACGTGGTCGTGGTGACGAACATGGGGTATCCGGCGGACCTGGTGCTGTACCAGGCCGTGAAGGGGATGTCGCTGGCAGCGCAGGCGTGCGCGCCGGGCGGCACGATCATGCTGGTTGCGGAGTGCCGCGAGGGCGTGGGCGGAGCGGAGTACGTCGACCTCCTGCACAGCGAGCGGTCGCCGTCGGCGCTACTCCGGCGCTTCGGGAGCAGCGAGCATCAGACGGTGCACGACCAGTGGCAGGTGCAGGTCCAGGCGATGGTACAGGCGCGCGCGGACGTGTGGATACATTCGTCGCTGCCGCGCGCGACCGTGGAGGCGGCGCAACTGCGGTACGCGCCGGATGTGAACGAGACGCTTCGACGGATCGTCGAGGAGAAGCGCGTCGAACTCGGGCGGGATCCAACCGTCTGCGCGCTGCCCTACGGGCAGCTGACCGTGCCGGTTGTTGACGCTGACTAGATGCTATAGGGACAAGCCTCCAGAAATGGCGAACGGCCGTCCCCGGCAGGACTTGGGAACGGCCGTTCACGTGGGAGGGAGGCTAGCGTCTAAGTAGCGTTTTCGGCGTCATCGCCGGCGAGCGCGCCGGACAGGTACTGGTGGAGCAGGACGAGGGTGGAGATGCAGACAGCGGCGCTAAGGGAGATGAGGAACATTTCAGACCTCCTGTTCCGAACATGCGTACGGTAGAACATACGTACGCCCCGTGTCAAGGCGCACCGGGCCATGTCCAGCGAAGGTGAACGTAACGCCGGGCGAGTGTGATATCGTGCCGTCCGCCTGATCGGCGTTATACGTGGGATTCTGCCGATCGGACCGGAACTGAGTGGAAGACGAACTTCTCGTCAGCCGTGCGATCGACGGGGACCTGGACGCGTTCGGGCAGCTATACGACGCCTACTTCGGGCGCATCTACGACTTCGCCTGGCGAATGCTGCACGAGCCGGAGCAAGCTGGCCAGGCGACGCAGGCGATCTTCGTCGATGCCGCCCGGAGCCTGAAGGCGTCGCAGAAGTCGCCGAGCTTCGAGGCGTGGCTCTTCGGGCGAGCCCAGACGCGGCTTGTTGCGCCGGCCGGAGCCGCACCAATCGGGCCTGGGCCCTCGCATGAAGAGGGCTTCGGCGCGTTCGAGGCACCGGACCCATGCCGAGTCGATGATCCGCGTGTCGCGGAGGCCGATCCGGAACTGCCATGCGTTGTCTGGGAGGCGGCGGCCTCGCTCAGCCCTCGGGACCATTCGCTGCTGGACCTGCACTTGAGGCAGAAGATCGACGGCGCGGAGCTGGCGCATCTTGTCGGGGTGTCGCGTTCGAACGCGCCGCTGATGCTCGAGCGGCTGGAACTGGCCGCCTCAGGCGTGATCGCGACATACGTCCTGGCCAAGCGCGGCACCGGAGACTGCGAGGAACTGCGAACGACAATCAGCGGCGAGAGTTTTCCTCCGCTGACGAATGAGCTCCGAACGCGCGTCGAGGACCACGCTGCGACGTGCCCGACGTGCCGCTCGAACAGGACGTTACGGGTTGAGCCGCTGCAGGTTTTCGCGGCACTCCTTCCGGTGGCGGCGCCCTTCGTGCTCAAGGGCGAGGTATGGCGGTCGTTGGCCGCGCTATGGCCCGAGGGCATCCCCGGCGCGGCCGGCGCCGCAGCACTGCCGCTCGCCTACGACGAGCCCGAGGGCGCGGTACCGGCGTACGCTGCAGCCGGGGCGGTGCCCTTCGACACGGGAGGGGGCCGGGCGGCGGGTGGTGGTGGAGGGGGACTCGGCGGATTCTTCGAGGACGACTCGCGGCGCAATATGCTCCTCTTTGCGGCGGCGGCGGGAGGCATGCTCATCGTCGCGTTCGTCGTGGGCGCGTTCGCGCTGAAGGCGTTCGGGAGCGGCGGCGGCGGGGGCGGAGCGGCTTCGTTGACGAAGACCGCTACGGCGACCCCAAGGACGACTCTGACACCGGGCGTGGTCGTGGACACCGCTACGCCTCGGCCCTCGGCTACAGCCGGCCCGACGGATACACCGGTACCTCCGCCCCCGGATACGCCAACGCCCCCACCGCCACCTCCGCCTCCCACGGCGACTCCGGCGAAGCCGACGAGCACCCCCGTCAAGGCGGCAACACCCACCCCGAAGCGGGCGTCGGCGACGCCTACCCGACGGGCCGGAGGTTAGGGCAAGCCCGGATCCGCGTCAGATTCGTCTCCTATACGCCGATGATTTACCCGGGAGTGGCACGCCGGCGCGGCGTGTCTTTGCGCACATGTCCGAATCTACGGAAGACGCCGAGCCTACTCGCCGGTCGTTCGCCTGGCTGTTCGAGCTGCCGCCGCATAGTGAGCGCACGATCCGGATGGAGGCGCTCATCGCGCGGCTGCGGCTGCTCGTGGTGTGCGTCAACGCGCTCGCGATGGCGTTCCTGCTGGACACGACTGGCATGCAGGTCCGGACGGCCTGGTACTTGATCGGGTTCGCGCTGCTGTACGCGCTGCCGGTAGTGATCTTCCAGCCATACAGGCACTCCCGCGTCTTCCAGACGAGCTTCCTGACCGCCACGGCGGACTCCATGATCATCGCATGCTTCGTCGCGGTGACGGGCGCCGCTCAGAGCCCGTACTTCCTGCTGTACTACCTGTCCATTGCGGCGGTCGCGATGCGGTTCGAGCTGCGGCAGGCGATCGCGTGTTGCTTCGTCTATGGGTTCACGTATGCGTTGGTGTTCTTCTTCACCTGGAACGGTTCGTCCAACGAGTTCGGCGAACTGACGCTGAGAATGACGTACATGTTCTTCATCGCGATAGGCGTGGGGCATCTCGCTCGCGAGGAGGAGACGCGGTCGCGGCAGATCGAAGTGATCGAGAAGCTGAACGCCGAGAACTCCCGGTTGCTCACCCGGACGGAGCGAGCGGCGCGCGCGGACCGGCTCACGGGCCTGCTCAACCGCGCTCACTTCGAGAAGGAGGCGCTGCGCGAGCTACGGCGGGCGCGCGCGACCAACGGGTACATCAGCGTCCTGTTCTGCGACATGGACCATCTAAAGCGGGTGAACGACGAGCTGGGGCACGACGTCGGAGATCGCGTGCTGAAGCAGACGGGCGTGATGTTGCGGCGGTGCCTGCGGCAGACCGACTTCATCGGCCGATATGGGGGCGACGAGTTCGTTGTGATCCTGCCGAACCTGACGCGGGAGACGGCGATCGAACGCGGGGAGCAGCTGGTCGATGCGATCGCGCCGGTCAACGACATACTGCCGGAAGCGCTGCACGTCGGGTTGAGCGTGGGCGTGGCCGTGTCCCCGTTCGACGCGACGGACTACCCGACACTCGTGAAGATCGCCGACCAGGCGATGTACCTGGCGAAGCGCGAGGGCGGGAACCGCGTGCGGACAGCGAACGACCTGCGGCTGTTCTGGGAAGAAGTGCCGCACACGGCGTAGGGTGTTGCGTCAGTCGCGCTCGACGTCCGTCAGCAGCTCCAGGAACTGGTGCAGGATGCGCGCGGTCGCGCCCCAGATGAGGTGATCGCGCCAGCGGTACGAGTGCGCCTGCATCTCGCGCCCCTGGTAGACGCGCGTCTCAGCGACGACGTTCTTTTCATCACGGAGGTGTGGGAGCGGTACTTCCAGGATCTCCGCCACTTCGATCTCACTGTGAGCGAAGGGGTAAGGTCCCGGCTCCGTTATCACTCCGACGAACGGGCGCACGAGGAAGTTGGATATCGTGACCATCTCGTCGAGCTGACCGAAGATGTCGACGTGATCCATGGCGACGCCGATCTCCTCGAAAGTTTCGCGCTTCGCGGTGACTCGCAGATCGGCATCGGAGGCGTCGAACATGCCACCCGGGAACGAGATCTGGCCCTTGTGGTGCTCGACCAACTCAGAGCGTCGCGTGAAGAGCACGTGCGTCTCGCCCGCGTTCTCGTAGAGCGGGAGCAGGACGGCGGCGCGTGTGAGGGAATCGTCGTCGATGAGCGACGGCTGGTAGCGGCTCATGCGTTCGCGGATGCGGGATATCACGCGAGAAGTCTAGTGCGGCGCGAAGCGGGGCGGATCAGGCGCTGAGAATCGGGAAGCTGCGCTTCTTTGCATCGGCGGCGAGCCAGGCGTAGAGCTTCCCGCGGACGTCTTTCAACGGAGCAATCGAGGAGTTGTCGGCCGCCGGTTCGATCAGCGGGGAGAGCGCCACAATAGCGCTGCGGAGCGCGTCGTTTTCGGCGCGAAGGTCGGAGAGCTTGAGGGAGGGGGTGGGCGGCGGGATCGCGTCGAGGTGCGTGATGGCGTCGCGGGCATCGGCGGAACCGATGGTCGTGAGGGCGGTGCGACTCTCGGTCAGCAGCTCGCGGAGGGCGCGGTTGGCTTCGATGAGATCGGGCACCGCGCTGTCGTAGTCGCGCATGGCGATGTTGAACAGGAGCATCGAGAAGGCGAACTGGGCGCGGCCGTAGTTGGACTGCAGGTCCGGCGCGAAGTGCGCCATCACGCCGGACTGAATCGCTCGGAGAACCTCCTCCGGATAAGGCCTCATGCGATCAGCTCCATGATTTCGGCTTCAATGCCGGGATTCACGAAGGCAGTGAGAGCGAGCAGGAGGTCGGGTGTCTTCCCCTGCACGATCGACTTCGTGCCTGTGATGAAGATGACGGCAAGCTTCAGGTTGCCGAGCACCTCCCAGAACTTCACAGCCTCCCGATCGACCTTCACGCCGCCGGCGTCCTCGTAGAGCCGGAAGAACTCGTCACGGGAGGCGAGACCACCCACGCGATCGTCGCCTGCCCAGCGCCAGGACTTGACGCAAACCCAAGCGACGTCCTCGAGCGGATCGCCGGCGTGCGCCATCTCCCAGTCGAGGATTCCGGTGATGCCGTGCTCCGCGTCGTAGAGGAAGTTGCCGGTGCGGTAGTCGGCATGGACGAGCGCGAGACGCTCGGGTGGCGGGGGAAGGTGTCGCTTCAGCCAGCTCAGCGCGAGCTCGAGAATGGGCTGCGGCTCGAGCGTGTCCTGTCGCATCGTGCGCTCCCAGCGCTCGATCTCGTGCGTTGGGCTGGCTTCGAGTGAGGGTGGGCGGTCGAGCGAGGGAACACGAGTTATTTCGAACGCGTGGATCTTCGCGAGGATGTCCGCCTTCTGCCGCGTGATCGTTGGACGAATATCCGCGAATTGTGGAGACGTCACGAGGGTCCGGGCATCGGTCGCGCCGGGGAGCCGCTCCATCACGTAGAAGGGGCGCTCGAGCGCCGCACCATCGCGCTCGATCCAGAGGACGGGCGGGATGGGGATGCCGGTGCCGGCGAGCGCACTGTAGAGCTCGAACTCGAGGTCGTTGTTGCTGTCGAGCAGGCTGGCCGGTGGGTCTCGGCGGAGGATGAGCTGCTTGCTGACGGCCGCTTCGCCTTCGCGCCACGTTGCGTCGAACGACCAGGTCTCGCGGGAGGCGCCGCCCGGGATACGCGCGACACTCGTCACGCAGATGCCGGACGCCTCGGGCACCCGCGATCGTATGTATGCGGCGATCTGCTCTGACTGCATCGACGCAGATTCGCGAGCGACGGGGCGTGGGTCAAGTGTATGGCCCGATCGACGTCAGTCGCTGTTCGACTCTTCGACGCCGAGGAGATCGCGGGCGCGGCGCAGATCCTTCCGCATCACCCACAGCTCGTAGGCCCAGGCCGGGCCGATGCCGCCGGCCTGCGCGCTGGCGGGATCGCGGTTCTTGACCATGGCGCGGATTCCGTTCTGTTCGAGAATCTCGCGCTGGAGCTGGGCTTCGGGATCGCCCTGCGGACGGGTGACGAGTGCAAGCTCGTCGGGCGAGGGGAGGCGCGATGGCGCAGCCTCGGAAGGCTTTCCACGGAGGCGGTCGAGCAGGTCTGAGATCAGGCTCATAGTTCGAGTCCGGACGATGTCTTGTCGAACGCGGATGGCGGAGGGGGAGGGATTCGAACCCTCGATCCCGGTTTCCCGAGATAAGCGCTTAGCAGGCGCCCGCACTAGGCCACTATGCGACCCCTCCCGCTGGTGCATCGCAGTTTATCAGCATCGCTCTACTCCGACGCTCCCCGATGCTCCCTAAGGAAATTAGGCGTTCTCCCGTACGTTTTCTGAGGGGAAACCCCTATGTCACAGCTTCGGTCGCATGGCGGATACTCGCCGCGTTGGCAAGGAGGCCAGGCCATGCAGGAAGTTCGAACGGAGGGGTGTGTGCACCACTGGCTGCTGGAAACACCGGACGACGAAGTGGTGCGGGGGCGATGCAAGCGCTGCGGCTGCGAGCGTGCATACCCGGCGAGCCTCGAGCAGTACAACGCGCAGAAGCCGTTCGAGGAAGCCGCGGGGGTCGGTGCGGTGGTGAAGCTACTGCCAGACCTGAGGCCGGATCCTCCTTTGTCAGCCTTCGGAGGAGCGTGGTAGGTTTGCGCGAGTCCCTTAGGGGAAACCCCTACGGGTTCCGCAAGCTGAAGGATCAGCGGACAAGGGCGCCGAGAACGCCCGACACGTGGAAGGAGCCAGCATGACAGGCGGAACAGCACCGAGAGCGCACGCGGCACGAATTAAGGTCCTCATCGTCGATGACCACGCGGTGCTGCGCCAGGCGCTGAAGATGCTCCTGGAGAACCAGAGCGAAGTTGAAGTCGTCGGCGACGCCCAGAACGGCCGCGAGGCGCTCGACGCGGCGGAGCGACTGCATCCGGACGTCGTGCTGATGGACATGGTGATGCCGGGGCTCAACGGCCTGGAGGCAACGCGCCAGATCCGCCGGCGGGCGCCCAAAGCGAAGGTGCTCATCCTCACCGGGTACATGGAAGACGAGCAGATCCTGGCGGCGCTGCGAGCCGGGGCGAGCGGGTACGTCGTGAAGAAGTCGGACGTGCAGGAGCTGCTGCTGGGCATCCAGTCGGTGCACCGCGGCAACACGTACTTCAGCTCGTCGATCAGCGACGGCGACGCCGTGCAGGACTATCTCTGGCAGGCGAAGAAGCCGGAAGCGAAGACCGGATACGACCTGCTGACGAGCCGCGAGCGCGAGGTGCTCCAGCTCATCGCCGAGGGGTACTCGAACCAGCGCATCGCGGGCGAGCTGTTCATCAGCGTGAAGACGGTCGAGGCGCACAAGGCACACATCATGTCGAAACTGCACGCGCAGAACCGCACGGACCTCATCCGCTACGCGATCCGCAAGGGGATCGTCGGGCTGGAGAGCGGGCCGGAGCTGGGCGCGAGCGAAGACGCGCACCAGGCGGCTGGTTGATGGCGGCGCCGGACGCATCGAAAGAGCGCCGGACGAGAGAGTTGGACTCAGTGGCGATGATCAGCAACATCGAGCGGGCGCGGCCCGAGCAGCTGCGCGAGGGGTACATCAGCCGGCTGCGGCGGCTGCTGCGGCTGCGCCGGGACCACTTCGAAGAGCTCAACGAGCAGGGGCTCCGGCTGCTCGACCGGTCGATCTTTGCGGCGTACTGCGACTGCATCGACATCGGGCAGGGGGAAGCGGCGCGGCAGGTGCTGAAGGACGTGCGGCTGACGCTGGCGCTCCCGAAGGAGCGGAAGCGCGCGTAGGAAGTTCACAGCGACAGTGCATAGTTGGAGGAGGCGCGCCGCGTGGCGCGCTTCTTTCGTTTTGATGTTAGCTTGGCTCGGACTGACCGCGAAGCTCGTCCGAACCGAAGTGGTCGCAACCGAGTGAATACTGCTGCTCGAAGGAGAAGTCGTGCGCAGGATCGTTCTGATCGCAGCGATAGTCAGCTACGCCGTCATGGCGGTGGGCTGGGCAGTGGTCGGATTCGCGCTCGTGAACGCCGGAGATGCATCTCTCGGGGTTGTCGTCGCCTTGTGTGTATACGGCGTCGTGCTGCTCTTGTTTCCGTCCTTATTCACCACGACGAAGGTTCTCGCCGCGCGATCGAATGATCGGCCGATATCCAGGCGGACGGCGCGGAGAACCGCCGGGCTCGTGGCTGTAGTCATCTACTCGTCGATAGCCGCCGGCTGGGGAGCTATCGCATTCGCCATGGTGACGACTGGGCTCGCATCGGTGGCCGTTGTCGTGGTTCTCGTCTTCTTTTGCGTCGTAATCTTTTCACTTGGGTCAGTACTCGCCCTTCGACAAAGGCGCCGCAAGAGCGGCGAACGCGCAAACTGACGTCGTTGGATGCGTCTGGTTGCAATCAGGTCTGAATGCCTGACTGCAGGAGCACGCCGTTGTGGATGAGGAAGCTGCGGACGGTGTTCCCCCACTTCGCCTTGCGGATGCGGGAGCCTTCGATGCCGGTCTGCCACTCCTCGATGAGCACCGCATAGCGGTTGCGGCCCTGGACGCGGATGCGCTTCTCGCCATCCTTGAGCATCGTGGTTTCCTTGATGATCTGGTCGGGGTCGCGCTCGATGTGACGGCAGAACGCTTCGAGGATCGGGAGGCGTTCCGGATCGTCTTTCGCAGGATCCCCGCCCCAGTGCTGGCGCAGGCCATCGAGCCACTCGCCGACGGTGGCGTATTCGAGCAGCGGCTTCAGTTCGAGGGTACTCTCATCCACAGATGACACGGATGGACCCAGATTGAATTGCGCAGAATATGGGCTGCACTCTGATCACATCAGGCCGATCACATGGGAAGGCCGTACTTGTCGGCTAAGCGCTTGATCTCCGCGACGCGCTCAGGGTCGTTGGGCTTGGCGGGGTCCTGGATCATCTTGTCGCGCTCGAGCTCTTCGACGACTTTCGGATCGCGTGCGAAGGGCTTGCCGTACTCGCCCTCGAAGTAGAGCTCCTCGAATGGCGGGCGGGGCCGCTGGCCGCCGGCGTTCCACGACTCCGCGGGGTAGCCGACGAGGATCGTCGACAGCGGGATCCACTCCGCGGGCGTCTTGAACACTTCCTTCAGCACAGCACCGTTCAGCGTTACGAGACCCACGCCGAGGCCTTCGTCGACGCCGGTAAGCAGCGCCTGGCACATTGCGACGCCGACATCCATCGTCGAGGCGATGGGGTATCCCGGACCTTGAGTCATGGGCTTGAGGATCTGCGGGTAGACGAAGTCGTCGACGAACTTGTGGCTCCAGCCGTGGGTCGGGGCGAGCGCGCCGACATCGACCAGCTCCTTCAGCCGCGAGCCCTGGATCTTGTTGACGATGCTGAGGTCGTTGAAGAAGTGGATGTGCACCGGCGCCAGCTCCGTGTTGAGGGCAGCGACCGGCGTCTTGAGGCGTTTGAGCTGGTCCTCGGTGAGGTCGTCGCGGAAGCCGACGATGGCGCGTGCCCAGTGGGCGTTCACGGCGCAGGACGCGAGGCGGGCGGCCTCGAGCATCTTCTGGATCTTCTCGCGCTCGACCGGCTTGTCCGGGTCGAAGAACCGGATCGAGCGCCGCCGTCCGATGACCTCTTTGAACTCCATCATCCGCCTCCGTGACTGTCGAGGTTAGTGTCGAATTGTGTGGTGGGACGCGCGTAGGATCAATTTACTCTCATGGGGCCAGTAGGGAGCCTAGAGCCAGCACGAGGTGTATGCGACAGTTGTCGCGGCAGACGATGGACGTCAGAGCTAGGAGCGGGCGATGAGCTACGAGCAGATCATCTACGAGAAACAGGACGGGGTCGCGACGATCACGCTGAACCGTCCGGAGCGGATGAACGCCTTCACGGACGTGATGATCCGCGTGTGGGCGGAGGCCCTGCACGACGCGCGAGTCGACCGAGAGGTCCGCGCGGTCATCGTGACGGGCGCAGGGCGGGGGTTCTGCGCCGGGGCAGACCTGCGCGGCGGGTCGGGCATTGGCGGCGACAACGCGCCTGCGATGTCGCCGCCTTCAGCAGCCGACCGGCGCAACTGGCTGCGCGACGGCGTGCACAACGTGCCGCGCGCGGTGCAGCTCCTCGACAAACCGTACATCGCAGCGGTGAATGGCGCGGCCGTCGGCGCGGGTATGGACATGGCGTCGATGGCGGACATCCGGTTCGCGTCGGAGGACGCACGCTTCGCGATGTCGTACGTGAAGGTCGGACTGATCCCCGGCGACGGCGGATGCTTCTTCCTCCCGAAGATCGTCGGCATCGCGAAGGCATTGGAGTTGATCTGGAGCGGCGAAACCTTCGACGCGCGGGAGGCGTTGCGGATCGGGTACGTGACGAAGATTACGTCCGCGGGCGAGCTGCTGCCGGAGGTAACGGCGTTCGCGCGGAAGCTCGCGGAAGGGCCGGCGGTGGCGATGCAGATCGCGAAGCGGCTGGTGTATCGGGGCGTCGAAGGCGCGAGCTGGCACGAGGCGTTCGAGATGGCCGGCCAGGCGATGGCGATCGCACAAGCGACAGAGGACGCGCGGGAGGGGCCGCGGGCATTCGTTGAGAAGCGCGCACCGAAGTTTGTGGGGCGATAACCCGTCACATCGGACGGGGCGCATCGCTTCGTTAAACTGAAGTGCATGAAGTTCGCGATCCTCGTCTTCCCTGGCACGTGGTCTGAGCGGGACTGCCAGTACGTGCTGACCCACGAGTTGGGACAGCAAGCGGATCTGATCTGGCATCGAGACTCAACTCTCGACGCATATGACGCCGTGGTCATCCCGGGCGGATTTTCCTACGGCGACCACCTGCGGACCGGGGCGATCGCGCGGTTCTCGCCGGTGATGGAGGCAGTGGTGCGACTGGCGGCGGCGGGGAAGCCGGTCATCGGGATTTGCAACGGCTTCCAGATCTTGTGCGAGTCGCATCTTCTCCCCGGCGCGTTGATGCGTAACGACAGCCTGGAGTTTCGCTGCGTGCCGGTGCACCTGCGCATCGAAAACGACGCGACGATGTTCACGCGGGCAGGGACGGTGGGGCAGGTGCTCGAGATGCCGATCGCGCACGGCGAGGGGAACTACTTTGCTGACGGCGAGACCATCGAGGCGCTGGAACGCGAGAAGCGCGTCATCTTCCGATACGTTACGCCGGAAGGCCAGGTGACGAAGGACGCAAACCCTAACGGCTCGCTGAACAACATCGCCGGGATCATCAACGAGCGCGGGAACGTCCTGGGCATGATGCCGCATCCGGAGCGCGCCGGAGAGCCGCTGATGGGGAGCACCGACGGGCTCGTGATCTGGCGGTCGATGATCGAGAGCGCCGTCGAGGCCGTTGTATAGCTATCGAACCCCGAAGACGCGATAAGCGACCTTGTTCGGCCCGAACGATCCGGCCGCCACGCAGACCAGCTTGTTGAGCCACGCATACTGCTCGGCGCCCGTCTCGAAGCGCGGCGCCGTTCGGAAGTAGTACGACGAAGAATTGACGTCCTCGCCGGAGAGAGCTCGGACGGCAACCTCAGGCGCGACGTCGAGTACGCCGCGATAGGTCATCAGGATCATCGCGCCGTCGTCGGTGCGCAGGGTGGCGCGTACGTCGAGCTCGCCGGCCTGATTGCGCAGCCCGAGCCACCAGTCGCCACCGCCAGGGAGCACCGTGCCGCTGAGCTTCGGGCCTTCGAACGTGCCGTGCTTCACGATGAAAATGCGCCGCGCACCGAGCGGCGTGCTGCCGAGATCCTGCGGCGGCTCGAGGTCGACGTGAACATCGAAGAGATGTTCGGTCTCGAGGCGGTCGGGGAACGTGGCCATTCGGTACTCCTCCAGGTCTTCACTCGGCGGACGGTACGCACATGAGCGATGGACGTCGCTCGCGGCCGACGAGACAATGCTGGCGGAGGACACGCAGATGATCCAGTCCATCAACCCGACCACGGAAGAGGCTGTGGCGCAGTTCGAGGAGATGACTCCGGCGCAGATCGAGGATGCGCTCGCGTACTCGGAAGCGGCGTCATCGGTAGCCGACGACAACCGGCGTGCAGCAGCTATCACAACTGCTCTTCGGCGCGGTCGCGCTCGTACTGGGCGCGGCGCTCCGGGAGGTACTCAGGCACGGGAACGTCCCACCAGCCCGTCTTGGTGGAGCCGGCATTGTCGTGGCCGCGGGCAACCGGCACTTCGAGGAGCGCGGGTCCGTCCGTCGCGAGCGCGCGCTTTACGGCAGCACACAGATCGTCGGACCGTTCGACGCGCTGGGCGTGCAAGCCGAACGCTCTCGCGGCTGAGCAGAAGTCGGGTGAGTACATCTCCCCGTCGCGAGCGAACTCTGTGATGTGATGGCGACCGAACGTCGCCATCTGGCCGCCGCGGATGGAGATCCAGCCGGCGTTGTTGAGCACGACGAACAGAACCGGGATGTCGAGCATCGCCGCCGTCGCCATCTCCTGCATGGTCTGCATGAAGTCGCCGTCGCCGGCCACGCCGCAAACCTCGCGATCTGGCTGCGCAAGCTTCGCGCCGATCGCCGCGGGGACGGTGAAACCCATCGTGCTGAAGCCGCCCGACGTGAGGTGCGTGCGTGGGTCGTAGACCGGGAAGTCTTGCCGGACCACCCCCTGCGGCAGGCCTGCGCCCGTCGTGACGATCGCGGTGCGGTTGAGTGCGCGCCGGAGCTCGCTCACGGCGCGCTGCTGCGTCATCGGTACGTCGTTCGACTGGCGCTTCGGCGCCTGCGCCGCGTCCCAGGCCGACTTCTCGCGCTGCACCTCCTCGAAGTAAGGAGAGCGCTCGTACTCCCTGCCTGGCGCGACGTCCCGCAGGGCCTCGAGCAGGCCGGCGAGGCCCGCTTTCGCGTCGCCGAGGAGCGGGACTTCGCATGGATAGTCCTTGCCGATCTCCTCCGGGTCGATGTCGAGCTGGATGAGCTTTGAAGGCGGGATCGCGAAGGTCACGCCCTTGCGGTACGAAGACGCCGTCCAGTCCGTAAACTTGCACCCGACCGCGAGGATTACGTCGGCGGACGCGGCGAGATGGTTGCCGGAAGTACTGCCGGTGTCGCCGATGCCCCAGGCGTTGAGCGGATGGTCTTCGCGGATGGCGCCTTTGCCCATCCACGTCGTGACGACCGGGGCGCCGAGGTGCTCGACGATGGCCACGAGCTCGCTCGACGCGCCGGCGGAGATCACACCGCCGCCCGCCACGATGACGGGGCGTTGCGCCGCCCCGAGCAGTTTCGCCGCCCGTTCGACCATCGCTACATCAGGACGAGGACCGCGATCCGGCCGGCGTTGCGACGGCTCCGGGAGGGTGACATCGATGGCGTCGGCCTGGACGTCCATCGGCAGGTCGAGGAGGACCGGACCAGGGCGCCCGGTGACCATGGCGTTGAAGGCGCGATGCATCGCATACGGGAGCTGCGACGGACTTGATGGTGTCCAGTGGCGCTTCACGATGGGTTCCATCATGCGCGGGAAGTTGGCCCAGTGCGTGCGGTCGATCTCCTGCAGGACAGTGTGGCCGCGCATGTACGTGTGGGCTGCCCCCGTCATCAGCAAGACCGCGGTCGAGTCGACGTACGCCGTGGCGATGCCGACGGCGGTGTTCGTCGCGCCCGGACCGATCGACGTGAACGCCGCCAGCGGGCGGCCGCATGCGCGATAGTAGCCGTCCGCGAGGTGCACAGCGGACTGCTCATGCATGACGGGGATCGTAGTGATGCGGTCCGGCTCACCGGCGAGGGCATCGACGATGCTCCAGATGCCGTGCCCAGGGATGCCGGCGGCGTAAGGGACGCCTTCCTTGATCAGGTACTCGACGACGATCTGGGCGCCGGTGAGTCTCATGGCTGAGCCTCGCGACGCCACTCGTCGCGAATCCAGCGATATGGCGCGTCATCGGTGGCCGCCATTGACCTTCGGTCGCCGGCGAGGACGTTCAGGTAGTAGCCTTCGTAGCCGTGCGCCTGCGCGACGACGTGGTACCCGCAGGGGACGAGGACGACGTCTCCGTCATGCACGGTCATGGTCTCATCGATCGAGCGGTCGTCGGTGTAGACGCGTTGCATCGCGAAGCCCTCGGCAGGCCGCTGGCGATGGTAGTAGATCTCCTCGAGATCAGCCTCGTGCGGAGGCACGTCTACATCATGCTTGTGTGGCGGATAGCTCGACCAGTTGCCGCTGGGCGTGATGACTTCGACCACCAGCAGACGATGGGCGGGGAACTCGGGTGGTATCACGTGACGGATGTAGCGGGTCGCGTTGCCCGAGCCCCGTGTCTCGATTTGAGTCGACCTCGGGTCTATGCGCTTCGGCTCTCCTGGCTGAGCGCTCTCGGCGAAGCAAAGCGCGATCTCGGCATCATCGCTTGCGCCGATACCGGCGTGGCCACCACTCGGAAGGAAGACCCCGTCAGCGGGCGCCTCGAACACGCCGGCGCGCGAACCGACTCGCCAACGCTGTGAGCAGGCATCGATTTCCACGACTCCGGACAGCACGATGATGGCGCACTCGCGCGTGCCAAGATCGACGTCGATGTGCTCGCCGGCGCGCAGGCGCCGTGTCTCGAAGCCGACGTAGCGCCACCCGGCGCGCTTCGGCGAAACTTGGGCGGAGCCGTGAGCCATCGGCAGCAGGAGGAAGCGGCTCATAGCGACACCACGCATCCTTCACGCTGGGAACGCTGCGCCGCGAAGGCAATCTCCATCGCGCGGACGCCGTCTTCGCCGCTAACGGCTGGCTCCGTGTCATCGAGGACGCAATGCACGAAGGCAGCGATCTCGGCGCGGTAGGCCTCCGCGAAGCGTTCCTGGAACGACTGCGGGTACGTGAAACCGACGCCACGGTCGCCGTAAAGCTGCATACCGTCGCCGTCGGATGTGATCACGATCTTGCCCTTCGAGCCGAAGACCTCGGCGCCGGCCTCGTAGCCGTATGCCGTGCGAAGGGAGTTGGTAACTGTGGCGATGGCGCCGGAGGTAAGGCGCAGGATCGTAGCGGCAGTATCGATGTCATGGACGCCGTGCCGGTCCGTCGTCACGAGCGTCGACGCGGCGGCGAACACGTCGGTCACCTCCTCGCCCGAGAGGAAGCGCGCCGTGTCGAAATCATGGATCGCAGTGTCGAGATAGATGCCGCCAGCCGCCTCCAGGGCGCCCGGCGCGGGCGGGGATGGGTCGCGCGTCGTCGAGAGGATCATCTCGATCTTCCCGATATCTCCGCGGACGATGGCCTCTCGAGCGCGAGCGTATCTGGCATCGAAGCGGCGCTGAAAGCCGATTTGCAGCTTCACCGCGGAAACGCGAGCTGCATCGACCGCGCGTCGGGCATCTTCAAGTGTGAGGGCGACGGGCTTCTCGCAGAAGATGTGCTTCCCGGCCGTTGCCGCGGCGATGATCAGGCCGGTATGGAAGCGCGCCGGCGCAGCGATGACGACAGCGTCGATGCCTTCGTTGGCCAACACAGCACCTGGCTTGGCGGCGACGTAGACGTCGTCGCCGAGTGATGCGGCGCGCTCCGCGTTCGCGGCGACCGGATCCACGACGGCGGCAAGGCGCGCGCCGTGGATGTGCCGAGCGAGCGTCTCTGCGTGCACCTGACCGATCTCGCCGGCGCCCAACAGTGCGACGTTGACTGTGCGCGACATCATGTGCTCACACTCCCGCGAGGCGACGGAGCGTCTCGCGATTGCGCTTCGCGGCGTCCAAAGGGCGGAGCGGGGTCGAGTCTTGCTCGAGCACGACCCAGCCGGAGTACCGGCAGTCGCGCAGTTCGCCCACAAAACCTTCGACATCGAGCGCGCCGTCTCCGAGCTCACAGAAGACATGGCGCCGGAGCGCACCCATCATCTCGTACTCGCGACGCCGCATGCCACCAATCACCGCAGGATCCGCATCCTTCAGGTGAACGTGCTTGATGCGATCGCGGTGTTCGCGAAAGAACGCAACCGCGTCGCCACCGCCGACGGTGAGGTGGCCAACGTCCAGGCACAGGGAGACGAGCGACGGATCCGTCCGCCGGGCCAGCTCGGCGAACTCGCCGGCGGTTTCGATGAACGTGCCGGCCTCGTTGTGGAAGACGAGCGTCACATTGCGACGCCGGCAGGCGTCGCCCACCCGGTGGAGGGCGTCGACGATTTGGCGCCAGTCTCCCTCGTCGAGTTTCGGATCCGCGTCCGAGACGGATCCGGCAACCCGCTTTCGGCTTTCGTCGTAGTCGAGCGCGGTGACGAGCACGTCGCCGCCCGCCTCAGCGATGAAGCCAGCACGAGCGCTCGCCGCGCGTACCTCGGCGTCGAGATCGCCGTCGGGGAGGTGCAGGGCAACGTACGCCGAGATGAGACGCACGCCCTGTGGTTCCAGCAGACGGCGGACGCCCGAGGCGTCACATGGGAAGAGGGAGCTGTACTCGGTAGCATCGAAACCAGCATCGGCGATCTCGCGCGCGAGGGCGCCGGCGTCGATCGGCGGCATGAGATCCGGGATGTCTTCGTTGCGCCAGAGGATCGGCGAGACGGCGACTCGCACTGCGGCCTCCGAGAGCTGGTGTGCAGGAACCCGATTCTACAGCGGCGGCCGCTCGCAGGAAATTCCGTACCCGGAAGATATGCGACGAGGCGGCCCGTGGACCGCCTCGCGCACGTCAGTTTGCGGCGAGCGTCGTGCTCGCCCGACCGCTGTGCTCGGTCACAAGTTGCGTAACGACCCGGCGCCGGCGAGCAGGCTCACGATGAGGACCACCGCGAGCGCGATGAAGAATGCCTTGGCGACAAAGATGCCGAGCCCGCCGAACAACAGGATGAGCAGCAGCAATAGGAGCAAGAGTGCGATCATGACAACCTCCTTTCTCCTCGCACGTCGTCGTTGTTCAGCGTAGGCAACCGAGAGTCGCGATCGCCGAACGCGATCGACCGCAAATATTACGACTACCTCGCACACCACGATTTGTTTGGCGGGTGCAATGCCGACGCCCGATTGGTGTGAGTAATTTGCTAGCTGACGGTAAGCGCGATCAGAAGCTGAGCGTCTTCAAGTCGTCAGCGATCAAGATGCCCGCTTCGGCGATTGAGGACGGCGCCTTTCCGGCTCCGATGTGGGTGAGGACGAACTTCGTGGACGGGCCGATCTGTTTTCGCAGCGTCAGGATGTCGTTCGGCGAGAGGTGAGGGCCGCACTGATCGTCCCAGCAGGAGCACTCCACCACGAACACATCGGCGCCGTCGGCGATCGGGACGAGGGCGTCGCACATGGTCGTGTCGCCGGAGTATGCGACGACGCCGTCCGGAGACGTGAGCCGGAATGCGAAGCATTCAAGATCTGCCACGTGCGTGACCGAGCGCGCGGTGAACTCGGCGCCCGCGACATTCGCCGTCATGCCGTCGCTCACCTCGAGAAAGTTGAGCTGGTATCCGCGATCGCGCTTACGGAAGACGTTCGAGAATGCGAGGTCGGTCAAGGCCTTCGTGCGCTTGGCGATGCCCGGGGGCCCGACGATCGTCAGGTCCTTCTGCCGAGGCTTCAGCTCCGCGTACTCGAGAAAGAGGAACGGCAGGCCGAAGTAGTGGTCGCCGTGGAAGTGGCTGATGAAGACGACCTCGACGTCCCCCGGATCACGGTTCAGGCGCTTGAGGTGCGTCAGCAACGTCGGCGCGGCATCGAAGAGATACCGGTCGTTGAGGAGGAACGAGCTCCAGTACCGCGTCGGGGCGAAGGCGTTGCCGGTACCGATGAACGTGAGGTCGAGCGCCATCGCCGCTATGCGGCGACGTAGGCGGCGTGCACCCCATCGAGGAAGCGCCAGAGGGCATCGGCGCAATCCCGGCCCGTGGAGACGACCGCGTCCCGCGATGGACCATCGCCGGCGTGGCGGCGCACCATGGCGGCGCCGACTTCGGAGTGCACCTCGTCCGCGCCGATGTGCACTTCGAAGAATTGCAGCGTGCGCGCATCGTCGACGCCATAGAACCGCTTGAGTCCGTCGATCTTGGTCTTTGCGACTTCGGGCACCTGCGACTCATAGACGTACAGTGCGGTGCAGGCCTCGGCGAAGGAACGGCGCGAGGTCGCCTCGCGGTACAGCTCGACGAGATTCTCGGTGTGCGGCAGAGCGCGCGCGGACTGCACGCTCTGCCGATCCGCGCCGACTCCCTCGGCGAAGCGGAGCCAGAGCTCGGGGTGGTTCTCGTCGCCGCGCTCTTCCTCGATCAGGTTTTCGAGGAGCTCCTGGCGCTCTCCCTGGTCCGGGCAGATGGCGTGCGCTGCGCTGACGTACTGGGGGAACGCGAGCACATGCGCGTAGTACTGACATGCGTAACCGCGAAGGTGCTCGAGGGCAAGGTCCCCTCGCTGCCATGCCTGATAGAACGGATGCTTGAGCAGGCTGCGCTCTTCGATTAGCGCGCGCAACTCGTCGATGATGTCGGCAGTCGCGACCATGGATCTCTCCCGTCGAGGGCGTCGGCGCGTGTTGTTACGGCACGGGAGTTATAGAGCAAATCCGAGCGTTGGGCTATGAATGGCGCCGACGACATCTGTTAACCAGAGCGCGGCACTTGCCGTACGCACGAAGACAACGAAAGGGCCGCCTTGCGGCGGCCCTGGTCGGTGCGTCTTCTCGCTCAGCGCTAGGGCGTGGGCGTTGGGGTGGCTGTTGATGTCGCCGTCGCTGTCGACGTCGGCGTGGGAGTGCACGTTGGCGCGCATGCCGTCGAAGTCGCTGTCGGCGTCGGCGTAGTCGGAACGGAGAGTCCGGTCGCGGACCTTGGGGTTACGGGGAGCCCGCCCTCGAGGCCGTCGACCCAGACGTCCACCTTGCTGACCGCGCTGGTGTCGTCGGGAACCGTGATATCAATCGCGAAGCTGCCCGACGCATTCTGCGCAAGATCGCCAATCGTCGCCGTGCCGACAACCACCACGGCGTTACTGCTGTTGTAGACAACCGCGCAGGCCTGCGGCGAGGTCAGCGTCGTGGTGTCTAGGTTCTTGATGGTGCCTGTGACGTGCAGCGCTGTTCCGCTACGGGACGCCTGCTGGTTCGAGATCGTCAGGTTGCCGGCAACGGTCGTTCCGGCCTTCAAGTTCGAATCGAAGGCGAGCGCCGGGATGGCCGCGGTCACGTTGGAGCCGTCCGCGCTCGTCTGAGCCGAGAAGAAGTTCGACGAGCCGTTCTGCAGCGAGCGCAGGCAGCCCGTGACGACCTTCGTCTCGACGAGCTGGTTGCTCGAGTTGAAGAACGCCACGCGGATGTCGTGCTGGAGCAAGTTGGCTCCGCTGTTGTTGGTCAGTACGCCACCGAATGTCTTGTGGCCGTTGAACGATGTCAGACTGGTGTTCGTAATGGTGCAGGTTCCGGCGAACCCCGCCAGGGCGGCAATCGCCAGGCCCAGCACGACGAGCCTCTTCATTAGTGACCCCTCCATTGCTTCAGTGTCCCCTTGCAGGTTCGGCAGGGGAGCGCACTGCTGATGCCGCCATCGGGCGCAGGCGGCCGTGTCTTACAACGCCTGAGCGCCGATGGAGGTTAACGCCGACGTAATGGAATTGGCCAATTTTTGAGCGGAATTGTTATGTGCTCGGCGCGGTAAAGCGGCTCACGTCGACAAGCGCCCGCTCGTGCAACCCTTCGCCGATCTTGATGCCGTCCTCGTTCAGTACGTCGACGTCGAAGACGTACCGACGGCCCTTGATCTCGCTCAGTCGCACCTTGGCCGTCACCTTCTTGCCGATAGTGGTGGGGGCGAGGTGGCGGATATCGACGCGATAGCCGACGGACTGCTCGCCTGGGTCGACGTACCGGCCCATGAGGCGCACGCAAGTGCCTTCAATGAGTTGGATCATCGAGGGCGTCGAATACATCGACGGCACGCCGGGGCCGAGGTGTGTGATCCCCATCTCGGGTGTTGTGGTGATCGTCGCTTCGTCCGATGCGCCGGGCTGGAAGTCGTCCTTCATGCCCACTCCTCCATGGTTGGCGGCCGGTGCGACCGCCAGTACGGCCGATGTTACACTCCGAACGGAGGCTCATGCCCACGATCCGCGTCTTGCCGCTCGATGTCGAGATCGCGGCGCGCGAGGGCGACACCGTGATGGAAGCCGCGCAGGCCGAAGGGTACTACTGGCCCACCACCTGCGGCGGCGAGGCGCGCTGCACGACGTGCGCGTGCGAAGTCATCGAGGGCGGAGCCGGTCTGACCGAGATGGGCCGGGCCGAGCGCAAAGCGCTGGTAGCCGAGCGGGGCGAGTCGGTGCTGCGGACTGCGGTCCGATTGGCCTGCCAGGCGCGCGTCGCTGCTGATGGAAGAGTCGTGGTGATGAAGCCGGGTGTGCGGAGGCCGCTGGAGCCCGGAGTGTAAGGGCCGCCGACGGAGCGAAGATGACGTACGTGATCACGGAGCCATGTATCGGCGTCAAGGACGCTTCGTGTGTCGATGTCTGCCCGGTGGACTGCATCTACACGCGCGAAGAGGACCCGCAGTACTACATCGACCCGGACACGTGCATCGACTGCGCTGCGTGCGAGGCGGTGTGCCCCGTCACTGCGATCTTCTTCGAGGACGACGTCCCGGAGCAGTGGAAGTCATTCACGGCGGTCAACCGAGCGTTCTTCAAAGATGTGCCGGCCTCCGAGCGGACGTTCCGCCCTCGCACCGAGCGCACGTCCTAACCAACTTCGGCACAGATCGGGAGCAGACGCGGAACAGCTCCGGCATATTGGCGACGTAGCCATCATGGCGTACATCGGTACTGCCGGCGGCGAAGCGAACGCGACAGGCCTGACCTACAACTCCGACTGGAACGCTAATGGAGTGGCGGACGGAAGCGACTACGACCGGACGGCCAGCACCGACCCGTCGAAGCCGTGGCGATCGGGCACGCCGAACGGCGTGGTCTCGCTGGCGGATGCAATCGTCGCCCCGGAACAAGTCGGAGATACTTGCCCGCCGTAGCGACACGCACCGTCTCAACAATGGAGAAAGGCGGACTGCGAGTCGGGGTCGCATGTGTTTCATGGTGAGCCGCCCAAGGTCGAATCCAGAACCGCTCGCTACGCGCGCCGTGTAGGCGACAGGCCTGGCAGGAGCACCGAGCATATGGCGTTATTTATGGATTGCCACGGTTTCGAGTTTCGCTGATTCCTCGATCATCGCGATACCGGCCTCGAGTGAGGGCTGGCCACTCGTCAACGTTACGATGATCTCCGGCATGCCGCGCACGAACTCCAGGCCCGCGCTGTTCACCCACCACCCGTCGTCATTGGGATACCACCCGTCCTTGACGGATGCCGTTGATGCCCGGAAGAAACCCGCCGTGACGCCCCAGCGTTGCTCGACTTCGACATCGGAGAGCAGCTGAAGGGCCAGCGTGCGGTCGGGTGCGTCGAGTATCTCCCCGCGTGCGAGCTTGAATAACAGATCTGCGACGGCTTGCGGCGATGCCGTGCTGTCGCCCCAGTCGTGGCCGTCGACGAGCGTGATGCCCGAGATACCCATGCCGTCGAGATCGCTCCTGAGCGCCGCGCCGCCGCCTGCCTCTCTCCAGAGCGACGTCGCGCTATCGTTATCACTGTTGTCGATCATCGCTCGCAACGACTCGATGTCATCGGCGCTCAAGGGCAGTGCCTTGTTTCGACGACTCGCCGAGGACGCCCACCATGATCACCAGTTTCACCAGGCTGGCCATGGGGAACTGTGTGTCGGCGTTCTCGCCGTAGATCTCGTTCGTGTCAGGAACGATCACCGCTGTGCCCACGCTCCTGGCTGGGTGGCGAGGTACTGAACCGCGGCGGGTGATAGAGCGGCGAGTGGCGTCGATTGCAGTTCCTTCGACGGCTCCCGAGGACGAGCGCTCGCGATCGGGGGCGTGGGCGAACTCAGGATCGGCGACGGTTGTTCCGGCGTAGGATTAAGCGATTGGGCAACGGAGGACGAACATGCGGCCGACGACACGGTCAGCACCACGAGGCCACGGAGAAGAACGAGGCGTGCCAAGGTTGAAGTCGCAAGCTGCCGGATTCAGCGCCGCCAATCTCATTCTTTCCGAAGCGTCGCTCGCAGTGTGCGTCGATCCTGTTACGGCCGCCTCGGACTAACTCCTTTGGCCGGGAGCACGAGCTGGGCGAAGGTCCGCATTAGCTCATCGTGTGCGGCGAGTTGGCTCTTCCGCCGGCTCGTTCTGAGGGCCGCGTACCGTACCGGCCTGAATCGGATGCGAGGTGGACGCACAAACCTGAACACGAGACAATCGGTCAGATGCGGCTCCCACTAGCTGGCGTGCGTGTCATTGATCTCACGGTGTACCAGCACGGGCCGTACGCCACGACGATCCTTGCCAATCTTGGCGCCGACGTCATCAAGGTCGAAGAGACGCAGTCAGGAGACCCGGGGCGCTACGCCTGGTACAGCCGCCGCATCGGGCTGAGCAGCTTCTTTGAGGCGCACAACCACGGCAAGCGGTCCATCGCGCTTGACCTCAAACATCCCCGCGGGCGCGAGATCTTCATGCGTCTGGTCTCCCGATCCGATGTCTTGGTCCACAACTTCAGGATCGCCGCGATCGAACGGCTTGGCCTCGATTACGATGCGGTGACCAGCGTGAACCCACGCATCGTCTACGTACAGGCGTCCGCATTCGGGCCCGCGGGCACCGAGCGCGATTCGGCGGCGTTCGATTATGGCGCGCAGGTTCGGAGTGGTTTTGCCAGCACGAATGGCGAACCCGATGATCCGCCTCTTCCCTCCGTGGTCGCGATCGGTGATCAGAGTGGCGCCCTACACGCCTGCATCGCCGCGCTCGCAGGACTCGCGGGACGCGCCGCGACCGGGCGAGGCGGAAAGTACGATACGTCGCTCCTCGGGAGCCTCCTGGCGCTGCAGTCCTTCGATATCGACAACTACCTCTTCACGGGAGAGTTACGCGGACGCTTTGCCAATGGCGGAACGCGGCCGTTCTGGCGCGTCTACAAGGGCGGAGACGGCAAGTGGTTCGTCATCGCGATGCTGCTGGATCGCGCGTGGCCCGAGGTCTGCGCTGTGATTGGCCGTCCGGACCTCGCCGCCGACGCTCGCTTCGGGAGCTACCGCAGCCGCATGTTCGAGAATGCCGACGCGTTGATGGAGATCCTCGAGGAGGCGTTCCTATCGGCTCCAGCGCACGAGTGGGTGGAGCGGTTGAACGGGATCGGCATGCTCGCGGAGCTCGTGCGAGATCATGCTGACGTCGCGCGCGATGACCAGGTGATAGCGAATGCCTACGTTCAGGACGTCGAGCGGCCGGCAGACGACCCGGTGAGGATGGTTAACATCGGTATCACGATCGACGACGAACCGGTGCGGGTGCCGCGACTCGCACCGCAGCTCGGCGAACACACCGAGGCTATATTGCGGGAGCTCGGCTACTCGTGGGATGAGGTCGCGGATCTGCGCGCTGCTCGAGTGGTCGGACCAAGTTCGGGGACCGGCTGATCCTCCGAGGCAGTCTTGCGGTACATAGACGACGCCCCAAGGAAGACCTACTTTGCCCGCCTCGCGTCGCATCGGCGAAGGCGCGGGGGAAGAAGCGCGTCGGAAGCGAGGAGCGATCTCTTCGAAGGTGCCAAGCTCGTGATTCGGTCGGTACGTGTTGCGGGGCTGATGATCATAGGTCGAACCCAGCACCGTGTAGGCGATGCTCACGCCGTCGCTCGCTTTCGCGTACTGGATTGCGCCTCCACGCCGAGATTGCATCCACGGGGCGGCGCGAGATCGTCGAGCGATTACTGGCCGACGCGAAACCCAGGAGGCGCGCGAACTCGAGTCGCACGATGGAACGATCGTGCGATGCGATAGTCGACTTCCTGGGTTCACGGGAGCTGCGGCGAGTCGTATCTCGACGAGCGATCCGTTACGAGTGGTGCCACGTGTCTGAGAAGGCGGTGCCTCCCGCGCTCAAGCTTGAGGGAAGCGCCTTCACCGTCCCGGAGTTGGTTTCCATGACCACGCTGTCGTTCTGCCATGCGCTCGAACCGATCGCCCCGACTTGACCGCCTGACGTGGCGTATGAGCCGGTGAAATTCACCGTGCCGAAGTTGGCGAGCGGGAGCACCGAACACGCGAAGCGCGAACACGAAGACGGAGCCTCTGCCACCCACTCCGCGGACGTAAGCGCTGCTGACGTCGACGTCTGTTGCGTTGTAAACGTCGCGCCCGTCGTCGTGTTGACGATCGTCAGGGTAAACGTCGATCCGGTGACCGAGACTTCCGCCGACATCGCGTCGCCCGGTCGTATCGCCATCGAAAGGTTTACTGGTGGCGCCGGGTACATCTCGTACCAGGCGTAGTACGCACCATGGCCGCGGCGGCAATCCGAGTCGGTCCCGATCTGTTCGACCGAACTCGAGTTGTACCCGTCCAACCCCACCCAGAAGCTAGCGTACTGAGTCTTCGTCTGCGCGCAGGTTGCCGCGGGCTGGATCCAGTTCGCTTTCGCATCACTGAAGCTAGCTCCGTTCTGATAGGCAGCGTAGCCGGACCAGTTGGTTGAATAGGCGGTGCCGCGGGCATCAACGCTGAGCGAGTGTACTGGTCGGCCGTGTTCTATGCGGTTGGCGGCGACGGGCGTCGCGCTGAGCGCTGCGATGCCGATCCCAAGGGCAATGATGGCGCCGAGGCGAGCGGACCGCGCCATCGAAGGCTTCGATGAGAACACGAGACGTGGCATCAGCCCTCCCGCCTTTTCAATGAGATACTCGGAGGCATCGCCGTCGTTCTTTACAACGCTTCTAGGTGCGATGCATGTCAGGTTTCTGGGGCGATGTCTCTTGTTAGGGATGTCTTTCGAGCCTCCTAGTGGTGCCCTGAAGGCGCCAACAAACGCGGCGCTCCTGTGGTGTGGTTGCGTACTCGATAACAACCGCATTACAAATGCCACTGGAACTGACGGACCTCATTATTGCCAGTCCAGTTCCCGGCTAACGTCGTGACGCACTGGAACCGGCGCCTGTCCAAACCGAAGTCACTGCGCCCGCACCGTTGGAGTAATTTGAGCCGCGGGACGTTTGCTATCACGAAGTGAAGGGAGGATTGGAACGGGATGAGGAACAACGGTGAATTACGCGGAGCGCGCGCTGCCCATGTTCGTGTCGCCGCGTTTCGCCGTCGCCAAGAGTTCGTCGAACGATGAGCCATCGTCCGGATAGGCGGCTACCGCACCCTCGACGGTTGGGAACTGTTCGAGCGCCCGCCGGAACACTATCTCTGCGCCGTCGGTCGACGTCTCGGGGAGGATCACCACGAAGTGGCCATTGTTCAGGTAGCCGGCCAAATCGTGGTCGCGAAGACGCGCGTGGAGGTACCTCCCAAACGTAGCGATCATGTCTGCGTCTGCGGCCCAAAAGCTGAGCAGGCAGACCGGTTTCGCGTAGCGCCTTGCCCGCTTGATCTCTTCGTCGGCGCGAAGATCGAGGTACCAGTAGGCGTACAGCCCCGTGGCGCGATCGTAAATTGCGAGACGCCGACCGGAGGCCGCCGTCTCGACTACATCATCCAGCGCGTAAGCGTGCGAGCTCGGGACGCCGCGCCGGAAGAGGTTCTTCAGCATCGCCTGAGAATCGACATAGGGCTGGGCCGGATCATGCTATGCCGCGTCAGCAAGTACGCCACTCTCGCCGGTGAGGCTAAGGACCAGCTCAGTAGCGGAGGAGAACGCACACGGATCGGTATCACTCGTGGCGATCCAGCGGATCGTCGTCAAACGAGCGCGCCTCGACATCTCATCTTTCCAGCGCGAGATTGCTGCGGCCGCACCGTCTTTGTCAGTTTCCGGCATCACGATGATGATGCGTCCTTCGGCAAGAGAGCCAAGCAAGTCCGTCGAGCGCGAGACGCTGCGCGCCGCGGTTACCGCCCTTTCGAGCGTATCGGGATCGAGATCGCGCCCAAGTGTAGGCACGGGCGTGAGTAGCACTACGGATAGCGGGCGCTCGTGGCGGCGGGCTCGCTCCAACTCATAATCGAGCTGATACATCACGAACCAGGCAGCGAGAAGGGTTCCCTCGCGAAGCAACTCCGGCCCAGGCGTGAGCGATTCGGCTGATTCGTCGGCCGGTTCGGTCTCCGGCACGACTTCGAGCTCGCGTCTCCCAAACAGTCGCTTCATGACTTCTTCCTACGCCGCTGCCTCAATGCTGGTGATGTCCGTACCCAGATACAACGTGCATGCCGCTTCGATGGAATCTCTGTCGAACACCGGCGGCCGCGCGTTGAACTCGGCTTCATCCAGCAAGGTTGTAACGATGTCGCGCGCGAAGCATGCGTGGGGGGGACGCTGCCCCGGAGCAAACACGCGGTCCATCATGTACTGCACCGCATCGTCGGTCCATGTCATGCCCTTGAACTCGCAGAACCGGCGTGTGATCTCGGCAAGCTGTGACCTGTCGGGATCCGGGATCGCGATCTTGTATGCGATGCGACGGAGATACGCCTCATCCATCAGGTCCCGAAGTGAGAGATTCGTGGAGAACACCAGTGTCACGTCGAGTGGCAGGCGGACGATTTCGCTCGAGCTGAGCGCGAACGAGTCGTAACCCTGCTCCATCATGATGACCCATCGGTTAAGGATCTCTTTGGGGGCGACCTTCTGCCGCCCGAGGTCGTCAATCACCAGCACGCCGCCTTGCGCGATCACGGACAGCGGAGCTTGGTGCACGCCCTGCGTGGCGTCGTAGGTCATTTCGAGAGCCTCCGCGCCCATGTCGCCTCCCACGATGACATTGGGGCGGCTCACTGGCAGCCACCGGCGGTCATGTCGCAGCGACTTGTCGGCGATTAGACCCTCGCCCTTGCCGTCGACATCTACGATCGGAAGGTGGACGTCTGGATCGAACACACGGATGAGCTGGCCATGGCCGTAGAGCGCGTACGGGATGATGACGGTGCCGCTGACGATCCGCGCAATGGACGTGACGATGTCGGTCTTGCCGTTCCCAGATGGCCCGTAGATCATCAGCGCCCGTCGTGAGAAGAACGCCTGACCCAGTACTTCCACGAGCCGGTCCGGGAGGACCATATGTCCGACGGCTCTTTTCACGTCCTCGAGTGGCGGGCGCCTGAATCGCTTCACCTGATCGGCAACGATCTCGTTGTAGACGTTGACGGGCGCCGGCGCGACGCCGACATACCGACTGCGCCCCAGCGCCTCGTGCGCGGCGGTCTTTCCGCGTTCCGTCAAGCGGTGTCTGAAGTGGACCGTGCCGCCTGCGGTCCCAGAGTCGACCTCACATAGGCCTTCACGGAGTAAACCCCCAACGAGCTCCTCTACCACCCGCCCGTGCAGCCCCATCACCTTCGAGATTTCCCCGAGGGTCGGCATGTCGTGAGCCCAGATGGTCTTCAGCGCAAGTTCGCGGAGGAATGGCTCCGGGATCCCGGTGTCCTTCACGGCCGTCGGCGACGGAGGCACGTACTGCCAGGGATCCTCAGCCTCGAAAACGTCGGACGACGTGACCTCGTTCATCGGCGAACTCCCAGGGTATCTTCGGCACCGCCGCAGACTCGCTTCAGCCCTGATCCCCGCGTTTTGCTCTTACATACTTCTGATTTTGCGAGCGTACGCCGACAATCACTGGGAGGTGCCGTGAGCAGCCAGACCCTCGAGGCCCTCGGGAAGCTCGCCCTCGGCGCCAGCCAGTCAGCTCCCTCGGACGAGCAGATGGTCCAAGCGCTCGAGCTTGTGCGCGCCAGAACGGGCGCACGTGCAGCGCTCCTCTTCTCTGGAGAAGCAGGAGGGTTCCATCGTTTCAGCACGCGCGAGGACTCCACCGACTACCCCCTCCAGGCCCTGCTGTATCTTCAGCAGCGGCTGGTCCAGCTCAGGGTTCCCCTGGCGTTCAACTTTGACGAGGGGGAAATCCGGCACTTAACCCGGGCTGAAAATAAGCAGCGACGCGACTACACCGCCTGGTTGATCCCGGTTACCGAGAGCTGCACCGAGATGTTCGTCTTGCGGGGATCTTGGCCGCCCAACGCGATCATGTCCCTACTGACGTTCGTCGAATCAGCGATGCCCGCTATTACTATCATGACCGAGCGCTTCGTAGGGTTCGCTCACCGGGGGCGACTCGAACGTCAGCTCGACACCATCAACGAAGCGAGCGATCGGATGCAGCGGGCGGTCGAAGTCGTCGGATCCGTGGCGGCCGCGTACCGGACGCTACCGACTGTGTCACCCGAACAGTTGGAGGTTCTTCGGACCGTCGCAGACTCTACCGCCGAGATGCTAGGCGAGCTGCGCGTTCATCGCAGGCTGATCCAGTCACACCTCGACCTTCAGGAGTACACGATCGAATACACGATGCGCCTCGAGAAAGCGGTCGAGGCTGAGCGGCGGCACGCGACTACGGATGCCCTCACTGGCCTTCTCAACCATCGTGGGGCGCTCCAGGCGATGGACGATGCGCTAGCTAATTTGGAACGAGGCTCCGAAACGCTCTCAATCCTCATGGGCGACGTCGATGGGTTCAAGTTGTTCAACGACACGTACGGGCACGTGATGGGCGACGAGATCCTCAAACTGGTGAGCGATACGATGGAAAAGGTCATCGGCGCATCCGGAAGGGCATGCCGGTACGGTGGTGACGAGTTCGTCGTCATCCTTCCCCGAATAGCGAAGCCCGACGCCATAAAGATCGGTCACGAGATCTCCGAGCGGCTTGGAAAATCAGCGTTCCAGATCGGGTCCAACGAAGTTGTGCCCGTGGGACTCTCGATGGGAATCGCGAATTTCCCCGAAGACACGTCATCTCCATCGAAACTAATCGCCATGGCAGATGGAGCGATGTACGCAGCGAAGCGCCAGCGCCGTGGGCCAGAGTTATCTGCTGTGGCGACGAGCGAAGACTCGACGTTCGGAGTCCTCGACAGCCTTGTGCAGGCAGTCGATGCGAAGGACCGATACACCAAGACACACTGCGACATCGTCGCGGAGTACGCCGTGAAGATCGCAGTCAAGATGAAGCTCCCGGACGCATCGCAACGCGCTCTGCGAATCGCGGGCTTGCTGCATGACATCGGCAAGCTGGCGGTTCCCGATGAGATCTTGAAGAAGCCAGCGCCGCTAACAGCTGCTGAACGAGAGATCATGCAGCGACATGTAGCCATTGGCGAGGTATTGATTCGCGAGGTGCCTGAACTAACAGAAGTTATCCAAGCGGTTGCGTGCCATCACGAGCGTTACGACGGTGACGGATATCCACGCGGGCTCGCGGGCGAAGCGATCCCGCTCATTGGCAGGATCATTGCGGTCGCCGACGCGTACTCCGCCATGTCGCTTGACCGGCCATATCGGAAGGGCATGAGTGATGACCGCGCACTGGCCGAACTGGTCGATGCCGCCGGCACGCAACTCGACCCGGTGATCACGCAGGTGCTCGTCGAGATCCTGCTTAAGGAGCAGCTTGACCGCCAGAGGGTCGACAACCGACTGCTTGCCGCTTAGCGAGTCATCTGGTCCCGGCGTCATTCGGCGTGTCCATGACGGTGAGACGAAGCGAGTGCGTGCCTCTTGGGTCGACTCATAGACGCACCAACAGATCTAGTCGAGGCATGCCGATACATCCATCAAGAGCCGACTGGCTCAACTGAATAGACCTCCGAAAAAGGCAAACTCGTCGAAAGGCGAGGACGCAAAGCTTCGGGCCTACGACCGTCGCACGGTTATGGCTGCCGGGCCGCCGGACTTACTTCGGAGCCAATGCCCACCATCTCAGGGCTGAGGTGGTGGGCTTTTGATTCCGCGGAGGTATCGATGTTCGCACAGCCGCGTGACACGAAGCCCGACCTGGATCGTTTAGCGCGCGAGATTCGGTCAAGACGTGAGCGCATCGGAGAGGTTCTGCGCCTCGACCTGGGCGAGGTTACGGATGAAGCCCCCGCGAGCGGTCGATTGCAACGGGTGTTCGCGTCGTTTCAAGGCGACTTCGGGCCGGAGGACGCGGTAGCATAGTCGACCGGCCATACACGAATCGCCCTCTCTGACTGTTCGTTCAGATCGCGAGCGACCGCCTAATTCGGAGTCTGGTGAGCCGCCCGGGAGTCGAACCCAGAACCGGCTGATTAAGAGTTGACTCGCCGGACTCCAAGCTAGTGTCCGGTTGCTCCGATACGTATTCTACATTCGGCATTTCTCCGAAGCTAGTGTTATTAGACGTTCTTATTTAGCGAATCGCTGGATGACAATCGCCGACGATTGGGCTGAGAAGATAAGAGATCGAGTCGCGGCGCCGCATGACGCTCCCATGTGCGAAACGCCCGAAAAAGATTGGGGCAGCGCGTCGGGTCCAGTTCTCTGCCGATGCAGTGACGGATTTCGTTACGTCGTTAAGGATTCACGGAACAGAGGTGGCCAGGACATCCGTCGCGTCATGGTGACCGAACAGATCGTAGGTCGTCTCGGCGCGCGCATCCAAGCCCCGGTGGCAAACGTGAACTTCGTGGACGTGCCGGCGGAACTCATCGCGCGCAATGCGAGCATGGCACACATGCTCCCAGGGCTTGCGCACGGCTCGAAGTGGATCGTGGACTGCACTGATCGCGAAGGGGTGAGGTACCAGACGTCGCCGGGAAACCCGGGTCGTTTTGCACTCCTCGCGGTCCTGTACACATGGACGCACGCTAGCGATCATCAGTTCATCTATGAGAAGGCACCACCCAACGCGGTTCACTCGGTCGATCACGGCTACTTCTTCCACGGTGGGCCAGACTGGACCGTTGATACGCTCCGCGCCGCATCTACACCGACACGGCTCGACGCTGTGTTCGACCCTTGCAACCTCCAGCCGGACGACGTTGCCTCAGCGGGGCGTGAGTTAAGATCAGTGACGGAGGACGATATCGCGACCATCGTGAGCGCACCTCCAGACACCTGGGGCCTGACGCTCGATGAGCGGGTGTCGCTCGCCGGATACTTGGCGCACCGACGCTCAGCCCTCCTCGCGTTCCTGCCAACGTTATGACCTCGTATTACTCGATCGTCCGATACGTGCCTGACCCGATCGCCGATGAGCGGATCAACATCGGAGTGATTGTGGTGAGCGACGCGGGTGTAATGATGTCGCGATTTCTGCCCTCGTGGCGCCGTGCGCAACAGTTCGGTGGTGAGGACCTTCAGTTCCTAAGGGAATTTGTTCGGGACGTTCAGCGCGCGTCGGGGGAACAGCCGCGCCTGATCCGCGACGGTGTGCTCGACGCCGAAGCGCTAAACATGTTCTCAGGGCGGTGGAAGAACAGCATTCAATTGTCGTCGCCGGCGGCCTCACTCCGTCCTCCGGACACGCTGCTATCGGACATTGCCGGCGACTATCTCAAGGCGACCGCCGCCAAGCGTTCTCGCGGTCGGAGTAAGCGGGCGGCGACGGGGATCGCGAAACGCGCTCTCGCTACTGCGATCATGGAACGCACGCCGAAGGCTCGGATTGACGAAGTGCTCCAGACACACTCAGTCGTTGCCGGGAAGTACGAGCCACACTCGTTTGACGTCGTCGGGCGGAACGGGCGAGTTCTGTTCGCAGCGATGACCCTCTCATTCGAGGTCGCGGACTCGCCGGATCTTCGTGCTGACATTGACGCGGCAAAGTGGGCCGTGTCCGACGTTCGCGATCGGACCATCCGACTCCCGCTGGCGGTCGTCGCCCTGCCTCCGAAGCGCGAGACGCATACCTACCGCGATGCGAGCCGAGTGTTCGAGAAGCTGGGGGCGCCGGTAGTTAGTGGCCCGGAAGTCGGTTCGTGGGCCAGCGACATGGCGAAGAAGATTAAGGCGTAGAGCTCTATCGGCCGCTCGGAAGAAATGCGTTCAGACTGGCTAATTCATACGTTTTCGACGCGCCCGCCGAACTAAAGGTCCCTCAAACAGGAACGCCTAACTGGCGATTAGATGCGTCCGGGACTCAGACCTTACCTTCAGTCTCGCTATGGCGTGTGATACGGCGGGTTGTCGAGGCAGACCGCGTACGCCGTGATGGTCGCCGGCGCCGACCAAACGCCTCCCGTCCATCCCGACCGCTGTGACGTGCTGTCGAACACCGGATAGCTCTCCACGAGTTGGGTGGCGTTCGGGTTCTGAATGCCGCCCCCAGTGAGCGCGTCGCCAACGTCGCAATAGGCGATAGGCTCGGCTGGCGACACCGCAGTCGCTGAGACGGTGTACGTGCGGAGCGCAGGGGGTGTGGCCGTCGGCGTGGGAGTCGGCGCCGGCTGCTTGCCCGATACGGGGCGGGTCCCGGCAGCCAGGACAACACCCGCGAGGGCGACCGTTAGGGCCACGACGATGACGATGGCTCTGCTCCGCATGATGACCTCCGCTCTGCATTTGGTGGCACAACTTACCGACGCCTAAGTCCTCGGGCGAGGCTGAGGCTTGAACGTCGCACCCGCCCTCGCACACAGCGGCTTGCGGCCGCGCTAGGTGCGCGATGAGACGCCGAACGAAAAAGACGCGGCCGCGCGGACTCTTGAAGGGGATGGAGCCCGCGCGCATTCGACGTGGTCGAGCGCCCCACGATTCGGCAACTCAATAAACGCGCCTACGTCGTGCGGGTGGTCGATGTCTCAGCGAGCAGTCCCGCGAGGTCTGAACGCCGGATGCGCCACCGGTTCCCGAGCCATACACCGGGGAGTTTCCCGGCCTTCACCCACCTCCGCACAGTCAGCGGCGACAACCGCAGCTCGCGAGCGGCTTCCTCAATCGTGAGCGTCATGGTCGGAGCTGAACTTCCGTCATACTTCTGCATTACCGCGAGTGTACCGGAGTAGACGTTTGGCTGACACGTCAGCGCGCCGCCTGTCAAACCGACTCTTTCTGCACCAATTCGCACCATTCCCGCGCGTGAACTCGGCAATTCGGTCCCTTAAAACCTGGCGAAACAACGTTTCTAGCACCGTCAAAGGCACCATTCCAAATGTCATCCGAAGCTATCGGAACACAGCGTTACCCGTCCCCCACGCACTTACCTCGCACGCATAAACTAGATTCATGTACGGAGAGGCTGCGGTCCGGCGTCGAAGATGCGTCGCCACCTGCCGCGACGGGACCAAGTGTTTCGCCTGGGCCGTTTGGGGCGACTATCGCCAACTCTGCGCGCCGCATGGACGCCATCACTACGGGAAGATGCAGCCGAGAGGTTACGGGTGGAGGCTGGCGATGCGAACCCGGTACATCCCGTGTGACTGCATCGCCTACGATTGGCCGCACCGGCCAGGAGGCGGTATCTGTCGATGGCCGGGAGAGCCGGAGTATTACCGAACCACGCGGAGCGGCACTCACTCCTGGCCGCGAGTCCGCGGAGCGCGCGGCGAAGAGCTGAAGACCATGGAGCGGGTGCTCCGTTCGCGGCGTCGCTTTTGACACAGTCCATGACCGGCGAGGCACCGCCGGCCTAGTGTGGTCCGTGTTCGCGATGACACCCAGCGGTAGGATCTGGCAGGCAGGACATGGATCGATCACGCCATGCTCACCCTGCCATACCGCGACCATTCGTATCTCCGCTTCGTCAGCGCCCGGACGGGTGAGACAGTCTTTGAGATGAAGATGCTCGACGGCGCCCTGATCGTCTGGGGACGCCGCTACCGTCCTAGCGAGTTCGACGCGCGACTCGATGGCGACACGATCAGCATGTCTGGCACGCTCCGGGACCGCCGCGGGATCGTTGTCACGTTCGGCGACGCGATGATCGTGTCCGCCGGTTACAGCGTCGAAGTCGGCGCGCTGCCAGCGGACTTCGATCCGTCATGGCGACGAGACGAGAGTTAACCCGCGTGCTCCCAAGGCACCACGCCCCAATCATTCGGGCGACAGGACGAGTCACTGCTCCTCTGAGAAGCGCGCCTTGGCCCTTTGAGCAGCCTCCAAGGCCGTCATACCATGAACGTACCGGGGCGCTACAACGCGCCGCGACGGCAACTTTAGCAAGTCCACCCACACGACGTCGTCGGTCTCACTTCGATCGACGGCGAGCGCGAATCCGCGCTCTGCAAACCAGGCGTCGATCGTGCCCCAGTCCGCAGCTGAGCCGCCAGCCTTTGTCACTGAGCAATCTTCCGGAGCGTTGCCACCGCGAAAGGCCGTCCGAGTTCATCGATCTTTCGACTGCCCCGCACTCGACGCCACGTCCAGCGCCCATCGCTGTCTTGTAAGCGAATGGCGATGTCGAACTCTCCGGTCCAACCGTCCATCGCAAGAGGCGAGAGCACCACCCGATCGTCGGGATGCACAAGCTCCGAGACCAGCCGATCCTGGAAGTGCTCCGGCGGGAAGCCGCTGACCTGGGTAGAGGTCTCACTCGCGTAGACGACGCGCCCGTTGTCAACCATGCAGACCACGAGAGGAGATTCAACCTCGTTCGCTGTCTCGCTCATTCTGTGGCTCCAAGAAGTGAAGTCAGGGGAACTTGAGATGCTTGCCCCGCGTACGCGACCGTCCTCAATAGGAGCGATTATTCGCGGCGCGAGTCGCCACAGTCAACAGCAAAAGTGTTCAGGTTCGAGCGTAAAGGCGAGTCGCGGAGCGCCGGTAGAGGCGTGTTAGGGTTCGGGGCGGTCGATGATCTGGCGCACCTTCGCGTCCCAAACGATCCGAGCCCGAACCATGATTAGCACGAGCAACACGACTAACGACCCGCCGATGATGATGGGCGTTCGGATGTACCAAACGAACGGCGGTACGGCTGCGGCAATCACGAAGAAGGACGCGGCGGCGGTGAGCCACGGCCATCGACTCAACCAGTAGATCACGAACACGCGGCAATCATGCGACGCACGGCCGGATGATCGCAAGCGAACATGTCAACCAGGGATCGATGACGCGTCAATCCGCGCCGTTCGCCACTACACCCAGTTGTTCTGCAGGTCCCCGCCCGTCTGCCAACTCTTAGCTACCTGATCTCTGCCGTTGACTGCGCGTGGAGCTTCATGGTCTGATCGGTGCTCGCCGCGCCGTCGCCTCCGCTCCCCCGAGCGCCGACAGGCAGCGGGAACGGCGAGCGTCCGTTGGGGGTCGTTCGAGTAACGTGAGCTTCGGAGACGGACGCTCGCCCACTTTGCGTACTCACCGGGTAGTTGACCGTAAGCTCGAGCGGTGCTGTGATCGCCTCCTCCCGACAGCGCGCTGGGTGGGGAAGGTAACACGCATAGCGCTTCGGGGAAGCTTCCCTCTGGCGGGCGTCCGTAGGGGGGCGCCCGCCTCTCCATGTAGTGAATCCGCGCGTCCAACGTTACCGACAGTAGGGCGGGGCGTTCTTGAGGCACGCAAGGCGGGGTACGTGTCTCGGGCACCCCGCCCCTCCATTCGATCCTCCCTATCGTGGCTCGCGGCCGCGCTGCCGATAATGATTCTGGACAGGGGTCAGACGCCTCTACTACCTGTCCGTGATCTCCGTGAAGAGGCCCCGATGTACACGCATCTACCTTCGGGGCCTCTTCCGCTATCTTCCGTCACGCCGCCGACGCCTGGACGTGTACTTCCCGGGCGTCGGTGCTTAACTCTCTCCCGTGCACGCGAAAACCAGCCACCGTTGACGATTTTCGCGCCCCTCGACAGGGCGCCTTTCTGGGCGTCCGACACGCGGGCGGTCCGCTCGGCGGACCGTTGACCGTAATAGCAAGCCGTGATGTGATCCTCTCCCCACGACGCCACGAGGTCTGGGCAGACCAATGCCGCCGCGGAGGATCCTCGGGGTGAGGGCGTCCGTCGATCCGTCCGATTATCAGGTCGGTTGAGCCGGTGACGGCGGACGCCCTCACTCTTCGTTTCCTGAAGATTCGGGCCCTCCCTGATGCCGCGGTCACGCACGGGGGGCGATGCTGACTCGCCATCCCGGGACTACACCCGGGCTCCAATTTCTAGAAGAGGGTCCCTTTGCATTGCCGGGGCCCTCTTCGCTCTTTGCGGGGTTTCCCGATCCGCTCAGGCCCTAGCGAACGCCGACAAATGCGCGGGGCAGGTTTTGGCCAACCCTGAAATCTCAAGCCTGTCCCTTACGCATTGCCAGAGGCCCCAACGTGAGGGGCCTCTTCGTTGTCTGAGCGATCGTGCTATTGTTCGTCACGTTGTTTCCTTTCTCCAAGGAGCGCCGCCCTCGCTTCCTGCCAAGAACTAGGGGCGGCGTTCCGCTAATCAGCGTCACGGCTTGATCCGCCCCGGCGCCTGCGCCGTCACACTGTTCCGAACCTCACGGCATCGGCGTTCGCGAGTGTCCCGCCGACGCGGTCCGATAACACGAGGCCTGTCTGATCGGAGTCGGCGTATCGCTCGGGCAGCACAGTGATCGAGAGCTGCGCCCGCGACGCGATGACGTACTCGGACACGTCGCCGATGATCATCACCGTGTTACCGTCCGTACCGTCGTCAGGGACGGCATTCACGTTGAAGACCGGCGTCCCTGCCAGCAGGCGCTCGCCGTTGTCCCGCTCGACCGGGAAATGCCGCCTACCCTGGGCGTCCACCAGCTTCCGCACCGATTTCTCGATGTCCCGGCGCATCAGCCACGCAGCCCGCTCAGCGTATTGATCCGGCAGCGCGTACAGCAGATCGAGGATCTTCGGCGCGCTGCCCTCACTCCCAGCCGTGTTGTTGATCGTGTTTACGCTGCTGCCCTCGACGTCGACCGTGGTAACGTCGGCTGCGTTGGTCACGTCTCCGTGTGTCCGCGTTTCAGGTTTCGGTGTCGAGATTGGGACTCGCGCGGGCACCCGTTGACCGTAACTGCCGATCGCGCTGTGATCGTCTTTCCTCGCGGCGCGTGATCAAATCCTTCCCCCATAAGCGTTGGGCCGAGGTGTCGCGGAGGATTCCCAGAGGCGGGCGTCCGGTAGGGCTGCCGACGCGCAGGATTAACCGCCGGCACGATCGGCGTTCGCGTTCTCTTCCATTCAAGGGGTAGTTGATCGTAATGCGGTGTGGTGCTGTGATCGTGTCCTCCCGACGCTGACAACAGGCGGTGTCGCGGGGTTCTTCCAATCGGCGGGCGTCCGCTGACGGCGACATCTCGGGCGCCCGCACTCTCCACTCTCAACAACGGGTAGTTGACGGTAACGCCGCCCGGTGATGTGATCGCTTCGTCCCCGACGGCGCGCTGGGTGGTGAACGGGAGACGCAGCGCTCTCGGGGAGGTTTCCCACTTGGCGGGCGTCCGAGGTGGTGGCCTCAACAACCATCCACGCGGCCGGCGCCCGCGCCCATTTGATCCTTCCTATCGTGTCTCGCATCGGAGCCGCCGACACCGGATCAGGACAGGGTCAGAGCCTCTACTTCCACCTGTCCCTCGGTCTCGGTGAAGAGGTCCCGTTGCTCGCATCACCTTCGGGGCCTCTTCCACTAATTTCGACCCCGCTAAGGCGCCCGCCCGACGAACCGACATTACTTCGGAGACAGGGTCAGAGCCTCTGCGCTGTCCTCCAGTTGAGGCCCCAGTGCTGACCGCGGGGCCTCTTCGCACTTCGGATAATGACGGCGCCATGTGCATTGCCTCATACCGACCCTCAATCCGGCGAGGACCATTCGCCGGCGGCGACGGCGGAGGCTCGCATCACCAAGCCGCCGCGTTGACATGTCGCCCCACGAGACCTAGGCAGAGTCATCGGTCTCGTGATATCGTCGGCGCCGAGCGCTCTTATTACTCGCACGGATGCGAGCCGAAGTGCCTAAGCGATGGTTGCAAACTCCGCTGCCCGTACTTTCCCGACGTGTTCACTCGTAGGTCGCTTCAGCACAACCACAATGCTTGTGATCGCGGTCCTTGCGATCGGAGCGGGCTGCGGCCAGCACAGCGCGAGCACAAACCCAACCGCCGTAGGTTCGACGCCGGCAGGAGTGAGCACTTCGCTATCGCCTGCAGACGATACCGAACCGACGGCGAGTGGCAGTCACTGCGGCACGGAGCGCTGGCCCGTCAAGACGCTGAGCGACCAGGATGCAGCGAGCGTCAACACCGCACCTCAACCGATCAGCGTCGCAGAGCTACGTTCACTCGCCGCGCCGTCATCCTTGCCGCAGTCGTCACGAGTGCCACCGGTTGAGCTGACGACGTATTGGGTTGTGGCGCGCGTCGTCGAGTTCAAGATGGAAACGGATCGCGACGTCCATGTCGTGATCGCCGACGTTGGTGATCCGTCTCAAACGATGATCGTCGAGTTCCCGAACGCCGACACGTGCGACGGCGCGATCGACTCGATCGACAGCGCGCAGATGAAGGACGCGAGACAGTCCCTAGAGGCAGTATATGGCGCGCCGCCGACATCGCACTTTGAGACGCTCTCTGGCAACGCGTCGTTCGTCGGAGTGGGGTTCTTCGACTTTCAGCACGGTCAGACCGGTGTGGCGCCGAACGCCATCGAGCTGCATCCGGTCCTCGCCTTCGTGCCGCTACCGCCTGCGAGCGAGAACCCAAGCGCTGTCGCCACCGCGACGCCTGAGGCGCCGACGCCGACGCTCGTTCCGGCGCTTCCACCGACGCTTCCTCCACCGCCTCCGCCGCCACCGCCGCCCGTGCCACCAAGACCCTGCGCGACTTCAACACCGGCCAACCCGTGGGGGTACGACTTCTGCACACCTGGCGTGCTGATTTATTCGCCGCCCGCGAGCATCTGTTCTTACATCGCGTGCATCGCGAACTTCTGGAATGGCTCGGGGTATGTCATCGAGTGCAGCGATGGGACATTCAGCAAGTCGGGCGGTATCCGCGGCTCGTGCTCTCATCACGGCGGGAACCTCCAACCGCTGTACGCGCACTGACGCCGATGACCAAGAAAGATCACAGCAGCCAGGAACTGCGCGGCGAGACCGGTCAGAGCGCCGTGGAAGTGGCGGTCACCGCGGGGTTCGCTCTCCTCGTATTGATGGTCGTCGTATTCTTCGTCATTCCAAAATTCACGCGTCACGACCACGCTGTGCATCTCAGCGCCTCGGAGGCGCGTATCTCGAAGCGGTCAGTACCCAACGCGCAGCGGTTCCCGTCGAGGCGAGTGCGACGCCCCGGACTGCGGACGCGCCGACCGCCGCCCCGACGACGGTCGCACGCGACCGAGACAGCGCACAAACAGGCGCACCACCCCCAGCCCCTCCCTCCCCACCACCGCGGGCTCCATCCACTGCCGCTGCTCCGCCTGTGACGGATCTCGCGCCTTCTCCCTTCCCTGCCCCGACCCCCACGCCGTCCGGCAATTTCACGGTGAATGTCTCCGGCCCCGGCCGCGTCCCCATTCCGATCTATGGGACTACCATCAACCTACGTGTGTCGATTGATCCGGCGCTCTCGCCGCATGCGACCTGGGCCTGGTGCTTCGATTCCACGTTCGGTCTCGCTCCCAATGCTCTCGATTCTCAATCTCCCAAGTGGCTCCTGTATTGCGGCGCCGATGGTCTCTTCAATCCATCGACGGGCTATCTCGACGTCTTCAAGACGATTCAGATCGATCCGAACTGGCCCGCGAACGCAAGCTACTTCCTCCACATGCTCTGTTTGACGTCATGTGTGTGGCAGTTGGAAGTCCGCCAGTGACCTAGGACCGCCCTCCGACGACCGTCTCAAACCAACGGGACGCACCCCGCCCGCACTAGCCGTCAATGACGGTGGTTGGCACGCTCGCATAGGCGTTGAGTGCCGGCGAAATGCCGCTTGCGCACCGAACCTGGACCCGGCTGGCGTATTTAGATGCTCATCCTCACCCCCGGCTCTGGCCCCCGTCAGATTCGTGACGGGTTAAGCTGATCACTTTCTCTTCAGTGAGGACTTGATCATCTAAATCGGACGTTGTCGCCGGCAGAGTCCACCACCAGGAGCCGGCGCCGCGCCGCCCAGGCTCTCCACGCCGCTCGACGACTACCCCCAGTTTCTCTTTCGCGCGGTACAGCGTCGCGAGGGTGATTCCGTTGGCCTTGGCCTCGCCAATCATCTCCTGGGCGCGTCGAGACCCCACGCTGAGCGCACCGCATAGGAACGCGATGGCGCGAGTCAGTTTGTCGCGCCGTTCCTCGTTCTCGTCCGGCGCGAGAAGTTGGGCGGCCGTGACGTCGGATTCGCCGCGCCACAGGAATAGCCCGTCTCCTATCTCGAATGCGATAGCACGCGAGTCCGGCGCGAGGTTGTGCTTGATACAGATCGCGACGCTCTCGCGCTCATTGTTCGGATTCCGGCCGACAAGGAGCACACTCCGCGCCGCAGCCGTGTAGGCGATGCTACCCGAGCCCCGATAGATCGCCTTGTCTCGCGGACTTTTGGTGATGTGACGGATGCAAACGACGGACACGCTCCACCTCTCGGCAAGGTGGGCCAACGGTCGGAGTGCGGATCGGACGTCGACGTCGGCGTGGCCATCCACGCCCCCTAGGTACGCATTGATCGGGTCGATGATCACTAACCCGTAACCACCACTGCCGAGAGCCTTCTCGATGCTTGCCATATCGTCGACCAGCGAGGGGAAGCGCTCGCGGCCATCGTCGTCCCGAACGGAAGTGAGTATCTTCGTTCGCTGGAGGTCGGCCCCCATGTCTTCTAGCCGCGGCCGGAGCGTGTCGCCGACGCCATCCTCGGCGCTCATCATCAAGACGTTTCGCGGCTCAAATCCCCGGCCGTCACCCGGAAGGGGGTGGCCGAGGGTGACTGCCGTCGCGATGGCGAGCGACAGCTGAGACTTGCCCACCCCGGGATCGCCCTCAATGAGCGTTAACTTCCCGAGCGGCAGACGGTCACGCCAGCGCCACGCCACGTCTTCACGCGGAACATCCGCGAGCGTGACGATAACCGGCTCGCAGTTAAGGTGATCAGCCTTTCCCTTACTGGACCGCTGCGCACCTAAACCCGACCGGTTCGAGTGGATGAACGCCTCGCCAGGTTGCCAACGCGCGGCGACATCACGTGCGAGAGCCTTTACTTCGCTGTCCGCCAAGGGTCGCTCGCACCGCTCGGCGTTCAACTCGATAAGGGAGGCATAGATCATCGCCTCAGATGCGCCCTTTTGACGCATGAACCCCGCCCATCGGAGTAGTTCGTCGTGCCGGCGCCCGATGGGGATGAAGTTAGAGATGACTATCGGATCGCTCGGCTTCTCGTCACGCGCCAGCGCAACAATCCACTCGGGGAGTTCCGCGATGTCGGTGTAACCGGCGTCCCACTGATACGTCGCACCGGAGGGGTGCACGCTGGGAGGGAGGACCACATATCCGCCGTCGGACTTCACATCGACGCCATCTCCGAGCGTCGCGGGTAGCCGTGCGCCGGGATAGCGAAAGACGCGGTGCTCGCCGCCCGGTGTGACGCTGGTGAGCGTGTCGGGCAGTGGCCCGTGGTGTAATTCCAGATCCCGGAGCGTCTCATCGCCTCCGTTTCGCGAATCCGGGTCAATCACGACTCGGTCTGATAGCGCACCGGTGGGCATGCCGATGTTGGCATCAGGATTCTCGTCCCACCACGCCGCAACCTGTTCTTCATTAGCAGTCGCATCGTAAAACCCGTTTCCACCGTGCTCTTTCGAGATCAGTGGCTTCTTGCTGCGAGGCGCGAGGGGGAAGACCGGCACGCCTTGTCTTGCATAGGTGAGGGCCCAGTCCCCGAGTGTTGTCGGCGCGGTCAGATCGACCCGCCCTTCCGTGCACGCGAAAACCCGCCTGCAATCGAGCGTTCACGGGCGTTCGCGAGTGCTCGCCGCTGCGCCTCGGACAGCGGCCTGTGAGTACGGACGTACTGGCGTTCAAGGGGTGACATGACGCCGGCCCACCCCCGGATCAAAAGCCGCGTGCGATAGAACTCGACGAGCTCGTCGCCGACCGCTGCGAGTAGCTCTTCACAGGCGCAGCAACATAGGGAGGTTGACGCGGTCGTTCGAGGGTAGGTAGTTTTCAGATGATCAATCTCCTTCTTTCAAACGAACGCCCGGCCCTCACCGGGCGTTCGTGATCTACGGTTTCGTCTCCCACGGCAACGGCACGCCGTGATGCCGTTTGAGGTTCATGTGAACCGCCCAGGCGCGGGGTGGTCCCATCTTCTCGGCGGTGCGCTGACCTCCGCGCCGACCTGCAGCGACGGCGAGCCGCGACTTACCGTCCTCACCGCGTGCCGCGTCGTGCCGGGCGAGCATTGCCGCACGCCGGCGCATATTGGCGACGCGCTGTTGCGCCGTGTCATGGGCGCGCATCGCCATCGCCTCCGTCTACGCCGAGCAATCCCCACGAAAGAAACTTGTTCGCCGCGCGGTTTCGTAACGCCGACACCTCAATCGCGACGCGCTCAGCCTCGGCTTCCATCCCACGGAGCCATGGCCGCACGTGTGGTGGTGCGGCGCGGAGCGTCTGGAGGACGTCCTCGGCGGCACCTATCACGTCTCGAAGTTGGGCATCGCACGCCAGCATGAATTGACCTCCTGATAAACAAGGGGGATCAGGAGTGCCGGACGCGCCGAAATGTTAGGGAAGGTGACTTGATCTCGACAGGATCACAGCGATGCCGGATCAGTTCGCGCGAACCGAGATGGGTCGACTAGATCTCTTTGGCTTTCCTTCGCACCCGTTTGAGGACAGCCTCTATGTTTGACCGACTGGTCCCGAGGTATCGGGCAAGTTCGGAGGGACGATCACTTCCGCTTAGCCGCATCGCCTCGAGCAATCGGCGCCCGTCGGGATCGAGCTTTCGGTGCAACGCAGAGAGACGGTCTGCCGCATCTAGCGTGGCGCACGACGAATCAGTCTCGTCGGGGGTCTCAATCGTGTCAGTCAGTGCGTCCGTCAATGGCTCAAGGCGCAGTGTGCTGCGCCGCCCCGGCGATCCCGCGCCCTGTTCGCGTTCTAAGTAATCCACCATGAAGCTTCCAGCTTCCGCGGGATGGACGCCGCGACGCTCGGACTCCCAGAGTGCCGTCCGAACGTCGTCGCCCTCGGTTTGATCACGTAACATAGCCCATCGCTGGCGCGCCCCCGCGACACCGATGGAACGACCGAGGAACGCCTTCAGGCCCTCGGGTGGCAAAGTTCGGATGATGCTGGGGTTCGTGTTGAACATGACCAACGCTGCTGGCTCGCCACGAAGCGAGCAATGAAGAACGGTCATGTGCGTGCGCCTGTCTCGCGGTTCTACTTCTAGGCCGACCTCCATGCGTTTGGCCGCGCCGTCGACGTAGATCCAGAAGCGCCCCTCAACAGCGCGATTCACCGCGAGCTCGGCGCCGTCGTCACCGATCGTGATCTGAAGCGCCGTCGCCTCCACCCCGAGCGGCAACGCGCAGCGGACCATGCCGGCGTCGATCAATCGGGGCATCCACTCGTAAACCTTGTCGTAGACGATCCAGCGCGGATCTTCTGAGCGCGTTTCGCGACTCAGCGCCAGCGCCGGGAACGCATCTAGTTCGGGTCGAATCCCCGTAAGCGCGTTTTCGACCGTGCGCTCGTACCACCGCCGGGGTACATCGAGCCGTAGCGCGTCATCCTCGCAGTGCTGCACAACAGCGACGACTCTCGGCCCATCGCAGTTTGATGCGAACTTCTCGAGCGCTTCCATCACGAGCCGACGTGGGTATCGGTACGGTTTCATCGGTCACGACTGCCGAGTCTCGCCATCGGGGAGAACTCGTCCGCCGTCGCGAGTGCCCGTTCCTGCGCCGTTCGCTGGGTGTACCGGTGCACGAGGTTCATCGACTTCCAGCCGCCTAGTTGCTTGAGGTCGAGCGGGCTCCCGCCGTTCCCGAGGTACGATTGCCCCCACCCTCGTCGGAAAGCGTGGAGGCCGCGGAAGTCGAGCCCAGCGGCGCGGAAGCGCTTGACCATCATCAAGCGGAGGCTGTTCGGGTTCATCGGTGCGCCCTCTCGTGCCGCCAGCAGTGGCGCCGTGCGGTCGAGGGACTCCCATCCCCCACAGCGGCGGATGTACTTGTTCAGGATCAGCGCGGTCTGGTGAGAGTACGCGACCTGCCGACCTTTGCCGCCTTTACCGGCGACGATCTCGATTCGGCGGGCGTCGCGCTCGACGTCGCCCACAAGGATGTCACTTAGTTCCTGCGCCCGCATTCCGCAGTCGAACAGCAACGCGATGATGGCCCGGTCGCGAAAGTCGATCAGCATCTTCGGCTTGATGGAATCGAGCAGTGCTGAGACCTGCTCAGGGCCGTAGTCGGGTTGGATCTGCTCTGGGATCTGCGGGGCGGCGATGCGCTCCATCGGGTTGTCCGTCCGCACGTCGTCGCGCTGCATCCAACGAAAGAGCTGCTGCAGTGATGCGTACCGATTGCGAACCGTCGCAGGCTTGTTCCCCTTCTCCCACATCGACGCAATGAAGTCCTCAATGTGCTCGCGCCGCATGTCGGCGAGCAACGGCATGCCCTTAGCGCCGGCGAAGAGCGCGAGGGCTTCCGCCGCCTGAGCGTAGGTGCGATGGGTCTTCGCCGACCTTCCCTTCGTCGCCAGATGGTGGAGGAAGTCCTGGATGTCACTGCGATCCTGGGGACGGAGCCGGTCGCTAAGGGGGTAATCGAAATTGCGTCTGTTAGCCGCTCTGGGGACGATGCCCGAAACTCCCACGTTAGCCGTTCTAACCTCCAAGCTAGTCTTGCCGTACATACACGAATCGCTCCTCTCTGACTGTCCGTTCAGATTCGGAGCGACCGGCTAATTTGGAGTCTGGTGAGCCGCCCGGGAGTCGAACCCAGAACCGGCTGATTAAGAGTCAGCTGCTCTGCCAATTGAGCTAGCGGCCCACCTTACGTATCTGGCGACAGCAGCTGATTCGTCACGTCTTGACGCACACCCCGCTCACAGCGGATAATTCGCGCGACGGGATGACTAAAATTAGCTGCTGTAACCATCACCGAGCATGAAACCACACGCCGACATCGAAAGCAACGCGGCGTCGTTCGCCCGGTCGCTCCGCGCGCGGAACCTGTCGCCGAAAACGGAGAAGTCGTACTTGGAGGCGCTGCGTCAGTTCGACGAGTTCCTGCGCGAACACGGCATGCCGCGCGAGGTCGCGCGGATCGAGAAGCAGCACGTCGAGGCCTTCATCAACGAGCAGCTCGCGAAGTGGAGCTCGGCGACGGCCGGCAACCGATACCGGAGCCTGCAGGCGTTCTTCAAGTGGCTCGTCGTCGACGAGGAAGAGCTCGAGCGGTCACCGATGGATCGGATGAAGCCGCCCAAACAGGAGATGCGGGTGCCGGCAGTGCTGCGCGACGAGGAGATCGCGGCGCTGATCGGCGCAGTCGAGAAAGCGAACACGTTTGAGAATCGGCGAGATGCGGCGATCATCCGCGTGTTCCTCGACACCGGCGCTCGACTCAACGAGGTCGTCGGGCTGCAGTACGTGCCGGAGGATCCGCGGGCCAACGACGTCAATCTGGATCGCGGATTGATTCGGGTGATGGGAAAGGGACGCCGTGAACGTGTGTTACCCATCGGCAAGAAGACCGTGCGCGCGCTGGACCGCTATCTTCGCAAGCGCGCGTTGCACTTCGCCGCGGATCAACCGGCGTTGTGGATTGGACGAAAGGGCAACGCGCTCAATGACTCGGGAATCTTCCAGATGATGAAACGCCGAGCGGCGGAGGCCGGCATCGCGCCGATCCATCCGCACCAGCTGCGGCACACGTTCGCTCATAACTGGCTGGCGGATGGCGGAAACGAGGGCGACCTGATGGGGATCGCCGGCTGGAACTCGCGCCAGATGCTGCAACGGTACGCAGCGAGCTCTGCGGCGGAGCGCGCTCAGGCCGCGCATCGTCGGCTGAGCCCGAGTGACAAGTTCTAACCTCACCCCACGGACGCGATGCGCTCTTAACGACGCGGCAAGTCCCCGATCCCACCCTCACAGATATGACGGATCAGCACCCGGTAGTGAATGTGCTCGGTACACCGTGCACTTGTGACGGTGCTGGGCATGCGATGTTCAGCGTGGGTGAAGAGCCCACGGGCGCGGCCCCTCGCGCCTACTAGGAGCCAACTATTCCCCGTTGGCGGGGTCGTGCTCGCCTCCGTGATATCCGTTACCGACTGCCGCTAACCCTCCAGCTCCGTTGTCCAGTTTGCTCCCTGAACTCTTGCGTCGAGCTCACGATGTGCCTTCGCGAGGCCATCAGCTTGGCCTTGTAGGTCGACAACACTTACGGCGCTCCGAAACTTCACTTCAGATCGAGTGGTTCGGCTCTGAGTGATCGTTGCCGCCTGCGCGAGTTCGCGGAGGATGGCCTGCTTCAGACGGAGGACATCGCGTTCAGCGATGGCATCCGATAGTGTCTTCGACTGATCGAATGGAGTTCGTGAGTTCGTGCGATTGATCCGCTGGATCATACGCTCGAGGCCCGCAGTCAGCTCGTCCAACTCATCCAACAGTGAGTTCGGGTCTTCCGCTGGTCGATCGCCTTCCTGGACTTTGGCGTTGCGCAACAACCGCTGCTTTAGCTGCTCTATCCGCTTTTGAAGATCGGCCCTGAGTATGAGCGCCTCTGCGAGCTTCATAGGCTCGTCGTGTGACGACGACGACGCGCGCGTGGTCCCTCGGCTTACGGAGCGTTGCCGTCTGGTCGTTCGTCGTGGCGGTCTTCGAGGTGGCATTGAATTGCATTCCAGCACGTCGGGTGGCGACGTGTGCCCGGTCGTTAGCATCTTCCCGCGCAGACCATGTTACCGTAGCGACTCAACTCGGCGGTTGACGAACGTTTGTTCTTACATTATCATCGGAGAATCGGAATTTAGGCCAGCACGCAGATCAGCATAAAGTGAGCCGCACTTGAGTTGAGCAGCGTGCATTAAGTTGGCGATTGCCTGCTGGCCCTTACTCGCGTCGCCGCGGCGCGTGCTGAAGGAAGGCGGCGATCGCTCGATTTAGGATCTCGACGACTTCTATGTGCGCGCTCGCATCGCGCTGTTCACGCGTTGGCCCGTGGTCGCCGCGCCGGGCGCGGACGCGCCAGCGCGGCGGCGACGCGCCGCCCGGTCGGCGGACGACCCCACGACGGCACTCAGAGGATCTGTAGGAGCGCGAGACCGCACTAATCGGCAGCGCGCTTCGACGGACGTCGCGCCAACGAACGAGACGAAGGCGAGGCGGTCGCGATGAGCGATGCGCTCGCCTGCCCCCGATGCACTAACAGGGGGGCAGAAATGCCACTGCAGATTCAAGCGATGGCATTGGAGCCCCTGCAATCGAAACCCGAGCAGCGCTTCCGACGATGCGTCGACTGGATCCAGTTCACGCTCCGCGGTGTGCCGATCGAGGAGGTAAAGCACATGCTCAACAGCTGCGTCATAGGCGCGTTCGTCAGGCTTGACTACGGCCTGTACCGCTACCGTGACCGCTGGGACGGCCCGGGGCATTGCAAGCTACTCGCGCGGTCTCCGGTACACCACGACGAGGTGCACGTCCTCTTGCCTGGCGCGTGGTGCGCCGCTGCCGGCGATAACGGTTGTCGTGGCGTGCTGCTCTGGATGTCTTCGAACGGCGGCCACGCCACGCGCATCGACATCGCGGTCGACGACTGGTGGCGCCTGGTGACGCCAGCCCATGTGACCGCCGCGATCGACAACGGCGAGCTCGTGAGCCATGCGAAACAGGCGGACGGTCGCCGGCGTCTGCGTGGCGGGAACGGCGAAACGGTCTACATCGGAGCGCGCACCTCTCGGGTCATGCTCCGTGTATACGACAAGGGAGCGGAGAGCAAAGGCCGGATCGATGCGATCCGCTGGGAGCTCGAGCTCAAGAAGGAGGCGGCGGAACAGGCGGCGTATCCGATCGCGATCAAGAGTTGGCCGCGGCTGTTCTCGTCGTACCTGCAGCGGTTTGTGGACTTCCGCGACGCGACGTCGAACGTGCGCTCGAACCGGAGGGACCGCCTCCATTGGTGGGAGGAGATCATGTCGGACTACGAGCCGGCGCCGCCGTACGTGCGCGATGCCCTCTACTCCGCTGAGAAGTCGCGCGCCTGGTTCGAGAAGTTCGTGATGCCAACCGTCGCTGCGCTCGTCGCGAGCGAGGGCGGATCGTACGACTTCATCCTCGAGGGCCTGCGGTCCGCTCGCGAGCGTTGGACCGCGAAGCATCGAATCATCGCCGGTATGGAGGAGGTGTGAGGGAAACGAGACGTGCGAGAGTCGGAACCCCGAGGAGTCCAGTCGCAATTCAAGAACCGCTGTCGAAGCGGCGATGTGAGGTGTGCGGGCGCGAGCACATTCGGGATCGCCGGACGTGTTCTGATGCGTGCCTGCGCGCGCTGCAGCGGATCATCGGGAGGCGGAACCAGGTGATCAACGAGTGGCGGCGCGAAGTGCTTGCTCAGGCAGCCGGCATCGAACTCAAACCGTGGACTAGTCTCGCCGAACTACGCCGGCGCGCGGCTGAACGAGCGAACACGTAGGCGGGTCAAGGGGAGGACGTCTGTAAAATCGCGTCGCGATTTTATGGATACCCCTTGACGCGGCGGGGCCTGTGCCCACGCTGGACGACCTTCGGTCGATAGCCAAACAGGCTCATCGACCGAACCTGCCTAGCGGCGAGTGACAGATCCTCCCGTCTGGCCGTCGAAGTTCCGTTGGCGTTCCGTGACGGACGCGTAGGCCGAGCGTCGCCTTGGGCTCGCTCGAACGCGGTAACATGGGCTCGTGCGAACTCTCGCCCTTAGCGTCGTCTCTATGCTGGCCGCCGTCGCCTGCTCTGCGAAGGAAGCGACCATGCCAGGAGCGGGTACTGAAACTCCAGCCCTAGTCGCAGCGTCGGCTTCTGCTACTCCCGATGCGAACGCCGGCTCGAGCTGGCTTGTGTCTCGTGACACGGACGGACTGTACGCGACAATGCTGGACGGCGCTCGACGCCTCCGCGTGAGTTCGGGCAGCCTCGCCGACCCAGGCCTCGGTAGCTACGCTGGGGATGCACGAGTTGGCGATGAAACCTGGGTCTACGTGGCAGAACAGACGGATAATCACGGCACTGTCGATGCCCCGAAGATCGATGTGACCGTGCTGCGAACGTCGCTCAACGACGGCAGGCAGGAACAAGTGACGGGCTTTCCCTCCTCGTTAATCCGCGATGAGGCGCAGAACTCCCCTCCCGTCGCCGTCGCTCCCGACGGCAGCTTCGTCGGGTATGTGGACGGAGACGCTGTTCGGCTGTGGGACACCATCACTCGCACATCGACGACGGTGATCGAAGACAGCTGCCCCAGTACGGCGCCGCAGACGAAGGGCTGCTTCGAATATACCGGCGTGTTGTGGGGGAGATCGGACGCCTTGCTGGTCCGCGAGGCTGTTTGGGAAGGCTCGCATCTTGTGGTTGTCAACACTCCCGCGACGGCGCCGACGATCACGGAGCATGACGAGGTGGGAGCTGATCACATGAACTGGTCGCCGGACGGGACGAACTTCTGCGCGCACTCAAGTGTTTTCTTGCCCGACGGAATCTGGGTAGGAGATTCGACCGGCAGCGTCCGAAGACTCGACTTGTCGTCAATCGACGGCGAACCGTGGGGTTCAGATTGTGTATGGGATTGTTGTGGAGATCTCGCGTTTGGGTACACCGCTCACGCCGGATCCAACGGGGGCGTTCGTCACAACCGAGTGTCGGTATACGCGCGCCATACGACGTGGGACGTGGCGCTTCCCGATGGTGATACGTCACTCGACGGCTGGTATCCCGGTGCCGACGCGCTCATCGTTTCGGTCGTTCCCGTGTGCTCGGTAGCACCATGCCCCAAGCCCGTCGCCATGGCTCAGGTCGTCTCGCACGACGGTACTCGTCTGCCTGCGCTCCCGAATGGTATTGGAAGAGTTCTCGGCATCGTAGACACGAGGCAATAGCTTCGTTCCATTTCCTGACTTCACGGCGAGTACGTCACGTGTGCCTCCGTCATCGCCGTTCCGGCGGTTGCCTGGAAGGAAGGTGGAGCCGGAAGCTTGCGCGCACACGGTCGAACGCATCTCCGCGTAATGCAGACGTCACGCTCGCTTTTGTTGATCGACGATTTCAACGCGCTGCTCGTCTCGTGTCTTGAATCTTGGCATCGACGCGAGGAGGAATCGCGCATGGCGACCCGCACGAGCTAGTGCGTCGTCACAGCGGATAAGTGCGCCTATTTTGGTGGGTTATTCGAGTCTCTGAGGACAGCGCTTACGGGGCGCGGACTTAAGAGTCAGCTGCTCTGCCAATTGAGCTAGCGGCCCGCGTGCTCGTTCCCATTCTAGCATCGAGTGCGAACGCGACAAACGACGTGAGCCAGTGCGCGCGGCCGTCGACCATCAGCCGTTTGCATCGATGCGGGACGGTTAGTCCAGTTCCTTCAGCATCAGCACACGGCCGGGGATGCCGGTGATGCGCTCGTAGCGCGCGTCACGACGCGTTTGAATGATCCGGTAGCCCTCGCGCATGTACAGGTGTTGCGCCGGATTGATGAGCGACGTCGCCAGCGACATCTGCGAGAAGCCTTCCGCTCGCGCCTCTCGTTCTCCGTACCTGAGGAGCTCGGCACCGATCCCGCGGTTGCGGTGCTGCGGATGCACGTCGATCTCGGCAACGTAGTACGAGCCAGGCACTCGCTCAACGGTGACGCGCGAGCGGGCTGACTGCCACCGCAGGTAGCGTACGAGGCCCTGCGGACCGACGATGAGGAGTCCGCGCCCGAGCACGCGGGCGATGGTCAGAGGTGCGACATCGACGTCGTCGCCGGGACGCATCGTCTCCATCAAACCCACCGCCTCGCCGTCCGCTGTCGCGAGCGCCGTGCGATCGACGTTGGCCTCGACGCCCATCCCCAGTAGCAGCGCGCCGATGCGGCGCGCTTTCGCGACGTCGGGAACGACGGCTCGCATCTCGCGCGGCGGATCCTCGTAGAGGATCTCCGCCATGCGCGAAAGGTCGGCGCGGGTCGCGCGACGTATCGAGACGGTCGTCGGAACAGGGTCTTGCTTCCACGGGTCGGTGGCCATAGCGAAGTTTCGCACGCCTCATCGACCCGCGCGACGCGGACTTGCTGCAGTATTCGCAGATCGCAGGCACAAGGAGTCACAGCTAGAATGGAAGTATGAAGTTGAATGCACTGACGCCCGAGGAGCGGTACGTCATCGAGCAGAAGGGGACGGAGCGGCCGTTCAGCGGGGAGTACGACGACTTTTACGAGGCAGGCACGTACGTCTGCCGGAGGTGTAACGCCGAGCTCTACCGCTCGAACGACAAGTTCGACGCGCACTGCGGCTGGCCCGCGTTCGACGATGAGATCCCTGGTGCAGTGAAGCGGCTTTCGGATCCCGACGGGATGCGGACAGAGATCGAGTGCGCGAACTGCGGCGCGCACCTCGGGCACGTGTTCGTCGGCGAGCGGCTCACGCAGAAGAACACGAGGCACTGCGTGAATTCGCTATCGATGCGGTTCGTGCCGATGCATTGAACCGCCGTCGGAGCTACCCCGCGGCATTCGGCCGTGATAGCATGCAGGCTCAGGGGCGGTTAGCTCAGCTGGTTAGAGCGCTACGTTGACATCGTAGAGGTCACTGGTTCGAGTCCAGTATCGCCCACCACTGCCGTCTTCGGTGCCCGCCTCGATCGGCGGGCGTTTGCATTTCGGTCGATACTTCCTGGAGGGTGAGACGATAGGCGACGGCTATCGTCGCTTGTCGGTCTTCGCCGCTTCGACCTATAATCGTCATCCCAAAACGAAAGGATCTGCGTCATGCCCACGTCTTATGCGTACTTCCAGAAGCGCATCGTCCCGCTCGAGGAAGCGCGCGTACCGGTAATGACGCACGCGTTCCTCTACGGCACGGGTGTCTTTGAGGGCATCCGGGGCAACTGGAGCGAAGAGCGGGGCGAGATCCTGTTGTTCCGAGCGCGCGAGCACTTCGAGCGGATCAAGATGTCCGCGCAAATCATGCACATCGACCTATCACAGTCAGTCGACGAGCTGTGCGATATCTGCGCGCAGGTGGTCGAACGCTGCGGCTTCCGCGAGGACGTCTACATCCGGCCGATTGCATACAAGAGCGGGGAGGTCATCGGCCCGCGGATGCACGACGTGGACGACGACTACCTCATGTTCGTTCTGCCGTTCGGCAACTACCTCGACCTCGACAGCGGGATCCGGTGCCAGACCTCGTCTTGGCGACGCGTACCCGACACGTCGATCCCGGCGCGCGCGAAGGTGACGGGGCTATACGTGAACTCCGCCCTTGCAAAGACCGAGGCCATGCAGAACGGGTTCGACGAGGCGATCATGCTCAACGACGACGGGCACGTCTCGGAGGGCTCAGGCGAGAATGTCGTCATGCTGCGGCATGGGCGGCTGATCACGCCAGAGCGGAGCGACAACGTGCTCGAGGGCATCACGCTGGCGTCGGTCATGCAGCTGGCGCGCGAAGAGCTGGGGCTCGAGGTGATCGAGCGGACGATCGACCGGACGGAGTTGTTCGTCGCGGACGAATGCTTCATGACGGGCACCGCCGCGCACGTCTCCCCGGTGATCGAACTCGACCGGCGCCGGATCGGCAATGGCGGCGTGGGGCCTGTGACGTCGAAACTGCAGAAACTGTTCTTCGACGCCATCCGCGGGCGCAACCCGAAGTACGCCAGCTGGGTGACGCCGGTGGCCATCGCGAGCCAACCCGCAGTCGAGAAGATAAAGGCCTGATGGAGTTTCGCCCCCCACGTGCGGTCGGCTCGCTATTCGGCGGGGCGGTCGCGCTGTGGTGCTTCATCGTCGCTCTGGCGCTGATCATTCGCGGTGTGACGCAGGACGTCGCGCTCGGTGTGATCTCCCTGTACGTCGTGGCCTCGATCTTCTTCTTCATGGGGTTGCTGTTCGCGTACTGGACGTACAGCCTCGGAACGATGCGCTATGCGCTCGACCGCAACGTGCTGACGATCACCTGGGGCGACATACGCCAGATGGTGCCGATGGCTCAGATCGAGCGACTGGTGCCGGGCCGCGAGTTGCCAAACCCGCGCATCGCCGGCGTGAGTTGGATGGGGCACCACGTCGGCCGGAGCAGCGTCGAGGGCGGGATCGGCGACACGCTGTTTTACTCGACGCACCGGTCGCCGGAAGATCTGCTGTACATCGTCACGCCGCAGCAGTCGTACGCGATCAGCGTCGAGGACGAAGTGGCGTTCGCGGAGGCAGTGCAGTCTCAGCAGCGTCTGGGGTCGCTCGTGGCCGTGCCACAGTCGCCGGACCGCATGTATCTGGCGTCGCAGCCGTTCTGGGAGGACCGATACGCGCAGGGCCTGGCCCTCGCTGCATTCGCGATGTTCTTTGCGATGTTCGCCTACATCTACCGGCAGTATCCCGGGCTACCGCAGAGCATCGCACTGACGTTTCCGCAGCTCAACGGAGTCACGCGCGTCGGATCGAAGAGCGAGCTGCTGAAACTTCCCACGACCGGTGTGGCGTTGCTGATGATTAACCTGGGCCTCGGGTTCCTCGCGCACTCGTGGGAGCGCATGGTCGGCTACGTGCTGCTCCTCGCGGCGGTCGGGGCGGAGGCGATCCTGCTGGCAGCGGCGATCATCGCCCTACGATAACCGAGCTCGGCTCTCCGACGAGCTCGACCTAAACCTCGCGATACATGAACAGCGTAGTGCGCCCGGGTGCGTGGTCGTCGTTCGAGTACATGCGGTCGTTGAATCCGCTGAGGCGAAAGCCAAGTGCGCGATAGAAGTTGATGGCCGGTGCGTTGTCGCATCGGGGCTCGACCCATAGGGAACGCAGGCCACGTGAGCGTGCGACCTGTAACGCCACATCGATCAGTGCGCGCCCGGCCCCGGCGCGGCGCACTGATCGGTCGACGGCGAGATCGGTAATCTCACCGGCATCGGTCCAGGACGGAAGGACGATCATCAATAGACCGACCGGATCGCCGCTTCGGAGGGCGGTGAGGAATAGATCCGCGCGGCCTATCGCACGGCGAAGGCGCGGCTCGTCGTACGTCGCGTAAACCTCGGTTGTCGGCTCGCGTTCAAACCATTGAAGCCCGAACGCGTAGCCGTCCGCGCGTTCATCACGCGAAAGCAGCAGCACCCGGCTCGCATCGTAGGTCAGATCCATGCGCGAGAGCGCGAAGAAGTCGTGCTCGCTCGCCAGCCGCACGATGATGGCGTCGGTCATGCGCGAATCGTACAGCGGCGTCGGCTCGCACACCGACCGGGCGCTTCCGCCAACGATCCTGCGCTGGCATACTCGAACCCGATGCCCAAACGACCCCTGCCAGAGCCAGCGCCCGAGACGCGGGAGTTCTGGGACGGCGCGAAGCGCGGTGAGCTACGCATCCAGCGGTGCCGCAGCTGTCGTCGGGCCTACTTCTATCCGCGGCCCTTCTGCCCGAATTGCTCGTCGCGCGACGTGGAGTGGTTCACGGCGAGCGGCCGCGGCAAGCTCCACACCTACGTCATCAGCCACCGGCCCGCGCCCGGGTTCCAGGACTACGTGCCGTACGTGATCGCCGTCGTCGAGCTGGACGAGGGGCCGCGCATGATGACCAATATCGTGGGCGTCGAACTGGCACCCGAGAACCTTCCCATCGACTTGCCTGTAGAAGTTACCTGGGAGCAGCACGAAGACTCAGTGTCGCTTCCGCTATTCCAGCCCCTAACCGGCGCGGGCGTATGACGCTTCGCATGAGCGCCGCCATCGTCGGCGCGTCGGAAACCGACGACATCGGGGTAATTCCAGACAAGTCGGCGTTGCATCTCCACGCCGAGGCGGCGCTCAATGCACTGGCAGACGCCGGGATCGCCAAGGACGACGTCGACGGGGTAGCGTGTGCCGGGCAATCGCCGGTGGCGGTGGCGGAGTACCTCGGCATCACGCCCGAGTATCTCGACGGGACGAGCGTGGGCGGGTGCTCCTACATGCTGCACGTGCGGCACGCGGCGGCGGCGATCCAGGCAGGGCTCTGTACGACCGTCCTGATCACGCACGGGCAGAGCGGCCGGTCACGCCTCGGCGAGGCGGGATGGGGCGGCGGCGGGCGCCAGGGCCTCGGAGCGCAGTTCGAAGAGCCGTACGGTGTGGCCGGACCGCCAACGCGATTCACGATCCCGATCCTGCGGCACATGCACGAGTACGGCACAACGCCGGAGCAGATGGCATCGGTGGCGGTCGCGACCCGTCGCTGGGCCGAGCGCAACCCGCGTGCGCTCATGCGCGAACCGATGACAGTCGAAGACGTCCTGGCCTCGCGGATCATCGCGTATCCGGTGCACCTGCTGGAGTGCTGCCTGGTCACGGACGGCGGCGGCGCTGTGGTGATCGTGTCAGCGGAGCGGGCGCGGGACTTTCCGAAGAAGCCGGTGTACGTGCTCGGCACGGGCGAATCGTCCGAGCACTCAATGATCAGCATGATGCACGACTTCACGGAGTCGCGAGCCTTCCGGACGTCGGGCGACCGGGCATTCGCGGAGGCCGGCATCGAGCGGAAAGACATCGACCACGCGATGTTCTACGACGCGTTCGCACATACCCCGATGTACGCGCTTGAGGCGGTCGGTTTCGTGGGCAAGGGCGAGAGCGGCCCGTTCTTCGCCGAGATGCGTACGGCACCAGGAGGCGACTTTCCTCTGAACACAAACGGTGGCGGGCTCAGCTATACGCACACCGGCATGTACGGCATGTTCGCGATCCAAGAGTCGGTGCGGCAGCTGCGGGGGGAGGCGGCCGCGCAGATCGACGGCGTGCGGACGAGCATCGCGCACGGCGTGGGGGGCATGTTCCATGCGGCCGGCACGCTGCTACTGACGAACGACGAACGGGCCGGACAATAGCTTGAGTGTGGTTGGGGGCGAACCAGCCTGCCATCAATGCGTCATCTTCTCCCCTGGATGCCTGTCAGGCCTTCCGCGCCCGCGCTGACCGCCCAGTCCGAATGGAAACAAGTTTCGCCGTGCGCGGCGTCGTCCGTCTTACTTGCAGCGCGGACTCGGTAGTAAAGGCTGCATTGAGAGTCTTAGTTATCCCGAGATCGCTCGACCGGACATAGGCGCGAAAGACTTCTCGATCACTGGAAACTGGCCCGCGTCGTCGGTGGCCGAGTTGTCGCATATGTACTCTCGCTCACTTGTTAACCGGCAGCGGTCCACTGATGGAGCACCCTCTGACGCGCCGATGTGTTGGGCGCACGCCAACCTTGACGTGCACGTGCTCGCGTGCCTGTTCCAACGGCGCTCTCATCTCGCATTGTTACGGTTGCGCTGTGCGCGACATTTGCGTCACTGCCGCCCTGTTTGCCATCGGCCTGGCCGTCGTTGCCACGTTCGCCGGCGTCATGTTGCTGTGGAGCAGTCGGTCCGGCGGGCCGGGCGCGGACGGCTTTACATCCGCTGGGATCGCGGTGCTCATGAGTTCCGCTGTCCTGTACGTCGTTGCTGTCGTCCTGCTGTTAGCGGCTCGCGGCCGCCCAAGTCCCGATACGGCTGCGGGTGGCCAGCGATCCGCATCTTGAAACGCTAAGACGGAGGCGCACCTGCATGCCCGATATCGGTGTTCCAGAGCTCCTCATTATCGCCGTCATCGTGGTGCTGCTGTTCGGACCCGGGAAGGCGGCGGACATCGGCGGCGCGTTAGGCAAGAGCATCCGCGAATTCCGCAAGGCATCGCGTGAGGACGAATCAGCGACCCCCGTTCAGTCGTCAGTTGGGTCGCCGCCATCAACTCCGCGACCGGAGGCAGGAACTGGGTCGCCCGTTTGCCCCAGCTGTGGCGCTTCCGCCGGGGAGGCTCACAAGTTTTGCGTGAATTGCGGCGCGCAGCTCTCGCCGGCACCCTCCGAAGTACATTAGTCGTGGTATGGCCGCCACGCGGCCGTTCCGTCCTGCGCGTCTTTGATCGAGTTCCTCGTCATCATCGTCCTCGGAGCGTCCTGATAGCCTTACTCGGCTGGGGGAACGGGCGCCACGACGATTAAGCAGCCACGCGCGACCGCGGCTCTCTGGGTGACGGGAGGCGCGCGACAGGCGTCTAACAGATCGCGCGCGTACTCAATCCAGGTTGCGCTGTCGTCGCGGTGGAGACGACGCCGAGCGCAAGACGTGTCGCAGTCGACCCGATCAGTGAGCGCGCGCTCTCTCGATCGCTGTAATAGCCAATGTTGGCGGATCTTCTCCGCCATCGGGCGGCGATGCGACACCGGCGGCCCACTTGCGCTGGTTCAGGTGGGCGCCGCGACGGGTCAGTTCGGCGGCCACTCGCTGCGCGGCGCTCGTGGCCTGAACAGAATCGGTTTCGGGCAGCACGGCGATGATCTCGCCGTCGTCGAGCGCCGCGACCACATCACAGGACCGGAGCACCGCTGCGGTGGTCTTGGCCGATGTGCGCACGCTGGCTTCCTTCAGCCGGGACGCGTATCGCGGCGTCCCTAGGCCCTTGACGCGTCAACCGGCCATCCGGCGCTCGATCGTCTCGAGGCGCGCCAAGACTTCGCCGAACACCGCTGCAGTCTCAGCAGCGAGCTCTGCGACGACCGCGAGCACGGCGACGGTCGTCGCTTCCGTCTCGCTCTCCGACACTGATTGCGACGATCGAATCGCGCTGTGCAGTCGTTCCTTGACTTGCTTTGTGTGTGCGCGCTTACCGAGACGAGGAGTCCTTGGCGCGGCCGCTCGCGCAGAAGCCTTGGCACGCCCTCCCCGGGCACTACCTGGCTTCTTTGTTGAGGTTCGTCTCGTCTTCGCCTCTGTTGCAGTTGGCATGAGGACCTCCTGGTGACCAGTGCCCGTTCGCTGGACCCATCATAGTGCTGTTCGCACCGAGTTCAAGCTGTGCTCGGGCCGTCACGCCGACGAGCTCCCCGACGCAGCCGTCACGGCTTTTCGAAGTCGTCGTATATCAGCTTTGCGACGTCCGCCTCCGCGCGTGACGCATCGCCTGCATACCCGATGTCTGACATCAGGACGATCACATAGCTGCCATTCCTACCGATCACCAGTCCTGCGTCGTGCGTTGCGTTTTCCCAGTTTCCGGTCTTGTGCGCTACGAACGTTCCGGCGGGAAGCTCGGCGGGGATGCGATCGGCGAGCGACTCGCTTGCCATCAATGCAAGCATCTGTTGACTGTCTGTGGCCGAGACGCCCGAGTGCATGGCGATGGCCGAAACAAGACGTGCGAGGTCAGCGGCCGTCGCCGGCAACGTCCCGTCCTCGGTCAGCCGCGTTTCGTTCATTCCCAGCGCCGCCATTGTTGCATTGATGTTCCCCGCTCCGACTCGATCCTGGAGCATGACCGCAGCCGAGTTATCGCTGACGGACATCATCGCCCGGAGTAGATCGGTCACGCTCGCGCGATCGCACTGCTCGACCAGGTGCGGGCCGAGGTTGAAGCCAGCGTAGTAGTCGGTGACGACGTACTGTTCGCCGAAGTCGAGGGCGCCGATCGCGCGCTGGCGGAACGCCTCGTACATGACCTCCAGCTTGAAGAGGCTCGCTGCATAGAAGACCTGGTCACCGTTGATGGCGACGCCCCGGCCGTCGCGCAGGTCCTCGGCCACGACCGCGTAATGCGGCGCGTCGTCGCCGAGGCGCTCACGAACCAGCTGATCGAGCCCGGAGTCGATGCGGAGGTTGAGCATTGGTTGGCCTAGCTCAGCCGCCGGCGCCACCGCCGAGTGACGGATGCGGACAGGCGCCACGGTGTCTCCCTCAATGATGGGAGACGGGTCCGCCACACCGGTGCTTGCGTACGGATCGGGGCAGCGCGGCGCAATGACTGCCGGTGTCGATTCGGCGGTTGGCCGAACTTCGGTAGGACTCGCTGTCGGCCTAACGTCTGCCGTCGCCGTGGTTGTTGCAGTGGGCAGTTCCGGCGTCGTCGTCGCCTCTCTCGAACGAGCCGTGGCCGAGCAGCCAACGCTGAAGGCGACGAGGACCGCGCAGAGCAGCCACGCGCGGCTTCGGTCGATCAAGGCGGCGGGCACGATGAACCCTCCCGATATGGACCGCGTATGCGATCACAGAGTGACTACTTGAGGGCTCGAGCCCGTCGTCGAACCGCCACCCGAACGCGAGCAGCCACTATCATAGCCCACGACCGTGACAATCGGGCTAATGAGCGGGCGAGGCGAGCCTGTCCATGATGTTCGCGGTGAGCTTCCGGAGCCGGTCGTCGGCGAACGCCCCCTTTGCCTCGTGCCCGTAGTTGTCCAGGCCCCAGCTCCAGGCGATGGTGCCGGCGGCGAACACCGTCGCGCCACTATCCGCCTGGTAGAGCGTCGACGACGCGGTGTCCGTCCCGAGGAACCCGCGGACCGATGAGCTGCCGATGACCGTAAGGCGCCGAGGGCGCTGTGAGGGGGCGGCCATGCGGTCGTACTCGTAACCGACGATTCCCGGAAAGCTGGTGCCGGCCGAGATCCCCGTGTTCGCGAACACCCACGCGTCGGTGCCTGCTGCTCGCCACGGCTGATAATCGGGCGTGGCGTTCGATCCGTACGCGACACCCGACAGGAGGCTCTGTGGTCTGCTGACCAGTGCGTCGCTGAAGAGCACCGAGGCATCCTTCGGGGTCGTTCCGGTCATCGGGTCGAGCTTCGCGTCCTTGTACGCGGTCAACACCCGCGCGTCGGCGCCACCGGAGGAGGCGCCGAGCCGTGCCTGCCAGTACGCCTCGTTGCCGCCGAAGAAGGCGAGGTTCACGCCCGCATCCCGCGCTGCCTCCACGGCGTCGCGCTCTTCCGCCGTCCAGTACTCATCGTGCCCGACGGATACGAAGAGGCGGTGCCGTCGCAGCGTGTCCGGCCGCCGCGACACGTCGACGTTCGTCGTGTAGGTCATGTCGTAGCCCGTGCGTTCCGCCCATCTGACGAAGTCGTATTCCCACGAGAGGAACTGGCCTGCCCCGTCGTTCTCACTGTCATTGATGTGCGGATCGTACGGACGGTCGTACGACACGCGGTAGGCGCGTCGGGTCTTCGCGACGTACTTGCGATTGGCGCCGAAGGAACCGTACAGGCTCGCGTCGCCCCAGGTGTTGTATGCCTGCCACGTGTTGGTCGACGCCTGCACGATCGCAGCTGAATTCGATGCGTCGTCGCGGACGACGAACGGCGCATAGGTCTCGGTATTCGTTGCCAGCTCGCGCAGTTTGATGAGGTAGTAACCCGAAACCCAATCGGGAGGCACGTCGATGTAGAAGCTCGGGCGCCAGTTGGCCTCGATGAGCATCGTCGCTGCGTCGATGTGGCATGCGCGGCAACCCTGTAGCCCGTGCAGTGGGTCCCAGCGCCCCTGATCCTCTCCGCTCAGGTCGGGAATGGAGAGGACGTTACGCGCCCCGACACCGCCGTACCAGCCCATGCGGTAGACCTCGACGTCGTAGCTGACCGCGCCCGCGGTGCTGACGTGAACGTCCAGGGACTCTCCTCGCTGGACGCTGACCTGGCCGGTGTACGCTTGGATCTCTCCGTTCAGCGCGGGTCGTTCGATCGGCCAGTCGTTCGCGCCGGGAAGGGCGTTCTCTTCGGAGATCGAGCGAAGTGGCGTCGGTGTGGCGCGCTGAGCGAACGGGCCACCGTCACCAGGAAGGACGCCTGGCGCGTCGCCGGTGCTGTGAGCGACATGCAGGTAGATGCCCACGACAAGAATCATCGCGCACGGCGCGGCAACGATCGCTACCCGGCGCGGCGTAAACACTAGGAACCGCACACGTGGTTATACCGGAACGCTACGATCCGGCGAGTACAGGTTGCTTAGCTACTGGTACGCAAGCACCTGAGGATGTCGTGTTCGTGAACCCGAGTCCCGAAGCATACCTTGAACGAACCATGGCTTGGATGAAACACTGCGCTGTTCAGATCCAAGCGAGGAGAGCCAATGTCCGAACAGCAGAACGTCGAGACCATCACGAAGATGTACGACGCCTTCGGCCGAGGCAACGTTCAGTTCATCGTCGACCAGCTCACAGACGACGTCCATTGGGTCTCGCATTTCGATCCGATCGTCCCTTGGGGCGGTGACTTTTCTGGGAAGCAGAACGTCCCGCGCTTTTTCCAGGCCATCAACGACAACGCAGAGACTACTGCCTTCAATCCGCGAGAGTTCGTCGCGCAGGGCGACACCGTGGTGTCGACGGGCGACTATGCCTTCCGCGCGAAGGCAACGGGTAAGTCCACGACGAATCCCTGGGTCTTCATCTGGAAGTTCCGCGACGGAAAGGTGTCGAGCTACGAGCAATTTCACGCGCCGGGCGCGGCTGACGCCTTCCGGAAGTAGCGCAGGCCCGACCTGGGCGTTGCTTCGTTCGCCGGCACCGTCGCCGCTCTAGCGATCTCATCGATCGAAGCAAACTTAGTCGGCCTGCACATTCCTAGTGCGGCGTGGGTAGAGTGCAACAATGGCAGAACCGGTCGCGCGTCGTCCATACATGCCTGGCTACGGCATCCTTCCCCACGACCAGGGCACCGGCCTCTTGGCATGGTCATGGGCGTTGGAGCGGCTGTCGCGTTCACACGACTATTGGCTTGCAAGCGTGTGGCCGGACGGACGTCCGCATGTCATGCCGGTTTGGGGCGTCTGGGAGGACGACACACTCTGGTTTAGCTCCAGCAAATCCTCGCGGAAGATCCGGAACCTCACCGAGAATCCTCGCGCGGTCGCGACCACGGACGATCCGCTCGAGCCTGTCATCGTCGAAGGCGTCGTCGATGTCGTTGCAGATAGGTTAGGCATCGCGCAGTTCGCTGACTGGGTCGACGCGAAGTACCACACAAATTACGGCATTGAGTTCTTCGACGCACCCGGCAACGGGTGCTATCGCCTTCTTCCGTCGTACGCGTTCGGATTGACCGAGAGTGACTTCACCGGCTCACCGACCCGCTGGGCTTTTCGGCGTTGACGCGGCTGTTCGGTCGCGCGCCGCTCGCGGCGGTCGCCGCATGGACGAGCAACTCGAGGCGCAAGCTCTAGTACCTAACGCACATTTGTGCGACGCGATGTTACGCGGCCACTTCGCTAGCTGGCGGCCGCGACTTTCACCCCGAAAGGAGGGCGAACAGATGCCGCTATCTCGTCCGCGCCCCTATCAGACCGCCACGGGCAAATCGCTCGTTGACGCTGTGTGCTCGCGCGCTGCTGCCGAGTGTTGAATTCGTGCTGCGAGTCCCCGTGACGCGCGTCGAGCACCTTCTGACATAGACCGAGCTGAGAGCGGGCGGCGTGGCACGCTGGTGAGCGGGCGTATCACCTATGGCGCGGCCGAGGTTCGTGTGACGGAGGCTTGGATCGGCGACTCGTCTCCGCTACAGGCGATCGACGACGCCGAGTCGAGGTGCCTTCGGTCTCTCGCCCTCCACCGAGACACTTCGGTGGGCGTGCCGATTCGTTTGGCGACGCGAGCACCGACGCTACCGTAGCGCGCTGATAGACAATTACCAATGTAAAGTACCGCGACGTTGACCTAGCCATCGAACCGTGCCACCATCGCGCCCGGCGACGTACTCCACTCGGTACTTGACGTCGGTTTGCGAGGAGATAGGCGATGCGACTCCGCGGCATCATCGGGGCTCTCGGTCTTCTGGCAGTCTTCGCGTTCGCTCCTGCGGGTCGCGGCGACGCAGCGTTGGCATCCGGGCCCGTCACCATCGGTATCGACCACACCACTCCTGCAGGACACAACTTCGAATACACCGACTTCTTCCCACGAGACCACATCCGCGTGCACACCGGCGACACCGTGCAGTTCGCGTGGGCGAACAACCTCGACGGCTTCCACACCGCAACGCTTCTGAAGGACGGAGAGACACCGAGCGACGCGTGGAACAGCGTGCATCCAGCGACGGAACCCGACACGTCAGACGCAGCCGGCACGCTCCGGTTCAGCCAATTCGCGACCTTCCCCAGCTCACCGCCTCCGGGGAGTGGCGCACCCGGCGCCTGCGGTGACGTGGCGACCCCGTGCCCGTACGACGGCACCGCTGATGTGAACTCTGGCGCGAACGCCACGGACGGGACCAGCACGTTCACGGTGCAACTGAACGTTCCGCAGGGGCGGACGGTGTGGTTTGTCTGCCTCGTGCATCAGGGGATGCAGGGGTCGATCACCGTCGTGGGCAAGAACAATCCAGGGTCGAGCGCGGCGCAGCTCGCCAAGCGCGCGGCTTCGCAGGCGAAGAAAGACACCGCCGGGGCCCTCAAGGCCGAGGACGAATCGACGGACCGGGCGCGGAGTGAGGACGCCCACAACAACGACAACAACGACCGACCGGCCAACAAGGAGAACGAAAAGTCGGTCACCCTTGTCGCCGGCACCGCCAGCGATCACGTAGAGGTGGCGGAGATGCTCCCGAAAGACGTACACGTGGAGCATGGCACGACCGTGCACTGGCTGACGCTCGCCCACGTCGACCCGCATACCGTGACCTTCCCGGAGGGCGCGACGGAGGGCGAGCCGTTCCCGGCGCTGTGCGAAGGTGCTTCCGGCGACACGCCATCGCAGCCCGGGCCGCCCTGTGGCGGTGACTTCTCGATTTTCGAGGTGGGGTACGAGCCGGCAGCGGCCGGGCCCACCGATATCGCTACGCCGTCGACGTTCGCGACGTCGGGTGTAATCGCCACCATTCCGATCTGGCATCCGCTGGGGACAACGACAGAATTCAGCTTCCCGAACGACGGTACGTTCACGTACCAGTGCAAGGTGCACGACCATATGGTGGGCATCGTTCACGTCGATGACTAACGCAAGCCGACTGGCGCGGTCCGCGCGCTTGAGCTAACCCTATGCGTTGATCCTCGAATCAACGCGCTCTGACACGAAGTGCAGGTTGTGCGGCGCGGGTCCACTTTGAACATGCACGTGTTACGCTACCGATCCTAAGCACGCGACCGGAATCTGTGGTCAAGACCGGGCGCGGACGATCTACAAGGCGTCGCCGCGTCCAGCAGTTCGTCGAATGATGCTCCGTCCTCCGGGTAGATTGCGACTCCCCCTTCAACGGTCCCGGGGAAGTGGCTCAACGCGCGGTTCAACACCACGTTCGCGCCATCGATCGTCGTCTCCGGGAGCAAGATGACGAACTGTCCGCCCCGCAGATATCCCGCAAGGTCGTTTTCGCGGAGGTCCCGGTAGAGATAATCAGCGATGTCCATGATCGTTCGGCCTTCGCGCGACCAAAACCTTACCACCGCGAAAGATTTCTTGTACCGCCGGGCGCGACTGACTTCCTCCTGAGCACGTTGTTCGAGATACCAGTAGGCGTACATGCCGCTCGCGTCATCGTAGATCGCGAGGCGTCGTCCCTCTGCCGCGGTCTGCACCAGTTCGTCCGGAGGATCGATGCGGCGCGTTCGAGCCCTAGGTCGGAAACGGTTGCGCAGCACGTCGCCGATGTCCACTCCGAAGTCCTACTTCGCTCCTACTACCTACGGATAGCTCGCCTGCAGTCCGAAACCCTGCGGCGGCCGTCGTCATGTCGCTGGTCGCCGTGGTGATGGCCGTCGTCGTCGTGGCGTTCGTCGCCGCCATCTCCGCGTCGACGGCGGGCTGCACGATATTCAGCTCAGGGGCGCCGCTGTTCGTCTTTGCGCTTCCGAGCAACCCCGTGAAGTTCGGGAGGACAACGGCGACCAAGAATGCCAGGATCGCCGCGACGATCAGGAGCTCCGTCAGCGCGAAGCCGCCTCACCATTCAGACGACGCTTTCGCATGTTGACCCCATGGACGCTCCCTGACCGCGTCCCCTTAACGTGATCGGCTCGGGAACACGCCCCTAAACGCCGCGCGTGCAACAAATGTGCGAAGAATCCTCCGAGGAAACTTCTCGGCGAGCTCGGCCCGTTCGCCCGGGATTGGGGGTTCGTTCACAGGCCGGGGTCGGTCAGGCGATGCTAGGTCCAGGAGTCCGGGAGTTTACATTGAAGCACCGAAGCGCCAGACAACACCCGGCTAAAGACTAGGTTGGTCGAAGCCTCTTGGGTCCGTTAGATCGGTCCGCAGACTAGCGCCTTATCGGCCGTTGGCGGTGGTCTGCGACAGCTGTCACGCACTTCTTCGCGCGCTTTCGAGCTACCCGCAGGTGCATTCGTCACGTACGAAGCCACAAGCGAAGAGGCCCCGACTTCCTGCGAGGCCTCGACGAAGACCGAAGGGACAAGCGCAAAGGCTCAGAGCGTGTCCCGCTCTAGTGTCGACAGAGCGATGGTGACACACGATATGAGGGCTCAAATGCGAGTGGAGCTTGGCGAGGACGGCTACAGACGTCGCCGGAGTTGTACGTCACGGTGTGACACCGGCTGGCGCCATCCTCGAATTCAAGAACGTAAGGGACGGCGCCTGCAACACCTAACCGCCATGTGCTGTACACGCCCGCCATGACGACAGAAACGCGGGTTGGAGCGAATCGATACCTGGAGGCGGCGGGCGTCCGTCAGTGAGGATCGGTGTTGAGGCCAGCCCGAAGGATGCCCGCCCCGAGGGGGACTTCCTTGTGCGCTGTGGCATCCCTATCGCCCGGCGCGCTGTCGCGGAGGAATCGATCACAGCACTCGCTGTCGTTACCGTCTGACAGCCGGCAGTAGCGGTCGTAGAGCATTCGAACGCCGCGATGTCGCCAGCGCACACGCGGTTAGCGAGGGCTCCGTCCGGCGGCTGATCCGAGTCCATGTATTCCAGCGCTGCTCTGGCAGAGTGGCGCGCGTCGTCAAGGCGCACGCTCATTGTTACGCACGAAACGCCCTCGGTGGATGTACACCGTGCAAGTTAGACGCTCGACTAGAGATCTCCCATTTGGCGGGTGTTAGGCATCCGAGCCGGCTGATCGGTGCGTACGCAAGGGCGTCACGGGCTATCACCACACCAAGGAGGAACTCGACATGAAGCGACTTTTTGCAGCCGTGATCGCGGCGAGCGCACTCGCGCTGAGTGGAGCGGGCGTGATGTACGCCGACACGAGCCCCAATGGCCCCGGACAGCCGGGCGCCCCAAACACCACGTGCCAGCAATTCACCACGACTCCGGGGAACGCGGTCAACGTGAACGGCACGTTCAACGGGACCGGCACCTCGAGCCAGCACTATGCCGGCAACGACGGGACCGCATCGCTGGCGAATGCCAACAGCACGCTCGCGGTGTCTCAGTACGACGTCGCCTGCTTCCAACTGACGAGCCACGGATAGGGTTCGTCTAAGGTAGCCGACCCAAACGAGTTCCGCCGCCCGACGGCGAGCAACGAGAGGAAAACGGATTATGACTCCCGACGACTTCGTGCGCCCATCGACCGGCGCCAGAAACCGCGGGGGAGCCGCGTCATCACGTGTCATGGACCTTTGGTTTCGGTCGCGATCCATCATCGGCCTGGCCGCCGTTAGTGGGATCGTCGCGTTGTGCGCCGCCGGTTGCGGTGGAGGCGGCTATTCTTCGTCGACCTCGACTGCCAAGCCGCGAAGCCCCGCGTCAGTCACGACAGGAGGCGAGGGTGGCGGCGGCCCGTCGGCACCGGTCTCCGTAACCCAGAAGGACTTCGCGATCACGCCCGACAAGACCGCCGCTCGCGCCGGCGAAGTCAAGTTCAGCGTGAAGAACGATGGCCCGAGCGTCCACGAGTTCGTGATCTTCAAGACCGAGCTCGCTCCTGACGCCATGCCGGTCGATGAGAACAAGGTTGATGAGGAGGCGAAGGAGGTCGATCACATCGACGAGATCGAGAACATCGGAGCGGGCGAGTCCAAGGAACTCATCGTCAAGCTCGACCCGGGGAAGTACGTCTTGATCTGCAACTTGCCTGGGCACTACGGCCTTGGCATGCGAGCTGGGTTCGAAGTGAGCTAGTCACGGCTCTCATCTATAGGAGGCGGAACCGGATGCGCTATCTCGTCGTCGCCCATCAGACCGCCACGAGCCAAGCCCTCGTTGATGCAGTCCGATCGCACGCTGCCGCACAGCCTAACGCTGAGTTCGTATTGCTCGTCCCCGCGACGCGCGTCGAGCACCTCCTGACCTGGACGGAAGGCGAGAGTCGTGAGGTGGCCAGGCGCGCCGGCGAGCGGGCGCAGAAGCGCCTGCGCGCAGCGGGAGTTCGGGTAACCGCTGTGCGTATCGGTGACGCGTCTCCCCTGCAAGCGATCGACGACGAACTCCGCGGCGACCCGGCGTATGACAAGCTGATCATCTCTACAATGTCGCCGCAAACCTCTCGTTGGCTCCGCATGGATGTCATCAAGCAGGCTGAACGGCGGTTCGGAAGGCCGGTGATTCCGGTGGTTGCACAACGAACAACGGGTTACGGCCTAACGGCAGGGCCTGACGCCACAGGACCATACTCCGTAACCCAACTGAGCCCGACGCGTTTCAGCGGGTGCGTCAGGGCAGACACGATGCGTCGAGCCGTACTGTCATCGGCGCTGCGCCCGCTCAGCGCCAGCGTGCCGCCGGCCAACCGGGAGCACTACGTTGGCACGACGAGCGAAAGGAACGGAGAGGGCATCGTTTTTCGTTGTCAGTACGCGGACAGGGCGGCCTCAGATCAAGGCTTCAAGATGTATCCAATGCCTCGAGTGGTGTGGATGAGCGGCGTGCCAAAGCCCCGGTCGATCTTGTTGCGCAAGTAGTGCACGTAGATGTCCACGACGTTGCTCGAGAAGTCCCGATCGTCCCGCCACATGTGATCACGGATCTGCTGGCGGGTGAGCACCTGCCCCTGGTGTCGGAGAAATAGCTCTAGTAGCTGGAACTCCTTCATGGTCAGGTCGATCTCGACCCCGCGGCGGATCGCGGCGTGGCGCGAAACGTCGAGAGTGAGCTCCCCGGTACGCAACTTCCCGCTGCGATCATCGTCAACGACACCGCGGCGCGCGAGCGCACGAACCCGCGCTAACAGCTCGGGGACCGCGAACGGCTTGACCATGTAGCCGTCGGCGCCCGCGTCGAGGCCCTTCACGCGGTCTCCGACCTCGGTGCGGGCAGTGAGCATCAGCACCGGCAGACGCGAGCCTTGCCGACGCAGCTCGCGGCACACTTCGAAGCCGTCCATCTTCGGCAGCATGATGTCGAGGATCATCACGTCGTACGAGTCGTCCATCCCGGATTTGAGGGCGGCCGGGCCGTCAGAGACGATCTTCACCTTGTTCTGCTCTTCATCCTCGAAGGCGCGCTTCACGGCGCGGGCCAGTCGACCGTCATCTTCCGCGAGCAGGACGTTCATCCTCACACCTCCGAGGAGAGTGTATGAGACGATGACACGGGAGGCCGTCACCGGCGAGGTCGCGCAACGGATTCCGGGCGTATGCCATAGGGAAGTCTGGTGCAACGGCGCTCCAATGCTGACTTCCTACCCTGTCCGGATGCGCCGAACCGTAGTCGCTGCGGTGACGGCCGTTGCGACTGTGGCATGCGGTTGCGCTGGTGGCGGGTCGTCATATGGCTCCACGCCGACGTCACGGCTCATGGCAACTGGCGCACCGGTCGTGACGACTCCGACCGATCAGTCGTCCGGCGACGGCGATCCCCGCGGTCCCAGTTTCGGCACGACATTCACCTCCGTGCCGACCTCGGTCGCGCGTGGTGAACGCGCGTCAGTCGCTGCGCACACGGGCGCCAACGTGCGCTGTGACCTCGCGGTCGAGTACCGGACTGGCCTCGCCGGTGCACTGGACTCCCCGCCGAGCCAAAAGGCAGACCAGCATGGCGACGTCGCGTGGTCATGGATCGTGAATGGCACCGCGCCGACGGGTCAGGCTACGGTCTTCGCCAACTGCGGTCGCGACATTGTTCAGGCGTCCTTTGACGTGACCCTGTAAAGTAGCGGGGGCACTCTTTGCGTGCTCGGGCGAGTACATCGTCGCCGCAACTGCACCGCCGGGTTGGCGGTCTTGGTGTGTGTTGGCTCTCCTGTTCTGGATCTGAGTCGAGCCGTCTGAGCGCTGTCAATCACAGACACAAGGCCTTCCGCGCGAGATGACCGCAGTTGTGCGGACTGTAAGCTCCAACCCGCAAGACTCGCAGCTTGCTGGGCGTTCCTTCACGATTGTGCGATCGTGTCTGATTGTGAGCAGCGAGGCGCCCAATGTCGCGCTTGGACGGCTTACACCCAGCCTTTGCGTCTGAAGTAGTAGAGCTGCGCAGCGCTGATCGCCGCCATGATCAGCAGGAACAACCAAAAGAGGTTGTCCTTCCAGAGCGGCACCTCGCGTAGGTTCATGCCGAGCAGGCCTGTGATGAAGCTGATCGGCAGGAACAGCGCCGCGATGATCGTCAGCCGCTTCATCACTTCGTTCATCCGGTTCGAAACGTTCGATAGGTACGCGTCGAGTGCGCCGCCCATCAGCTCGCGATAGCTCTCCATCGCCTCGAACACGCGGATCAGGTGGTCGTGCACGTCCCGAAAGTAGGCCTGATGCTCGTCGCGCACGATTCCATATCCCGGGGCCGCAAGCCGCGAGAACACCTCGAGCTGCGGCGAGATCACCTTCCGCAGGGTGATGCCGTCGTGCTTCATCTCGAATATCCGGCTCATCAGTGCCGGCGTCGGGTCGGATACGATCGTGTCTTCCAGGTCGTCGACGGCCTCCAGCATCGCATCCATGATTGGGAAGTACGTGTCCACGAGCCGGTCCGCGAGGACGTACAGGAGGAAGTCGCGGCCGTTCGCGAGCATTGCCTCCGTCTGGGGCGCATGCTCGCGGTACTCGGTCAGATGGTCGAGCGCCGCATAGTGCACGGTCGCGACGTAGTTCGGGCCGACCACTACGTCGATCTCCGGCGTCGTGAGCCGCGGAGTGCCGCGCCGGTTGTAGTTGAGCGCGTGCGTAACGACGAACGAGTATCCGTCCGCCTGTTCGAGTTTCGCCCGCTGCCCCTGCTTCACCATGTCCTCGACGTTGAATCGGTTCCACGCAGCAATCCCCGCGATCACCTCCAGCTCTTCCGCAGTCGGAGACTCCAGGTCGATCCAGATCAAATTCTCGTGGTTCTCGATCAGCCCGTGCAGCTCGTCAGGCGCCGCATCCGCGCGCACCGCTCCGGTGGAGTCCCTGACACGGAGGTGGATCATCGCTGAGCCACCTCGCCATCGACCACACCGGCGTCGGCTTCCCCTTCTCCGCGCTCGTCTCCGATGACACGACGGCGGCTGAACAGGAACAAGGCGATGGCCAGCGCCAGCACGACGCCGGCGTTCGCGCCGAGGTCGATCATCTGCCGGTGAAACGTCGAGTCCGTCGCCGCTTCGCCGATCGTGCTCATCGCGCCAATCGCCAGGATCCGCCGGGTCGCCGAGATGATGCCGATGTATAGGAACGGCGTCAGCGACGTCGTGCCGGTGGTCAGATAACTGCGCACCGTCCCCAGCACCTCGAGGATGATGAGCACCAGAAGCAGGTCGTTGATAAACGTGATGATGTCGAGCGGAAAGTCGCCGCTCAGATGCCGAACGAATGTCCCGATGGAATACCCGCCCATCGCGATCGCCGCGACGAGAAACAGAGCGGCGACCGCGACATAAATCGCTCGGTCCGCCATGTCCAGGCCACGGTCGATTGTCTCGCGTGCCCGAGTGCCGTCCATGGAATCCTGAAAACGAGTCCCCAGATGTCTGCTCCGGATCCTTAGGCTCGGCCGGTTATCGCCGATCCGGTTGGCGGAGTCAACGCCTTGCAGACGGAGATGGTGTTTTGCCAATCAATCCAAGTTGACCGCCCGCGCCGTCCCGACCCGTTGCCTGTGTTTACGAATGTGAATCCGCCTCAGTAGCTCTTCCGAACGAGCCCTTCTTTCCCCTTGCGGAGGCGCAAACAGATCGAGCCCTAAGTTACGGACTCAAGAATGTGGTGCCGGTGGCGTCACAACGATCGCCGGGTCGTTCACGCTCTGCTGAGCGGTTCGAGAGTGAGGCGGTGTCCACACGCCTGGTCGCCGCTGCATTCCCCGATTACGTCCGCGGCCGCGCGGCGCTCGAGGAGGGGACTTCCGGCCGACAACCAATCTCATCGAGGAAGCGATCGACTTTGCGCGAAGTTCGCCTCAACATCCTGACGCGCCGCTTCGCCTGGTGGCGTGAGTCGAACGTAACGCCGTAGACGACGCCCGTTGGCCGCGGGACAAAACTCCTGGTGTCGTCGTTCAGCTGCAGCGGCGGTGCGAGCAGCTCTCAAGAAAGAGGCGATGCTTGCGCCAGGCGCCGCCTGATCTACGCTTCCGATCCCATGCGCTATCTCGTCTGCGTTTGCCCGTGGCCGGGGTATCCCACCTGTCAGGCGCCTTGGTTCGTCCGTGTGCTGAAGGTCGCTTCGACGCCGGGATCGTCACTAGGGACGCACCGAGCATGATCATCGAGCGCATCGCGTCCTACTGCCCTGCGCGCGTCAGCGTGTTCGCTGATTGCGCCATGTTATAGCCGATGCGCAGAGAGCTTCCTCGACGTACAAACGAAGCCGAGCGCCTTCGACGGCTCGCGTCGTTGGGCCAAGTAACTCCGCGCGTGAGGAACATCGTCGAAAATGTGGCGACGCAGTATGCCGACTGTGCACGCTTCCGGATGCGTCGTACGAGCGTGGGAGACATCTTTACGCTTGAGCTTCGTCGCCGGAGTACACGCCAGTCGCTCGCCGTCGTTCTGGACGAACGCCAGGGCTGGATCAGCGTAATCTCGGTCATCGGAGACCGAAGCCGTCGAGAGCGCCTGCTCGATCCCCAACACTTCACGGGCGAGGGCTTCGCAAGTGTCCTCGTCGCGTGGGTGGAGAGTCACCAAGCTGGGTCGCCGAAGTAACACCCTCCGCCGGCTGCCGGTCCGTGGGTTCGACTTCGCCGGCACTCCCAAATCCTCGCTACCTGATCTCTGGGGGATTGACCGCCGTGGCGCCTCGTGCTCTGATCGTTCCTCGCCGCAACTGTCGCCTCCGCTCCCCCGAGCGCAGACGGCTGCGGGGAAGGGCGAGCGTCCGTTGGGGAGTAGACGATGCGAGGTTCGGAGACGGACGCTCGCCCGCTTCCGGTACTCACCGGGTAGTTTGACCGTAACCACAGCGAGTGATGTCATCGATGCGACTCCCCCGAGGATGCGCTGGGTGATGGGGTGGACACGGCGGTCAGGGGAGCTCGCCCTGGCGGGCGTCCGTGCGGCGTCAACGCCGGAACCGTCCAACGGCTCGTGCGCCTGCACCGCCTTCCGTAGTGAATGCGTCCATCTGACGTTAGGGTGATCGAGGCGGACGCTCGGGGGGAACACGCTCGGCGGGAGCGTACTAACCGGCGCCGTCACTCCGTTAACTTCTCCTTATCGAGTCTCGCATGGAGGCACCGACACTATCTCCGGAACATGCTCTGAGCCGTTGCGCTTGTCCCTTCTGTCTTCGTCGAGGCCCCGCAGGATGCTGGGGCCTCTTCCGCTGTTCCTGAACTCATTTGAGTGGCGTATGCCGGTGCTGACGCTGACCGACCGAACCGATGTCGGAGACCGGAAGCACTCCTCGTGGACGCTGGTACGACGCGTCGCGCACACGCCGATGTACGCGCTCGACGCTCTCGGGTTCGTGAGCAAGGGCGAGAGCGGCCCGTTCTTCGCCGAGATGCGTACCGCGCCGGGCGGCGACTTTCCCCTGAATACGAATGGCGGCGGCCTGAGCTACACCCACACCGGGATGTACGGCATGTTCGCCATCCAAGAGTCGGTGCGGCAGCTGCGCGGAGACGCTGCCGCGCAGCTGGATGGCGTGCGGACGAGCATCGCCCACGGAGTCGGGGGTATGTTTCATGCGGCCGGCACGCTGATACTGACGAATGACGAGTGGGCGTGACGCCGCGCTGCGTCAACTCCGTTTGAGGCGGCTTCCCGCGGCGGCGCCTGGACACCGCGCTGGATCGCGGGCCAAACAGGACGCACTCGGATAAGAATAGACCCGCGGTTATCGCGGGTGCTTTTGTCAAGAAACGGAACTCGTCGGGCGAAGTCAATAGTGGTCAGGTCTCAGTGAGGGACAACGAGCGTCGCCCGTCAGGAATATGAGACCACGTCAGTAGCAGCGCGCCGCTGGCGTTCCTCGATGACGACCTGGTGCACGCGCTGCCGCGAGAGGTCGAAATGCTCCGCCAGCCGGGTCTGATGCCCACGCTCGAGAGCATCTTTCATGAGCAGGTAGCGCACCGCCACTCGTAGCTTCCGGAGCCGTTCTGCGTCTCTCTTGGGCATGACTTCCCCCTTGTGTGGGACCTGGCTAACGCGTCGAGTTCAACGCCATCCGTTTCGCCCCGGCAGCTCGCTCCATTCGCTGCGCCTGCTTGACCGTGGGAGGCGGATGCACGGGCTGTGCGATGCGAAGGCACCGCAACGCACCGGCGGGAGCCGCCTGATTGTGCCTGGGTCGTGAAGTCGGACGCGCTCGCGGGGAGTTGTGAGACGCGTCGAGATGGAACGTAATACGGCGCGAGGCGACCGTCAATGGCTCGGCGTTACGACATTGACAAACTTGACGAGTAAACGCGGGAATGCCTGTCAATTTCGGTGCAAATCACTGCTAGTTGACATCCTCCGTTCAGATGCCTGATTCTTATGTCTCTGCGTAGGGAATATGCGAGCCCGAATTCGATCTCGCTCCAGTGACCGAGGTTGCAGTGCCGACTGACGCCGCTCTCAGGGGATGGCATGCTCGAGGACGCTGGTAACGCTCGCCCGACGGCCGTCGGTAGTCGGTGCCATGAAGACGATGGCAGGAATCTTCGACTAGTCGATGCGTTGTGGAGAGGGTGGGGCGCGAATACACCTCGCGCCGGTCGATGATGCCGGGTGGTGAGTGCAGGAGCAGTGGCGGATGCAGGGCGCGGTGACGGTTAGCAGGTCTGCACTGGTGCGACTGACATGTCGGGCGGCGACGGGCCTTGCCGTGCTCGCGCTCGGGCTGGCGGCCCTCGTGTCCGCGTCGCCGATCGCTTCGGCGCAGCAGCCGCAGCCGAAGCTCACCATCACGCAGCTGGACGCTTCGCAGTATCCGAGGATACGGGCGGTGGTGACTGCGCTCGACTCGAACGGGCTGCCCGTGCGCGGTCTGGACGCGGCGCAGTTCCTGGCCGCCGACGGCACGACGCGCGTGAACGTCGACGGCGCACAGACAGAGCAGGACCGAGCGCTGGGGCTCAGCGTCGTCCTGGTCATCGACGTGTCCGGGAGCATGGCGGACAACGACGCCATCGGGCGGGCCCGGGATGCCGCGAAGGGCTTCATCAACAGCCTGGGGGCGAACGACGATGCGGCGGTGTTCGCGTTCTCGACGGGCGTGACGCAGATTGGGCCGCCCGGGTTCACGAAGGACCGCGGGGCGCTGACATCGGCCATCGAGGCGCTACAGGCGGGCGGCGACACGGTGCTGTACGACGCAGCGGAGGCTGGCATCAACGCGGCGCGGTCGTCGCCGCAGCCGCGCAAAGCCATCGTCCTGATGACAGACGGGCAGGACACGCGGTCGCAGGCTACCGGGGACGATGCGCGGTCGGCGGCACGAGCCGCGGGCGTGCCGATCTTCACGATCGGGTTCGGCGCCGAGCCAGACGTGAATTACCTGCAGGCGCTCGCGCTGGACTCGCACGGCACCTACTACCCGGCGGATGTAACGAACGTGGGCGTGGTGTACGCGACGATCGCGGATCTGCTGCGGTCGCAGTACGTCCTGTCGCTCACCAGCCCAGTGCCGCAGGACGGCAAGGAGACGACGCTCAAGCTGACCGCGAACATCGGCGGTGTGGCTGCCAGCGACGTCAGCAAGGCGTTCACACGCGGGACGGCGGCCGTCGCGCCGCCGCCTTCGGCGGAGGTACCGACCGTGGCGGTTGCCCCGGCGCCCGGGTCGACGGGCAGCGGGGTGAACAAGGGGCTGGTGGCGTTCGCGGTGTTGGGAGCGATCATCGTCGCGGTCGTGGTGGCGCTGGTGGCGCGCAGCGTGAGGGCGCGACGGCGGGCGGAGCGGGCGGCGCGGGATGCGGGCCGGCAGTCCGACGAACCACTCCCCGACGCTGTGTACGTGAACGGGACGGCGCTGGACGGCGAGGACGGGACTGGGCGCATCGTGGCCGTAGGCGGCGATACGGCCGGCACGGCCTTCCACTTCGGAGCGACGCCGATCGCGATCGGGTCGGACGCGAGCGCGGACGTGCGGGTGGCGGCCTCGACGGAGGTGGCGCGGCGGCACGCGCTGGTCTGGATGCGGGGCGGGAAGATGATGCTCCGGCACATCGGCGGGATACGGCGAAATACGCTGGTCGGCGGGCGGTCAGCGGACTGGCTCATCCTCGAGGACGGGGACGAGATCCAGGTGGGGCCGCACCGGTTCCGGGCGGAGTACGTCGGGCCGGAGGTCGTGGCTGAGGCCGCGGGGGAGCAGCGGACGCCGGCGGTGTAGGAGGGTTAGCGCCCAGGGGGCAGCAGTCGGCGGACTGGGGATCCACAGAGGCACAGAGGACATCGACGAGACGGGCGAAGACGGACGGCGCCTCGTACCGTCAGTTATCTCTGCCGTTTGGTCGATCTTTGTTTTTCGGGCATTGGGAGGTGGTTGAGTCTGCGGGACTGGACGAGGTCGCGCGGACAGATTCGGGCGATTGAATGTTCTCCCTATTTCTTGATGGTTATGGCGAAACACGATTCACCGTTATGGAGAGCATTTGGAGGGTCGGTCAGCTAGCAGGGCGTTGGCTTGGGGAGTGCGGGTACGCAAGGGGCGAGGCTTGGGATGAGGGGGGTGTCGGAGGAGCCATCGCCGGGGCAGGTGGATGGTGGATGGTTGATAGTGGCCAGAATCTTCAGCGGCGGTGATTGGGTGCAGCGACCAGGAGTTGGCAGGCGTTCGAGAGCGAGCGGCGTTTGTAGCCAGGCGGGGTGCCTGAAATGCGTGGGGAGTCGGACCGCTGATACTGGTGGGTTTAGCGGCGGAAGGGGTGCCGCCAGGTGAAGGCGAAGCGGTAGAGCTCGAAGAGCAGGCCGGACATGATGCCATAAAAGGCGAACGTTGCGACGTACTCCATGACCTCGACGTTCGGATCCACGATCCCGAGCCCGATCAGGGCGCCAAGACCCACTGACGTGCCGATGCCGATTCCGTTCATAGGTACATTATCGGCGATCGGCGGCGCGGTCGCAGAGCATGAACCCTGAGATTTTATGACAACTAGTTCGAGGGGTAGCGCACGTCAGTCTCGTCGCTCAATGCTATCGGGCCGCTAATGGTGCTCAGCCGAAGTGGATTTCGACGTAACGCGACTCGGCGCGGTCGAGGTCGAGGACTTTGACAGTTCGATTCACGGCTAGATAGCCCGCAAGGACGCTGAGGTCCGCGACGACGAACCCAGCAAGCAGCAAGCCGAAGTTCGCGTGAACCGCCGGCCCAACGCCGAGCGCCATGCACAGCGCCCCAAGCGCCAGTAATGGGATCGCGCTGCGAAAGACGAAACGGTAGAAACGCTCGCGCCTGCGGCGGTCCGCATAGTCCCACTTCATCTCGCCACCTCCGTGGCATCGTTGATCGCCCAAACCGAGGACGAGGGGCGCTGCGGCAACGATCGAGACCGCTCCCACGCGCGTACAGCAAGGCTGCGCGGACAACGGTGGGCGATGAAGAGCCTAATACGGCCGGCGCTCGCGGTCAACCCGTTTTTGACGTTTCCGACGAAAAAGATCCGGCGTCACGTGAGTAACCACCAAAGGCCCGATCTCGTGAGCGGGCGCGACGCGCGCTCGTCAAGGTGAACTGTCCGGTATGTCAAATATTCCGTTGACAGCCTTTATGGCGCATGTAACGATTGCGTCGCCAATCCACTTGTGTTTCTGTCAGTCCCGCCGCGAGCGGCAGGCGAGTCTCGCCAAAGTAAGCGGCACGACGCAGAGAGCGGTCTGAAGTGGTCGCACTCCGTCTGACGCGCATTCGAAAAACGGCGCGCCGCGAACGATCACTCCGGAACGAGCAGGAGAAGCGCAGAGAAACGAGGGCCCCGCACGGTTGCCGCCGTACGGGGCCAAGGCAACAGGAGCTGGCTCGCCCTGATGCACCTGATTATGGCGCATTAACGGCCGGTGCCGACAGAATCGCCGGCCAGCTCACAGATCCTCCTGTTGCCGGGAAAGGGGGTCGACGCCGAAGACGACAGACAACGTGAGCTGTTTCATCGGACAGTCCGCCGGACGGCCGGCGGCGACACACAAACCCCAGTTCAGGAGGATCTCCAAACGTGACGAACATTTCCATCCGCATGTACGCGTTCGTGACATCGGTGCTCTCATCGCTGTCGGAGCGTGAAGAGGGCCAGGACTTGATTGAGTACGCGCTGCTTGGCGGCCTGATCGCTGCGGCGATCGCGGCTGTAGCGGCGGCCGGCGTCCTGACCGGCGCAATCAGCTCCATGGCTGCCGGTATCGGCAGGTGCATCGACTTCAAGGCGAGCACCGCGTGCGGGCCATTCTAGTTACAGGCCGGGAGCCGGAGCGTCCGCTCCGGCTCCCACGTTCTTCATTTCGCTAACTATTCACCGAGGACGTGGCGTGGTATCGGCGACGCGGGCTTTCCGTCAGACTCAAACACTCGTGAGGTTGCGCGCCACCCGATCGTTGACTCGCCGCGTTCTGCGGAAACCGCATCGTGTTGTATTTCTCTGGTGGCTCACGGCTCTGGTGGGCTTTGTCGCGCATGCGACTCTCCGGGGTTGGATGGACGACCTCGGCTCGCCCACCCGGGGCGACGGGATGGAGCGCGCGTTCTTCGGCACGTTGCCTACCGTTTGGCTCCAGCACCATCTCTTTATGCGCGCACCCGCGTTCTTCGAGTGGTTTACCGTCATCGTGCACGCATCGTGGTTCTTCGTGCCGTGGCTCGCCGCGCTGTACGTGACGATCGTGAGGCGCGAGCGCATCGGTTCGTTCTTCGGCGCGTGGCTGATCCTCTGCGCGGCGGTGTTGCCGCTGTTTGCGTTACTTCCGACGCGGCCGCCCTGGATGGAGGATCCAAACAGCGTGACCCGGATCATCTCGATCAAGCTGGGCAACGACGTGAACGACGCGAACCCACTGGCCGCGATCCCGAGCATGCACATCGCGCTTCCGATGGTCATCGCCCTGTGGTTCTTCAATGAGCGGTGGATCAAGGCCGCCACCTTGATGATGGCGTACGTGGGGCTCGTGGGCTTCGAGGTCGTGTTCTCGGGCGAGCACTACGTGGTCGACGTTGTCGCCGGCGCGCTCATCGCGGTTCCGGTGGTGATGGCCCTCGGCGCATTCGCATCAATGCGGACGCGGGCGCGGACGAACTCGTTGTCGCCATCGCCGACGAAGACTTTTCAGCCGGCGCTCGCGTCGCAAGAGTCTGGCCAGAACCTGCTGGAATTCGCGCTGCTTACACCTGTACTGCTGGTGTTTATCGGGGCGATCGTGATCTTTGGACTGGCGATGCACACCCGCTCGGACCTGCAGCAAGCGATGCGCGAGGGCGCAAGACAAGCGGCGGTCGGGGCATCGCTAACCGACGTGCAGAAACTTGCCGCTGACAACGCGTCGGAGGACATCAACCCGTCTGACGTGGCGGTGTGTTATCCCGTCGACTCGAACGGGAAACAAGGCGCAGTTGGCGGACCCGTCCGGGTGTACATCGAGAAGAGCGGGAGCGAGGGTTACAAGTACACGTTGGTGCCACTCGGTGGCATCTTCAAAGCGTTCGGAGCGAGCTCTGTAACTGTAACCATGGCGCCGCGCGCGACGGCACGCCTAGAGAAATCAGTCGCCTCGCCAGCGAGTTGCCCGACATGACGAAGCCTAACCAATTCCTGACCCGGATATGCGATGCCCGGCGCCACCAGTCCCAGCGCGGGCAGATGCTAATTATCTTTGCGCTCCTGATCGTGCCCGTGTCGCTCGCGTTAGCGGCCGTCGCGATCGACGCGTCGTTATGGCAGAGCGAGCGGCGCGGTGCACAGAAAGACGCGGACTTGGCCGCCTTGGCCGGTGCGTACGCACTTCTGAATCCGACGCCATCCACATCTGACGCCAAGACCGCGGCGGCACAATATCAGCAGACAAACGACGATGCCGGGAACGCGGGAATCATTGGCTCGATCGATGTCGACGCCTCGTGCTTCGCCGGCGGAACTCGCCCAGACAGCGTGAAGATCAATGTGTCGCACTCTTCGCGAGCGCTGTTCTCCAGCATCTTCGGCTTGAAGGTTGCGCCTGATATCGGAGCACACGCTCGCGCCTGCGCCGGGTCCGTGATCAGTACGACGGGCCTCCGACCATACGGGATCGAAAGCAATCCAGGAACGAACTCATGCGGGCCGTCGGCGCAGGTGTCACCGGACTTACGACCCGGTGCATCGTACGCCAGCCTGAACCTGGCGCCGAAGACAAACACGCCCACCGCGATCGTTACGCCATCAGCAACGCCAACGGTGACGAGGACGCGAACACCGACTGCGACCAGTACGCCTAGCGGTCCCACAGCCACGCCGACATCAACGGCGACGCCGCCGAGCGGTTGCGATATCGCGTGCTTCCAGTACGACTCGTCACTGGGCTACTACGTGCCGAAGTTCGGCGCCTGGTGCCGGCTGGACGACGGCTCGCAGGACCCGAGCACCTCTCAGCGCGGTCTGTTGGACCTCGCTGGCTCCGGCGGGACCTGCGCGGGGCAGGGCAGCAGCAGTCTGCCCGATAACATCCGGAACGGGTCTAACGCGACGTGCAATATCGGCGACACAGTACCGCCTATCCCGGGCGGTCGACCGGGGCAGGACCTCAACCAAGGACTGCAACCGCTGCTCGCTGGACAAGGCACCCCTCCAGTGGCGGATGGCGCCGAATGTGACAAGAAATATCACGATCCCGCAGGACACGACGGCATCGATGACTTCGACGAGGTCGTGGAGCGCATTGATGGTGGGTCCATTCCCTCGCCCGATGGGCCGTACACAAACAATGGCGATGCCCATGCGGCGTACCAGCTAAGAGACTGCACCAGTCCGCGGGTGATCGACCTGATCGTCATCGGGAACCTGCAGACGGATCCGACCATCAAGGCGTTCGCGGCGTTCTATATCCTCGGTTGCAAGATGCCAAACGACCCGCTATCCGTCCTGCCGAACACGTGTAATAGCGGCGCACCGGGTCAGTTGGAGATGTGGGGCATCTTCTTCAACCGTGTGGAACTCGGCGGTGACGTCGGCGAGTTCAACCCGTTCGGTGACAACAAGATCGCGTTGACGGAGTAGCAGGAAGTTCGCAGGAAAGGGTAGGAAGCATGGCCACCGTCGCATCAAACATGAACCGAGACCGGACCAACCGGTTGCTGCTGATCGGAGCGGCGACGCTCGCACTCATCGCAGGCGTCCTGGTCGCGGTGGTGCTGGCAGACCGGGGAGGGAGTAGCTCCGCGGCGCCGCCGAGCGGTGACCAGAACGTACTCGTCGCGAAGAGTGATATCAAGGCCGGCGACAAATTGACGGCAGACATGTTCCGCGTCGCGACCTTCGCTAAGCCTGACACTATCGCCGACGCTTTGTCGGACCCCCAGGCTGTCGTCGGGCAGGTGGCGACGGTGGATCTGCTCAAAGGCCAACAGCTATCGCGCACGCTCATCGGGCAGGTCGCCGGTAGCAAGTTGTACGACCAGCTCACGTTCAAACTTCCCGACGGCATGCGTGGAGTGGCGCTGAAGGTGACTGAGGAGAGCGACGTCGCCGGGCTTGTGATCCCGGGAGACCGGGTGGATGTGGTCGCAACCGTCAAAGAGAAGCACACGGACGGCCAGACTTACCAGCGTGTGCACACCGTTTTACAGAACGTGCAGGTCGTGGCACGGGCGCAGCAGGACATCGAGCCAATCGTGACGCTCGACAAAGACGGTAAGCCAGTCACGGACCCGTCCAACAACGGAGTCGCCGGGCGACCTACGGACACAACCGCGAAACCCGACGCGCACACTGTGACGCTGGCACTGCGCCCCGACGATGTGCAGACACTCCTCTCGTGGGACGCCCTAGGAGACATCACTCTTACGCTGCGGAGGTTCGGCGAGGGCGACACGACGCCGATACAAGACCTCGTCGTGCCGATTTTGCAGTAGGTCAGAGTTCATCGCAGCCAGAAGGATAACCTCGTCTGGAGGACAAGTGGCGAAGACCCCGGCAGCACTGGTGATAGACCAGGACGTTCAGTCCAAGTACGAGGTGAAGCAAGCGATCCGCGCGAGCGGGCTGACGCTCGCCGGGGAGGCCGGTTACGGCGTACAAGCGAGCGTCGCGGCGGGCGAGCTTCACCCGGACATCGTACTGGTGAGCGTCAACGAGCCGATGGAGCGCGCGCTACAAACAGTGGAGGCGCTGGTAACGTTGCTGCCTGAGACTCCAGTCATTGTGTATTCGAACTCGCGGGACATCGAGTCGGCGCGGAAGGCAATGCTGGCGGGGGCGCGCGATTACCTGGTGCGGCCGCTGCGGCCGGACGTGCTGCGGCAGTCGGTGCTGAAAGCGATGGAGATCGAGGAGAACCGCCGCCTGCGGAAGGCCGGGCACGTTCCGGAGACGGCGGCGCAATCCACGATCGTGACGGTTTTCGGCGCAAAGGGCGGCATCGGAAAGTCGACGATCGCGACGAACCTGGCGGTGGCGCTGGCAGGACACGGCGCAGGATCGGTGGTGGTCGCGGACCTGGACAACGGGTTTGGTGACGTCGCGGGGATGCTGGACGTGCGGCCCGAGCGGACGCTGGTAGACGCGGTGCAGAGCATCAATACCCTGGACCGTGATGACCTGAAGAAGTACCTAGTGCGCCACGAGGCTTCCGGGCTGGACGTGCTGGCCGCGCCTTCGCTGCTGGAGTGGCGGACTATCGAGCCGGAGGACGTGCGACGAGTGTTGGAGCTGCTGGCGAAGACGTACGACACGATCGTGCTAGACACGTCGCCGCTGCTCAGCGAGCTGACCGAGATCGCCGTGGAGATGGCGACAATGGTCCTTTGGGTGACGACAAGCGACTTCGCGAGCGTGCACGACTCGATCGAGGCGATGCGGGCGCTGAACATGCTCTCATACTCGAACGAACGGGTGCGGATCATGATGAACTCGCCTGCGCCGGAGGACGGGGTGAGGCCGGCGGCTGTCCGGGAAGCACTGCAGCGCGAGATCTTCTGGAGTGTTCCGTACGACAAGAAGATGCGGACGGGCTCGCACATGGGGCAGCCAATCGTGGTCTCGAGCCCGCAGTCCGTGGCGGCGCGGAGCCTCTCGGACCTGGCGACAGTGATCGCGGGCGGGCGCATCGATCAAAAGGGCACGCTCCTCGGCAATTTGAAGGTGCGCGGAAACGGCGTCGCTCCGCAAGCAAAACAGCCCGTGGTGGAAGGCAGCTAAGCTATGGCGATCAATACACCGGTCAATGGAAGCAGCCACTCCGAGCGCCACGTGGAGGACGAGACCGATTGGTCGGAGATCGTACACGGCGTGCATATCCGGCTGCTGCAGGAGATGGACCTCGCCGCGGTCGAGAAGCTGGACGCGGACCGCGCGCGAGACGCGGTGAACATCGCCGCGCGGCAACTGATGTCACAGCTGCACCCGTCGCTGCTCGGCGAGGACCGGGAGCGCGTGCTGCAGTTGATCATCGACGAAGCGGTCGGCTACGGGCCTATCGAGCCTCTGCTGCAGGACGCCTCGATCTCTGAAGTGATGGTGAACGCTCCGGACGAGGTGTACTACGAGCGCGACGGCGTGATCTACATCTCGCCGTACCGGTTCCGGGACCCGTTGCACATCATGCGGATCGTGGAGCGGATCATCGCGCCGCTGGGGCGGCGGGTGGACGAGTCATCGCCTTATGTGGACGCGCGTTTGCCGGACGGGTCGCGGGTGAACGTGGTGATCCCGCCCCTCGTCCCGAAGAGCCCGACACTGACAGTGCGGAAGTTCCGCCCAGACAAGTACCGGGTGATGGACCTGGTAACCAACGGCACGATGTCGCAGGACGTCGCGGACTTCCTGGGGACGTGCGTGCAGCAGCGGCTGAACATCGTGATCTGCGGCGGGACGGGGACAGGCAAGACGACGCTGCTCAACGCGGTCTCGGAATTCATCCCCAGCCGGGAGCGGATCATCACGATCGAGGATCCGATCGAGATGCGGCTGCAGCAGACGCATGTGATCTCGATGGAGGCCCGGCCACCGAACATCGAGGGGCGCAACGAGGTAGCGCAGCGCGACCTAGTTCGGAACGCGCTGCGCATGCGGCCCGACCGGATCGTGATCGGAGAGGTCCGCGGGGCGGAAGCGTTCGACATGCTGCAGGCGATGAACACGGGCCACGAGGGCTCGCTGACGACCGTGCACGCGAACAGCCCACGGGACGCGCTGTCGCGAATCGAGAACATGGTGCTGATGGCGGGCTTCGACCTGCCAGTCCGAGCGATCCGCGAGCAGGTAGCTTCGGCGTTGCACCTAGTCGTGCAGATCGTGCGGCACTCGGACGGGCGGCGGCGGATCAGCAACGTAAGCGAGATCACGGGCCTGGAGAGCGGGACGGTCACGATGCAGGAGCTGTACCGCTTCGAGCAAGAGGAGGTTGACCGCTCCGGCGCGATTCGCGGCGAGCTACTGCCGACCGGGATCACGCCGACGTTCGCCGAGCGGTTCAAGAAGGCCGGTATCAACCTAGAGGCGGGGTTGGCCGCGGCGAGGTGGCGGTAATGGAGTACGTCGCAGCGATCCTGACTGCGGCTTCGCTGTTTATGTTCCTGCTGTACGCGATCCGCGGCCGCGCTCTGCGGCCATCGGAAGTGCGGCTGCGCTACCTAGCGCCTCGAGAGGAGCGCAGGCGCGAAACAACGACCGGCCTCCTCCGGCGCGCGCCGGCGGCGACGCCCATGCTGGGGCGACTGTTGGACCGAAACGGGCTGGCCGAACGCTGGACGGCGGAGTTGGAGCGCGCCGATCTGACGATGAGGCCGAGCGAGTACCTGCTCATGCGGCTGCTGCTGGCGGCGGTCGGCGCGCTGCTCATCGCCGCCCTCGGCCGGAACATCGTGGCCGTGGTGATCGCGCTGGTCGTCGGCGCGATGCTGTACAAACTGCCTGCGCTCTGGGTCAGCTATCGGGTGAAGCGACGCCTGGCGAAGCTGGACGCGCAGCTGGTCGAGACGATCACGCTCATCGCCGGTGCACTGCGAAGCGGTTTCGCCTTCGCGCAGGGCGTTGATGTCGCAGCCAAGCGCGTTGGTCCGCCGATGTCCGTTGAGCTGAACCGGTTGCTGCTGGACATTTCACTCGGTGCGAGCACAGAGAGCGCACTCGCGAAGATGAACGAGCGGATCGGCAGCGAGGACATGGACATCGTCGTGACCGCGATCATGATCCAGCGCAACACCGGTGGCAACCTTGCAGAGGTTCTGGACAGCGTGACGGAGACGATGCGCGACCGCGAGCGGCTGCACGGCGAGATCAAGACGCTGACGTCTCAGCAGCGCCTCACCGGATGGATCCTGTCGGTGTGGCCGATCCTGCTCGGTGCATTCTTCTTCCTTATTAACCCGAGCGCGATGTCCTTGATGTTTACGACCGCTCTCGGCGTGGTGATGCTCATAACCTTCGCAGTCCTGAACGTGCTTGGCTTCTTTACGATCCAGCGCATCCTGGACATCGACATTTAGGGGATGCCGCGATGATCATCTTTTTGACCTCTGTCTCGTCGGCGCTTGCGGTCTTCCTGTTCGCCGTTTGGTACGTGCGGAGCCGGAGCGAAATGGACGATCGCATCCGCGCGCTTGGAGGCCGGCAGCGGCTGGCGGTAGAGGAGTCAGCCCCGTTCTCGCAACGGGTCGCGTTTCCGCTGGTGCACGGCGCGGTAACGTCATTCATGGCGGTGATGCCGACCAGCCTCATCGGCCGATGCCGCCGGTGGCTCGTCACCGCCGGCGATACGCTATCTGTGTCTCAATTCTTCAGCGTAGTTCTCGTCACTTGCACGATCCTGCCGGCGATGTGGTTCGTGTTCATCTGGATCGCGAACGGCGGTCACGTGAACGTACTCCTCATTGGCCCGCTTCCGCTGCTAGGTGTGGCGGGTTTCATCGTGCCGATCATGATGTTGCGCAGGTTGGCCAAGAACCGGCAGAAGCGCGTCTGGCGATCATTGCCTACAGCGTTGGACCTGCTCACGACGTGTGTCGAGGCCGGCCTCAGCCTGGACTTTGCGTTGCAACGAGTGGCCCAGCGCTACTCCGGACCGCTGTCCGACGAGATCGAGCGAGCACTCCGCGAGATCGGCCTGGGAAAGACGAGGCGCGAGGCGCTCATAGACATGGCAGAGCGGGTAGATCTGCCGGACCTGATGACGTTTGTGAACTCGATCGTCCAGGCAGAGGCATTGGGCACGAGCGTCGGACAAGTGCTCCGCGTGCAGAGCGCGCAGCTGCGGATGCGGCGGCGCCAGCGGGCTGAGCAAGTCGCCAGGCAGGCGCCGGTCAAGATGGTGTTCCCGCTCGTGCTCTTCCTGATGCCATCGCTGTTCATCGTGACGATTGGGCCAGTCATGCTCAATGTGATCGACGCATTCCAACACGTCGGATGACAGCACTATCCATCGAAGAACTCGACCCCGGGCTGGAGCCGGAACCAGCGCCCACGCCAGAGCCGCCGCCGGCTGACGTATACCGGCTGCTGCAGGTGCTCCCAACGGCGCCTCGCGATCTGATCGACGAGGCGTACTGGGTGCTCGGCGCAAGGGCGATGCACATGCCGACTGCGGGCGGACACTCGGCGCGATACATCGCCGCCCTGAATTGGGCATATGAGACGGCGACGCGAGCCTGGGCGGTGCGGGTTCTGCATGACGAGGCCGGCGAACCGACGCCGGAACCGCCACAGCGAGCCTGGCCAAAGTTCTTCCGATCACGCACTCCAGAGGAACGGCCTTCGCCGAAGCACCTGAGCTATTACGACCTGCTGTGCGTGCAGCCGTACGCCGACCCGAAGATCATCGACCTGGCGGCGACGGTGATCCTCCGGACGTCGGGCGGGTTCACTGCGGCGGACGCGGCGATGCGCGACCTCATCCGGGTGGCGCGGCGCGTGCTGATCAATCCGAAGACGCGCGCGGAGCACGACCTGCGGTTGGGGCTGGTGAGGCCGGAGCCCGAAGCGGCTCCTGTTGTCGAGCCGGACACCCCCGCGACGGCGCGGCCGCAACCGACGGAGCCAACGTCCGAAGGGCTCGATGAGCATGCGCTGCCGGCAGCGCTGGCAGCAACATCAGCCGTGGATGACGGCGAGCCTCGAGCGGGTGCGCAGGTCGTGGAGCTTCGCGAACACCGGCCAGAGATGCCGGCGCCCGTCACAACGATCGAGCGAGCAGAGGACGCGCCTCAGCCAACGCCAAGCGCACCGTCACGACCGACGGCGAGCAGCTCGAACAAAGCCGCCACGGCCGATGAGGCGAGCGCTGATGCGCAGTCAACGACGGCCGCAGAAGATACGATGCCGCCGCGTCACGGGAACAGGATGAGGGCGTGGTTCTCAGAGCGGATGGCGCGTGCGCGTGGCGCTCATCGCAACGGCGACGACGCCGCAGATGAGGCGGACTCCGACGAGGCGGACGACGAGCGGTTACGCAGCCTGCAGAAGGACGAGGGCCGAGCGTCGCCGTGGACGCGACAGCAGGCGTTAGCGAACTTGCGGTTCATCGCAGGGCCGCGGTTGGGTCAGTCGATCCGGATTGGGAACGCGGTGCTGACGCTGGGCGAGGGGGGCGAGAGCGACGAGCCGCTCGCGGACGCGGCGACGGTGGGGCCACGCTACGGGCGCATCTGGCAGCAGGGCGACCACTTCATCTTCCGGCAGCTCGACGACGCGGACGTGAAGATCGGCGGCGAGCAGTTGCTGATCCCGGTGGTCGTACTCGAGAACGGCGACCAGATCGCGTACGGCGAGCACGTGCTCGAGTTCACGCAGACGAACGAGTAGTCGCACCCCGGCTGTTCCAAGATCTGACAACGTGCGTCGCCAATTGGCCGAGTTACGGCGCGTGAATGGCCGCACCGCGATGTACAACGTTACTCCTTGACCGACGATCACACGCCCTACCCAACAGGCCGCCATTTTGTGTATCTTTTCGCCTCGCACGCGCGACCGCATGACGAAGTATCCCCACATTTGGGTTGGAATGCGTCGCACGCCCGCGCTAGGAAGTCGCCGCGCCGTCCCGATTTCGTCAGAACGTGCCCAAGAGAGGTTAAGGCGTGCTCATGGAACTAAACATTGATGAGCTGGCCGAGCTCGCCGATCTCACTCGGCGTACCATCCGTTACTACACAGAAAATGGACTGTTGCCACCGCCTCGACCGCGGGGGCTCTATGGCGACGAGCACTTTGAACGGCTGGAAGCTATTCGCGATCTGCAGGCTCAAGGTATGTCTCTGCGTGACATCCGTGAGCGAGTCATCTCCTATTCAGCAGAAACTGCGCCTGTGCAAGTCAAGGAGCACGGCGCCGCACTAACGGCTGCTCCAAACCACGAATCCGTGACGAAAACACGGATCGACGCCGATATGAGGGAAGGAATGAAGGTGTCCATATCAAGAGACATCGACGGTCTCCGGCGAACCTTCGCTGAGAACGCTCGAGCTCGAGTACCCGCCGTCGCGAGAGCAACCAGCGTCCAGCTATTGCTCCTAATGCTATTCACGGGGGTAGCCGTCGCTGCTTTGGTGGTTGCGGTGCTTGCCTTGCGCTCAGATCGAGGTCAAGCCGCCTCGACCCAATACGCGCTGCCCGATGCGTGCGCCGCGTTCACTACGTACTCCGATAACCTTGGTCGCCTAGCTGGAAACCTTCTCGGGCCAGATCCGGGTCAACAGCTCACGCACGACCAGGTCGAACAACTCCTGCACACGGTCGATGAGGCGTTGACTCTGCGGGAGAAGGCGTGCGTGCGGGAGTAACCAACGACCACCGATAGTGATGGTCCGCGCACGCCGCGCACCAGTGCCGATTGTTATAGCGCGCGAGTCCCCCTAACCCTGTGCCTTCTTGCTTCGCCGGATGCCGCCACCCTCGCCGGGATGTTGAAAGAGATCTTCAGGTTGCAACTCGAGCGCGCCGGCGAGCTTTCGGATGGTACTGGGACGCGGGGCACGCCGACCGCTCTCTATCTCTGCGATCGTCGCACGTCGCACGCCTGCCGCGTCTGCCAGATCCTTCTGCGATAGCGCGCGCCGGCGCCGCCAGGCCTTCAAAGCCAAAGCAGGCTCGGCCTTTCTCATTGACACCTACCAGAGTCTGATGTACGATTTCGGTACGATTAAGGTACGGTAGAGATGTACATCGAATCGGACTCCCGCTGCGCCGCCTGCGGCGCTCTCCGCCAGCTCGAGGTTCATCACATCGAGCCTCGGCGCATGGGCGGCTCCTCCCGCCCGGAGATCGAGGCCGACGCCAACAAGGTCATCCTCTGCCACACCTGTCATCAGCACATCACCGAGCAGCGCTGGCACCTCGAGCGGACCGCAGACGAACTGCTGGTCCTCGACGTCGCCACCGGCGAGGTCCTCTCTCGCCGGCGCTCTAGCCCTGAGTTCGAGCCCGGCGCCTACTTCCACGACCTCCAGCAGCTCGAGGAGCGCTTACAGGCCCTCGTCCGAGGCATACCTTATCTGACCGATGATCAGCTCGTCGAGCTGTTTCACGAGCTCCGGGCCTTCGACCAGCGCGCCTGGATGCTCCAGGCGGCGATCTGCTTCGAGGCGAAGCAGCGTTCGGTCTACGGAGACCGAGCCTGGGAGCAGATGGGGAAGAGCTTCGGCGTGGGCTGGCGGCAGTCGTATAACCTCGCCAAGGTCTGGCAGACGTTCTTCTTCGGGAACGAGGACGAATTTTGCATTCGAATGCAAAATTCGGTGCTGGAAGAAGTCACCTGGTACGTGGTGGCCTGCGAGACGGACGCGCCGCACTACTGGCTGGCGTACGCCGAGGACAGGAAGGCGGAGGACCCGAGCTACGCCATCAGCGACTTCCGGGAGGAGATCAAGGCGGCGGGGGCGCGTCGCGAGGACGACGTCAACCCGGCGACGGACGGCGAGCGCTGCCGCTGGCTGCGCGTGTACTGCGCGAAGCTCCAGCGGGTGGTGAGCCCGGGGCGCTGTCCCGGCTGTGACCTGGTGCCGGCGCTCGAGGAGGCGATGCGATGACGTCGTTCTCGTACGAGAAGCGGCTGGCCGGGTTCGCCGAGGGGAAGCGACTGCGCCGGTTCCGCGGGGTGCTGCGGGCGCCCGGGACCACGACCTGCGACGCCTGCGGGTCGTCGCTGCCGTCCTTCCTGTACGGTCTGCGCGACCTGGCGGAGCACCAGGACTACTTCGTGGGTGCCAACTGCTTCATGCGGCTGCGTCAACTCGGTGCCTACGAGCAGCCGTACGTCCGGATGAGCATCGCCACCGCTTACCTGCGAGCGCGGGGTGCGCCGCCGGAGCTCCACATCTTCTACCGGTTCCGGCGGCCAGTCGATGGGGCTTCATCGGGCGGCGACGAGCGAGACCGGCTCGCGCCGAAGGAAGCGTCGTGAGGGACGAGGTGATCACCTGTAGCGAGGCGCGGATCGCGGACAAGGCGCGCCGCTACTGGGAGCTGACACGGCTGATCGCCGAGGCCCGCCGGAGCGCCGCGCGTCTACACGACGAGCTCGTCGAGTGGATCGCGGATACCAGCGAGCCGATCGACGTGGAGGGGCTGCCGCTGCTCCGTCTCGTCGAACGACGGGCGGGACGCTGCTGGGACGTCAAGGCGCTCGCCGAGCACGAGCCGCGCGAGTTTCAGCGGCTCGTCGATCTTGGCTGCCTGACAGTGCAGTCGCGCCTCGCAGACGAGCAGGTTCGCACCGGCAACCTCTCTGGGATCCACCGTCGCTTCAGCTGGGAGACACACGCGCGCGCATTGGTGTTCGACCCGCGATGACATCGCGGCGTGTCAACGTCTCAGCTCCGAGTCCCCGGCAGCTGTTGATGTTCGTCGTCCACTCCCGAACGACGCGCGCTCGGAGGTTCGGATCCGACTTCTGACACATGAGGCTTTGCCATCGACGGCGAGACGTCAGAGGTTGTCGCATCGTTGTCCGTAGGGGTAAGTCCGGCGAGACGCTCCGAGAGCATTCGCTCCAACCCCCTTCGCCGAGACAGTGCGTTGGCGATGAGCTGAAGGGGTCGACGCACCGCGGGCCTCGTTTCAGGAGGGCGCGGGTCACCAGCATCTTTTGGTAGAACGCCGAGCTCAACTTCTGGCTGCGTCTGCTCGCTGACGTCGGTATCCACAAGACGCCACGCATCCGAAGCCACATCAGCTCCTCGCTGAGCGTTCTCGATCTCAACCGAGGAGGGATCAAGCGCGGTCGTGAGTGAGTCCCGCGCGCGAGCGTAAGCGGACCGCCGCACCGGATCGCTCAGCGTTGCATAAGCGAGTTCTAAAGCCTGGCGTTGCGCAACGATGGTGGCATCGACGCCAGCTAACTCCGATCGTCTCACGCGATAAGCCACGTCAACGATCGCGGGGAGTGCGCGGGGATGTACATGAAGGATCCGATAGTGACTAGCGCCCACAACAAGGCGTCGTGTCCGTCGGAGCAGTCCGCGACGGCTCTCAATGACCCGCACAGGCGTGCGTCTGCGATCGTGTCCATACTCGAGGTCGTAACGAGATCGGTCATCCGCATGCGCGAGCAGCTGGTACGCGCGGTTGAGGTCGCTCCGGGGCGCGACCTTCGCAGACGCGTGCTCGCTGTCTGTGGCTGCAATCGCGACGAGCCGCCAATACACAGCTTGGATGAGCTCCTGCGATGCGCGCGGGTCGACCTGGAGCACTTGGTAGGCGTCGGCCGGCGCGGTGTGAAGGTCCACGGTCATGACGATGCGTCTAGTGTCGGAGGACAATGTCCGCAGCGCAACTCCGCCGTCTCTAAACGGCTCTAACGATCCAGCATGTGTCGACGAGGCGCGAACCCCCGGCGCTTGAAGACCAGTTTCACCCTGGGATACGCCCGAGCGTCAGTGGCCAGGGCTCGCAGGGCCAGCCGGATGAAGTCACCCGCAAACTGGCATCGGTCGAGAGCCACGAAACGCGCCCGTTATGCGCTTCGCTGGCGATAGTGGCGGGCAAGCTCCGACTTGTACTCGTGGCCCAGGTGCGATGCATTCGCTAACAGCCATTCACTCAGCTTCGTCGTCCCGATTGGGCGACTCTGGGTTACCAATTGGTTCGCCATCAAGCCGTCGAGCTCATCGCGCGTGATCATGACGTCACGACGCGCCCATCCAAGCCCTCGGCTGAGAGCGAGCGCAATCGCCGGCGCGCCGTGCACCACGCGTGCCCGAGAATCTACGGCGGCCGCAAGCAGCTCGATCAGTTCGTTGAATGTGAACGTCTCCGGACCGATAGCGTCGATCGTTGCGTTGGTGCATGCCGTCGCCTGTGCCACTGCCAGTTTGGCCAGGTCTCCGACGAAGATCGGTTGGATACCGTAGTTCCCCGGGCCCGGTACCACGAAAAGGGGCAGCCGCCGGAGGAGCCAGGCGATGTTGTTGATCAAGATTGCGTCATCGCCGAACAGCAACGCCGGGCGGAGGATCGCATGTGAGAACGATAGCTCCTGGATCGCTAGTTCGATCTGGGCCTTGGCCCGGACGAATTCGAACGGCGAAAGCTGTTCGCAATTGCTGATGCTGAGGTGGACGACCCGCTCCACACCCGCCCCATGCGCAGCGTGCAAGAGTGTCAACGAATTGCGGACCGCCGAGGAGTACGTCGTGGCGCCGTGAGGAAATCGGACCCAGTACGTGTTGTAGAGCACGCGCGCACCGCGAAGGTCCGACACCAACCGCTGTTCGTCGTGGAACTGAAGCGGCGCGACCTCGATGCGTCCGCTGAGCGACGAAGGCCGGTCAGGATCCGCGGTCAGCGTCCGCACCCTGACCCCAAGGTCCAGAAGCCGTTGCGCGATATGCCTGCCCGTGAACCCGAAGGCACCCGTTACGACATGCAATTCCGACATTGTCCTGACTAACCTCAAGGCTCATCGTAGATGCCACGTCGGGCTGTCAACAGATGGGTAGGTCGACTTGACACGGGGATTGCTGGGCGTAGGAGGGAGTCATATCCTCGGGTTGTTTCGAGGCTGGGCCCCATGCGGCGCGTTGCTCAACTTTGCATCGGCATCGCAGTTTTCGTCGCCACGGGTGCGGTCTTCCTCGCGCCGTCGCAGACCGACGGCGGAGCCGCACACTCGGGCGCGCTCTCGCGTGGATCAGCGACGGCGGGTTCTACTGACCTACCATCGACCTATGCCCCCTTGCCGCCTCTTAGGCCAGGTCAGGCACGAACGGGTGGCGGACCGAGCAACCTGATCGCTCCGCGATCCTCGCAGCCGCGAGGGAACGCTCAAGAAGGCGGAGGTACGCAAGGCGCTTCACCAGTCAACGCCGGCCCGTTGATGTCGGCCCCATCAATGGCGGTCGGTGTGACGATCGACGGCCTCAACAACCCGAACGGCGCGACACCGCCCGATACACAGGTAGCGGTGGGCCCGAGCGAAGTCATTGAAATGGTCAACAGCACGGCGCGCATCTGGTCGAAGAGCGGCGGAACGCCGGTCGCCACCCTCGACCTCAACACGCTCTTTGGCATACCGGAGCTTGTGGGCAGCGACCCTCGCATCCTGTACGACACGCCGTCGGGTCGATTCTTCGCGACGTACGTATCGTTGAACCCCCCGCCGTACAACGTCTTCTTCGGTAACAACACAACGATCCAGATCCTGTGGAGTCTCAACTCCGCGCCGACCGGCTACGCCGACTGGAACGGGTGCTCGTACCTCGACACGTCAGGACAACTGCACGACAACCCTGCACTCGGCGTGAGCGATGACAAGATCGCGATCGGCACCGACGTATTCTCTTGGCCGGCAGCGGCGAGCGACCCGAACCTCCCACCACTGGGTAGCGATACTCTCCTCATCGACAAGTCGACCGCCCTGGCGAATCAAACGCCCTGTCCATCGGCGTACTTTGCCCACGTCACCGCCGGCAACATTCGTCCTGGACAGTCGCTTAGCGCAACCGCCCCGCTCTTCATGACGTCGTTGCCGGAGGCAGGAGGCACCACGGCGACACTGTGGACGATCACGGGGACGGTCGGTGCGCAAAACCTCGCGCGCGTTCGCTCGGATCTCGCGATGGCCGGAACGACCATGCCGCCTCCGGCGGTCCAGGCCGGCTCATCGAATACCGTCGAGACGAACGACGCGCGCGCGCTCGAGGCGTTCTGGAAGTCAGGTTCGCTGACCGTGACCGCAAACACCGGCTGTGGTTCACCCGTCCACGCATGCCTCCATCTCCTACAGATCGATACGTCGTCCTCATCCGTTTCTCGGGAAGTGACGATCGGCGACGGTACCGGCGCTGACCTGTACTATCCGTCCGCACGGCCCGACACTGCGAATAACCTCATCGTCGTCTACAGCCAGTCCTCCGCGACCAGCGCTCCGGGCGTGGCGGCGCTCGCACTGGACCCGTCGTGGTCAGCACAAGCGTCGACGATGCTGAAGACCGGCGTTGCGCCGTATACGGGCGTTTCGGGAGAGACGGCACCATATCGGTGGGGCGACTACTCCGGTGCTGCGGTTGATCCCAGCGATCCCAACGTAATCTGGGCGGGCGCCGAGTACAGCCATTCGACGACGCGAGGCGACTGGGGCACCTTCATCGCGCAGTTGCACGCTCAGGCTCCTACCACCGTGACTCCGACGCCCACGCCTCCGCCCACAAGCACGCCGACGGCGACCATGACTGCGACTGCGACGTCGACGCCGATCGGCTGCGCGAGCGGCGACTCAGACTGCGACGGGTGTCCGGACGTCAACGAACTGTCGGCGAACCCGCTCGCCGGCGGATCGCGTGATCCACACGACCCGTGGGACTTCTTCGATGTGCCCTTGCCGCCGCTGACGAGTGCGGACGGTACCGGTATCCGCAATCACATCGTGACGATCGGCGACGTGATCGCGATCTTGTACTACGTGGGCACCGCGGACGGCGGGCCACCGAATGCTGCTGGCGTCAGCTACAACACCGACCTGAATTCGAACGGAATTCCCGACGGACGAGAGTACGATCGCACTGCGGGCGGCTTCGCCGACCAACCTTGGCGCTCGGGACCACCGAGCGGGGCAGTCTCTATCGGTGATGCCATCGTCGATCTCGCACAAGTCGGCGACAACTGTACGGCGGCACCCTAGACGCGTGGTCCCGGCGTGCGCATCCTGCCCCGGGAGGTGGGCGGCCCGAACCTGTTCAAGCACGCTGGCCCAGTCTCATACGCTCCACTGACGAGCAATCGGCGCCACAGCCGCATCGACGTGCACAGCGGAGAGGCGCGAACTTAGGAGGTGTCTCGGCACCGATACCCGACGCCGACCACGGTCTCGATGCTGAACTCCTGGGCGCGCGCGGTCTTCTTTCGTAGACGGGAAACGATGATGTCTACCGAGCGTAAGTCGGCCGTTGGATGGATCTTCAGGTCTTCACGGCTGATCACCTCTCCCGGTCTCTCGAGCAAGCGCCGCAGCACTTCGAATTCGCCGCGAGTTGGCATCTCCTCCCCACCGTCAATCCGGATCAGTCGCTCGTCGACGTTCAGTTCGAGGTCCCCGTAGTAATACAGTAGGCGCTCGAACGCTAGGTTCATGCGCTGCTTCGGTACAGAGTTGCTCATGTTTCACCAGACGACGAAATCTTGAGCCCGGCACATCAACGCCGCCACGTGGGCGAGGTCGCGATGAGCAGGACGAGGCCCCACGCGAAGGCGACAACCTCCGCCAGGACGAGGAATGGCCAGGGCGACTGCTTCGTCGTCAACCAAAAGATGGCCGCGATTAGCGTGGCGAGCAACGTCATCGCCACGCTCGCCGCCACCATCTCCTTGACTGCCTCGCGCAACCGATGCATGGCGGCGTCACGATACCGCTTCGCGCCTGCTCACCGGAGACAAGCACACGGACATCGGCGTCATCCCGGCCCGCGGCAGAACGGGCGTTGAGAGAACTTTCAGCCGCCTCCGGGACCGTTGCGCATCCCGCCGCCCCCGACGCGGTCCAGCGTATTATCAATGTTCGCTTCGAACTGCGACGCGCTCTGATCGGCCATCGCCTGTGTCAGCGTGCCGCTCTTCACGGCGTCGTTGAGGCTTTGGCGCACCGCGTCGATCAGCCGTTGTCGCACAGTCGCGCGATCAACGCCGTGAGCCTGCGCCACCTTTTCGATCGACGCCCCCGGCGCCTGGAGTTCGGAACTCAGCGTCGCTTCGTCGATCCCGAGGATTCCCGCCAGGGCCGTGATCACCCGTGCGCCGTTCGCGCCACCAAACCCGCCACGGAGAGCGCTCGCGGGAGTCCCCTCGGCGATGGCCGTCTGGAAGTCCGCCGACGGCGTGCGGTTTCCGAATCCACCGAACGGCGTGCCCTCGGCGATCGCTGTTTGCACCGCCGGCGGAGGCGTGCCGTTCCTGAAGCGTCCCGGAGTCCGGCCCGGATCCGCCGACGAAGCATTCGCGCCGCCCGGCGTGGCGGTCGAACTCGAGCTCGCCCCTGCGCCGCCGCAGGCCGCGGCGACGACGGCGCCTGCCGCGATTGTCGCGACTGCTGCGCCGCGAAGGCGCCAAGATAGCGTTTGGGCCTGCTTCACGGTCCTGCGCACGTTCGTTTCCATGTTCCTCTCTTTATTCGGAGCGCAGCGCCTCGATCGGGTCAAGTTGCGACGCGCTCCATGCCGGATAGATCCCGAAGAACAGCCCGATCACCACGGAGACGGCGAACGCTACGACGACGCTGGTAGATGAGACTTGGGTGGTGACCGTCGTCCCGGTGCCGAAGTCCTGCCCGTTAGCGAGGATGGCGGCGCCGACCCCGAGCACCACACCGATCACGCCGCCCGCGAGCGTCACGATAATGGCCTCACAGACGAACTGGAGGAGGATGTTGTCGCGGCTCGCGCCGATCGCCTTGCGGATGCCGATCTCGCGCGTCCGCTCCGTCACGGACACGAGCATGATGTTCATGATGCCGATGCCGCCGACGACCAAGGAGATCCCGGCGATGGCGCCGAGCAGGATCGTCAATGTCCGCGCGACCTTCTGCGACGTCGCCAGCAGGTCATCCTGCGACGAGATCTGGAAGTCCTGGCTGGTGTGCGTCGTGTTCAGCAGGTTCGTGAGCTGCGTCTTTGCAGTGGTTAGGTTGTAGCCGTCCTTGACCTTGACGATGATCGCCTGCACGTTCGACTGGCCCGTCGGGCTGCGTCCGAACGGCACGCGCGCCTGGAACGTCGTCAGCGGGATGATCACCGTCGTGTCGTCGGGGCTACTTCCCCCGCGGCGCTGCGCCACGCCGATGACGGTGAAGTTGAGCGCGAACCGCCCGAAGCTCACCGACACCTGTTGGCCGACCGCCTGGGCGGGTGTGCCGAACAGATCCTGGGCGGTTTCTGCACCGACGACTGCGGCGAGGTTCTTGCGCGTCATGTCGTCCTGACTGATAAAGTTTCCCGCCGCCATCGTCACGTTACGGATCTGCTGGTATCCGGGCTCCGTCGCTGCGAGCGTCGCGGACGTGTTCTGGCCGTTCCCTATGAACTGCTCCGTCATCGTGGTTCCGCTGGTATTGCCGGTGTCGCCGCCGAACTGCGCGACCGCCCCTTGCACAAAGGGGGCCTCCGTCGCGTCGTTGATCGCCGCCTCGTCGGCCGTCGACAAGGTCAGCCGCTGAATAGTCCGTACGCCACCGGACGAACTGTTGGACGTCGACGCAGAAGTGATGAACAACAGGTTCGAGCCCAAGCCCTTCACCTGCGAGGTCACGCCGGCGGACGCGCCCTGTCCCGCTGCCATGAGCGCAATGACGGCGCACACGCCGATGACGATGCCCAGCATCGTCAGCGCAGTGCGGAGCTTGTTGGTGGCAAACTCCGCCAGCGACATCCGAAGCGTGTCCAGGAAGATCATGCGTCCGCACCGACAGCGGGGAGCCCGTGGGCAACGGTCGACTCGGGCGACGGAAACGCCACGATGTTCGTCCTATCAGGCGCCCCATCCGACACAATCGCACCGTCCCGCAGTGTGATGACGCGCCGCGTGTACGCGGCCACCTCGGGCTCGTGCGTGATCAGGATCACCGTGATGCCGCGCTCGGTGTTCAGCTGGACCAGCGTCTGCATGAGGGCATGGCTGGCTTTCGTGTCGAGTGCGCCTGTCGGCTCGTCGGCCATGATGATCGCCGGGTTGGTGACGAGCGCGCGCGCGATAGCGACGCGCTGCTGCTGGCCACCAGAGAGCTGCGTCGGCTTGTGGTGCCAGCGGTCGGCCAGGCCCACGGACCCCAGCGCTTGCATCGCGAGCCGCCTCCGGTTCCGAACGCCGAGATAGATCAGCGGTAGTTCCACCTGCTCCAGCGCGGTTTTGCGGGGGAGCAGGTTGAACGACTGGAACACGAAGCCGATGCGGCGTCCCCGAAGCCGCGTGAGCTGCTTATCGTTCAATGCGTTCACGTTGCGTCCTTCGAACGTGTACGTGCCACGCGTCGGCCGGTCCAGGCACCCGAGGATGTTCATCAACGTGGACTTGCCCGAGCCGGAAGCGCCTATGATCGCGACCATGTCGCCCCGGGCGATATCCAGGTCGATGTTGTCCAGTGCCACGACCGGCAGGGCCCCCGCGCGGTACACCTTCACAATCCCGTGTAACGCGATCATGTGCGGGCCATCACTGGTCGGCGGCGCTACACCGTTCCCGCCGGCACCCATCAGTCGCCACCTCGTGCGCCGCCTCCGCCGCCACCACCGCCGCCCCCAAAGCCTCCGCCGCCGCCGAAGCCTCCGAATCCGCCGCCCGTTGCCGGAAGCGCCTGCGTGTTCGTCGTGGTTGTCGCTGCGCCCGGGATCTCGATCGACTGGCCCTCGGTGAGACCGGACGTGATCTCAGTGTTCGTGCTGTCACTCAGTCCGGTCGTTACGGTCACGTCCTCCGTGGAGCCATTGGCGTTCTTGACCGTGACAACGCTCTGCCGGTTCTTCGTCTGCACCGCCTTGGCCGGGACCATGACCACGTTCATACGCTGGTCCACGATGATCGTCGCGGTGGCGCTCATGCCCGGGGCCGG
>CAZAPT010000002.1:0-262299 GCA_964487335.1 uncultured Dehalococcoidia bacterium
GGCCGTCCGGTCCTCGCGAGTCGCCGGAAGCGCGCGATACGGGTCGCATTCGGGATCGCCGGGGAATGCCGTCGGACCGCCCCGAGCAGGGCCGGCGGCAGGACACGCGCGGGGACCGCCAGCGCGGTGGCCCGCCGCCGGGAGGAGACGGCAGGGCTCGCGGAGGGATCAGGCGGGCGCCGGACGGCGATCGCGGTCCGCGCGAACGCGACGGGCGGCCAACGAGGGTCTTCGAGGAGCCCGTGCCCCAGGACGCCCGCTCTGTAGAGCTCGGGGCACGGTTTCGCGAGGCACAGACGGCGCTTCGAGATGCGAAAAAGACGCTCGAGAAGCGCAAGGCGGAGCACGGCGACGAGCCGCAGTGGCTCCTCGACCAGTTCGCGGAGGCGGAGCATCGGTTCGAAGAGACCGCGACGGAGTGGAGCGATCACCTGGGCACGACAGGGCGGCGAGTCGTGCGGCCTCGTTAGTTCTCGCCTGGACGTAAGGCGGCGCAGAGGATGCGCCGGAACGGATAGAAGACGGGCGCCTGCGGGAACAGTTGGCGCAGGCGGGCGCCGTATCGATCCATGAATCCAGTGCGCATGCCGTCATCGAGTCGCTCGAAGTACGGGACGAGCGCGGTGCCGGAGGTCCAGTCGGCGAGCGCATCGGCATCTTCTAGGAGGTGCGGGTAGATCTTCTCGAGCACCGTGACGTTGGTGGCCCGCGCTTCGTACAGCAGCTCGGCGTAGCGGTCGATCGTGAGAACAGGCACATCCCGGGTCCAGCCGCCGAGCGCGGTGCGGAACGGCTCTTCCCCCGCGATCTCGGCGATGAGGCGATGCGTCGGGTGGTCGTGATTCGACGGCATCTGCACGGAGATCTGGCCGACGGGCGCGACGAGCGCGAAGAGGCGCGGGATCAGCGATTCGTGATCATCGAGCCAGTGGATCGCAGCGTGCGAGAAGACGAGGTCCCACTCACCGGCCACGTCCTCGATCCGGCGTTGCTCGAACCGCAGGCCGGGGCGTTTGAGCTTCGCCGCTTCGTCGAGCATCTGCGCTGAGCTGTCGATGCCGGTGACGTCGCTGTGTGGCAGCGCCTCGGCGAGGCGCCGGGTGAGCTCGCCGGTGCCGCAGCCGAGGTCGATGACGCGCATGCCCTCGCGGCGATCGATCAGCGCGAGCAGATCTTCGAACGGCGCGGCGCGTTCGGCGGCGAACTGCTTGTAGCGTGCGGGATCCCACGGCATCGGTCGCACGATGCACGAGCAAGGCGTGGGGCGCAACGGAAAGGGCGGCCACATGGGGCCGCCCCCTACAGTCTCAGTTGTGTCGTTTGCTAGACGCGGAAGTCCTTGCGGCCTTCGGCGACGGCGACGGCGTCGTCCACGCTCCAGCCGCCGTAGGTAATCGAGCTGATAGCGTTCGCCATCTGGATCGCCTGCTGCAGCGGCTTCTGGTGGATATTGCGCCCAGTCGCGCTGCCGTAGGCCCCGGAGATGAAGATCTGGTCGTGGAGGGTCTGGAGGAACTTCCGCTCGTCGGTGCTGGAGCCGCCAGCGGTGATGACGCGCGTGCGGCCGGCGGCGCGGACGGCTTCCTTGAACGCCTCGGCCGGCGAGCCTTCCTTCACCTTCGGGTAGTTGACCTTCACGAAGTCGGCGCCCAGCGTCACGCCCAGGCCCGTCGCCCCGGCGATGATGTGCGGGTGCTGCTCCTCGGGCACGGCGGCGCCGCGCGGATAGATCCAGAGCACAGAGACCAGCCCGTCTCGGTGGGCGTGCATGCACGCCTGCGCCGCTTCGCGCATCTGCTCCGACTCGTACTCGCTTCCTAGGTAGACGGTGTAGCCGACGCCGACCACGTTGAGACCGGCCTCCTGCAGCGTGAGCGCGTCCGCGACGTCGATCCAGCCGATGCTGCGCGGATCCTTCTGCGACGTCTTGATGAGGTGCGACTTGGAGTTGAGCTTCACGAGGTACGGCACGTCCTGGTAGTCGCGGGCGTAGCGGGCGATCAGGCCGTACTGGGTCGCAAAACAGCCGACGATGGCCCGCGAGGCGATGCGGAACAGATGCTCGGGATCGGCGTCGTCCTCGGTGATCTGCTCGCCGCTGCTGAGCGCGCCGTAGAAGTCATCGTTGAGGTGCTCGACCTTCTGGTCGCCCGCGAAGAGCATGAGCCTGCCGGTGCCCTTCGTCATGGTGTTGAAGTTCTCTTCGTACTTGGCCTGCTCGCGCGCGGGCACGTCGGCGGGCACGTCGATGCGGGTCATTACCTGGCTCATGCGGCCTCCCTCGGAACGCTCGGGATGCGAGCGGATGCGGACAGTCTCTATCTCACATGATCGTGGCTGCGTGGGGAATCTTCAAGTGGGAGCGCGGCGTGACGCTGGAGTGTCAGTTTGACGCAATTTCGCGCGTGAAGGGCGCGCCGATCCGAGAACGACTGTTCCCCGATCCGACATGCTTCGGCTAGACCGGAACGGCCAGCTCTTCGCGCTCCAGTTCCGCGAGCTCCGGCTCGGTGTTGGCCATGGTCCAGCCGACCCAGAACGCGAGCGCGCTGATCACTCCGACGCCCGCAATCACGGGCAGCGCGATGATGAGGTAGCTCCGGCGCAGGAAGCCGATGAGCATGATCAGCATCGATATCGATGCGCCCATCATGATGAACAGTCCGAGCTGGCGGGATCGTTGCATTGGCGCCTCCGGCGCCGCTATCAGCGTTCAGCTGTCAGCGGTCAGCTTTTCCATCGTGTGCGAGAGACCTAGGCGGTGGATGTCGCCTTGCGCAGTTCGGGCGGCAGCAGGTTCGGGATGCTGTCCTCGATCGGGTAGCGCTCATCGCACTTCGCGCAATAAAGCGTGCCGCGGATGACTTCGTCGTCCTTCTCCTCGTCGATCGTGAGCGTGAGCTCGGACTTGCACATGGGGCAGGCGAGGATCTCCATGAGGTCTTTGCGCATCAAAAAGCTCCTGGCTGTTAGCTCTTAGCTGCTAGCGATTAGTTCTCAGGTAGGCCGGGAGAAGCGTATCAGATTCGCGCGGCGATCAGCGGGCGAGGGTCCGGCGGACGGTCTCGCGCACTTCGCGGAGGCGGAACGGCTTCGCGAGGACGTCGTTGTCCACGCTCTGCAGGAAGGTCCGGGTGTCGGGCGAGACGGTGTCGCCGGTGATGAAGACGACGCGGCGCGCGAGCGGATCGCCGGCATCTCGAAGCCGCAGGTACATGTCGCGTCCGCTCATGACGGGCATCTTGATGTCGCTGATGATCAGGTCGAACTTCGACGCGCGCAGCCGGTCGAGTGCTTCGCGGCCATTGCTCGCGAGGTGCACTTCGTGGCCATCCATCTCGAGCACGCCGGTGAGCAGCTTCTGGATGCTGTCTTCGTCGTCGACGACGAGGATGCGCCGACGTTCGACCGGCGCCGCGACGGGCTCGGCGCGCAGGCCATCCGGAATGGGCGCGACCGCGTGCGCCTCGACCAGGGGCAGCTCGATCGTGAAGGTCGTGCCGCGGCCGGGGTAGCTGTCAGCCGAAATGCGGCCGCCGTGGTCTTCGATGATGCCGTAGCTGATCGTCAGGCCGAGGCCCGTGCCTTCGCCTGCTTCCTTCGTGGTGAAAAAAGGGTCGAAGATGCGGCGCAGTGTGTCGCTGTCCATGCCGGGGCCGGTATCGCCGAACGCGACGGCGATCGTGCTGCCCTGCGCACGCGTGGTGATGCGCAGCGTGCCTTCGCCGCCGGTCGAGCGCATCGCCTGCTCCGCGTTGATGACGATGTTGAGGAAGACCTGCTGGAGCTGGTTGGCGTCGACCATCGTGCGCGGCAGCCGCGGGTCGAAGTCGCGCTCGACCTCGATGTTGCGCATGCGGAGGTCGTAGTTGCGCAGCTCGAGCACGCGATCGACCAGGTTGTTGAGGTCGGCGGGCTCCTTCTGTGCGCGGCGGCGCCGCGCAAACGTCAGCAGGTTGGCGACGATCTTTGACGCGCGCTCCGCCTCTTCGTAAATCGTCGCAACCTGGCCGCGCGCCTGATCGTCGAGCGGCTGCAGCAGCAGGAGCTGCGCGAATCCCATGATGCCGGTGAGCGGGTTGTTGATCTCGTGCGCGACGCCGGAGACGAGCTGGCCAACGCTGGACATCTTCTCGGACTGCAGCAGGCGCTCCTGCACGAGGCGGCCGTGTGTGCGCTGAGCATCGAGGCGCTCGATGGCCTTCGAGACGTCGCTGGCCATCGCGAAGTAGAGCGCGAGCTGCTGTTCGGTGAGTGGGCGCGTGCGGCTGATGCGCAGCATGCCGGTCACGTCGCCGACAACGACAAGGGGCGCGTCCTCGTAATCGTCCGGCTCCGGGATCGGGCGATGGTCGCCTCCGCGCAAGCGGATAAGCACCGGATCGTCGTCAGGCCAGCGCGCGTGGTCCTCGCCGGCCAGGCCGACGAACTCCTGGAGCGCCTGCACGCTCACGCCTTCGAGCGCCGGAGCATCGAGCTCGCCCGCTGCGTATACCGGGACGACGTGGCGGCCGTCCTCGCAGAGAACGGCGACGGCGACGTCGAAGCCCAGAGCCGGTCGCATCGCTTCTAGAACAAGCTGGAGGAGGTCGATGGCGCCGAAGGTGCGGTCGGTCAGTGAGGCGGCGGCGGGCGCCGGAGTGGCGGGGAGGGTTGTCATCTGGGGGCGAGTATACGGGCTCGGCAGGAGCAGGTCGCAAGTCGCGGCGCGCTGGCCGACCGGGATCGCGAGTGGGTGCGGAACTGAGGACTGTCGAATCGGGCACTCGGAAAGGGACTCGGCGCTGCCCCATACGGCGTGCACGTGGCCAAAGAAGTTGAGGGCAATTGACGAAATTCTTCCCAGAGGGTATTGACAGAGTGCTGGCATCGTGCCATCATCGCGCCATCAGAAGTCGGCAGCACGCTGGCGGAGGACGAAGTGGCGACCAAGGAACTGCGAATCGAGCCTGTTTTCGACGCCCTGAAGCAGCCGCTCGCCCTGATCGAGAGCGACGAGCGGCGCCGGGCCATCGAAACGTACGTGGACGCGGCGAGGGTGCCGCTGGAGCGCGCCGTGTACGACCTGATGTCCGAGATGGCCGCATCGATCGACGAGCGGGTGGGCGAGCACTACCGCATTCGCCTGGCGTACCGGCCCGAGGGGCTGGGGCTGGAGATCGAAGAGAAGACGCACAACGGCGGCGGGGAAGAGGGTGAGTGGACCGCCATGGAGGGTGATGTCGAGAAGATCACCATCCGCATCCCGGCCGAGCTGAAGGACCTGGCGACGCAGGCCGCGCAGAGAGCCGGCACTTCGGCGAACACGTGGTTCATCAAGGCGCTGGCGCGCGCCGCCCGGAACATCGAAGTGCAGCAGGAGCGCGAGGCCCGGCGCGGGCCTTCGTGGCAGGAAGAGCGGCGGCACGGGCGGGGCGGGCGGCTGTCTGGTTGGGTCGGCGGGGACGACTCGGACTGATGGGTTCAATCCGCGTTTAGCGGAACAAAGACAGGACTGGCAGCACCCGCTGCGAGCGGGGGAGGACGGCAAGATGGAACTGAACTTTCGAATCGCGGAGTTGATCGCGCTGCAGGAGCGAAACGATCTGGGGCGTGAGGAAGTGCGCTGGCGGTTGGAGGCCGAGGCGCTCGCGCCGAAGCGAAATGTGGTGCGGCGGGCGGCGGCGTCCGGCCTGGTGCGTATCGGGATGCTGCTGGACCGCGGTGCGGTGGAGCGGGCCGCGCTCGTTGCGCGCGGCGCGTCACGGTAGGAGACGACCATGCGGCTCATCACATTCATCATCGCGCTGCTGCTGCTTGCCGGGACGGTGGATCCCACGCAGGGATGGCTCATTGCGCTGACCGTCATGTCGGGGCTGGCGGCGGTCCGATGGCGGTCGTGGCGGCCGTTCTCGTTCCGCCCCGCGATCGACCTGCGGCTGGCGACGTTCGTCCTGGCTGTGCTGCTGCTCGCAGGCACGATCGACCCGACGAAGGACTGGCTCATCGCCCTGTCGATCGTGTCCGGCCTGGCGATGTGCACTCCGCACCTGTTCGGCGCCCTCTGGTTCGCCGACGAATGGACTTTCTGGCCGTTCGACGGTGAGTCGCGCGAAGACCGCGTCGCGCGAAGGCTGGAGCGCCGGTACCGGCGGCAGTGGCGCCGCTGGTCGCGCTGGGGCAGCGACTGGGATTGGGACTCCGGCTGGGGAGAAGAAACGCGATGACCATGAACCTGGCGCCGGAGCGGGCGATACGCGAGACGGCGCAGCTGATCGGCGCGAGCGTTCCCCTGGTCGTGGAGTTCACGTCGTCGCGAGTGAGGCAGCGGCCACTGGCGGCGCGCGCGGGCGGCATCGAGCTGGCCACCGGCCGGCTGCCCGTGCGGGCCGTCGACATCGATGCATCGCCGGACCTTCGGCGGCGCTTCCGGATCACGCTCCTGCCGACGTTCGTGGTCGTGCAGGATTCGGCGGAGCTGGCGCGGTTCGTCGGCCCGCACTCCCGGCGAGAGCTGGCCGGCGCGATCCGGCGGGCGCTGGATCCGGCGACCGTTCGACTCGGAGAGGCACCGCTCGCGCGTGGACTGTGGAACGACTTCACAACGAGGCTCTGGGGGTTCGAAGGGATTGGCTGAGCAGATACGTACGGTCACGCGAGAGTTCGAGACGGGCGACCACGCGGTGCTCCACGTCGAGGGGCGGTCGGGCACCATCCTGGTCGAGGGCCGGCAGATCGACCGGGTGCAGGTTGAGGCGACGGTCCGCATCTGGACGGACATCGGCGCGGAGGCGGACGACGCGGCTGCACTGGTCGAGCGCGCGATGGAGCAGGACGGCAACCGCGCGATCGTCCGTGCGCCGTCGCTCCCGGAGGGTGGCGGTGGTTGGCGCATGCTGGGGATGCGCGGGTCGCGCGTGGATTACCAGATCCGGGTGCCGCTCCGCAGCGCGGTACGCGTGCTGTCGCGGAGCGGACGCGTCGAGATCACGCGCGTGCAGGGCCGGGTGCACAGCGAGGTGCTGAGCGGCCGGCTATCGATCACCGACGTGACCGGGGACGTCACGATGGTGTCGAAGAGCGGCAGTGTGGGCGTCGAACGGATCCAAGGCAACGTGACGGCCGACGTGCGCAGCGGGCGCGTGAAGGTGAACGACGTCAGCGGCAACGTCTCAGTGGAGGTGCGGAGCGGCGCGTTCGAGTCGGCGAAGGTCCAGGGCGACCTGCGAGTGCGCGGACGCAGCGGTCCAATGACGATCGAGGAGGCCGGGGGAGCGGTCAACGCGAACTCGCGCTGCGGGCCGTTCCGGTATCGCGGGCGCGTCGAGGGCGACTTCGATATCGACGTACATACCGGTCCGATCACGCTGGAGGTCGATCCGGATCGGCCGTTTTTTATCGATGCGGAGAGCCGCGTAGGGCCTGTGTCATCTGATCTGCCAACGCGGCGCGGGGCCGGCGGCGGCGTCGAGGGGCCGAAGGTGCGGCTGCGCACCGGGACGGGGCCGATCCGGGTCACGCGGGGTTAGCGGCCTCTGGGTCTGGTCCGCGAATCATTCGATCAGTTCCGACTATGAATGGCATCCTCGGCGACCGCGATGCGGGAGGCGAGGTCGCGGGCCTTAAGCGACTCCTTATCGTGCTCGCGGAGGATCTTGAGGCTTATCCGACCAGGACCGTTCGGCGGCAGCATCTGCTCGAGTTCGCGCCTAGTTAACACGTAGAAGTCCCACTCATCGAGGTTCAGGGGGTCTAGCTCTCCCTCATCACGAGTCTTTAGGACGCAAAAGACGAAGATTTCCGCATGGTACTCAGCCGCAGCTGCATACGTCGGGAGCGCCGAATCAGATTGAAACAGCCTGCACTTCAGCCCTGAGAACGAGGTGTCGCTATCAGTGCGGCGTTTCCGCGTTTGCCAGTCCTGCACGTATGCCGACGACTTGACCTCGATCCGCGCGCCTGTAGTTGTCTTGAAGTCGAACTCTCGGTCCGGGCTAGCAGGGACTCGGAGGTCAGCGCCGATCAGACGTGCGACGATGAACTCGGCGAGGACACCACGTGTTACGTCGGCGATCAGGCGCGAGTAACCCCACCGCCAGAAGTCGAGTAGGGTCGCCGTACCACTCTCATCACGGTAATCGACGCCGTTGATGTGAAACTTCTCGGTGCCTTTCTTCACGTCGGCGGGCTTCAGGACCAGACTCGACACGACACCTGGAACCGCGTCGTTGCCGATAGAATCCATCATCTCACCTCAAATCTGTCATAGGTGATGATCACCGTGCTCCTGGCGAGACCGCGCTGACGATCCGACGGCTCGGCGTCGTGACAACGGTAGCGCAGCGCTCCATTAGAGCTCATTCGACGATTACCTTGCGGCGGGCATGGGAAAGGTCCGCGCAAAGAGCGCCCAATATTGTTCGTCGCTCATGGGCGCTCCGAAGTCGATCCACTCTTCATCGGAGATACGCTGGCGCCCGTGCAGGAAGGCATCAGCGTCGACGCCGACGCCGTAACGCAGCTGCGGCTTGTCCGTCGCGATGGCTCGCTCGATCGTCTCGGCCACCGCTTGCGGGTCGCCGGCCGTCGCGAGCGCCGGCGCATAGACGGTTGCCGCGCGGCGCTCGATCGCCGCGTACGGCGATTCGGCGTCGAGTTTCGTCTGCGCCGCCCTTGCGACGATCTCAGTCTTGAAGATGCCCGGCTCGATCACCACGACGCGGATGTTAAACGGGCGCACTTCGACCGCCAGCGCTTCGCTCGACGCCTCGAGCGCGAACTTGCTGGCGCTGTACATCGACTGCCCCATCACGGCGATTCGTCCCGCCACCGAGCTGACGTTGACGATCGCGCCGCTGCCGCGCTCGCGCATGCCCGGAAGCACCGCCTGTATCAGGCGCAGCGGCCCGAAGAAGTTCGTCTCGAAGGTTGACCGTGCCAGCGCTTCGCTCGTGCGCTCGACCGGGAATAACTCTCCGATGCCGGCGTTGTTCACGAGCACGTCGATGTGGCCCTTGGCCTTCACGACGTCCGCGATGCACCGGTCGATGGACGAGGCGTCGGTGACATCGAGCTTCATAAGTGTGAGCGCACCACCGCCCTCCCTGGCAGCCTGCTCCAGGGCGTCGCCGCCGCGCCTCGGGTCGCGCATCGTCGCGATCACGTCGTACCCTTCGCGGGCCATGTGTAACGCGGTCGCCCGACCGATTCCGGTGCTCGTGCCGGTGATGAGCGTAAACTTGCTCACGAGAGCCCCCTTTACCATCGCTGCCCGCGCTGAATTCGAGCGGCTGAGCGCGCGCCGATCGTGCGGATGGAGCGACCAGCCAGGTTCCGACTATACAAGGTGCGCCGCCGTCAGCGGTCGTTACAATTGGCGGATGCGCCGTCGTTGCCATGCACCGATCGTGTGTTCGCACTCAGCATTTATGCCGGGCCGCGGTCCTCGGTGAAGATTCTCTTCCTGCTGCACCAGGGGAACATGTACTCCGGCGGCCAGGGCGTGTACACGTCGCAGGTGACACGCGAACTGGCGGAGCTGGGGCACGAAGTGCACCTGATTGTCGGGCCGCCGTGGCCGGACACCGATCCGGCGGTAACCGTGCATCGCGTGCCGTCGTACAGCGTGTACCGGCTGCTCGAGACCGGACGTTTCTTCTTCTACGGCCGGGAGCCGGTGAGCTTCTTCCATCCGCTCAACTTCTACGAGCTGGCGACGAGCCGGGGCGGGCAGTTCTCAGTGATGTCGGCGTTCAGCTGGCGCGCATTCATGCTGTGGCGCGAGCTGCAGAAGCGGCATCGGTTCGACATTGTCCACGACGTGCAGGTGCTGGGATACGGATCGCTGATGATCCACGCGTGCGGCATGCCGATGGTCGCGAACATCCACCATCCACTGTCGATCGACCGTATGAACCAGGTACGCCAGGCGCCGACGGCCGGGATGAAGGCGCGAAAGGTGAACTTCTATCCGTTCTTCATGCAGGAGTTGGTCGCCCGCCGGATGGACCGGATCATCACGGGCTCAGAGAATTCGCGCCTGTCGGTGCAAGGCGCGTTCCGGCTACGCGACGACCAGATCACGGCGATCCATGACGGAGTGGACACGCGCGTGTTCCGTCCGCTGGGCCTGCCCCGGCGGGCGGGCGGTCTGCTGTACAACGGGAACTCCGACGACCGCAACAAGGGCGCGCGCTACCTGCTCGAGGCGTGCGCGCTCCTGCGCGACCGCGGCTGCGAGTTTCACCTGACGTTCGTCGATCGGCCCGGAGCGGAGATGGCGCCAATGATGGTGCATGAGCTCGGGTTGGAGGATCGCGTGAAGTTCACGGGACGGCTGACGCTGGACGACCTCGTGCGAGCGCACAACGAGGCTTCGGTGTTCGTTTCGCCGTCGCTGTATGAGGGTTTCGGGCTGCCAGCAGCGGAAGCGATGGCGTGTGGCACGCCGGTGGTCGCGACGACGGCCGGCGCGTTCCCGGAAGTCATCGTCGGCGGCGAGGCCGGCTTGCTGGTGCCGCCTGGCGACGCGGCGGCGCTGGCGGACGCGATCGCATCGCTGCTTGGGGATGGGCGGCGCCGCGAGGCGATGGGCCGGGCGGGAGCGCGACGCATCGAGGAAAAGTTCTCGTGGCGGGCGTGTGCGGTCGCGACCGAGCGGCTGTATGAACGGGTACTCTCCGGGCGGTGCCGAGAGAGCATGCGACGCGCCCCGAGGTATGGAAACCGTATCGGGCAGCTCGACGGACAGCAGATGTAGAATCACCCCGTGGATGAACCCGGGGCTGGGACCACAAACCTCCCGCAGAGTGAGCGATGGCGGGCATCGCTGCTCGAGGGACACGGTGCATTCGAGCGCCGCGTCTATCGCGTGTTTCCGCAGGGGCCACGCTGCGCGATCTGCTACGCTCCGTTCCACGGGTTCGGTGGCCGGCTCTTTTCGGTCTTCGGTTTTCGACCGTCGCGCAAGAACCCGCGATTCTGCAACTGGTGCTTCGAGCGCGGACCTCACGGGGGAGCCGAGCTCGATGCTGGCATCTTTTTCGCCGATCTGCGAGGCTACACGTCCTTCTCGGAGTCACGTACGCCTCAGGAGGTCGCCGAGTTCTTGAATCGGTTCTACCGACTCGCGAGCGACATTCTCGTCGGGAATGGTGCGATCATCGACAAACTCGTCGGCGACGAAGTGATGGCGATCTTCGTACCGGGATTCGCAGGACCGGACTACGCTTCGAGGATGGTAGGGGCTGCAGCCGACGTGCTTGCCGGCGCCGGCTTTGCTCCGGGTGACAAGGGCTGGATGCCCGTTGGAATCGGCCTCGACCATGGTCCAGCATTCGTAGGCAATATCGGCGTTGGCGAGGTCAAGGACTTCACCGCAATCGGCGACGTCGTCAATACTGCAGCGCGACTCCAGGCGCAGGCCAAGCCCGGTCAGATCGTCATGTCAGAGCGCATGTACGAATACGCGGCAGACCGCTTTCCCGACGCACAGCGCGTGGAACTCGAACTCAGGGGGAAGAGTGACGCCGTCGCCGCGCGAGTGATCGATCTGTCAGGGGATTGACACCTGCGATAATGATACTCAGTCGTCGGCGGGGGGTTCGATCGGAGTGGTGACGAGCGCGCGGCCGATCCAGAACGAGATGTAGAGCGCGCCGAGGAAGCCCGCGGTGACCGGCAGCGCGAGCGCCATGTAGGACTTCCGCATGACGCCGATGAGGAACACGAACGCGGTGAACACGCTCACCGCGCAGATGGCGATACCCCACTGGTGCGAACGTTCTGCTCCCATCGAGACGCTCCTTGCCGGAAGTCAGATTCAGCGGTCGTTATAGCAACGAGGGTGGGAGGGGGCAAGCCAAGGAGGAGTTTTCAGTGGACAGTTTGCAGTTGACGGTTCGCGGATAGCGACGAGTGAACCGTTCGCCCTGAACTATGAACGGGCGCTTACTCGTTCGGATCAAGCCAGCTGGAGAGGAACTCCATGACGACGAAGGAGTTGCCACCGCGGCGGGAGCGGCCGCAAGTGCGGAAGCCGGCGCGCGTGAACGCGCGCTGGGCACGGGTGTTCCACTCGAGCGTCTTCAGGTAGATGCGATGGAAGCCCGTCGCCTCGAAGATTCGGACGACGAGCGTGTGGACGGCGTCGGTACCGTAGCCGCGTCCCCAGTACCGGCGCTCACCGATCGTGATGCCGATTTCGGCTTCGCGGCGGACAGGATCGATGTTGTAGTACATCGCGTTGCCGATGTGACGGCCGTCGTGGTCTTCGATCGCCAGGCTGTGGCGGTACGGGCTCGGGTATGACAGCTCATCGCGGTAGAGCGCGAGGTAATCGTGGTACGTCGCGGCGAACGGACGAGCGGCGTCGAAGCGCGCCAGCTCGGCGTCGGTGCGCCAGCGATAGTCGTTCGGCGCATCGCCGAGGCGCTTCTCGCGCAGGACGACGAGCTCGCCACGGGCCACTTCGCCGTGCACCGTCGTCGTCACGCCGTCGCCTCCATCTCGTCAATCGCGACCAGCGCGCGGCGGACGATGGTCGCTTCGTTGCGATGTGTGATGAGGCGCAGCGCGTGTTCGGCCGGGAACCATTCGACGCGGTCATACTCGCGGTCGTGCAGTTCGACGCTGCCTGTGCCGTCGGGAGCCATGAGGAAGTGGTGCACCGTCTTGTCGAACCGCACACCCTGGCTGGGTCGCGCGAACTGATAGCTGATCGTCCCCAGCTCGGCGACGATGGCAACGCCGAGGCCGGTCTCTTCGCGTACCTCGCGGGTCGCCGTCTCTTCGAGCGTTTCGCGCAGTTCCGGCGTGCCCTTCGGCAGCGCCCAGAGGCCGTCGGCGACGCGACCGCACAGCAGCACTTCGGCGTCGTGCTCGCCAATGCGATACACGACGCCGCCAGCCGAGACGGCCAGCTCAACCGGCAGCCGGCTCACGTCCGTCGTCATTCGTCGTCCATCTCGCTGTCATTATCGCCATTGCGGTCAAGGTGCAGCCGCAGGCCCAGTGGATCTTCGATGAAATCCGCTTCGCTGAGGGCGTCGGCGACGGCGTCGGTGATGCGCTCGTCGCGGTACTCAGACGCCACGGACTGCAGGACAGAGCGGGCGGCTGTGCCGCCGATCTGGCCGAGCGCGCCGATGGCGGCTTCTTGCACCTCCGGATCTTCGTCCGCTGTGAGGCCGGAGAGCTCGGGCACGGCGTCCTCGTCGCCGATCGATCCGGCGGCGGTGGCTGCTTCGAAGCGCATCTCGCTGTCGTCGCTGTGCATCTCTTCGATGATTGTCGGCAGCCAGCCCGGATCGGCGCTCGCACCCATGGCGTGAACGGCGCTCAGCGAGAGGCGGCGTTCGCCGCTCACGTGGGCCTCATCGATCAGATCGTGCACCCACTCCTTACTACGCGCGCCGATCGCTTCGAGGGCGCGGCCGCGGACTTCCGGGACCTCCTGTTCGTCGCGGGCGACGTCGCGGAGGGCGGACTCAATCTCGCGGCTGCGGGCATCGTCGCGATCCTCCAGTTCGGCGCGCAGCAGCAAGCGTCCGAGGCCGAGCGCTGCTTCCGAGCGGACGAGCGCTTCCGGATCGCTGAGCAACCGGAGCAGGATCCCTGCGAGGTCGTCGTCCTCGTACTCCCACAGCGCCTTCACGGACTCCGCTCGCACCTGCACGTCGGGATCGAGCAGCCCGATGAAGAAGACGGCGTTGAAATCGAAGTCGACGTTGTCTTCGGTGAGATCGCCGAGGCGGTCGATCAGCTCGCGACGCCGCTGGATGCTCAGACCGTTCCAGGTGCTGAGGAAACGAGCGCGATCGTCGCCCTGCAAATCGCTCAGACTGGTCAAGTCGCTGACGCGCAGCGCGTGCTCCGGGTCCTCGAGCTGAGCGAGGAGCGTTTCGAGTGACACGTCACCCTCCGGACCGCGAAGATCGTTCTCGGTGTTCATCGCCGCGATCCTGTTACGCGCATTCGTGTCAGTCTATGAACCGCTCCGACACGCTGTCAACGGAAGTCGCGGTCACATGAACTTGACGGGCGATGCGCGGCGCCTCAGTCGGGTGACGTGTTACGGCTCGCGACGGCGCGTCGAGCGGCGCTGTGCGCGGTGAAGCGCTCGCGGACGATCACACGGAGGACGCTCCATCCGACCGACGCGCTGAGCTTCTTGCCATCGTCCACGCTGCGGGCGTCGTACGTCACCGGCACTTCGACGATGCGCTCGCGCGCGCGGAGCAGCTTGCAGGTGATCTCCGCATCGAGGTCGAATCCGTCGCATCGCAGTTCGAGCGACGGGACGACTTCGGCGCGCATGACCTTGTAGCAGGTGAGGATGTCGGTGAGCCGAGCGCGATAGAGGATATTCGCGGCCGACGTCAGCGCGAAGTTCCCGGCATAGCCGACGAGCGGTGCGCCGGCGCGGCCGCGCTTGAAGCGGGAACCGAAGACGACGCGCGTATCGCCCGCGACGATCGGCGTGAGGAGCGTCGGGATCTCTTCGGGCGTGAGCTCGAGGTCGGCGTCCTGCACCATGACGATGTCGCCGGACGCGTGTTCGAAGCCGGTGCGGACGGCGCGACCCTTGCCGCGGGCGGCATCTTCGAGGACGACGCGGACGTCGTCGGTGTTCGCGTAGGCCTGGAGGACGTCGCGGGTGCCGTCGGTCGATGCGCCGTCGACGACGATCAGCTCCTTCGGCATGCCGCAGTCGACGGCGCGAACGCGCTCGACGAGCGCGGCGACGGTGGCGCGTTCGTTTCGGACGGGGATGACGATCGAGAGCATCACTGGGTCGATTCTACACGCCATTGCAATCGGAACGCGGGATTTAGTGGGTGGGCGACGTGCTACACTCGCCACAACATTCCGCATACGGAGGTACAGCACATGCTGACGACATCGCTCCTGGTGCGACCCGAGGTCCGGGCGGACTAGAGGACTACCTCCGCTCGACGTCGGGTCGCTCCTTCCCGATCGTCGATCTGTAATGCGCACTCCCGCGCCCATTCGGCGTGAGGCGCAGCGCATCGTTTCTCAAGGAGCATTCTCTTTGTCTGTCTCTATCTCATCGAATCAGGGCGATGGCGCGCCAGAGCTGGTTGCGCGCGTCGCCGACGTCATGGCGGGCTACGGCCGGCCGTGGTGCTTAGCGGGCGGATATGCCGTTGATGCGTGGATCGGGCGAATAACGCGCGACCACGGCGACGTCGACGTCTGCGTACCCGTGCAAGACCAGCGCGCGGTGTTCGAGCACCTGCGGGGATGGCAGCTCATCGCGCACGACTTTCCGTCTCCGAGGGCGGAGAGCCGCGTGGAAGTACCGGGCGCGACGTCGCGACTGTGGGATGGTACGCGTCGTATCGAGACGACCGGACACCTCCACGCTCGGCCGGCCTCGGACGATCCGATCCCGGAGATCCTCGGCCCGGAGAACGGGTTCTGGCTGGACATCCTCTTTTGCGATGGCTCCGCGGCGGAGTGGATCGTCTCGCGCGATCCGTTCATCAGCGTGCCCATGGTGCGGGCCGTCACGGAGTCGGCGTGGGGCGTCCCAACGGCGTCCCCCGAGGTGGTGCTGTTCGATAAGTCGAAGTACATGCGGCTTCGCGACAAGCTCGACTTCATGCGGCTGCGGCGTCGCCTGACGGACGAGCAGCGCGAGTGGCTACGCGACGCAATCAAGGCGGCGGGTCACCCGTGGATGGCGGTGCTGGTCGGCGAACCGGCGATTGAACCAATGGCGTCGAGTGACGCCGCTGCAGTGCCCGAGCCGGTCGCGCGCATCTCCGATGTCATGGCGGGCTACGGCCGGCCATGGTGCATGTGCGGCGGCTGGGCGGTCGAGGCGTGGCTGGGCGGCGCGGACATGCGCGAGCACGGCGACGTCGATGTCTCTGTTTTTGCGCAGGACCAACGGGCGCTCTTCGAGCACCTGCGCGGGTGGCAGCTCGTCGCGCACGACCGGCACGTGCCGGGTAACACGTCCGAGCTGTGGGACGGGAAGCGTCAGATCGACCTTCCCGGCCACATTCACGGACGGCTGCATCCGGGCAGCGATGTGCCGGTGAACCTCGACGATCCCGGGGAGCAGGGGTTCGGGCTCGACATCCAGCTCAACGACGGTTCGGCCGCCGAGTGGATGGTGTCGCACGATCCGTTTCTCAGCGTGCCGATGGCGCAGGCGATCGCGAAGTCGCCCTGGGGCGTACCCACTGCAACGCCCGAGGTGCTGCTGTTCTACAAGTCGAGGGATCTGCGACGGCGCGATCGCACTGACTTCGCGCGGCTGCTGCCTCGGCTGACGTACGCGCAGCGCGCATGGCTGCGGCACGCTATCGAGCGCGCAGGGCATCCGTGGGTGGCGGAGCTGGCGGGTGCGACGAGGGATGAAGCGATGGTGTGACGACGACGTCTACGCGTGGCGTTCGGCAACGATGCGGGCGGCGTCCTCGAGCTGCTCCATGCCGTCGATCGCGAGCCAGGCGTCGTCGAAGCGATACGCGCCGACGCTGCGGCCGGCAGCGAGGAGCGTGTTCACGAGATCGGGCATGTCGAAGAAGCGATCGCGAGGGACGAGGTCGAGCGCCGGTGCGCGGATGACGTAGACGCCGGCGCTCACCATGTCCTTCTCGGTCGGCTTCTCCTCGATGCGGGTGACGCGGTCGCCGTCCGTCTGGATCACGCCGTACGGATGCTTGAGCGCGAACTCGCGCATCGCGACGGTCAGCTCGAAGCCGCCCCGCTCATGGAACTCCACGAGCGCGCGCATGTCGAGATCGGTGAGGATGTCGCCGTTCATCACGAGCAGCGCCTCATCGGGCGCGAGGTCGAACGCGTCGCGGACGAGGGCGAGCGGGCCGGCGGTGCCGAGGGCCTGCGCTTCCCGCACGTAGTCGATGCGCACGCCGAGCTGCGAGCCGTCGCGGAAGTAGGTCTCGATGAGCTCTGCGCGGTAACCGACGGCGATGATCAGTTCGCGGAAGCCCTGCGCCTTCAGCCGCTCGACGATCTCCTCGAGGATTGGCTTCTCCCCGATCGGGAGGAGGGGTTTCGGGATGGTGTAGGTGAGGGGGCGGAGGCGCACGCCCTTGCCGCCCGCAAGGATGACGGTCTTCATGCGAAAGCCTCGCGCGCCGTCATACGGCGTACTCCTTCGGGCGGAACTGCTCCATGTTCGCCCGGATCCAGTCGGCGGTCAGACGGAGTCCGTCGTCGAGCGAGATCTCGGGGCGCCAGCCGGCGAGACGGAGCGCTTTCGACGAGTCGCTGTGGAGTCGTGAGACTTCGCTCTTCGCCGGACGCATGCGCTGGTCGTCGCCTTCGACTGTCAGCTCGCGGCCGACGATCTCGCCCGCGTTGCGCACGATGTCGCGGATGCTGATCTCGCAGCCGGATCCGGCGTTCACGACTTCGCCGATCGCATCGTCCGCGCCGCCGATCGCGACAAATGCGCGCGCGGTGTCTTCGACGTACGTGAAATCGCGCGTCGTGTCGAGATTTCCGAGGCGCAGCGGGCCACCGGCGATCGCCTGCGCGAGGATCGTCGGGATGACGGCGCGGGCTGACTGCCGCGGGCCGTAGGCGTTGAACGGGCGGACGATCGTCACTGGTAGCGCAAACGACCGGTGGAAGCTGACGCCGAGCGCGTCGGCGGCGATCTTCGTCGCCGAGTAGGGCGACTGCGCCTGCAGCGGGTGGTCTTCGTCCATGGGGACACGGATGGCGGAGCCGTAGACCTCGCTTGTCGACGTGAGGATGATCCGCTCGAGCGCGCCCAGCTCCTTCGCGGCTAGCAGCACGTTCGAGGTGCCGAGGATGTTGGTGTCGATGACTTCCTGCGGGTGCTCGTAGGAGTACGGGATGCCGATGAGAGCGGCGAGATGAAAAACGGCACCGGCGCCGCGAATGATCGCACGGACGGCGTCGAAGTCCCGCACATCGCCGAGGACGACCTCGACGTTGGCGAGCGCGTCGGGCGGCACCTGATCGAGGCAGCCGCGCTGGCCGCGGGACGTGTAGCGCAGCATCGCGCGTACCCGCGCGCCATCGGCGACGAGGCGCTCGACGACGTGGCTGCCGATGAAGCCGCCGGCGCCGGTGACGACGACGGTCTTACCTTCGAAGCGCACGCACCCCCCATCCGAGCAGGCGCACGATCAGTCCGGCGAATGCGATCAGCGCAAGTATGACGCACACCAGGAACCACATGTACAGCGTGATGGCGATCGAAGTGTTGAAGTCGACTTCCGACGTGAGCACGACCACGAACGCGACGATCGGCATGGCGACGAGCAGCAGCGCGGCGATGCGGAACCAGTGGCTGGCGATCGGGTTCATGCGTCGGGGGTGCCGAAGGTTCGGAGGACGGTGCCGAAGGAGCGGCCGCCGAAGACCTCGCGCCACTGCTCGCCGGTGATGCGGCAGAGCGCCGCGAGCCCGACCGACGCGAAGACGCAGATCGGGATATAGAGCGCGTAGTGGTATCGCGGGTCGCCGATGAAGAGCACGCCGAACATCAGCATATAGAACGGCGCGATGGCCAGGACGAGCCATCGGGCGAGGTCGCGGCGGCGCCACCAGAGCGGGATACCGGCGAGCGCGATGGCGATGAGCCCGTAGAACGTGAAGCTGGAGAGGCGGATGAGGCGGTCTGCGCCTGTCTCGCCGAACCACGGCTTGTTGCTCTGCGTCCAGGTGACGCCGGCCTCGTCGCTGCGGAAAAGGAAGTACATGCGCTGGGGGATTAGCTTCAGCTCCTGCAGCTTGTGGTGCCACGCCCACGTGCGTGCCAGGCGCGAGCCGTCGCGGTTCGAACGCAGCTCGATCTCGGTGCGATCGAGCCCCGCATACGGGGCATCGAGCTGGAACGACGCGACGAGGCTCGGCTGGCCCTCGGTCTCGGGGTTATGGCCCTGGTACGCGACGCGGCCCGCACCGGTCGTGCCGGCGATGGGCTCGCCGAGCTGGATTTGGTTGCGAATGACCCACGGCGTGATGACGACGGCGGCGCCGAGCGCGAACGCGACGAGCGGCACGAACGCCGCGCGGCGGAAGTACAGGAGCATCAGCAGCGCGATCACGAGCCCGAACGCCGTGAACTCGCCGCGGACGTAGCCGGTGAATGCCGTGAGGGCGCCGAGGCCAGCGATCAGCGGGACGTTCGCGCGCGCCCGGTCGAAGACGAAGTACAGGAACAGCGTCAGGATTAACGCGACGAGGAAGCCGAAGTATGTCTCAGACAGCAGGATGCCCGTGAACATCACGTGCCCCGGGAGCAGGGCAAGCGTAATGCCCGCAAACGCTGCCGCCATGAGATCGAAGAGCTTGCGCGCGATGAGGAAGACAAGTGCCGCCGTGAGCGCGCCGAAGAGGACGTTGAGCAGACGAGCCGCGACGAGGGAGTTCCCGGTGAGCTTGTACACGATGGCGAGCGTCGCCGGATAGCCGGGCGGCCACAGGGCGGTTGGCGTCAGGTTTTGCTCGGCGGGATAGATGAGGTCGCCCGTAGCGGTCTTCCAGACCGTCGGGTCGAAGACGTAGCCGTCGCCAGCGGCGAGGTGGCGGGCAGTGGTGTCGTACCAGACCGTGTCGTCGTAACGGCCGTCGCGCGGGTTGGGGTGGACGTAAGCGACGTAGGCGAGGCGGACGACGAGCGCGAGCAGGAAGATGGCGATGATCCATCGCGCTTCAGGCGTGCGCCGCCAGGCGCGGAGGCGCTCCATCATCGGCGGAGCTCCATCAGCGGGCGATAGCGGCGCTCCCAGAGCGTGACGATCGTGGCGGCGGCGATGATTGCGGCGAGCGGGATCGCCGGGAAGTGGAAGCGCGGGTCGCCGAAGAAGACGAGCGGTATCGCGAGCACGTAGAGCATCGCCGCGAGCAAGACGGCCCGACGGATGTCCTTGGCGAGAGCGAAGGCGGCGGCGCCGAGGAGGACGATCAGACCGGTCGCGTAGTAGATGGCGTTCGCTGCGAAGCCGAGCACGTCGCGGCGGAACTCCGGGATGAAGTGGTCGTTGCCGTACGACTCGACGGCGAAGAGGCCATCGTCGTCCTTGTAGAGCAGCCACCACGCCTTCCTCGCGACCAGGCCGGGCACGCGGAACGGATCCTTCGCGATATCCTCCACGGCGGTGCGCACGCCGTCCTTGTTGCGGCGGATCTCGACCTGCTGCGGCGAGAGGCCTTCGTATCCCTCGAAGCATTTGCCGCGGAGGAGGAACGCCCCGGTAGCGCCGTTGAAGTTGCCGATGCACAGGTCGTCGCCGAGGTTCGTCGACGTGCCGGTGAAGGTGTGGAACGCGATGGTGTTGCGTATCGACCACGGCACCGTGAGCACCGCGATGCCGGCGAAGACGATCAGCGTCTGGACGAGCGCGCGCTTCTTCGAGTGCAGGTAGAAGAGCCAGAACAGCAGTAATAGCAGCGGAAAGACCAGCGTAATCGCACGCGTCATCGTCGCCGCGCTGAGCAGGACGCCGGCCGCGAAGAGCTGCGGCCACGGCATGCCTTCGCGCCGCCACGGATTCCACAGCAGCACCGCGAGCGCGCCGACGAACAGCAGGGTGAATAACGGCTCCGAAAGGACGGTTCCTGCGTAGAACACCTGGCTCGGGAACACAGCGAGCAACGCGCCGGCCGCGAATCCGGTGCGACGTCCGAGCATGCGCGACGCCAGCAGATACACAAGCACGACGGTCAGCGCGCCGAACATGCCGTTCATCATCTTGATGGAGAAGATGCTGCGGTCCCATCCGAGCAGGTCGCCGGCTTTCTTCTCGGCGGCGAGCGTGGCGGGAAAGCCGACAGGGTAATACGCGAACTTCTCGCCGGTCGGGCGGGTGTAGCCATCGCCGTTGGCCATGATGTCGCTGAGGAGCGCGTAGAGCGACGGATCGTTCAGGCCCTGCGGTGGGCGATCGGTGTACGCAGCCCACGCGGCGCGGGGGATGATCGCCATCGTGAACAGAACGAGGCAGAGGATGATATCGGCGCGCGGGAAGGCGAAGGCGCGCGGTTTCGCAGCGGCGGTCGCGTTCGGCTTCGGGCCCTCCAGCCTCGCCGCGGCCGGCGTTTCGACGGTCAAGCCGGCGCGTACCTCGTTTCGAGCGCTGGCTGCGGCCGACGCAGGATGATGTCAGCGAGGGCGATCGCTCCGCGCGCACCGAGGATGGCGATCACGAAGACGACCGGATAGTGGAACCGCGGGTCGCCGAAGAACAGGAGATGCGTGCCAGTCCAGGCGAGCAGCGTGATCGGGAGGATAGCGGCCGGCGAGCGCATCGCATCGCGGAGCGCGAACAGGCCGACCGCCGCGAGCGCGATGGCCGCGAACCACCATGCATTGGCGATGAGGCGAAGGAGGCCACCGATGTTCGCCGGGCCGTACTTCGAGTCGTCGTAGCGGGAGTTCCAATCGAGCGCCGTCGAGTCGGACTCGTACATCGCACGGATCTTCACGCTCGCCAGGCGGATCTCGTCGAACGGGCGCGCGAGCATATAGCCAATGCCTTTGCGCAGGGCGAGCGCATCAGCGCGGACTTCGTACTGAGGTTGCGACATGCCGTTGCGTTCGGGGACGGGGATCGGGTCGGAGGTGTCCATGCGGCCCGTGGCGCCGGGGTGGTTGCCAAGCCAGACGTTCGGGCCGAGGTTCGTCGCGATGATCACCGGGCTCCCGAGCTGCTCGTCGTTGCGCAGCACCCACGGGGCAAGCGCAACAGCGACGACGACCGCGGCCAGAATACCCCAGCACACTACCGATCGCCACGCGACGCCGGACGGGCGCCAGGCGACGACGGCGAGCGGAAGTAACAGCAGCGCCTGACCTCGCGTGAGGAACGCGGCCACAGTCACGAAGCCGAACGCGAAGATCGCGGCGTTGACATATCGGCCGGCGCGAGGGATGAGGACGGCGATCAGGAGCGCGAACGTGAAGAGGAAGGTGAATAGCAGTTCGGACAGCGTCAGCGACGTGAAGTAGATCTGTCCCGGCCATAGCGCCATCGCGGCCGAAGCGATGAGCGCCGTCGTTCTGTCGAAGAGCACGAGGGCGAGGCAGTAGACGACAGCGACGGTGAGGAGCGCGAGCGCGACGTTCGCGGCGTACGTCTGAAAGGCGCCTTCACCGAAGAGCTTGAACAGAGCACCGAGAAACACCGGATATCCGGGAGGCCAGGCCGCCGTTGGCGTGCCGACGAACGGATTGACGTAGCCCTTCCCGAGCGCGAGGAAGTGGGCGGAGCTGCGGTACCAGACTGTGTCGTCGAACCGGCCGTCGAGCGGGTTCGGGTGCACGTAGGCGAGCCATACCACGCGCACGGCGAGCGCGGCGAACAGGACCACGCCGAGGGCCGGCATGTGCCTTCGGATGGGCGAGATGTCGGGCCTCCCTACCTGCCTGTTACGGCTCCGCCTGTACCGTGCCCGCGTTCACGGGCTGAAGATGTCCGTCCTTCTCGAGCAGGAGATACATGTCGCCGTCCGTACTGTCGCGCAGGCGCGCGATGTCGCCGGACGCATACGCGCGCACGCTGACGTCCTTGCCATACAGCGCGCGACCCACGGAGGTCATCCATGTCGGTTGCCAGTAGGCGTTGGACCAGACGCCATCGTCGTCGGAGATGTAGACGGTGTTGCCGGGCGGCACGGTGGGATAGTTCGCGCGCAGCTCGTCGGTGAGGATGCGCCAGCGGCCGGTCTCGCGGAGGAACGGCTGCGTCTGGTGCAGCGTTTGCCATGAGTACAGACCGCCGATGACGAAGAGCGCGGCGGCTGCGAGCGCGTGCGCGAAGTATCGGTTGAATCGCGAGAGGTGGCCGTGCGCCCAGGCGAGCGAGACTGCCGCGAGGATCGCGAAGAAGGGCAACGCCATGTACGTGTACCGGGTGGCGGTCCAGAGCTTCCCCGGGGCGTAAGGCATGATGCCGATGACCATGCCGACGGCGGCCCATCGCGCAATGTTCGGCCCACGCACGAAAAAGAAGATCGCGGCCGCCGCGACGACGGAGCCGACCGCCCATTCGAGCGCCGTCGGCTCGATGCGGATGGCGCCGACCGGGTAGGCGAGCCGCGACATGTAGACCCACGTCTCGCGCGGGATGTGCCATCCGACTCCATAGAAGCCGCCCTCGACGCCCTGGCAGCCACAGCCACTGAGTCCGCTGACCAGCAGCGTGGCGGCGATGCCGAACGGCAGCATCTTCAGCGTGAAGTCGAGGATGTCGCGGCGTTTCCACAGCGATGCGGTGGCGTAGTAGATGAGCAGCACTGCCCCGATGACGACGCCACCTTCGTTCGCAAGGAAGCCCATCACGTAGAGCGCGAACGACGTCCAGTACCACGCGGCGCGCTTCTCGTCGCTCTCGACGTAGCGGTAGAGCGCGTAGAGCGACGTAAGCAGGAAGAACTCGCTGAGCACGTGCGGCATCGCGGTCACGTAGGTGACGGTGTGGACTGCCGATGCCGAGACGCCGAAGATCAGCGCCGCCGCGGTCGAGAGGAAGATGCGCTTCGTCATCGACAGCACGATCACGTAGAGCATCAGGACGCTCGCGACGTGAAGGCTGAGGTTGACGATACGCCACGGCAGGGCGTTGAAGCCGAAGGCCTTGAACTCGGCCCAGTAGACCAGCATCGTCAGCGGACGCCAGTTCGGCGTGAGGTCGCGAAGAAGGACGACGTCACGCATGTAGGCCGGGAACGAACGCGAGTTGATGTCCCCGAGCACGAGGAAGTCATCACCGAAGAAGTAGTAGTGCAGCGTCGGGATGTGGATGCCGATGACGAGGCCGACCGCGAGCGCGATCGGCAGGTGGCGCGCAGCGCCGCGCAGCGCGGCGACGATCGACGACGCCTGTTGCGGCGCAGGCTCGTAGGCGCCGGCGTGCGTCGCTACTACGGCCATCCTCTACCGATCCTGCAACATGGCATAACGTCGTTGGCGCGTTGACGCGATCCTAGCATCGGCCCCCGCACGCGGCAATACAGCGCGACGTAAGAACTGCTCACAGGTGTAAACTCGGCATTTCGACAAGTGGAGATGATTGGGAACCGGTCGGAAGTCGTCAGTCGTCGGGGTCGCGGAGCAAGTAGTCGATCGGTCCGCTCAGTCCACAGGTAGGTCGGATGATGGACACGGCCTCCCCCAGACGATCTCGGCGGAGGCGTCGAGCGTGAGCACCCCGGCGGGCGCGTGCGAGGCGACCAGCGCGCGGACCTCTGCGTCGAACGCCCTCGCCCGCGTTTCGCCCATGCGCGATCGCGGCAACGATGCCGTGGCGTGCATCGCCTGGATGTAGTCGTCGAGCGTGCGCGGGTAGGGTTCTGGGCCGAGCGTGGTTCGTCCAGTTACTCGCAACAGGTCACGCGACTCGAGTTCCTCGATCAGGTCGACGCTGTTCGGGTTCTGGATGACGGAGTAGCGGCGAAACAGCGCTGCGACGTCGTCGGACCAGGGCATGCGCGGAATGACGGCGTGGACGACCGCGAGCACGGCGCCGGGCCGCAGCGCGGCGGCGATGCGCGGCAACGTGACGTCCCAGTCGAACCAGTGCAAGGCGTCGCCCGCGACGGCGAGCGCGTACGGCCCGTCGAGCGGAGCGTCTTCGGCTGCGGCTTCGATCCATCGGATGGCCGGATGATTGCCGCCGGGCAGGCTGCGTGCGCGCGCGAGCATCGCCCGTGAGATGTCGATGGCGTCGATGCGTTCGACCAGCGGGGCGAGGGCGCGGGTGACCTCGCCGGTGCCGCAGCCGAGCTCCAGCACCGGGCCGCCGCGCGGCCCGGCGAGGTCGCGCAGGAAGGGCGCGAGCGTGGACGGATACGGCGTGCGGAAGTGGTAGCGGGCGACGACGTCTTCGAGCTGGAACGCCGCGGCATTGTGCTTCGTGAGGTCGGCGGGGCGCGCGTTATCGGTCACTGCGCCGGAGCTACGAGACGCCGTCGGTCACGCCGTGGTATTTGCCGCGGTAGAAGAGCAGTGGCCGCGCATCGCTGGTCACGCGCCCATCCACGACACGGCCGAGGAAGATCGAGTGGTCGCCGCCATCCGCGACCGAGGAGACACGACACTCGAGGTACGCGAGGCAGTCCTCAAGGATCGGCGCGCCGGTGGTGCCGAGGCTGAAACGCTGGCCGCGGAGCGTCCCGATCTCAGGCTCTGCCCGCTTCGCGAAGAGGCGCGAGACATCCTCCTGGTGCTCCGTGAGGATATTGACGGTGAAGACGCCGCCCTGGTCGAGCACGCGGTGGGTGTGCGTTTGCTTCTCGACGCAGATGAGGATCATCACCGGGTCCAGCGACAGCGACGCGATGGCGTTCGCCGTCATCCCCTGGAGCTCTTCGCCGGCGGCGGTCGTGATGACGGTGACGCCGGTCGCGAAGTGCCCGATGATCGAGCGGAATTCGAGCGGTTCGACGCCCACCTGCGTTCTCCCGTCAACGTGCGGATACGGCGAAGTGTAGCATCGGGGCATTCGGGAACGGCCGTGGCGGCGTCGGTGACCGCTACTCGTCTTCGAGCGGAACGATCATGCTTGCGTGCGCGCTGGCGACGAGGATGAATGGCGTGTGGCGCACGCTCTCATCGACGTCGGCGCCGCTCGCAGAGCGGAGCGACGCGTCCGTGAGCAGGATATAGCGCTCGCCGGTGGCAGCGTTCCGGAGCGAATCGCTCAGGCGCACGCCGGGCGCGTGATGGTACTGCCCTTCCACGATGCCGGACGGCGTGAAGATGCGCACGACCGTGGCCTTGCGTTCGATGAACTCGGGCGTAGCCGAGGCGGGATGAAGATCGTTCATGCTCGGGCCTCCCTCCCGCTGAGATCATCGGCGGCGAGGCCGGCGGCGATTAGGTGGCACTGATCGTTCAGTTGCAGGACGGCGGGCTGACTCTCGGTTATGTCGAGTGTGGAGCGAGCGGCGAGGCCATGTCGGAGCCTACGGAACTCCGCGAGCGACAGGCCCAGCGCCCGGCAGAGCAGCGTGAGGATGACGAAGTTGTGCGTCACGGCGACGACCGTGCGATCGACGTGGCGCTCGCGCACTGACTCCACCCACTCCCAGGCGCGTCGCTGGACTTCGAGGAGCGTTTCGCCGCCCGGCATGCGTGCTTCTCCGCATTCCGGCGAGAGCCATTTCGCGAGGAACTCCGGGTGCTGTTCGCGGAGCTGCGGTCCGGTGAGATTCTCCATCTCGCCGATATCCATCTCGACGAGCACCGGCTCGATTTGCACAGCCACGCCCGTCGCGGCACCGATGGCATCGGCCGTGGCGGTCGTGCGGACGAGCGGGCTGCTGTAGATGGCGTCGGGCGCTGCGGTGAAGGAAGCGGCGACCGCGGCGGCCTGGGCGCGGCCGCGTTCGTTCAGCGGGACGTCCGCGCGGCCAAGGGTGAGGCGTCCGCGGTTGTGCTCCGTCTCACCGTGGCGGACGAGGATGAGCCGCATCAGCCGGCGAACCGGCCGCGGCGACGCCATGCCTCGCGCGCAGGTGACGTGCCGGCGAGCACGAGCTTCGTGCGGTGGATACGCGACGGAGGCGGCAGGCCGAGGGCTGCGACGACCTGTTCGGGGCGGCCGGAGCCCGTCGTATCAGAACGCAGACGCATGCGCAGCCTGACGCAGCCGCCCGCATCAACCACATCGATGTGCTCGACGAGCGCGCGGATGTCGTACGAACGTACTTCGTCCTGCCGCTTGTGCTCCCACGGGATGCTGACAGCCGCGAGGAAGGCGTCGACCTTCGCGTGCGCGTCCGCTGGATCGGCGGCGACGTCCACGTCGTAGTCCGCGAAGCGGACATCCGCCTGCACGGACGGCAGGCCGAGGCCGACCTCCTCGGCGGCGGTGACGGCGATGCCCGGCGGGAGCTGCGACGCCGCCGTCGAAAGGAACGCCTTTGGCGTGATGCGCTCACTCATGAAGACGTCCATCAGTTCGGCATCGCTCGTCGTGCCGACCGCGAGTGGCGATGCCAGCGAGATCTGCGGGTGTGGGGTGAAACCCTCGGAGTAGGCGACGGGAAGTCCGGCGCGGCGCAGGGCGCGCTCCCAAAAGCGCATCAGGTCGAGGTGGGTGATGTATTTCATCGCCTCGCCGCGAGAGAAGGTGATGCGAAGCCGTTGGACTTTCATCTCTTATCGATTCAACTACAGGCCGCGGCTCACTCGTGGTCCGTCTTCGTGACGACGACGGATTCGATCTTCACGCCGTTGACCTCAGCGACGGAGATGCGCGCGCCGTTCACGGCGATGCTCTCCCCGACGCGCGGGATGTGGCCGAGGCGATCGAGCACGAAGCCGGCGATCGTCTCGTAGTCGCCTTCCGGGATGTCGAGCCCAACTTCCTCGCGGACGTCGAAGATGCTCATGCCGCCGTCGATCTTCGTGCGCTTCTCGTCGAGCTCTACGAACTCCTGCTCGGGCTGGCCCAGCTCGTCCACCACGCGCCCGACCATCTCCTCCAGCATCAGCTCGAGCGTGACGACACCGGCGACGCCGCCGTATTCGTCGACGACCACGGCCATTTGCTGGCGCTCGTCCTGCATCTGCCAGAACAGCTCGCTGACCAGCTTCGTCTCCGGGATGAAGATCGCCGGCCGGATCAAGATCGCGATCGGCGACGTGTCCTCGACTTCGTGCCGGGCAAGCGAGCGCAGGACGTCCTTGATGCTGACGATGCCGACGACGTTGTCGATCGACTCCTCGTACACCGGAAAACGAGAGTGGGGCGTCTTGTGGAACGTCTCGTAGAACTGCGCCACGGTGGCGTCGCTCTCGAGCCACACCACCTCCGTCCGGGGCACCATGATCTCGCGGACACGACGGTCGTGGAAGTGGAAGACACGGTCGAGCAGCTCCGCCTCCTCCTCGCCGACGGCGCCTTCCTCTGCGCCGATGTCGATCAGCATGCGGAGTTCCGCCTCCGAGACCGTCTGACGCGTCTGGGCGGTGGAGAAGAGGTTGGGGACGATTGCGAGTGTCCGGGCGACGGGCTGCATGAAGCGCACGAACCACTCGACCGGCAGCGCGGTCGCGAACGCGATGGTCTCAGCCGCGCGGGATGCGATGACCTTCGGCGTGTACTCTCCGAACTCCGCTGCGATCAGTGGCACGGCGAGGAGGCTGACGAAATAGCCCCAGCGCCCAAACGCGTGGACGGCGACCACGGTGCCAGCGGTAGACGCCAGGAAGACCGAGACGTTCTGCAGGATCACGACCATCCCGAAGAACGTCTCCTGGTGCGCCTTCAGCCATTCGATCGCACGGGCGCGCCGGCTGCCCTCCTCGACCGCCGCGCGCACGCGGATGCGGCTCGCGGCAACTACGGCGATCTCGATGGCGTTGACGGCGGCATACGTCGCAAGCCCGGCGATGAACAGTGCGATCGCCACGGGGATCGGCAGCGGCAGGGCGATGTCATCGAGCAGGATGCGGGGTAAGGGGGGCGAGGGGATGTCTAGCATTCAGGCGCTTGCACTTCTGGGGAGAAGCATAGCATCGGCCGCTCGGGCGCAAGCTGTGCGCGTAGAGCCAACCGGCGATCTGTCTCTAGCTGGCGGCCCGTGCGGACTTTCGAGGCTTTGAAGCGGGCGGTGAGGCTTCGTCGGAGGCTGGCTCGTTGAGAAAGCTCTCCTCGAGCAGGTGCATCGAACGCTCGCACCAGTCGATATACGCGCGGCGGTAGGCGATCGCCATCTCGAGGGTGAGGGTCCAGAAGAGCGCCTGCCGCGGATCGCGATGTTCCTCGCTGTGCGCGTGCTTGTTGATGCGGTCACGGAGGACCGTGTCGGCGTAGCCGAGGATCATCTGCTGCTCTTCCATCTGGCGGCGCAGCTGCACGAGCACGTCTTCGAGAGGAACCTCCGTCCCGAAGAAAATCTTGATCAGGAACGGATCGCGCAGGTCAGCGGGCCTCGACGGCTCGCGGAGCCAGCGCTCCATCTCGTCGCGGCCGCGCGGCGTGATCTCGTAGACCTTGCGGTTTGGCCGGCTCTCCTGGACCTCGACGTGCTTGTCGACGTAGCCGTTGTCTTCGAGCGCCTTCAGCGTCGGGTAGATCTGGCTCAGCTCGGCGTTCCAGAAGTGCTGGACGGAGGCGTCGAAGAATTGCTTCAGCTCGTACCCGGTCATCGGGTGATATGAGAGCAGTCCCAGAAGTGCGTGCTTCAGCGACATTTCTTATCCGGGCGAAAGCGTTGGCGCCGGCACCACCGCCGCCTACAGCAGCCTACGCCGGCCTAGAACCATACCTTGTGGAGGCCGCGCAGGTGCTCCGGCTTGTTGATGACGACGGTACGCGTGTGTCCGGACGCCTTCCGGCGGTCGGCGCGCTCGAGCAGCCGCAGCTCGTGCCGCCACTTGCCGCGCGCTGCGCGCTCCAGCCGCTCCGCCTCGATGACCTTGTGCGTGTAGTCCGCGTAGCCACTGGTGAAATCGATCATGGCCTTTATCCTTTGCCGATACTGCTTCCCTCTTCTATATATCGGCACTTATATATAACTCTTTAGGTATCGCCCCTGCAAGATTCTCGCGTTAAGAACGCGATCTTTCCGCCGTGAAGGGGACTGATCGACACGGCTCTGCGCCCCAAGCTAGCCTCAACCGATTCGCGGCCCTATCTTGCGGGCGATGAAAGTCCACGAATACCAGGCGAAGCAGATCCTCTCGGAGTTCGGGGTGGCGGTGCCGAAGGGACGGGTGGCGAGGACAGCCGCCGAGGCAAACGCGATCGCGTCGGAGCTTGGCGGCAAGGTGGTCGTGAAGGCGCAGATTCATGCCGGCGGCCGCGGCAAGGGCGGAGGGGTGAAGCTGGCCAACTCGCCCGACGAGGCGCAGGCGGCGGCCGCCGAGATCATCGGGATGCAGCTCGTCACTCACCAGACCGGCCCCGAAGGCCAGCGCGTGAAGTCGGTACTCGTTGAGGAACAGATGCCGGTCGAGCGCGAACTCTACCTGGCGGCGCTTATCGATGGCGCAGCCGGACGGCCGATCATGATGGGCAGCGGCGCCGGCGGGATGGAGATCGAGGAAGTGGCAGCGCGCACCCCGGAAGCGATCCATCGCGTTACGGTGGATCCGGTCGCGGGCTTCCAGCCGCACCTTGCCCGCGACCTCTGCTTCTCGCTGGATCTGACCGGGAACCTCATGAAGCCCGCAACGCAGCTCATGGCCGCGCTGTACGAGGCATTCGAGGCGAAGGACGCCTCGCTCGCCGAGATCAACCCGCTCGTCGTCACGAGGGACGGCCGCGTCCTGGCGCTCGACGCGAAGATGAACTTCGACGACAACGCGCTGTTCCGTCACAAGGACATCGAAGAGCTGCGCGACATCGACGAAGAGGACCCGACGGAGGTCGAAGCAGCCGAGAAGGGCATCAGCAACTTCATCAAGCTCGATGGCAACATCGGCTGCCTGGTGAACGGCGCGGGACTCGCGATGGCGACGATGGACGCCATCAAGCTGGCCGGCGGCGAACCCGCGAACTTCCTCGACATCGCGACCGCGAACGACGTCCAGAAGGTGGTCGATGCGCTGATGATCATCGCGCGCGATACGGACGTGCGCGCGATCCTGGTGAACATCTTCGGTGGGATGGCGCGCGTGGACGTCATCGCCGACGGCATCATCCAGGCGCAACGCCAGATGGAGAAGACCATCCCGGTGGTTGCGCGCCTGGCCGGTACGAACGTGGACGAGGGTGAGCGGATGATCCGCGAAAGCGGATTGCCCGTGATCCGCGCTGCGGACCTGGGCGACGCAGCAGAGAAGGCCGTCGCAGCCACGCGCGGATAGCCGCCAACATTCATCGATCGGTCAGTAGATCCGGCTAGACAGCCTGTTCGTGCAGCTGGGACGCCAGCGACGCCCGCACGGCGGCGACGTCACTGCCTGTCTCGGGGCGCGTCCGCAACTCGTTCGCGATGCGTGTGATGGCGCCGAGCACCGTCGAGTGGTCACGATCGCCGAACACTCGACCGATGTCAGCGGGACCGCAGCGTCCGTCGTGCTTCAGCACGTACATTGCGAGGTGGCGGGCATAGGTGACGTCGCGCGCGCGGCTGCGGCCGCGGAGGTCGGCCGGCGTCGCGCCCGTGCGGCGGCAGACGGCGTCGACGATCGCCTCCGGATCCGGCGGCGGCGCCTCGGTCGATAGCGGTGATGGAGACAGCGGTGACAGCGCTTTGTCGATCATTTGCTGCGTGACCTCCCCACCGACGAGCGGCGCATACGCTACGACACGGTTCAGATATCCCTCGAGCTCCCGTACGCTGGGACAGTGGCGCGTGGCGATCCGGCGCAGCGCGTCGTCGTTGAGTGCCACCCGGTGGCGCTTCGCCTTCCTGCCGAGGATTGCGAGGCGGGTGTCGTAGCGCGGGCGTTCGATGTCCGCGGTCAGCCCGCACTGCAGGCGGGAGCGCAGGCCGTCCATGATGCCCAGCAGGCCGGATGGAGCACGGTCCGCCGTGACCACGATTTGCTTTCCTTCGGCATAGAGGTCGTTGAAGGTGTGGAAGAACTCCTTCTGGAACTTCTCCTTCCCTTCGAAGAACTGCAGGTCATCGACAAGCAGCATGTCGGCGCGACGGTAACGGTTGCGGAACTGGTCGAACGCCCCTGTGCCCGCTGACCGGGCGTAGTCGTTCCCGAAGCGCTCGGCCGGCGCCAGGATGACCGACAGTCCGCGCTCCCAGGCTGTATGGCCAATGGCATTGAGCAGGTGCGTTTTCCCGAGCCCGGAGGGACCGAAGATCACGAGCGGATTCAAGCTGGACGGCTCGTGCGCGACGCGCCAAGCGGCCTCGTACGCGAGCCGGTTCTCCTCGCCGACGACGAACTCGTCGAAGGTGAGGCAGGGGTTGAGCGCCGGCCGGATAGCGGGTTGACGGCGGGAGTCGCCCGCGGCCGGCGCGTCAACGCAAAGGAGGGGTGGTGCGCCGTCGTCGTGGACGCGCACGACTTCGAACGAGACCTCAGCGGGCTCGCCGAGGACCTGGGCGACGATCTGCGTGATAAGTTTGCGGAGCTGGACAGATAGCCACTCGCGCGTCACTTCGTTCGGCGTGCCAACGACGAACCCGCCGGGCTCGCACCGTACACCGACCGTCTCGCGCAGCCATGTATCATAGTTGCACGGCGTCACTTTGATCTGCAGCTGACCCAGTGCGGTGTTCCAGATGGCGGCGGCAGTGTTGTCGATCATCGCTGGAACGAGACGTGCGCAAAGACGACGCTGTGACTACGGGCACGGCGCGAAGCGGACAACAAGGATCCCTCCCAACGAAACGTCCGGTAACGAATGCGACGCCAAACTGATGAAGAATGAAAAGCCCGGAGGTCGAAGACGGTGTTGCGAGCCGACCTCACCGCGGCTCTCGCTCCTGCCCTGCTGTTGGCGCGCCGGTGACGCGCCGTGTGAGGTAGCCGTTTGACCTCAGGACAGACCGGAGAATACGCCCGCGCTTCGTGGGTATCAAGAGCCTTATGACGAGACTCTCACAATTTTTTCCCCTTACCAAAGCGACACGCGAAAGGGACATCGCGTTGCATTCTCGTGGCGGAAGCGCGTCGGCACGGACGGCAGGTTGACGCGCCTCACCTCCGCGTCTGATCCGGTCGGCGCCGCGCAGGCGAACGCGCCGTGAGCGGCGACCCCGCAGCGTTGGCTGCCCGGCCACCGTCGCTCGCACATCGACTCTACGAGGCGTCGCAGCGTCACCGCGCGTACCGTGACGCCTTCGAGCTCGCGCTCGTCGCGCTGGCGTTCCTGCTGTATTTCACGGTGCGCTCGCTCGTCGTCGAGCGCTCAGGCGAGGCGCTGGCGAACGCCAATCACATCATGGACTTCGAGCGCGCGATCGGGATCTTCTGGGAGCCGCGGCTGCAGGAGGTGGTCCTCGGAAGACATTTCCTGATCCAGATGTTCAACTTCATCTACTTCTGGCTGGACTTCCCGCTCGTCGTCGGCGTCGGACTGTGGCTGTACTTCTACAAGCGTCACGAGTACACCGTTGCGCGCGATGCGCTGTTGCTGTCCGGCGCGATCGCGCTGGTGATCTACAACTGGTTCCCGGTGATGCCGCCGCGGCTCCTTCCCAGCGGCGAGTTCGTCGGGACGGTCGAGAAGTACAGCAACTTCAGCTACCAGGCGCAGTCCACGAGCGCGTTCGTGAACCCCTATGCCGCGGTCCCGAGCCTGCACTTCGGTTGGGCGGTGATCATCGGCGGCGCGATCGTGCTGTCGACGCGCAACCCGCTGGCGCGCGCCTTCGGGCTGCTGCTGCCATGGGCTCAGCTCGCGGCGATCGTCTTCACCGCGAACCACTACATCCTGGATGCGTTCGTGGGGCTCGTTGTGTGCCTGGCGGGCCTGCTGCTGGCGCTGGCGATGCAGCGGTGGGTCTACCCGGCGGTTGGCGCGCAGGTCGAACGCCGCTGGGGTGGCCGCGCCACCGCTCCTACGGAGATGCAGCCGCAGACGTTATGACGACCCGTATGCGCCGCGACTACTTACAGAAACCCTCGAAATCCACGCGGCACGAGTTCGTGCTGATGAACTTCGACGCCCGGTCGCGCGTGTAGTCCTGGTACGTGAAGTCTTCGACGCGGCTCCATGACGACAGGCCAATCCAGCCTTCCGGCAGGTCGCTATCGTTCGCCATCACGACGCGGTTCTTGTTGTTGTCGATGCGATCGTTCACCAGCTTCGTGAGATCGTCAACCACCCTCTGACAGGCATCGTCGCCGTCCACGCAGTGGTATCCGACGAAGACGCCGGCGTGCTCGAGGATGTGGGGGATGGCATCGCGCGGGATCTGGACGTCGGACGGATAGACGTCCGGGTCGGGCGGAATGTTGATGACTGCGCCATTGCCGACGTCGACGTTGTGCTGGACGTTCAGGTGGGCGCCAGTGGCGGGCGGGTTGCTGTTTCGGCAGTCCGGGACGCCCGTCGGCGTCTCGCTCGGCGTCCCATTGGTCTCGCTTGCAGCGGGGGTAGCGGCAGGCTGCGGAGTGGCGTTGGCTTCCGCTCCGGTAGTCGCGGCGGGCGTCAGGCCGGACGCGATGTCCGCCGAAGCCGAGCGCGGAACCCCCGGACAGAAGGCGATCGGCGTCCGGTCCGGCGTGTACGAGCCGGGCAGGTGCGGCCGGTCCGACCCGTGCGGGTTCGGGACGTACGTGCCGGGGATGCTCGAGCTCTGGTCGTCGGCGGCCTTCTGAGCCGTCGCGACGTCAGCTCCACCTCCGCTCTGGAGGATCAGATATGCGATGAGCGCGACGACGGCGATGACGCCGGCGGCGATGCCGATAGGGATCCAGGGGACCTGGCGGCCGGCGCTCGCACGCACGGGGGTGCGACGTGAGACGGTGGGCGCAGCCCCCCGGGACTGGCCCTTCCGGTCGATACGGCGCTGTTGTCGGCTCATCTAGCTTCGATCTCCCTTGCAACGGCTTCGACCGCGGCCTCGATACCCACGGCCGTATCTACGACGAAGTGCGGTCTCAGTATCGGCTGACGGATCCGGCGCATCTGCTCGTACACCTCGACACCGGCCTGGGAAGCGCCGGACACGATGCTCCGAGCGCCGAGGCGCTGCCGCACGACCGCTTCGGGAGCCGTCAGGCGGACGACGACGCAGCGGGCGCCGAGCCGGGCGGCGATGCCGCACATCACGACCCGCTCGTTCTCGATGAGGTTCGTCGCGTCGACGATGACGCCTTCGCCCCTGGAGAGTCGAGCCTCCGCCGTCTTGTGGACCGCCTCGAATACCTGGCCGCTCTCCGCCTTCGTGTAGTCCGGGGCCGAAAACATCGACCGGCGAACGGCATCGGACTCAACGATGCCGATGCCGGTGCGCTGTTGCAGCGCCCTTGCAAACGTGGTCTTGCCTGTGCCCGGAGGGCCGACGAGCAGCACGATGGCGGGGGGCAACTTGGCGATGGGAGCGGGCCGCGACTCCTCTTCTGTCAACACCAGCCAATAGATTAGCGGGTTGGGTGCAGGGCGACCAAACTTTCATTCACGTGACGCGGGCAGGAGCGGCACATGCGCTCATGCGGGAGCAGTCACCGCGCGCCGACAACCTCTACTCGCGCCAAAACGAGAGTGCGAGGAGGCCCGGTCCTGTGTGCACGCCCATCGCCTGGGTGAACTCGGTAACGTAGATCTCCGCGATCCGGAAGCGGGCTTCGATCTGGGCGCGCAGGTATTCGGCGTCCGCCGGGGCATGCGCGTGATGCACGGCGATGTGGAGCATCTCGCCATCCGCGGCGCGCGCGAGTTCGCTGAGCATGCGATCGATCGCGCGACGCCGCGTGCGCGTGCGCGAAATCAGGCGGATTCCGGAGGCATCGAAGCGGACGATGGGCTTCACCTGTAGCATCCCCGCCGCCCACGCCGCGACGCGCGGCACCCGGCCGCCACGCGCGAGATACGTTAGCGTGTCGATGACCGCAAGCAACTCCGCGCGGCGCGAGATTTCGGTTGCTCGGGCGATAACGTCGTCCATCCCGGCGCCCGTCCGCGCCACCCGGGCCGCCTCGAGGACCACGAAGCCCTGAGCCATGGCCGCGTTGCCGGAATCGAAGAGGCGGATCTCCAGGTCCGGCGACTCCGCCGTAGCCAAGCCGATGGCGAGGCGGGCGGAGTCGTACATCGCGCTGAACTGCTTCGAGACGGTCACGCAAAGGATGGCGTCCGCGCCAACGCCGGCGCGCCCTATGGCGTCGAGGAACATCTGTGGTGACGGCGCTGCGGTCGTCGGGCGCTCGTGCGACGTGCGGAGCAGATCGTAGAAGTCGCGCGTGTCCCTGGTCAGAGAGTCGGTGAACGTTCGGCCCTGGAAGATAATGTGGAGCGGGACGACCTCGATGCGATGGCGGACCGCGACGCCGGGCGGGATGCAGGCGGTGCTGTCGGTGATGACGGCGATGCTCATGGCGGGTGCCCGCATTGTAGGCGAGACGCTGTGGTGGCCGGCTTGGAGGCATGGGGCCAGGCGGCGTGAGAGGAGCCTGATCGCGTCGCGCCCGAATCGGTACATCGATGCCTTTACGCGCTCAAACGCTCGGAGATAGGCTAAGGCGAAACTTGTTGGATGGACGGAGTCCGGGCCGCGAGATAGCTTCGAACCCAGCCTCGGAGGGGCTCTGAATCGATGCTGCGAAATGGCCCTTTGTGAATCTCATTGACTGAACACGACGGAAGCAGCAAGGCCGAGACGACACAACGGCCGGAAGCTGACCCTCGCGCCAACGACGGCCAATCGTCCTACGGCGAACGCGATCGGATCCGCGTGCCGCGCCAGGCCGGCCAGGTGGAGACCACCGAGATCCACCACGGGAGCAAGCCGGGTTCACGATACGCCCGGTTGACCCGGACCCGGGAGCGCACGTTCGAGCGCGGCGACGTCGCGGGTACCATCCGTGCGACCCAGGTCGCGGACCTCCCGCGGAGCCAGGGCGGGCGCGTCTTGCGGCAGCTGAAGCGGCTGGTTATCGGACAGCCCCTGGCGGCGTCGCGGCTGGCGGAGGAGAAGCTCACCAAGGTCAAGGCGCTGGCTATCTTCGCGTCCGACGCGCTGTCCTCGACCGCGTACGCGACGGAAGAAATCCTGCTCATCCTGATCCTCGCCGGAAGCGCGGCTCTCACCTACTCGATCCCGATCAGCATCGCCATCGCAGTGCTGCTGATCATCGTCGCGACGTCGTATCGCCAGACAATCCGGGCCTATCCCCAAGGCGGCGGTGCATACAAAGTTGCCATGGAGAACCTCGGCATCGTTCCCGGGCTTATCGCCGGCGCATCGCTGGTCGTCGACTACACGCTGACCGTCGCCGTCAGCACGGCCGCCGGCGTGGCAGCCATCACGTCCGCCATTCCCGAGCTGCACGACGAGCGCGTCATCCTGGCAGTCGTGTTCGTGTCGCTCCTCACGATTGGCAACCTGCGGGGGCTGCGCGAGTCGGGGACGATCTTCGCCATCCCGACGTACTTCTTCCTCGTGACCTTCGCGACGATGATCATCGTCGGCCTGGTGCGTGTGATGACTGGAAACATCCACGACGTGTCGCAGGAGGGCACGATTACAGCCGGCACCAGCTCCATCGGGCTCTTTCTGCTGCTGCGGGCGTTCTCCTCGGGCGCCACGGCGCTCACCGGTATCGAGGCGATTTCGAACGGCGTGCCGGCGTTCAAGGAACCCTCGCCGAAGAACGCCGCCACGACGCTAACGTGGATGGCAGCGATCCTCACGGCGCTCTTCGTTGGGCTGACCATTTTGGCGCACCAGCTCAACGTCCACCCGTCCGAAACCAAGACCGTCGTCGCACAGATCGCGGATGCCGTCTTCAACGGCGGGCCGATGTTCTACATGGTCCAGGTCGCGACGGCGCTGATCCTGATCCTTGCCGCGAACACCAGTTTCGCCGGTCTGCCTGCGCTCGCATCGGTGATGGCGCGCGACCGGTGCGCACCCCACATCTTCCAGTACCGCGGCGACCGCCTCGGATACTCGAACGGAATCATGGTGCTGGCCGGCGCCTCGATCGGGCTGCTGATCCTGTACAGCGCCGAGACCCACAAGCTGATCCCGCTCTACGCGGTCGGCGTGTTCGTGGGCTTCACGCTCTCGCAAGCCGGAATGGTCATCCACTGGCGGCACGCCGCCGAGCCGGGATGGAAGCGCGCGATGATCATCAACGGCGTCGGCGCGGTGGCAACGGGCGTCGTCGCCGTAATCATCGCGGCGACCAAGTTCACCCACGGCGCCTGGCTCACGATCGGCGCGATCGGCCTCCTCGCCGGGCTCTTCTGGATGACGGGTGACTACTACCGGCGCGTCAAGCGGCGGTTGTCGATCGCCGACGACGAAGTGTTCACCGACGTGGGCGCCGCGCGCCGACAGACAGTGCTGCTGCCGATGGACGAGCTCAACCGAGCGACGATGCGCGCCGTGTCGTACGCGCGTTCGATCTCCAACAACGTCACGGCGATTCACGTGACCGATGACCTGGACGAGGCGCGAGAGCTGCGGCAGGAGTGGGAGCGTCACGTCCTCGACGTTCCGCTCGTCATCGTTCAGTCGGAGCACTCCCGGTCGTTGATCGGGCCGGTGCTGGCGTACGTCGAGGCGCGGGACCGCGTCGACCCCGACGACGTTATCACCGTGGTGCTGCCCGAATATGTCGCACGCTGGCCGTGGGAGCGCCTGCTGCACAACCAATCGGCCCAGCGCCTGAAGAAGGTGCTCCTGGAGCGCGCGAACGCCGTCGTGATCGATGTGCCCTACCACGTCGGGTGACGCGCCCGCCACGATTTGGACGCGCTGACACGACCGGATCGCTCGCGTAATTCGCTCGTCAAAACTCTGACACAACTCTGACACTCGGGCGGTTTACTCCCTCGGATCGCGGCGCTACGCTCCATGTGTACGACACGATTGGATGCCTCTTACGCCCATCATTGAACCTGCTGCGGCGGTCTTCCTGACCGCGCACGGTCCCTCTCAACAACCAGCTACCCATCTCCGGGCGGCTCCCCGTGGCTGAGCGTGAGCGCACGCGTCCCGACGAGGTTCAGGAAGAAGCAGACGGCTCAGGCGCCGGCAGTGACGGCGCCGAACGGACGACGAGCGGCCGCGATGGCGAGGAGCACGACCGCATACGGCTGATGCGGAGGCGGTCCGCCGTACCCGAGCTCGAAGCCACGGAGATCCATCGCGGCGCGAAGCCGGGCTCAAGATACGCGCGACGCATCCGGTCCAGCGAGCGCCGCTTCGAGCGGTCGGAAGACGAGGCGACGTTCCGCGCGACCGCCGTCGCGACTGCGCCGCGCACGGGAGCCCAGCAGCTATGGCGTCGGGTCCGGAAGCTCGCCGTCGGGGCGCCGATCTCCTCCGAAGAGCTCGAAGAGCAGCGGTTGCCGAAGTTCAAGGCCCTGGCCGTCTTCTCCTCGGACGCCCTATCGTCCAGCGCCTACGCCACGGACGAGATCCTGCTCGTGCTGGCGACGGCAGGCACGGCCGCCCTGACGAAGTCGGTCCCGATCGCACTGGCCATCGGCGTCCTGCTCGCGATCGTCACGTTCTCATACCGCCAGACCATTCGCGCGTACCCGAGCGGGGGTGGGGCATATATCGTCGCGCGGGAGAACCTGGGCGATGTCGCGGGGCTCACGGCGGCGGCGGCGCTCTCGGTCGACTACATCCTGACGGTGGCGGTCTCGATTGCCGCGGGTGTGTTCGCGATTACATCGGCGATACCCGATCTGCACCCGCTGCGGGTCGAGCTATCGGTCGGATTCGTCGCGCTGATCACGCTCTTGAACCTGCGCGGCATCCGCGAGTCCGGGACAATCTTCGCAATCCCGACGTATGCGTTCATCGTCGGGTTCTTCATCCTCATCGTCGTCGGCTTCATCCGCATCGCCATCGACCCGAGCCTCAATGCCGACCAGTTCTCAGACAAGTGGGTGCAGACCGGCACGCATGGCCTCACCTGGTTCATCGTGCTGCGGGCATTCGCGTCAGGTTGCGCGGCCCTGACCGGGGTCGAAGCCATCTCCAATGGCATTCCGGCGTTCAAGAAGCCGGAGTCACGTAACGCGTCGACCACGCTGATGTGGATGGCCGTAATCCTCGGCTTCTTCTTCATCGGCCTGACGATCCTGTCGCACCAGCTCGGCGTACAGCACGCGGACGAAGTCTCGGCGCCGGCGCAGGTCGCGCGCGTGATCTTCGGACGGTCGCCGATCTTCTACTACATCCAGGTCGCCACGGCGCTCATCATCATCCTCGCGGCGAACACGAGCTACGCCGACTTCCCGCGGCTCGGTTCGATTCTCGCGCGGGACAAGTTCCTCCCGCACCAGTTCCTGTTCCGGGGCGATCGGCTCGCGTTCTCGAACGGGATCATCGTGCTTGGAGCGACTGCAGCGCTGCTGCTCGTCGTCTTCGATGCCGATGTTGACCGGCTCATCCCGCTGTACGCGTTCGGCGTGTTCGCGTCGTTCACGCTGTCGCAGAGCGGCATGGTGATCCATTGGCTGCGCCTTAAAGAGCACGGATGGAAGCAGAGCATCGTCATCAACGCGACAGGCGCGGTCGCAACGTTCGTCGTGGCGCGGATCGTCGGCGGGACGAAGTTCAGCGAGGGCGCGTGGATCAGCATGCTGGCGATGGTCATCCTGGCCTTGACGTTCTACGCCATCCACCAGCACTACGCAGGCGTTGCGAAGGGGCTCGACGTCCCGCAAGACCTCATCATCGATACGCGCCAGCACCACCGCCAGGCGGTGCTCGTCCCGGTCGATGAGATCAACCGCGCAACGCTCCGGACGCTCGACTACGCGCGCAGCGTCTCGCCGAACGTCACGGCGCTCCATATCACCGACGACCTCGAGGCGGGCCACCGGCTACGGGAGGAGTGGGAGTCGCGCGTGCTCGATGTCCCGCTAGTAATCATCGACTCGCCATATCGGTCGTTCGTGGCGCCAGTGCTGTCTTATGTCGATGCGCTGGATAAGGCGGACCCGGGACAATACGTGACCGTCGTGCTGCCCGAGTTCGTCACCGCGTGGCCGTGGCAGCGCGTGCTGCACAACCAGTCGGCGCGGCGCCTCAAGGCGGCGCTGCGAGAGCGGCCGGACACCGTGATCATCGAAGTGCCGTATCACCTCGCGCATCCGGAGCCGGTGACGTAGCGCAAGGCGCGGCGGACTGCCGTCGCGCTCTTACCGTTATCTTCGCGTGCTGTGGATCGGGAATGCGCTTTGCACGAATGAGACCAGGGCACCGAGTCTGTTGACGGGGTTGCGCCCTGGTCTCGCGGTATGCCCGCCGGGAATCACACCAACCGGCAGACCAGCCCTACGGGCCCAATTATGTGATCCAACAACCTATCGAGTCGCCGCAAGGGACGCATTCGCCGCTTCAAAGTTATTACAAAATGAAGGCTTCATGCGCGCGATGCGAGCGGCAGCCGCGCGGAGGTCCGTTGCTATAGTGATCGCGCATGCGCGAACGGTCCTTCATCGAATGGGCGCGAGGACTCAGGTGGAACGTCATCGTGCCCGTCGGGCTGCTGGCCATCGCGCTCGCTTCGGTCGCGTGGCTCGACCTAGGGAGCAGCGGGAGCGCCGAGCCGCCGCCCCTCCTCGGCGAGGTGGGAACGCCTGTACGCGGCACATTCACACCACCCACCGCCACCGCCATCGGCGCGAAGCCGACGCCCAAGCCGCGGCCCACGGTTGAAGGCGCGCCTCCCGGCACGCCCGCGGACCGCGACCACCAGCGCCAGGTCGACCTCCTCACGATGCTCGCGGCCTTCGGGAAGCTGAAGGACCAGGACGGCAGCTACCCGTCGACGAACGGGAACGTCCAGACGCTCTGCGTCTTCAAAGACCTCGATGTCGGTTGCAAGCTGAAGGACGTCATCCCCACCGGGCCGCCGCAGGACCCGCTCGGCAGTCCCATCGAGAACGGCTACTGGTACTCGTCTGACGGCTCATCGTTGAAGGTGTACGCATCGATGGAGCAGGACGTGCCGACGGACCAGCAGTGCCAGACGGACAACGTCGACCTCCAGAAGAAGTCCAACCTCATCTGCCTGACACTCCCCTGACCGGCTGTCCTCCGAATCGAATTGCGTAGGTATCGCACGGACACCCGTGTTATCGTGAAACCGCGCACATTCTTCGACCAAAGGACGGCTGTGGCCCTCGACATCTTCAACCGCCGGGCGAAAGAAGATCGCGAGAAGTACGGCGACCGCCTGCCGCCCGGACAAAAGCTCACCGACGGCTGGCCGGTGCTGGACTACGGCGGCGTCCCGAGCATCGACCTGGCGACGTGGAAGTTCTCGGCAATCGGCCTCGTCGAGCAGGAAGTCAACCTCACGTGGGATGAATTCCTGGCGCTGCCGCAGACCACGCTGCGCTCCGACATCCATTGCGTCACGCACTGGAGCAAGTTCGACAACGACTGGACGGGCGTGCGATTCATCGACCTGCTGGATCGGGTGAAGCCGAAGCCGGCGGCGAAGCACGTGATGGCGCACAGCTACGGCGGCTACACGACGAACATTCCGCTCGCCGAGCTGATGGACGACGACGTGATCCTCGCGCATCAGCACAACGGCGAACCGCTGGCGAAAGAGCACGGGTGGCCGCTCCGACTCGTCGTGCCCAAGCTCTACTTCTGGAAGAGTGCGAAGTGGGTGCGGGGCCTCGTGTTCATGGACGACGAGAAGCCCGGCTTCTGGGAGATGTACGGCTACCACATCCACGGCGACCCGTGGAAGGAAGAGCGGTACTCATAGGCGGATGGACGAGCTGGATCTCACCGATCGGCGGCTGTTGAACGCACTCCAGGGATCGTTCCAGCTCTGCGGGCAGCCGTTCGCCGCAGTCGCGGCTGAGCTGGGGATCGGTGAAACCGAGGTGCTTCAGCGTACGCAGCGGCTGCGCGACGCCGGCGTGCTGCGCCACCTCAGCCCGATCTTCGACGTCTTCCGCATCGGCTACAAGAGCGCGCTCATCGCAGTGGCGGTCGATCCGGCGCGGCTCGAGGTGGCCGCCGACGTGATCAGCGCGCACCCGGGCGTCAGCCACAACTACGCGCGCGAGCATCGGTTTAACCTATGGTTCGTGCTGGCAATCCCGCGCGAGCGCGACTTCGAGCGGACGGTCGCGGAACTGGCGGAGGCCGCCGGGGCGGAGCGGTTCATCGTGCTGCCGGCGATCAAGCTGTTCAAGATCGCCGTCGAGTACGACATGGTGGAAAAGATCACCGACTCGAAGCCGAAGCGGTCTCACAACGGCGTGCGGGCGCGCCGCGACCTGACGGACGCCGAGAAGACGATCATCCGGGTGTGCCAGGACGATCTGCCGATCGCCTCGCGGCCATGGGCGGACACGGCCCAGCGGCTCGGCATGAGCGAAGCGGATGTGATCGCGAAGCTTAACGAGATGCACGACGAAGGCATCCTTCGGCGATTCGCAGCGGTGCTGCGGCACAACGAGGCCGGCTTCAGCGCCAACGGCATGGCGTGCTGGCGCGTCCCGGAGGACCGCATCGAGGACATAGGCGAGCGGCTGGCGGCGGACACCCGCGTAAGCCACTGCTACTGGCGCCCGACGTTCCCGGATTGGCCGTATCCGCTGTTCTCGATGGTGCACTGCGAGTCGCGCGACCAGGTGGCGTCGATCGTCGCGGAGCTATCCGAGACGGTAGGCGTCTCGGATTACGAGATCTTGTGGAGCGCGCGGGAATTCAAGAAGGAGCGCGTGCGGTACTTCGAAGACACGCTCACCGCGACAACCAGTTAGCGATATCCCCAAGGCGTCAATACCAGGCGAACTCCCTTAACTGACAATGCCGGCTTGATCCCACCTTCCATCGATGCCATCGTGGAGCCTCTGCAGTCGCTTATGTCACCAGATTGGAGTTCCCTGTGTATCGACACGCCATCTCGACTCTATTTCGCACCGGCATCAGGCCAGCCGTTGTGTTCGGAGCCGCCGTCGCCGTCACTTTCGCTTTCTCCGCGGCTGGCACGGGCAGCGCTTCAGGAGGACGTACAGTCCGTACGCAGGGCACGGAGCAGTTCGTGCCGAATGGCAAAGTGGAAGCGAACCTGAAGTTCACCCCCGGCCACATCGTCATCACGAGCGGCGAGCCGCTGACGTTCGAGCACGGAGACAAGACCGAGGACCCGCACACGCTGAGCATCGTCGATGCGAGCGAGGTTCCAGCGGACATCGACTCCGTCTTCAACTGTGGATCGCCGGGCACGGTCTGCGATCAGATCTTCCAGCAGTTCCCGGGACAGCCATCGGGCGCGCAGTTCGTGAACGTCTCGGGCGGTGCGGGGCTGGACGGCCACTTCGACACGCTGTACATCGAGCCGGGGACCTCTATCACTGAGCCGGTGACCGCGCCTCCGGGATCGACGCTCTACTTCATCTGCGCCATCCATGCCTGGATGCAAGGCACGATCGACGTCCGGTAGCAGCACGACCGTGTTCGATCACACGAGGCTCGGCGTCGGGACGCCGAGCCTCTGCCGTCTTCCCGATGGCGCTCGAAACTACGGATCGTCGGGCGCAAACGCCTTCTTGAACAGCCCCTCGTAGATGTCGCGTTGCTTTTGCGCCGTGGCCGCTCGGTCGGCCGCGGGCTCGGCGCCGAGCTGCACCGGCTCGTAGTACGGGGTGTCGCCAGTGGACATCGCGGCGCGATACCAGACGTGGTTGGCGTTGTTCTGCGGCTCGTAGTTGGCCCAGTACTGGCGCCGGTACGTCCAGTTCTCGGGCTGGAGCTCGACCGCACGCTCGAAGTACGGGCGCGCGTCGTCAGCAGCGCCGTGCGCGAAGAGATACTCGCCGAGGCGAAAGTTCGTCGTCGCGAGCACCCGCTGCTCATCGGGGAGCCGCCGCCGTTCGCGTCGGTCCTGCTCCGGCGGAATGTACGCGCTCGAGGCGCCGTTCTTCGCCCAGTCGCGTAGGGCGTCCATGTACGCCGTCGGTCCGATGCCGAGCATCTCAGCGACGCGAGCGTTCGTAGCCGGCGTCTCGGGCGGTCGCACGATGATGCCGTCCTCGTCGATCCACACCGCCGTCGCGACGTTGATGATGCCGTACAGGTCAGCGACGAGGTGACGCTCGTCGATCAGCGCCGGGTGCTCTGACTTCGCGCGCTCGATCCACGGCCGGGCGGCCTCGGACCCGCCGCTGTCGAGAGCCACGGTGATGACTTCGAAGTTGTCGGACTTCAGCTCTTCTCGCAACGACTGCCACACGGGCAGTTCAAAGCGGCATCCTCACCACGACGCCCACGCGAGCATGAACAGCTTGCTGCCGCGGTAGTCGGAGAGGTGATGCACGCGGCCCGAGAGGTCCGGCAGCGCGAAGTCGGGCGCTTCGAGCGAGAGCAGCCGGTCGGACTTCATCACCGTGTCCTCGCCGATGCACCAGACGTCGTTCGCGGCGTCGCGCAGCACCGGCGCGCCGAGCGTCCGAGCAAGCGCGGCGATATTGAACAGCGTGCCGGCGCCTGCGCCGCGCACGAACTCCTGCACGCGTCCAGATGGAAGCGGCACGCAGACGTCGCCGCGGCAGGCGCCTTCCGGCTTCAGCTCCCATCCCGTTGTGCGAGTCAGCTCGTCGAGAGGCAACCAGAGGTCATCGCCGTCGGCAACGCCTCGAACGGTGGTCTGAGGATCGGCGGAGGCCTGCAGAATCGTGGTCATGGATGGTTCATTCGTCGCTTGCCGCCCGCGTGAGTGCGCCGGTACGCTCGGAGAAACCAGCCGAGGTGCCGTTGCCGTCGTTCACGCTGGTCCCGCATAAAGTCTCGACGCGCATCACCGATCCCGTCGTCGGTCCGCTCGCTTCGGCGGGCGTGACTCCCAACATGATCTCGGTCACGGGGTTCTGCGGCAACGTGCTCGCCGGTTGCCTCGCCGCGGGCGGACACTTCTTCTGGGCCGGCGTCGCGATGCTCATTTTCAGCGGCCTCGACCTGCTCGATGGAGCGCTGGCGCGGAAGACTGGCGCGGTCACCCGCTTCGGCGGCGTCTTCGACTCCGTGCTGGACCGCATGTCGGAGGCGGCGGTGCTGGGGGGGCTGCTCTTCCACTACGAGAGCGTCGGCGGGCACACGCAGGAGGTCGTGCTCATCTACGCGGCGGTCGTCGGCTCGATCCTGGTGAGCTACGTCCGGGCGCGCGCCCAGGGCGAAGGCATCGACCTGCGCGAAGGGCTGTTCACTCGCGCCGAGAGAGTGCTGCTGCTGGGCGGGGCGCTCGTCATCGGGCATGGCGTGGTGCTGTGGGCGCTGTGGATACTCGCCGTGCTTTCGAACGTAACCGCGATCCAGCGCGTGGCCGTCGTGTGGCAGCGGCTGCGTGACAACGGCGACGCGCGCGATACGACGCGTTGATCGATCTGCGGAAGAGGAGTGCGCGATGCAGGACAATGCAATGCTCGAGATCTCGGTGGTCGAAGAACACTTCCCGAGATACGACCCCGCGCACGGCACTCCCGACGCGATGGTGCGGCGCACACTCACGCTGACGTCGAAGGGACGGACGGCTCGGTTCGAACAGACAGATTACGGGCACCCCGGTCGCTTCAACCCGTGGGACGCACGCGGCATCGACGTAGCGTTGCAAGCGAAGACGGCGCAACTCAAGGCGGTGTGCGACGCGATCACGCCGCTACTGGGCTAGGTCGATCGCTTCCGGCGGGATCTTGATCTTGAGGCGGTAGACCACACCCAACTCCGGGTCGGCAGCATAGACCAATCCGTCCGACGTGACCGAGATGCCGACGGGCCGAGCGCCGCTCCGCACGCTGAAGGCGAACACGAACACCCCTCGCTGCTTGCCCGCGCGGTCGTACATGACGATGCGCTGGTTCAGCGGGTCGGTGGCGAGCAACAGCACGCCCTTGTAAAGCGCGACGTGGGGCACCTGCGTGCCAGTGCCTGGAAGGCCCGCCGTGCTCTTGCCCGTGACACCGTCCGCGCTCACAACGATCTTGTGACGGTCGAAGTCTGTCATCAGGATCGTCCCGTCGGGCGCGACCGCTATGTCCGACGGCTGCACCGCCTTCTGCGTGGCGTCCGCGTTGGAGATGGGGAGGATAGTGCTGCCGCTGCCGTCGAGCGGCACCTTGTACACGACCCCGCCGGCCGGCGACGTCACGTACGCGTCGTTGCCCTGAATGGCGAGGCCGCTGGTACTGGCGAACGAGTCGCCGAGTTGCTGCTGCACGGTGCCCTGCTGATCGACGATGACCAGGGAGTGGCTCGCGCGATCGAGCACGGCGATTGCGCCTGACGGCGTGACGTCGAGGTCTGCGATCTCGGAGACGCCGGCGACCTTCACTGTGCGCGTGACGCCAGATGGCGATACGAACGCGAGGCGGTCCGCGGCGCCCACCACCGTCGTGCCATCAGGCAGCGACGTAACCGCTGCCGGAGCGTCGATGCCCTCGATCTTCCGTCCACCGGCCGTCCACGTTGGGTCCGGATCCAGGGTGACGACGGCTGGCGGCCGGTATGCGCCAGTCGGTGGCGCAAACTCCGATCCGTCGGCCTGCTTCCAATCCTCCGCCGGAGCTTTGAGGAACAGCGCCCACTCCGCGCGGTCTACCCCGCTGAACTGGATCGAGACCAGGTGCTGGCCCGCAGTCAGCGCGGTAGAGCCTTCGCTGCGGCGCGGAGCGTGGGCGCCGCCGCTGTCCACGACCAACTGGTCGTCCACCAGGATCTGCGCCGGCACGCCCGTGTCGATCGCGAATCCGTAGTCGCCGTCGACCGGCACATCGAGAACGCCGCGGTAATCCACGGCCTGAAGACCCGAGAGCGCAAGCGCGCTGATGGCGAACGGGATGTGAGTCACCTGCACCGGATCGGTCGTGAAGTCGCGCCCGGTGCGGTACGCCGCCTGGAAGCCGCGATCGCCCGTGCTCGTCGAGTAGAGCGAATCAGAGGCATCTGTGACGCGACCATCGATGGAGACCTTCATCGTCGAGTCCCCCGGTTTGGTCGCGTTCGCGACGACGCGGACCTTGTGTTCGCCGAAGGTCATCGGCGCCTGTGGTACGTCTACTTCGTTTGCGCCGGACGCGATCTCTTTCCCGTCCACTTCCAGGCTGATGAGGCCCGGAGAATTGAGCCGGAACGCCACGTTTCCGGGCGCCGTACCCACCCAGAGGTTCCCGCGCCATTCGACGGTCGCCGCACCGCCGCTGACCTCCGCGTCAGTCCACGTGTGCGCCGCCGATTGCTGCGACGTCTGCGGCCCCCCGCCTCCCGGGGTGATCGTCTGGTCGACGCGGTGCAGCGCTTCGACGTCCCCGGCGGGGATCGTGACCTTCGTGAACTGCAGGCGGCCCCACTCGTCGGTGTCGTCCACGGCGGTGAGGCCCGGGTACAAGGTGCGCAGCGTCGGGACGATGCCGAGCTGCCGCGGGTCCAGGATCAGCAGATAGTCCTTGTTGCTGCGCGGGAAGACGACGTTCGCGGCCGGCGTGTAGTAGTCGACCTTCTTCCCGCGCGTGAGGACCAGGAATGCCGGATGTCCGTTGAACTCGCGCGAGACGTACACGTTCTTCGAACCGCTCTCCTGCGCCGCAAGCTGCGCGACCTGCGTCGGGATCGATCCGAATGCGTCGTACACCTGCTCGTTGTGCGCCTGTTTGTCGAAGAAGTCACGATAGTTCTGCACGGTGCTGGCGCCGACGAGCCCCACTGCGAGCACCGCGAATAACAGCCTGCCGCTGCGCGTCGGTGATAGCGTCCGGTACATGAAGCCAACGGCGAGGCCGGGGATCAGGTACATCGGCGGGATCGCGCCGACCGCGCGGATCGCGCTGGGGTTCTCGATACTGATCGTGAGCGCGCCGGGCACGAGCGCCAGCGCAAGCCATCCGGCCATCGCGCCCTTCCGCCAGTTCCGGATGGACCAGGCGCACACGGCGAGACCGAGCACGAGCAGCGCGGCCGAGACGTCGTCCATCATCGGGGCGTTCGGCAGGTTATGCCGGCCGTTGAGGTCGCCCTGCACGTTGAGCATCTTGAGCGTTGCCTTGATGTTGTGGCGCAGAGGCTCGTAGCTGTCGGTCTTGTCGATCTCCTTGAAGACGTTGATGTCACGCGTGCGGGCGAGGAACTGGTCCTGATTCTGCACCGCGTACTGCGCCAGCGGCAGCACGACGATGACGAAGGAGACGCCGTAAATCAGCAGGCCGCGCACGTTGCGCAGCAGCAGCTCTCGCTGCGACACGGCGATGTACAACAGGAAGAACAGCAGCACGACCGGCACGAAGCGGAACGCCAGGTACGTGTAGATGCCGGCCGCCAAAGCACCGCCGGCGAGGAAGAAGTACAGCGCGCGCTTCGTCTCCAGCGCCCGCACGAAGAAGTAGACCGCGAGGATTTCGAACAGGGGCTGGAGCGATGCCTCCCAGGAGATTCGGCTGAACGTAACGGCGAAACGCGAGACGGCCAGGAATGCAGTCGCGACGAGCGCCGGGATCGGCCCGAGCAGCCACCGCGCAAGGAAGTAGAACGCGATCACGGCGGCCATCCCGGCGATCGCGGGGACCAACCGCATCGCGAAGACGGTGTAGCCGAACAGCTTGTACGAGACGATCAGCAGGTAGAAGAAGATCGTCGAGTGGCCGAAGTTCGACTCTCGCCAGACCGTCAGGTGGTCGCGGTCGATGATCGAGAGTGCGTCGGTGCCGTTGACAGCCTCGTCGTACCAGAGGCCCTGGGGGAAGTCCATGAACCGGAAAAACCGGAAGAACAGCGCGATGCCGATAACCGCGGCGAATGCTGCGATCTCCCAGTAGCGCGGCAGCACGAACGCCGACTCCGCGTCGGCGTCAGTGACGCCTTGCCCTACGATGACGAACGCCGACGCGGCGAAAAGCGCGGCGGCCAGCACGAAGCCCCATCCGGCGGATGAGATCCCGGTGTCATGCGTGAGGGAGACCTGCGAGACGAGGGCGACGGCGACGCCCGCGAGCGCGAGCGCAGGCGCCAGGGCCACCCGGAGCGCGGCAGCGACGTCGAAGTCGGCCCGCCGGGCGGGCTCGCGTAGTCGCGCCAGGTTCGGGTCGTCTACGCCGGAACTCACGCCACTCCCATCGCTTGTCTGTCTGACAACCTGCGAATTATACGGATGTGGATTCGGCGCTGCCTCAGCCAACCCCTAACAGAGTGTCCGGCCACCGCAAAATTAGATTGGGAAGTAAGCGTCAGGGTTGTGCCGTCGCCGGCGGCACCGGCGCAACGACGTCACCCGGCACCTCGCGCTGCTGAAGGAGCCAGAGGCGGAAGTAGCGGCCTCTTGCAGCCAGAAGCTCTTCGTGTGTGCCCTGTTCGACGATCTCGCCGTGATGCAGCACGATGATCCGGTCCGCGGAGCGCACGGTCGCGAGCCGGTGAGCGATGATGATGCTCGTCCGGCGCGCGGTCAGCCGCTCGAGGCTGTCCTGGATCAATGCCTCGGTCTCGGAGTCGATGTTCGCCGTGGCCTCGTCGAGCACGAGCATCACTTCCGGGTCGAAGGCGACCGAACGAGCGAAGGCGAGCAACTGCTTCTGTCCGGTGCTCAGGTTCGCCCCGCGCTCGACCAACTGATGCTGGTATCCGTCGGGGAGCTGGTTGATGAAGCGGTCCGCACCGACCAGCCGCGCCGCCATACGCACCTGCTCGATCGAGATGCTCTCATCGCGGAGGCGGATGTTCTCCTCGATCGTGCCGGTGAAGATGAACGGGTCCTGCAGGACTAGGCCGATGTGCCGGCGCACGTGCTGCTGCTTCGCGCGTGCGATGTCCACCCCGTCGAGCAGGATGCGTCCGTGCTGCACGTCGTAGAAGCGCAACAGCAGGTTGATGAGGCTCGTCTTTCCCGCGCCGGTCGCACCGACGAACGCCACGCGCTCGCCGGGCTCGATCCGGAAGCTGACGTCCTTCAGCACCCAGGTGTCCTCGGTGTACGAGAACGAAACGTGGTCGAACTCCACTGAGCCGGCGATCTTCTCGGGCAGCTCGAGCGCGCCCTCCGCGTCCTGCACGCCCTCCGGCTCGTCGAGCAGCGTGAAGATGCGCTCGAGCGCGGCCATGGCGCCCTGGAGGATGTTGAAGCGGTCGGCGATCTCGCGAATCGGGTTGTAGTACATAGCCACAAGCTGGAGGAACGCCACGAATCGGCCGATCGTCAGCGACTCGTCCAGGACGAAGCGGCCTCCGACGACGATGATGATCGCCGTGGTGATCGCCGCGACCATCGCGACAACCGGCTCGAACAGCGCGAAAGAGTGCACCACCTCCATGTTGGCGCCGAGCAACTCTTCGTTGTGCGCGCGGAATTCGTCGTAGTCCTTGCGCTGGCGCCCGAAGAGCTGCACCAGCAGGATGCCGCTCAGGTGCTCTGCCGTGAACGCGTTGAGCTTCGCGACGTACTGGCGCTGCTTGCGGAAGGCGTTGCGCATCACGACTGCGAACCAGCGCATCACGACAGCAAGCAGCGGCATGATGACGAGCGTGATCAACGCGAGTTTCCAGTCGATGAACAGCAACACGATCGCGACGCCCACGATCTGCAGCACGTCGGCGATGATCCGCACCGCGCCGGCGGTGAGGAGATCGTTCAGCGCCTGGATGTCGTTGGTCAGGCGGGTGACGAGCCGGCCGACCGGGTTCGCGTCGTAGAAGGCGATGGACATGCGCTGCAGGTGGCGGAACAGTTTCATCCGCAGGTCGTTCATCACCTTCTGCGAGACGATGACCATCTGCACCGACTGCACGTACTGGAAGGCGAACGAAAGCACGAGCGTGAGCACGTACAGCGTCGTGATCCACCAGAGATCCTCAGTGGTTCCCTTGGCGATGTCGCGGTCGATGGCTTGCTGCACCAGGAGCGGCTGAGCCAGCAGCAGGGCGGTCGTCGCGAGCAGGAGGACGAGCGAGAGGATCACGCGCCATGCGTACGGTCGCATGTACGGCAGAAACCGGTTGACCAGGCGCGAGTCATACGCCTTGCCGAACTCTTCGTAGTTGCCGAAGCCGCCCCACATGCCCATGGCTAGGGACCGTCCTCTGCGTCGTCGTCGTCTGCGGCGAGCTCCTGCTCAAGCCGCTGCCAGCGGTCGAGGCGCGCGTACGCTCCGTCACGCGCGACCAACTCGTCGTGCGTGCCGCGTTCGATGATGCGTCCGTCTTCGAGCACGACGATCTGGTCCGCCCAGCGCACCGCCGAGACGCGATGCGCGATGATTACCGCCGTGCGCCCGGCGATGAAGTCCTTCACGCCAGCGAGGATGCGCTCCTCCGTGTAGGCGTCCACGTGCGAGAGCGCATCGTCTAGCACGAGGATCGGTGCGTCGTGGGCGAGCGCCCGGGCGATCGCGGCGCGCTGCTTCTGGCCGCCCGAGAGCGACACACCGCGCTCACCGACCATCGTCTGCATGCCACGCGGGAGCTGTGGAATGTCGGCCGTGAGCTGCGCGAGTTCTGACGCCTGCGCGAGGCGTTCCGGCGTGACGTCGCCGCCCCAGGCAACGTTCTCCTCGAGCGTCGCGGAAAACAGGAATGACTCCTGCGGGACGAAGGCGATGGATTCGTGGAGCTGGGCCAGCGGGATGTCGCGGACGTCGCGGCCGTCGATGGCGACGCGGCCGCCGCGCACGTCGTAGATGCGGGCGATCAGGTTGACGAGCGTCGTCTTGCCGGAGCCCGTCGGACCGACAACCGCCAGCGTGGTCCCGGCGGGCACGTCGAGGTTCACGTCGTGCAGGACAGGGCGGTTGAAGTATCCGAAATCCACCCGCTCGAACGTGATGCTGCCGCGTACTCGCTCGACCTCGCTCACACCGGGGCGGTCGGTCACCGCCGGCTTCCGCGAGAGCACCTCTTCGACGCGCATCATCGAGGCTGCCGCCTGCTGGTAGAGGTTGAGTGTCCAGCCGAGGTTCACCATCGGCCACGCCAGAAGCACCATGAACCAGTTGAACGAGACGAACTGGCCGACCGTGAGCGCGCCGCTCTGAACTTCGTGCGCGCCCATGAAGATGACGATGACGGTGCTCACACCGGCGAGCACCTGGACCAGCGGGAAGAGGGCCATCGAGAGCCGCGCCCACTCGAGATTCTTCCGCTCATATTCCCGCGTCGCGCGCTCGAACGCGCCGGCCTCGTTGTCCTCCTGGACGTAGGCCTTCACGACGCGTGCGCCGGAGAAGTTCTCCTGGACGAAGGTGCTGAGCGTCCCGAACTGCGTCTGAACAGCGTGGAAGCGCTTCTCGACGACCTGCTCTGCCCAGATCCAGATGAGCGTGATGAGGGGCAGCGGCAAGGCAGCGACGATGGCCAGCTTCCAGTCGATGGTGAGCATGACGATGGTGCCGAAGAGGTACATGAGCGCGGAGCGGAAGAGATCCATCAGCCCCGGGCCGAGGATCTCGCGGACGGTGAGGACGTCGTTCGAGACCCGGGCCATCAGGTCACCCGTTTGGTTGTCCTGAAAAAACTTCTGGTCCAGCGACTGGATGTGTGAATACACGTCGTTCCTGAGGTCGTACTCGATATACCGGGAGGAGCCGGAGACGAACACGCGGGTGATGAAGCGCAGCCCGCTATCCGCGAGCTGAATGGCGATGGTCAGCCCGGCGAAGAGGAAGAGGTAGCTCATGGGCTTGCCGTCGCGGATGGCGTCGACGGCTCTGCCCAGGACCAGCGGCGCGGTAATGCTCGCGGCGGCCGCGAGAGCGAGCGCGAGCAGGCCGATGGAAATGCGGAAGCGGTAGCGGACAAGGTAGGGCCAGAGCCGCCGGACGAACAGCAAGGGAAGAGGAGCCTTTACAAGACGGGTTACAAATCAGTCTAAACGCGCGGAGGTGACTGCGGGTAGAGTAGAATCAGTCTGTCACGCGAAGCGAAGATCGTGAGGTACGGATCACCCTTCGCCTTGACACTAACACCGTTTGGGATTATTTGAATCCCACCCCGAACGTTGGAGGGAGCCGGCTTCGTTGTTGAAGGGAGAGGGATCACATGGGCGCTAGCTACTGGGACAAGGTCACTGCGCAACGAGTCTCGCGACGGCGCGTGTTGCAGAGCGCGGGCGTGGCCGGAGCAGCGGCCGGCGCGGCATGGCTGGTCGGGTGCGGCGGCGGCAGCAGCAGCAAGACACCGAGCGCGGGCGGCACCTCGGGCGCGCAGGCCACACAGCAAAAGGGCACGCCGAAGACCGGCGGTCGCTACCGCGTGGCCAGCACCGCGGACTTCGATACGTTCGACCCGTACCGCGGCATCGCCGCGTCCGTCGCATACTTCCCGCGTTTGTACAACGTGCTCGTGAACTTCTCGGCGCTCGACGCGTCGTTCCGCTTCGACGACCTGTCGACAACGTACCAGAACCCCGATCCGACGACGTACATCTTCAGCATCCGTGACGGCGTGAAGGTCGGCCCGAACCCGCTGGGCGTGCCCCAGCGTGCGCTCGATGCGTCGGACATCATCGAGAGCTACAAGAAGGTGCTGTCCCTCACGCAGTCGAACGCGTACGGATTCTTGGGCAAGTGGATGTCGGACCAGCAGGCATCGCCCGACAACATGACGTACACCTTCAAGACGCCGAAGCCGTATGCCTACTTCCAGAACCGCATCGGCAGTCCGATCAACACGATCGTGCCGAAGGAGGCGCTTTCTGACGCCAACGTCGACAAGCTGAAGCAGCAGGCGGCCGGCGCGGGGGCGTTCATTCTCTCGTCGTACACCGAGGGCCAGGGCGCGGTGCTCGACAAGAACCCGAACTACTACCGCAAGGACCCGAGCAACGGCAACGCCCAAATCCCGTACATCGACGGGATCGATGTGAAGATCATCCCGGTGCAGGACACGATCCTCTCGGCGTTCCAGGCAGACCAGCTCGACACCTACTCGACGACCGACGTCAACCAGTCGAAGGCGATCCAGAGCGGCCACAACTACACGGTGGTGAAAGACCCGGTGAACACGTTCATCGCCTTCACGATGAACCCGACGAAGAAGCCGTGGGACGACGACCGCATCCGCATGGCCGCATCAGCCGCGATCAACCGCCAGGAGTACATCGACCGCGTGTACCAGGGCGAGGCCAAGGCTGACGGTCTCGTGCACTGGCCACAGGGCGACCTGGCACTCTCGGACGACGAGCTGCAGAAGTACCAGCCGTACGACGTGCAGAAGGCGAAGGACCTGATCAAGGCGGCGACCGGGAACGACACCGTCGACGTCACGATCATGTACCCGGCGGAGTCGGACATCGAGCAGCACAAGCTGCACCTGCCGATCTTCCTGGACCAGATGAAGGCCGCGGGCTTCAACGTGAAGCAGGACCCGCAGTCGTTCGGCACATGGCTCGACAACTACACCAAGATCAACTACGACGCGAGCCTGGCGCTGAACCAGGTCTACGAGTACGCGGAGTTCAACATGGACTTCCAGCACTCAGAGGGCCCGGCCCGCAACAACATCTACACCATCGGCACCGGCAAGCTGGACCCGTCGATCGACGCGGAGATCGACCGCGTGAAGACGCTGACGAACCACGAAGAGTTCGTGAAGGCCATGCACGACCTGCAGGTCAAGATTTACGAGAAGGGCCCCGCGTTCCTGCCGCTCGTGAGCCCGTACTCGTTCACGCTGTACCAGCCGCGGGTGAAGGGTATCCCGCAGGGCATCGGCGCGAGCGGGCTCTACGTCAACGACTGGTACCTGGAGGGATAGGCACGTCTCATGCAGACGTACATCCTGCGGCGCCTACTCATCGGCGTGGTGATCCTGTTCTTCCTCTCCGTGAGCGTGTTCCTGCTGCTCCGGATCGCGCCCGGCGATCCGGCGATCAGGATCTGCCAGTTGAACTGCACACCCGCGCAGATCGACGCAATCCACAAGGAGCTTGGCCTCGATAAGTCGTACCCGCAGCAGTATTGGGACTGGATGGGCGACGTGCTGCGGGGCGATCTGGGTACGTCGAGCGTGAACCACAAGCCGGTGGGGCAGCAGATCATCCACTACTTCCCTGTGACCTTCGAGCTGCTGGTGCTGACGCTGATCCTTACGATCGTCGTCGGTATTCCGTTCGGCATCATCTCGGCAGTCATGAAGAACTCGCCGATGGATTACGTCGTGCGGTCGAGCGCTGTGTTCGGCCTGGCTGTACCGGGATTCTGGATAGCGACGCTCGTGATCGTCATCCCCGCAACGCAGTGGGGCTACGCGCCCATCCTTGGAGGCGCGGTGAGATTCGTCGATGACCCCATCGCGAATCTCAAACAGTTCCTGCCTGCCGCAGCAGTCCTGAGCCTTGGGTCCGCTGCCGGCGTCATGCGCCTCACCCGCTCATCGTTGCTGGAGGTGATGCGGGCGGACTACATGCGCACCGCTCGAGCCAAGGGGCTGCGTGAGCGGGTGGTCGTGGTTCAGCACGGACTGAAGAACTCGCTCATCCCGGTGGTGACGGTGCTCGGTTTGCAGATCGCTGGCCTGCTGGGCGGCGCCATCATCATCGAGCAGATCTTCAACCTGCGGGGCGAAGGCCTCTTCACCCTCGAGGCGTTGCTCAACAAGGACTTCGACGTCGTACAGACGATGACGCTGTATACCGGCGTCGCCGTTGTACTGATGAACCTCGTCGTGGATGTCACATACGCGTGGCTCGACCCGAGGATCCGTTACTCATGAGCTCTTCACTTTCCAAGGATGTCGCGGTCCAGCAGCCCACGATCCTCGCGGAAGCGGAGTTGGTCGAACGCGGGCCGAGCCTCGGTTCGCGGCTGCGCAGGCTTGCCGTGCTGGCGCGGCAGAACCCGCTCGGGACGATCGGCCTCATCATCATCGTCGTGTTCGCCGTCGCGGCGGTTCTGGCGCCGTGGATCGCGCCGTACGCCCCGAACGATTATCGCGCGGGGCTGCCCCAGGAGAACATCTCTTCGTCGCACATCTTCGGCACAGACCGGCTGGGTCACGACATCTTCAGTCGCGTCCTGTACGGTGGCCGTATCTCGCTGGCGGTTTCGTTCATCTCCGTGATCGGAGGGGCGACGGTCGGGATGGTGATCGGCATCATCTCGGGATACTTCGGCGGGATCGTCGATTCGATCATCCAGCGGCTGGTGGACACGGCGATCGCGTTCCCGGCGCTGCTGCTCCTGCTGATCATCGTGCAGTCGGTGGGTCCTTCCTTCAAGACCATCGTCATCGCCCTGATGCTCGCCGTGATCCCGGGTGTTACGCGCGTGGTCCGCGGAGCCGTGCTATCCGAGAAGAACAACCAGTACATTGAGTCGGCGCGTGCGAGCGGAGCCTGGGCGCCGCGCGTGCTCTTCCGGCACATCCTGCCGAACGTCGTCGCGCTCGGCATCATCATCATGACGACGATCCTGGGTACCATTATCCTTGCCGAGGCGGCGCTGGCGTTCCTGGGGCTCGGCATCCCGGGGGCAGTCTCGTGGGGGCACGACGTCAGTGACTCGCGGACGTTCCCCTACCACATTCCAGCCGCCATCTTTCCTGGCGGCGCGATCACGCTGACCGTCCTCGGATTCAACCTGCTCGGCGACTCCATCCGCGACATCGCCGACCCTCGGCTGCGCGGCAGCCGGTAAACCCCACCGCTCCACTCAAACACCTGACGAGAGCCCAAGCCCGCTCGACGACGAGCGGGCTTTGTACTGCAGAGTGATGTTACGAGGGTGAAACCGAATTCGAGAACCACATCTCAGCATTGACGCTCGATATCTGTTGAAGTAGACAGAGCCGATATCGTCCGAAAAAATCGAAGGAGCCACGGTGGAAGAACAGCCGATCTCGCGCTACTACTGCTCGCAGCGGCTGAGGCTCCACTACGTCGTCTGGGGAGACGAGGCGAACCCGCCGCTGCTGCTGGTCCACGGGAACCGCGATCATGCGCGAACGTGGGACCAGGTCGCCGTCAGGCTGAAGAACGACTACTGCGTTTACGCCGTCGATCTGCGCGGCCACGGCGACAGCGCATGGGCGGTCGGCGGACAGTACAGCCTTCCGGAGTTCGTTCTGGACATCGCGATGCTCGGGCAGGAGCTCAACCGCTATCCGCTCACGATCATCGGCCACTCTCTCGGCGGTGCAGTCTCCCTCGAGTACAGCGGGGTGTTCCCGCAGAACGTACGAAAGGTCGTCGCGATCGAAGGCCTCGGCCCGCGCGTGAGCGAGCCGTCGCCGGCGTCGCTCCGGATGCGGAAGTGGATCGCAGACATGGAGGCGTTCGACAAGCGCCGTCCTCGTCACTACGAGACGATCGAAGACGCCGTCCGCCGCATGCGCGAGGAAAATCCGCACCTCAGCGAAGAGATGGCGATGCACCTCACGATCCACGCGTCGCGCAAGAACGATGACGGGTCGTTAAGCTGGAAGTTCGACAACTACGTGCGGCTGCACTCGCCGTACGAGTTCAACATCGGAGAAGCGCGTGAGATCTGGAACCAGATCCGCTGCCCGGTGCTCCTCATCCGCGGGTCAGAGAGCTGGGCATCGGACCCGGAGGAGGACGGCAAGGCATCGGCCTTCCACAATAACCAGACGGTCCTCGTGAAGGACGCCGGCCACTGGGTGCACCATGACCAGCTCGACAAGTTCATGGCAGTGGTCCGCGACTTCCTGTAGCGGCCGTCACGCCCCCAACAACGCCAGCGCCGCCTTCACCGCCTCGCCGTATACGTGCGGGTCCACGTAGTCGTCGAGCGCCATCGCGATTAGCGACGCGTCGTCGTCCGGCATGCTCTCGACGGTTCGGCGGGCCGGCTCACCGTCCCACCGCTCGCCGACATGGATGTGCCGGCTCTCCGCATGTAGCCGCGCCGTGAACTCGGCACCGCCCGTCTTGATCGTGACCGACGCCACCGCCGGCGCATCCGTCCCCTCGCCGCGCGCGGTGATCGTGACGCCACGGCTGCGCGCGTAGCACGTCGCAACGACCCGGCCGGCCGATGCCGTAACGTCGGCGATCGTGAAATCGAGGCGCGAGATAAGCCATCCAGACAGCAGCAGCGCCTCAACCGTCGCATCGGCGCCGCCACCGGTGATGTCGATGGATGTGATCTGCGACACCTGCGCCATGCCGTCGTCGCCGTCGAAGAACTGCGCGCACAACGTCCGCCACAGCGCGAGACGCCCCCATGCCAGGTCGCACTGCTCGAGGCCGTCGCGGGTGCCCCGGACGACCGCGCGCAGCGCGTCGGCTGGTTTTTCGGGGAGCGCACTGTCGAAGAACACGCAGTCGGCGGCGTCCATGATATCGTCGTCGAACTCGCGGCCTAGGTCCGTCTCGCCGGGCAGCCACAAGGCCAGTGGCAACTCGGGCACGAGCAGCGCACGGACCGCCGACACGACCGTGTCATCCTCCGGCGGCCCGGTGAGCAGCACCTCCTCGGAGCAGACATGCCGCCCGCCACCGGACATCCTCCAGCATCGCGCCGAGATGGACGCTTCCAGCTGCTGATACTGCGGGGCCGCGATCGCGAGCACGCCCCGGCACGGGTGGTGCTCCACGAGCATCTGCATCACGTCGTCGAACTTCGACTCGATGGCGGGATCGGACGACAGCGCGACGAAGTTCAGGACGCGGAGCCGGACGCTCGACTGGTCGTAGTCGTCACCCGCGATCTCGCGCCAGATGCGCATGAACTCCGCTTCGATCGCTCGCGGCTCGAGCTTCATCGGCCGCTCGCCGATGCGCTCGATGGACGGCATCACATGCGATGCCATTCCCGTCCGTCCTGCTCCATGATCGTGCGTGCCTCCTCCGGACCCCAGCTCCCGGCTTCGTACGTCCGCAGCGGCGACGCGCCCTCCGCCCACGCGTCGAGCACCGGGGTCAGCAGCTCCCACGCCGCTTCGACACTGTCCCATCGCGTGAACAGCGTGGGGTCGCCGATCATCGCGTCGAGCAGCAGGCGCTCGTAGGCCTCCGGCGGCTCGATGCCGAACGCCGTGCCGTAGCGGAAGTCCATGTTCACCGGACGGACATCGCTGCGGGTGCCGGGCACCTTCGCGCCGAACCGAAGCGAGATGCCCTCGTCGGGCTGGATGCGCAGGACCAGCAGGTTCGGCGCGGGCGCTTCGCCGCCGATCATCCGGAAGAGCTGGAGCGGCGCGCGCTTGAAGGTGATCGCCACTTCGGTCGCCCGCTTTGGCAACCGCTTACCGACGCGCAGATAGAACGGCACGTCGGCCCAGCGCCAGTTCTGGATCTCGAGCTTCATCGCGACGAACGTCTCGATGGGGGACGTCGGCGCGACACCATCCTCCTGACGGTATCCGGGCACGCGCTCGCCGAGGATCGCCCCACTGGTGTATTGCCCCCGCACCGTCTGCGCGCCGACGTCCTTGATTGCCGGCATCGCGTGGAAGACCTTCACTTTCTCGTCGCGGACGGCGTCGCCGCGGAACGACGCGACGGGCTCCATCGCGACAAGTGCGAGCACCTGCAGCAGGTGGTTCTGCACCATGTCGCGCAAGGCGCCCGCTTCTTCGTAGTAACCCCCGCGCCCCTCGACGCCGACGGTCTCGGCGACCGACACCTGGACGTTGTCGACGTAGCGGCGGTTCCAGATCGGCTCGAAGATGCCGTTCCCGAAGCGGAAGACCATGATGTTCTGCACGGTCTCCTTGCCAAGGTAGTGGTCGATGCGGAAGATCTGCCGCTCGCGGAAGACGAGGCCGAGCGCCTGGTCGAGCCTGCGCGCCGACTGCAGGTCGCGCCCGAAAGGCTTCTCGACGATGAGCCGCGACCAGCCGCCATTCGCGCCGCCGCGGGAGAGTCCGGCCTCGCCGATCCGCTGCGCGATGGCTGTGTACGCCGTCGGGGGCGTCGCAAGGTAGAACAATCGGTTGCCCGACGCGCCATGCGCGCTATCCTGCTTCTCGAGTCGGTCGGCGAGAGTTTCGTATCCCGCCATGTCCGTGAAGTCGCCCCGCACATAGTGCAGCGTCCGCGCGAAGCTGTCCCAGATGTCCTCCTGCAGTGGCGTGCGGGAGAACTTCGTCACCGCCTCCTTCATCGCCGCGCGAAACTGCTGGTCGTCCCAATCGCGCCGCGCGAACCCGACGACCGAGAAGCCCGACGGCAGCAGGCTTCCGCGCGCCAGGTTGTAGAGCGCCGGCATGAGCTTGCGCGCCGTGAGGTCGCCCGTGGCTCCGAACACGACGACCGCGCAGGCCTCGGGCGTTCGCGGCATGCGCAGGCCTTCGCGAAGCGGATTGACAGCGGGCGCGGCAGCGGTGGTCATTTCGTCGTTTCGGCCGGCTTCACTGCGTGCCCCCCGAACTCGTTCCGCAGCGCAGCCTGCACCTTCGCGCTGAACGACGACGGCTGCCGCGACGCGAAGCGCCGCATCAGCGAGAGCGTGATGATCGGCAGCGGCACGTTCTGGCCGAGCGCCTCCTCGACGGTCCAGCGGCCTTCGCCGGAGTCCTCGACGTAGCCCTCGATATGTTCGAGGCGCGGATCGCGTTCGAACGCGTTTTCCGCCAGTTCCAGGAGCCACGAGCGGACGACGGAGCCGCGGTTCCAGAGCGCGGAGACCTGCGGCAGGTCGATCCCGAATTTCGAAGCCGCCAGCAGCTCGAAGCCTTCGCCGTAGGCCGCCATCATCCCGTACTCGATGCCGTTGTGGACCATCTTCACGAAATGCCCGGCGCCGCTGGGGCCGACGTGCGCGTAACCGTTAGGCGGGGCGAGCGTCTTCAGCGCCGGCTCGATGAACGCGAACGCATCGTCGGAGGCGCCCGCCATGAGGCAGAAGCCTTCCTTCAATCCCCAGATGCCGCCGCTCGTGCCGCAGTCGACGAACTCTACCGCTGCCGCCTTCGCCTGCTCGGCGCGTCGCATCGAGTCGTGATAGTTGGAGTTGCCACCGTCGATCAACACATCGCCCCGGCCAAGCAGCGGCAGGAGCCGGTCGACCGTGGACTGCGTCGGCGCCCCGGCCGGCACCATCATCCAGACGGCGCGCCGTGGCGAAAGTTTCGCCACGAGATCCTCGAGCGACTTCGCACCAACGGCACCCGCTCTTTCGGATGCGGAGACGGCGTCTGCGTTCAGGTCTGTGACGACGACGCGGTGGCCGCCGTCGAGCAGGCGCTGCGTCATGTTCGCGCCCATGCGGCCGAGGCCGACCATCCCGATGTCCATCCCTACCTCCCCGCGCGCTGTGGCGTGCGCTCAACCGCCGAGACAACGGCATCGCGCAGTGCCGCGAGCCCGCGTTCGACGTCCGCGCCGAGGTGGACGCGCAGCGCCGGCCGGCCATGCTTCGCCAGAGACTGCAGATCTCCGATCGCCTGCGCGCGCTTGAGCTGCCCGAAGGTGTACGGCTTCCCGGGGATCGGAAGGTCGGGGGCGTCTTCGACCGTAACCTGCAGAAAGACGCCCTCGGGTGGACCGCCCTTGTGGAGCTGCCCGGTCGAATGCAGGAAGCGCGGGCCGTATCCCAGCGTCGTCGCGACGTGCTGTGCGTCCCGGACCGCACAGCGGATCTGCGTGAACATCGCGTCGGCCTGCTCCGCCTGCTGAAGATACGCCGTGATCGCGAAGTACCGCGGCGGCCGCACGCCCGCGAGCAGCGCGGCGATCGCTGGCGCGAGATCGTGCTCGATCCGGCCTTCGGCTGTGACCGCGATCGGCATAGGGGCGGTATCGACTTCGGGTAGGTCGAGCTCGCGCGTGCGCTCGTACTCGCGCAGGACGGCGTTCGTGTTGTCTTTCGACTCCTGCACGTTCGGCTCGTCGAAGGGATTGATCCCGAGTACCTCGCCGGCGACAGCCACGGCGAACTCCCAGCGGAAGAACTCGTGGCCGAGGTCGTATGCGTCATCCACGTCGATCTCGATCACGGGCTGCCCTTCAGCCGAGAGCGCCCCGGCGATGGCGTCGAGCTCCGGGTTGTCGTGGCCCTTGAGCCAGAACAGGACGAAGACACGATCGTCGCCGTAGTGCTTCGGCGAGGCGAGCGGCTCACCCGCAATCGGCACGATGCCCGTGCCCTCTTTGCCGGTGCTCTCGGCGACGAGCTGCTCGAGCCAGAGCCCAAACGACGCGAGTGGCGCCGGGAGGATGAACGTCAGCTTGTCGCGCCCGCCCTTCGCGAGCGATCCGATCGTTGCGCCGAGGCGCAGCGCGTCACTCGCCGGCGTGCGCGCATCGTCCGCGGCGGCTATCCCGCGATCAAGCAGCTTCTCGATGTCCAGCCCGGTCGCCGCGGCTGGCGCCAGCCCGAAGTACGAGAGCGCGGAGTAGCGGCCACCGATGTCCGCCGGATTTGTGAAGACGTGCCGGAAGGCGTGTTCGTGCGCGAGTGCCTCGAGCGCGGTGCCTGGATCCGTCACCGCGACGAAGCTTTCGCCCGTACGATCGCCCCTCGACTTGCGGACTTCCTCCCAGAAGTACGCGAAGAGGCAGTTGGGCTCGAGTGTCGTCCCCGACTTCGACGACACGAAGAACAGCGTGCGCGCGGGATTGATCTTTCGCTCGACGTCTCGGATGGTCGCCGGATCGGTCGTATCGAGCACATGCAAGCGTGGCGCGCCCGGCGCGCGTGGCACGCTCTGGCGCAGCACTTCCGGCGCCAGCGAGCTGCCGCCCATGCCGAGCAGCACGCAGGCGTCGAATCCGCCAGCTCGAACGTCTTCGCCGAACCGCCGCAGATCCGGCAGGTGCTCGCGCATCTGTGCAGCTACGTCCAACCAGCCGAGCCGGTTGGCGACGGACTTCCGTCGGGCGTCGTCTCCGCCCCAGAACGCAGCGTCCCGCCTCCAGACGCGCTCCGCGGCGCCGCCGGCGACGAGTTCGGCGACGGCGCGCTCAACATCCGCGCCGTACGGGCCGAGGAACCTCACGCCGCGCCGACCTGCTGCTTGATCTGCGACGCCTTCTTCGCGGTTGTCTCCATGATGGCGTCGTAAGACTTCACGAACGCGTCGACGCCCTCCTGCTGGAGCTCGTCAGTGATCTCGTCGATCGAGATCCCCACGTCAGGCAGGTCGCGCAGCACGCGCTCCGCTTCCTCGTAGTTCTCGTCCACCGTGCGCCGCGCAATCCCGTGGTCCCGGAACGCATCGATCGTCTGCGGCGGCATCGTGTTAACGGTGTCCGGGCCGATCAGCTCCTGCACGTACAGGATGTCGCTGTACTTCGGGTTCTTGGTGCCGGTGCTCGCCCACAGCGGGCGCTGCACCTTCGCGCCGTTCGCCTGCAGCTTCTTGAAGCGCTCGCTCCCGAACACCTCCTGGAACCGCCGGTACGCGACCTTCGCGTTCGCGACGGCCACCTTCCCGAGCAGCCCCTCGAGCTTCTTGCGCTCCGCGTCGCTCTTCGCCGCGGCGATCTTTGTCTCGAGCCGCTTGTCGGCGGCGGTATCGACGCGGCTCACGAAAAAGCTAGCGACGGAGTTCGTGTCGCGAACATCCAGGCCCGCTTCGATGCGCCGCTCGAGCGCGCGCAGGTACGCCTCCATCACCTTCTCGTAGAACTCGATTGCGAAGATCAGAGTGATGTTGATGTTCACGCCGGCGAAGAGGCACTCCTCGATGGCGGGCACGCCCTCGTCGGTCGCAGGTATCTTCACGTAGAGGTTCGGGCGGTCGATCTGGCGCCACCAGCGCTTGGCTTCTTCGATCGTGGCGTGCGTCTCGAACGCCTTCTCCGGCGACACCTCGATGCTGACGAAGCCGTCGCTGCCCTCCTGGTCGAAGACCGGACGCAGGATGTCCGTCGCGTGCCGGATATCGCTGATGGCGAGTTGCTCGAACAGGTCTCCCTGGCCGACGCCCTTGCGCATCAGCTCGGCGATCTGCTCGTCGTAGTCGCTGCCGGCCCCGATGGCTTTCTCGAAAATCGTGGGGTTGGCCGTGACGCCGCGGATGCCGTCGTCGTCGCGGTACCGCGCGAGTCCGCCGTCGTGCAGCATGTTGCGGCGGATGAAGTCGAGCCACGGCGACTGCCGTTGCCTCTCCCAGAGTTCTTTGACGGGGTTGGACATATGATCTCTCCTCAGGGGATCTCGACGCTGTCGGCGGCGCCGCTGTACCGCCGCTCGATCGCGATGACTTTGTTCAGCCGGCGCAAATGGCGGTCCTCGCCGGAGAAGCGCGCCTCGACGAACGCGCGCACCAGCTCGATCGCGAGCTCCGGCCCGATGACGCGCGCCCCAAGCGTCAGCACGTTCATGTCATCGTGCTCGACGCCCTGATGGGCCGAGTACGTGTCGTGGCAGACGGCGGCGCGAATGCCCGGCAGTTTGTTAGCGGCCACCGACGCACCTACGCCGCTCCCGCAGATCAGCACGCCGCGGTCCGCGTCGCCGGACTCAACGGCGCGGCCGAGCGCCTCGGCGTAGTCCGGGTAGTCCACCGGATCTGTGTTGTACGTCCCGAGGTCGAGTACGTCGTGCCCGGCACGCTCGATCTCGTCCATCACGTGCTGCTTCAACGGGAAGCCTGCGTGATCCGTCGCGACTGCGATACGCATGGCTATGCTCGCACCGGCGCCCGGCGCTCGACCAGCGCGAGCGCGCGCGCGGCGACGTTGTCCGCCGTGAAGCCGAGGTTCTTGAGCACGGTGGCGCCCGGAGCGGACGCGCCGAAGCGCCCGTCGATGCCGATCGAATCGCCTTCCTCGCCGACCCACTTCTGCCAGCCGAGCGTCACCCCCGCCTCGACGGAGAGCCGCGTGCGGATCTCGGGCGGCAGCACTTCGTGACGGTACCCCTGGTCCTGGCGCTCGAAGATGTCCCACGACGGCATGCTCACGACGCGCGCCCGCACGCCGTTCTCGGCGAGCTGCTTCTGCGCTTCGATGCTGACGCTGACCTCCGAGCCCGTCGCGATGATGATGATGTCGGGCCGCGTGCCGTCCGCGTCGCTGATGACATAGGCACCGCGCAGCAAGCCCCGCGCGCCGCCGTTCGCCGTCCCAGCGAGATGCGGAACCGCCTGCCGGGTGAGCGCGAGCAGGGTCGGCTGTTCGTTCTCGACAGCGACCTTCCAGGCCATCGCCGTCTCGTTGGCATCTGCGGGCCGGATGAGCGTGAACTCCGGGATCGCGCGCAGCGCCATGACCTGCTCTATCGGCTGGTGGGTCGGGCCGTCTTCGCCGAGGCCGACGCTGTCGTGCGTGAAGACGAAGATGCTGCGGAACTTGCTGAGCGCCGCGAGCCGGATCGCGGGGCGCGCGTAGTCGGAGAACACCAGGAACGAGCCGCCATACGGGATGACACCGCCGTGCGCCGCCATGCCGTTGAGCGCGCCGGCCATACCGTGCTCGCGCACGCCGAAGTGGATGTTCCGTCCAGCCGGGTCAGCTGCGCTGGCCGTGCCCTTGTCCTTCAGTTCGGTGTTGTTGGAGGTCGTGAGATCCGCCGAACCGCCGATCAGCGTCGGCAGGCTGTCGGCGATGGCGTTCAGCACCTGCCCGGACGCCGCGCGCGTCGCGATGGGCTTGTCGTCCGGCGAGAACGACGGCAGCGCGTCGTCCCACCCGCGCGGGGGCTGCCCCGACATCACCTCACGGAACAGCGCGGCATCGTCAGGATAGTCCCGCGCGTACGCCTCGAGGCGCTGCTCCCACTCACGCTGGCGATCACGCCCGCGCGCCTCGGCTTCCCGGAAATGCGCGAGCGCTTCGTCCGGCACGTAGAACGTCTTGTCCTCTGGCCAGCCGTAATTGCGCTTCGTCAGCCGCACTTCCTCTTCCCCAAGCGGGTCGCTGTGCGCCTTGGCGGTGTCCTGCTTGTGCGGGCTCCCGTAGCCGATGTGCGTCTTCGCGACGATGATCGACGGACGCGACGTCTCGTCGCGGGCCGCGCGGATCGCGGCATCGACCTGGCCGTAGTCCATGCCGTCGATGTGCTGGACGTGCCACTCGTACGCTTCGAACCGCTTGCCGACGTCCTCGGTGAACGCCAGGTCCGTGGAGCCGTCGATCGTGACGTTGTTGTCGTCATAGAGGTAGACGATCTTGCCGAGCTTCTGGTGACCGGCGAACGACGCCGCCTCGTGCGAGATCCCTTCCATCAGATCGCCGTCGCTCACGATCGCGTACGTGTAGTGGTCGACGATGTCGTGCCCGGACTTGTTGAACTTCGCAGCGAGGAAGCGCTCGGCGAACGCCATCCCCACGCCGTTCGCGAAGCCCTGCCCGAGCGGTCCCGTCGTCGTCTCGATGCCGGGAAGCAGCCCGTGCTCTGGGTGCCCCGCCGTCGGACTCTTCCACTGCCGGAAGTTCTTCAGGTCGTCCATGGTGATGCGGGGGTAGCCGGTGAGGTACAGCAGGCTGTACAGGAGCATCGACGCATGGCCGTTCGACAGCACGAAGCGGTCGCGGTCGGGCCACTTCGGGTCGGCGGGGTCGTGCTTAAGGAAGCGGTCCCACAGCACGTAGGTCATCAGCCCCGCCCCCATCGGCGCGCCGGCATGACCTGACTGCGCCTTCTCGACGGCGTCGATGGCGAGCGTGCGGATGGTATTGACGCAGAGGTCGTCGAGCTTGCGGTCAGGCATCATGCGCGCCTTCCGTGCGGCGGGAGGGACGGGCGGCGCAGGCGAAGAACGAGTGGTGAGCTGCGGGTGCGAGCGTGGTCGCGGTCGCGGGGGCCGCACTGCGAGGCATCGTCGCCCTTTCCCGACCGGATTGCGTGGTTCACTCCAGTATAGCGAGCGATCGCTGATGATCCGCCGCGATTATGTCGGGCGTTCTGTTAGGCTTCTGCAACCGCTACCGCATGAGGCGTACAAACCGTGCTGAAGCGCATCAGGCGCAATGAAGTTGTCACGTCCGCCGGCCAGAACGAGGCTATGGAGCGCGGCATCGCCATCTCGCGCGAGACCTGCGGGAGCGCCGGCCTGTACTCCAGCATCGTCACGACGGCGCCCGGGGGCCGCAGCCGCGTCCATCACCATGGCGCTTGCGAGACGAGCATTTACGTCCTCAACGGGCAGGCGCGGTTCCTATCCGGCGAAGGCCTGCGTGAGATGACGACGGCGGACGAAGGCGACTTCGTCTACATTCCGGCACAGGAAGTCCACGTAGAAGAGAATGCCAGCGACTCCCAGCCGCTGGTCGTGCTCCTGACCCGCAACTGCGACGGACCGGTCGTGCACTACATGGACGACTCCAACTCGTCTTGAGCGTTACGCCATCAGGCGCGGCGAGCGCCATAAGAGCCGCTCGCCCCAACGCGGGCTTGAGTCGCAGGCGGACGACGGCCGGCGCCGCGCTAGACTGATAGGAAGGAGCCGAACAAGAAATGCCGAGAAAAGACGAACGAGAGCCATTCCACCGCATCGACGTCGCTGAGGCGAAGGAGATGCTGCAAGAGCCGGACGTCGCCCTCATCGACGTCCGCGAGCCCCACGAGTACCAGTCCGGGCACATACCGCACGCCACTTTGATCCCGGTAAACAGCGTCTTCGCCCGCCGCGAAGAGCTGCCGAAGGACAAGAAGATCATCTTCGTCTGCGAGGTCGGCCAGCGGAGCGCCCTCGCGTCCGAGATGGCCGCCGCCGCCGGACTGCCCGCGGACCGACTGTTCAACCTGGACGGCGGCACGGCTGCCTGGGTAAAGGCCGGGGAGCCGGTCGAGAAGTAGCCGCGCAAACTCCCTCGCGCGCGAAGCCCCTGGCCGCAGGGGCTTCTTCATGGAAGGACCAACGTGCGCACGATCGTGCTCTGGGACATCGACAACACGCTGCTGTACACCGGCGGCGCCGGCAGTCTGGGCATGGCGCGCGCGTTCCGCGATCTGTACGGCGTCGACGACGCGTTTCGCCGCATCGAGTTCTCGGGTCGCAGCGACCTGGCGATCTTCACCGACGCGGCGTTGGCCCACGGCATCGCGGCCGATGCCATCCCGACGGAAGTGCCGCGGTTCATCGACGCCTACATCGATCACCTTCGCATCACGCTCGGCGAGACGGCCGGCGGCAGCGTGCTCCCGGGCGTCGTCGAGATCCTCGATGCCCTTTCTCAGCGTGACGACGTGGTGCAGGGCCTGGGCACCGGCAACTTCCGTCGCGGCGGCGAGCTGAAGCTGCAGCACTACGACCTCGACCGATACTTTCCTCGGATCGAGGGCGGCTTCGGCGAAGACTCGGAGGACCGCCCGGCCGTCATCGCCCGCGGCATCGAGCGGCTCCGCGACGGCGCGGATGCTACGCGCATCGTAGTCATCGGAGACACGCCCCACGACGTGACGTCCGCCCGCGCGAACGGCGCGTTCGCTCTCGGCATCGCGACGGGCAGAAATTCCGTCGAGGAGCTGCTGGCGTGCGGCGCCGACGCCGCGCTGCCCGATCTCTCGGACAGGCGGCGGGTGCTCGATGTGATCCTTACGCTGGCGGCGGCTACTCGCTGAGCCGGACGAAGTGCGTATCGCCGTTGGGGTCGAAGATCCCGGCCAGCGCGTTCGTCGTAAGGTCCGCATTCACGAAGCGGCCCGTGATCTCGCATGAGCTGCCCGTGCAACCGCCTGCGCCGTATCCGTCCAGGAAGAACAGCGCGAAGCCCGTAATCGTGACGTTGCATCGCCCGTTACAAAAGCTGTCGACCAGCGGCACGATCACGACGCGCAGGCTCTTGTACGTTCCGTTCGCGAACGGGTTGCAGTCCTGGTTGATCTTGTACGGACCTCCGGCCGAGCCCGTGAACACTTCGTCGAACGTATCGCAGTCAGCATCCGTGTTGTTGATGCGGTAGTCAACGCCGCTACGGGTCTGCCCGACCATGTTTCCCGGCTCCGTCGGGCAGGACGGCCCGTTGCACTCCGGGCTGGTCTCGTGACACGTCGGCACTCCCTGCGCGCAGACGACGGATGTCGTGCCGTTCTGGATGGACGTGCCGTAAACGCTTGACCCCGAACCGTCTATCGAGATCGCTCCGAAATTGCCATTGAAGACGTTGTTCGCGTCGTACTTTAGCGTGACCGGCGATCCCGGGATCGCGCCTGCGCGCGCGGCCGCCGTAGGCGCCCACGGCATGAGGTTCGCGTATCCGCCGGGAGACGTCTTGATCGCCGCCGCGTGCGCGCTCACGCTCTTCGAACCGACGCCGAGCGCGCCGATGAATGTGAAGTTATGCGTGTTCTGGATCGTGACCTGTACCGTCGGATTCAAGACGGCGCCGCCCTGCGGGATGATCGTGACCGTCATGTCGGTCGGGTCGATGTTGTTCTTGACGGCATAGGAGTTCGCTGTGGTCTGCGCGTTCGCCGCGTTTGGAAGGTCGCGGGCGGCCGCGAGCGCGATGGCGTCGGCGTCGTTCTGAAGCTGTCGCCGGTGTGCGGCGTATCCGCCGACATCGACGGCGATCGCCGCCATTCCCAGTAGTAACGGCAGGACCAATGCGGCCAGCATGAGGACCTGGCCACGCTCCGTACGTCGGGAAAGGCGGGACAACATGCGTTCCTCCTGCGGTTCGTCGCAGCGAAGGCCGGATGGCTGAGACCGGCCGACTCGTAGAGACGAACGTGGAGGACTCGATGTCCGTTACGGCAAGTTGAGCATTCTTGACAAAATGAACGCGAGCGAGCGCGCGTCAGGCCCCGCCGAGCAGCGGCCCGCCGCGGTCCAGCACTTTGCCTGCTACCGAAACCACAGCCGGGCGCTCCTCGCAGTACGCGCCGATCTCGCACTTTTCGAACAGGAAGGCCCCGTGGTCCCGGCTGTAGATGATCTGCCAGGTGCCGATGGCGACGCCGTCGGCGGTCTTCAACTGCTCCTGGAGGACACGGATCAACGCCTCGAGCTCTTTTCGTCCCACCGGATCCTCCTCAGTCTGCCCGTCGCGATCGTGCGTTGCAGGCTGAAACCAGTATGACAGTCGGTGCGTCAAGCGGCCGCAGCTATAATCCGGCGAATGACGCCCCCCGATGCACCCGCCGCTGATCTGCGTGTCGAGCTCGCGTCCGGCAAGCGCACGCTGAGCCTCGCCAACCCGGTCATGACCGCGTCCGGCACGTTCAGCTATGGCATCGAGTACGCGAAGGTGCTCGATGTCGAGCGGCTCGGCGCCATCGTTACGAAGACGACGACATTACGTCCGCGCGCAGGCAGCCCGGCGCCTCGGATCGACGAGACGCCGGCCGGCATGCTCAATTCGATCGGACTGCAGAACGTGGGAATCGAGAAGCTCATCCGCGAGTTCGCGCCCGCCTGGGAGCGCTGGCGGGTGCCGGTGATCGTCAGCATCCTCGGCAGCACGATCGACGACTACGGCGAGTGCGCCGCGCGCCTCGAGGGCGTCGCGGGCATCGCCGGGCTCGAGCTGAACATCAGCAGCCCCAACGCCCAGCAGGGTGGGATGGAGTTCGGCCAGGACGGCCACAGCGCCGCAGCCGTCACCGCCTCGGTGCAACGTCAAACGTCGCTACCCGTGATCGTCAAGCTCACGCCAAATGTGACGGACATTGCTGAGATTGCGCGCGCGACGGTCGATGCCGGCGCCGACGCCCTCTGTGTCGTGAACACGCTGCAGGCGATGTCGATCGATGCGCGATCGCGGAAGCCGCGGATCGCGCGCGTCTTCGCGGGGCTGTCCGGCCCGGCGATGAAGCCTGTCGCGCTGCGGATGGTGTGGCAGGTGGCGTCAGCGGTGAGCGTGCCGATCATCGGCTGCGGCGGCATCATGACCGGCACGGACGCCGTGGAGTTCCTGATGGCCGGCGCGACGGCCGTGCAGGTGGGCACCGCGACCTTCCGCAACCCGCTCGCACCGATAGAGGTCATCGACGGGCTGGCGTGCTTCATGCGCGAGCGCCGCATCGCAAGGGTCGGCGACCTTATCGGCACCGCGCGGTGAGGCGGCGAAAGGCTGCTACGGCTCGCTTCGTGCCCGTTCCAGCGCGCGACGCAGGAACGCTCGCAGGCGGTCCGAGACGTCAGCAGGCGTGAGGTGTCGTAATCCCAGATCGTGGTAGCCGCTGAGCCACTGCTCACAGTGGATCAACGCCGGTACGCCGCGCAGCAGATCGAAGAACCAGAGATCGCAGAGCGCCCCTTCGGTTTGGCGTTCGTACTCACGAAGGAATGCGTCGGCCACCGCCTGGTCGTGGCTGAACATCAGGTCCACGCGGCACTGCGCTACGTCCTCGCGCGGATCGCCCGCCTTCGCGGACGACCAGTCGACGATGCCCTGAAGGTGCCCGCGATACCACACGGTGTTCCCGGGCCAGAAGTCATCGTGAATGAGCACGCGCTCCGAGAAGTCGACGTGGTCACCTGCTGACTCCGAGATCTTCACGACGTCACGGATGATCGGGTGATCCGCGGACGCCTCACGGAACTTCTCGATCTGCTCGCGGACCTTCTCAGGCCCTCGGACCTCGAGCTGCGACAGGTCATAGCGATCCGGCGTCGCGGCATGCACCGTGCGCAGCGCAGCCGCCAACCCTCCCACCCAGCCAGCGATGTGGCCCTGCGCGAACAATGGACGTCCCCGAAGATAGGAGAGCACGATTGCCGGCACGCCGAAGACCTCGCCGTCCGCGTCCAGAAGCACCGGACGTGGAGCCGGGATCGCCGCACGCTCCACCAGGCGCAGCACCTCGAACTCGCGCGCCACCCACTCGGGAGTCGAGCGGCGGTGGCCGGTCACGAAGCGGCGAAGTGTGTACTTGCACGGCGCTCCATCGGCGCACTCCACCTCGAGCACGTCCATCCGGCAGCTCAGGCCGCCCGGGAGCCGGCGCGTGCGCAGCACACGCGCGCCCGGCGCGATGCGCTCCATGAGCGTCGCGAGCTCCGCCGGGCGAGGCAGGTGCCGCCGATCTCGCAGGTTCGTCAGGGCTCCCTCCGCTGGCCGCCGCGACTCGCCGGGTCAGCCCGTCGAAGCATCTCATGCTAAAGGCATGCTCTCAGGATTTGACCCCTTCGAGTCACCTAGGCGTGCGGTAAGCAGTGGTCATCTCGACCGGTTATCCGCAGTTGTCGCCGATCGAGTTGATCGAGACCAGCGCATCGCTGATCGTCACCGCGCCGTTCGGCCCGGCCGGCGCCCACGGCTGCGCGCCCATCGTGCGGTCATACTGCTGACCGTCCTGAACTCCGTTCGCGTCCAGGTCGCTTCCGTACATCGCGCCCTGGGCGTTCGGCGTCGTCGGGTTCGCCGAGCTGGTGCCGATGTAGGCGAGCAGCGCGATCGTGTCGCCGATGCTGATGACGCGGTTCCGCGTGCCGGAAGCGTTCGACGGCAGCAGCGACGGCGCGGGCACGTCGAAGAAGTCCCAGCCGCTCGTCGCGTCCCGCTGCCCGCCGAGGCGATGGTCCGCGCCGGACTCCCGCACATCGATGCAACCGTCGCCGTCCGTATCGGCTTGCAGGACGATGCGTGAGATCGTCCCGCCGTAGCCCGCCACGTACAGCTCGCCATCTGAGCCTTGCCCGAAGGTGCTGACGTTCATCGAGGCGTCGAGCAGCAGGCTGGAGCTCCACGTGGGACCGTTCTGCGTCGCGCCCCAGATGTGGCCGGAGCAATAGTCGCCATACAGGTAGATGCCCTGCGCGGCGACCGTTGAGCCACGGTAGCGGTAACCGCCCGTGATCGAACAGTCACCGTTCACGTGGGAATACTCGAGGATGGGCATCGTGAGGCCGCCCGAGTCGCAGTTCGTCGCGGGGTTGTAGCAATGGGTGCCTTCCATCAGCCGCCAGCCATAGTCCTGGCCGCCCGCGCCTCCCGCCGGCTGGAAGTCCACCTCTTCCCACGCGTTCTGCCCCACGTCGCCGATGATCAGGTCGCCGGTCGCGCGATCAAGGCTGAAGCGCCACGGGTTGCGTAGCCCGTACGCCCAGATCTCGCCGCGCGCTCCCGGGGTATTCACGAACGGATTGTTCGGTGGGATCACATACGGTCCGGAGTTGGGCGGAGCGACGTTCACGTCGATCCGAAGCATCTTGCCGAGCAACTCCCCGAGATTTTGCGCGTTGTTGTTGGGGTCGCCGCCGCCGCCGCCGTCGCCCACGCCGATGTACAGCATGCCGTCGGGCCCGAACTGCATGCCGCCGCCGTTGTGGTTCGCCTGGCCCGGATGTGCGATCGTCAGCACGGGCGTCCGCGAATTCGCGTCGGCGATGTTTGGGTCGGCCGACACGTGATAGCGCGCGATCTGGATGTTGCCGGCGGTGTCGGTGTAGTAGATGTAGAAGAGCCCGTTCGACGCATAGTTTGGGTGGAACGCCAAGCCCAGCAGGCCACGCTCGGTGCAGCAGGAAACGAGCGACGAAACGTCGAGGAACGGCGTCCCTAGCAGCGAACTCCCGTCGTAGATGCGGATGAGGCCGGGCTGTTCGGTAATGAACAGCCGCGCGTCGCCCGCGTTCTTGATGTCCGTCGGCATCGACAAGCCCGAGGCGATCTGCTGAAGCGTGATCCCCGCGGCGCCGGTGGTGCGTGCAGAACGCAGCAGTACCGACGGTACAACGATTGCGAGCGCCATGGCGGCGACCGCGATGAGGCCGGTGAGGTGTCTGGTCATGTGCGCTGCTGGGAGCCTACGCGTGCACATCGCCTTGTTCAATCGCCCGCATGACGCCTTGCCGCACTCCGCTGCCGATTCGCCAGCCCAGGTCCCTCGCGCACGGCATCTCATACGAGTCGAACGGACGCGGCGGATTCATCGCCGCAATTGCGGAAAACACGCGTGGGCGGTGGCGCCCACGAACGGGCGCGCGGACGTGGTCAGCCTCAATAGACGGTTTCCTTGACGGTCATACACGGCACCAAGCTCTGGAGGCGCCTCGTAAGCGCTCGATCGGTAGTAGGATAGGGTTCTCCGCACACCGCATCCCCCGCCGAACCCAGCCGTGCTCTTGCCCCCGGTGCGACCGGCCAGCACGCGGCTCTCGGACTCCTATGCAGCAGCCACGTCCCGCCGGCGCCGCATCATCTCGTCTCACGCGCGTGCTTCTCATCCCGGTGGTGGGAGTGGTTGCGTTACTCGCGCTCTCGCTGCTCTCGCCGGCCGTACCCGCGCGAGCCGTCACTACATATGCCACAGACACGTTCAACCGCACCGTCGCGAACGGCTGGGGTGCTGCGGACACCGGCGGAGCGTGGACGGTCGCCGGCACCCCCGCCAACTGGAGCGTCACGCCGGGCTCTGGCAGCATCAACGTCGCGGCGAACGGACAAGAGCGCGCGTACCTCGGCGCCGTTTCGGTGCAGGATGTGGAGATCGCCGCGAAGATCGTCCTGCCACGCAGCTCGCAGAACAACCGCGCGATCGGCTACATCCTCGGACGCGACACCGGAAGCGGCGGAGCGTATTATCGGATCGGCGTCGGACAGGGCACCGCATCGACGATGATCATCCGGGCGCAGCGCAGCGACGGCGCATCGATCAGCGCGGATCTCGACACCGGCCTCGCAGCGGCAGATGGCGCGACCGTGTGGCTCCGTGTTCAGTTCCAGGGCGTGAACCCCACGGCGATCCGCGCCCGTGCCTGGCTCGACGGCACGACCGAACCAACGGCGTGGCTGCTGGATATCACCGACGCCAACGCAGCACAGCAGATCGCCGGCGACGTCGGATTCCGTGCACGCAACGAAGACGCTGGCGCCGCGCATACGTTCGCCGTCCGCAGCTTCACTGCGACGAACATCATTGCGCCCCCTCCGCCACCACCAGGACCGCTCGCGGCCGACACGTACGCCCGCACCGCCACTGCCGAGTGGAACACAGCCGATCTCGGCGGCTTCTGGACGACGTTCGGCACGCCGCCGAACTGGAGCGTCGCTCCCGGCAGCGGCGCCATCGCCGCCGCGCCGAACGCGGACGAGCGCGCTTATCTCAGCACCGTCAACACGCGCGACGTCGACGTCACCGCCCAGGTCGTATTGCCACGCAGCAGCCAGGCGAACAATGCCCTCGCCTACGTGCTCGGACGCTTCGTGGCCGCCTACAACCCGGCGTATTACGCGGTTGGCGTCGGACAGGGCACGGGCGCGAACGTCATCCTCCGTGCGCAGCGTAGCGACGGCACCGCCATCGGCACGGACCTCGACACCGGCCTTCCCGCGCTTGACGGTGTGGTGCTGCGGATCCACGTGCAGTTCCAGGGCGGCAGCCCGACGGCGATCCGCGCGCGGACGTGGCTCGATGGCACCACCGAGCCATCGACATGGCTGCTCAATACGACGGATTCGAACGCCGCCCAGCAGCCGGCCGGCGCCGTCGGCGTGAGGGCGCGCAACGAGGATACGGCCGCGGCACACACCTTCGCCTTCCGTGACTTCCAGGCCACCGGTATCGCCGTCGCGAAACCCCCGATCACGCCGAACCCCACGGACGCGACGCTTCACCATTATCTGTACTCATTCCCCGACCAGGGCATCGACATCTTCGACATCGACAACGGCCATTCGCTCTTCAGGCACCTCAGCGTCCCGACGAGCGGCGTCGTCGGCGCCGCCATGAGCCCTGCGACCGGGATGCTTTACATCGAAGAGTGCGTCGGCAACTGCGAGACGTCCACCGGCGGGCGCATTCTCAAGTACAACCTCGCCACCGACACCGTCGTGTGGGTCGCATACCTACCGTTCGGCGTGGATAACGGCGCCCTCACGAACGACGGAGCACGCTTCTACTCGCCCGACGGCGAGAACGCGACGGATGGATTGCTGCACGTCCTCGATGGGACGACGAGCGCCTCCCTTGCGCCGATCACGATCAACATGGGCGGCCACAATACCGTCTCCGGACTGGGTGGCACGCGAGTGTATTCGGGCGGGTGGCAGAACGGCTCTGAGACACGCTATCTGCACGTCATCAACCCGGCGACGAACACCGTCACGAAACTCATCGGACCACTGCGCGGCGGCGTGCGGCCGTTCACAGTCAACGGCGTCGAAACGTTCGCGTTCACGACGGCGACGAACTTCCTCGGCTTTGAAGTCAGCAGCATCACCACCGGCCAGCTCCTGTATTCGATGCCTGTCGCCGGTTTCACGTGGACGACCTTCGTGACGAACTCGCCCAGCCACGGCATCACGCTTTCGCCGGACGAGCGCGAGGTCTACGTGATGGACGGCCCCAACGCCTACGTCCACGTATTCGACGTCAGCGGCTTGCCCGGCTCGCCGCCGGTGCAGGTCGCAGACATCCCGCTCAGTTCGCTCGCCGGGAGCCACAGCGCCTGCGCATCACGATGCCAGCGCGAAGGCTGGCTCCTCCACAGCCGCGATGGCCACTACGTGTGGGTCGGCGACTCCGGCGACGTCATCGATACGACAACCCGCACCGTCGTGGCGACGTTGCAGAGCCTGCGCAACACGCGCAACTACCTGGAGATCGACTGGCAGAACGGCGCGCCCGTGTTCACCACGACGAAGGCGGGGTTGGGGTACGTCGGCGCGCCCACCGCGACTCCTACGCCCACCAGCACCGCGACCGGTACGGCTACCCCCACCGTCACGCCATCGGTGACGGCCTCCGGCACCGCGACACCTACCCCCGCCTCATCGACAACCGCGACGGCGACAGCGTCCGCCACGAGCACGACGGCCGCTACGAACACACCGACGTCGACGAGCACCGCCAGTGCGACACGCACGTCCACTGTCACGCCTACCTCGTCGTCGACGGCTACCAGCACCCCGACCGCGACACGCACACCCACGTCGACCTCGACGACCACATCGACAGCGACCCGTACACCGACGGCGACGGGGACGAACACGCCGACGGCGACACGTACACTCACCACGACAGCGACTTCGACGGCGGCCGCGACGAACACACCGACGGAAACCAGCACGTCGACCCCCACGACGACGCCGACGACCAGCTCAACCGCGACCGCGATGGCGTCGTTGTCGCCGACTGACACCAGTACCGCCGTTTCGACTGCGACGGAGACGCCAGTTCAAACGGCCACCAACACGCCGACACCGACAGAGACGCCAGTCCAAACGGCGACCGACACGCCGACAATGACGGAAACGCCCGTCGAAACAGCCACCGACACACCGACAGCCACGGAGAGCGCGCAGCCGACGGCGACCGCCACGGACTCGCCAACGCCCACTCCCACGATCGATCCCGCACTCGATACCGATGGCGATGGCTGCCCGGACGCGCGAGAGCTCGGCGCCGACTGGCATACAGGCGGAGAGCGCGACCCAGCTGACCCGTGGGACTTCTTCGACGTGCCACTGCCGCCGCTGCTCCCCGGCCACACGACTGGCGCCCGCGACCGCGTCATCAACCTCGGCGACGTGATCGGGGTGCTGAATTACGTCGGCACGTCGGCGGCGAACCCGTCCACTCCGAACTTCGCCGGCGCGATGTACGGCAGCGACATCAACGCGAACGGCGTGCCCGACGGCCAGGAGTACGACCGCGGCGCCGGCAGTGACGCCTCGAAGCCGTGGCGCTCCGGGCCGCCGCGCGGTTTCGTTGCTATTGGCAGCGCGATCGTCGCGCTGGGACAGGTTGGCACGGACTGCTCATGAGCTGCGCTATCCCGACGCGACTGCCGCGTCCGCGCCTAGATCGATCGAACCGTCGCCGGACCGCACGACCGCGGCCAGCGCGGCGAGCGTGACCAGCCCGCCGGCCATCTGCACGGGCCCGAGCGATTCGTCGAGCACCGCCCATGCCGCCAGCGCGCCGATGACCGGGACCGCCAGCATCATCAGCGACGACACCGAAACGTTCACGTAGCGGTGCGCCCAGTTCATCGCAAGGTGTCCGCCAACGCCTGTCACGCACACGATGAGCGTCAGCCACACCCAATCCATCGGCGTCCCCGGTGCGAAGTCCTGCCCGGACACGAGCGCGATCGGCGTCACGACGATCGCGGCGGACAGCTGCACCGCGGCCACGTATTCGATCGCCGACATCGTTGCGCGCACGCGCTTCGAAATGAGGAAATAGCCGGTGAACGTGATCACCGCGCCAACCGCCAGCAGGTCGCCGAGCGGGCTCCATTCGGGCGTGTTCGTCGAACCCAGCACTACGATCGCGACGCCCGCGAGCGCGACGCCCGTCCAGGCGACGCGCGATCCGGTTACCCGCTCTCCAAACCACGGCCCGGCGATCACCAGCACGATGGCGGGTTGCAGCGCCTGGATCAGCGTGACGTTCGCGACGCTGGTCAGCTTCAGCGCGCTGAAGAACATCGCCACGTTCACGCCGAAGAGCACGCCGCCGGGCAGTGCATCGCGGAACCCACGCAGGGTCAGCGGCACACGCGCGTACGCCATCACGAGCGCCATGACCAGGACGGCCATCCACAGCCGGTACAGCGACAGGACGATGCCATCGAGCGAGACCAGCTTCACGAGGACGTTGCCCAGCCCCCACCACGTCACTGCGGCCGCGACGGCGAGCATCGGCAGGCGGTCACCGGCGATCGGCCCGAGCGCCGAGGGCGTTGCGACTCCGTCGAGCGTGGATGCTGACTGCGCTGAAGCCATGTGCCTATCAGCCTACCAGCGTGCCCACGGCAGGCCATCCGACAGCTGAATCGTCAAACGCACGCGGACTCACTCATCACCGGAGGCGGCTATTACGCAGCGCCCGCCGAAGTGCGACGATCAATCGGATGAAGAGTGCGTATGTCCCATCCCACCTGCCTGCCCGACCGCTACACGAAGCATCGCGGTGAGGTGAGCGCGCGTCTGCGGCGCGGGTCCGAAGAGCCGGAACTGCGCATCGGCCGGGCGAGCGCGGCCAGCTTTCTCGCAACGCGCGAGCAGACAAACGGCGAGTTCGGCCTCTACCGATGGGACATGGGCCCGGTTCCCGCCGGACCGGCCGCGCACTTCCACCGGTCGATCTCCGAGTCGTTCTTCGTCCTCTCCGGGACCGTCAGGCTATTCGACGGAGAGAAGTGGATCGCGGCGAACCCCGGCGACTTCCTGTACGTCCCGCCCGGCGGCATCCACGCCTTCCGCAACGATTCCGGCGCTCCGGCGTCGATGCTGCTGCTCTTCGCTCCGGGCGCACCGCGCGAGCCATATTTCCAGGTCCTCGCCGACGCCGCAGCCACCGGCCGTGCGATCACCCCGGAAGAGGTGGCGCAGCTCTGGCTGGAGCACGACACGTATCCCGTGTAGCCCGGTTCGCTGTGATGCGTCGCCAGCTACCTCACGAATCGTCGTGGTTCGCGTTCACCGGCGACTTCAATCGCTGCGCGCAACTCAGGACCCATCGCTCGAGTTTGAGGACTACTGCAGCCCGCCGGTACCGTCTGCGACGGCGCCGAAGTCGGTCGTCCAGTACCACCCGTACGGCGAGCCGGCGACGTACTCCCGGCCGATCCCGATCGCGTGATAGCCGGCGTTCAGCATGTTGGCGTTGTGACCGGGGCTCGCGCGCCACGCGTCGAACACGGCCTGCGCAGTCGTGTATCCCGCCGCGATGTTCTCGCCGATGTACCCGCTCGCGGTATATCCGCAGGCCACGACCCGCTGCACCCACGTCCGACCGAGGTCGTCGTGGGCGAAATAGGCGCTCGTCCCCATATCGTGCGACTTCCACGCCGACGACTGTGTCAGGGCATACGAGATCGCCAGCGGCTGCAGCGCGTTCGATGCACGGTAGTTGTTGATCAACGTGAGGAACGCGCGCTCCTCGGTATCCAAAGCGATCGACGTGGCTCCGATACTGCAGGAGCCACCGACCGGGGTGGTCGTCACCGCCGGCGTAGACGTCCGTGTAGGCGTACTCGACGGCACCGCGGTGAGCGTTCGCGTCGGCGTGGCGGTTGCCGGCCGGGTGGCGGTGCTCGCGCCGGTCGTGGCGGTCGCCTCAGGTCCGATACGCCCCACGATGGCAAGCACGTCCGCCACGCTCACTGCTGCGTCGGCGTTCACGTCGCACGCCAACCCGGCGCCCATCGCGCCCTCCTGGCTGATGCACAGGAGCGCGTCTGCGATGGTCACGGAGCCGTCGCTGTTGACGTCGTACTTGTTTGCCGTCGAAGCGGCGCCGGGCGTCAGCGAATACACCGCTACTGCGGCAGCAACGACCGCGGCGATCGAGAACGCGGAGACGAAGCGCATCGAATTCCCCCGAAGCCTGACCCTCGCTTTAGCTTCGGCGCGCGAAGGGAAATCCGATGCAATCGGTCAGCGTCGTCGGAAGCGCCCGCATACAGCACGCAGCCAGATGGCGATTCGACGGCCCTGCTAGAATCGAGCGCACACTCGGGGAGTGGCGCAGCCCGGTAGCGCGCCTGGTTTGGGACCAGGAGGTCGCAGGTTCGAATCCTGTCTCCCCGACCATCCCCCGTCGAGCAAGACCGTCGTCAGCGCGGCGGGTAGCGAACATACCGCTTCTGTACGCGTCCGCCAGGTTGCGGCGGAAGGTGTACGATACGCCCGATGATGAATTGGGCCGCCCCAACAACATGCCCTCGCTGAAGCGCCTCGTCGACGGCGCGCGGGACATCAACCCTCTGGCGCTCGATGCCGTTCTCGCGCTGGCATTTACCGCGGGTGCACTCTGGACGGTCGCCGAGAGAATCGGGGGAAACACAGACACCTACCGGAAGGACGACTTCCTGGGCGTCGCGCTGCTGCTCCTCCAGACGCTGCCGGTCGCCGCACGGCGCGTGGCGCCACTCACCGCCGTCGCGATCAGCGTCGCCGCGGTCTCGCTGCACATCAGTCTCGGTTACGAGGGGGTGGCGGCCGGCACCTTCGCCGCGCTCATCATCCTGTACAGCGTGGCCTCGCTTCGCGACATGCGCACGGCAATCCTCGGCATGCTGCTCGCGACCGCCGGCATCACCATGTACTTCACTACCGACCGCGGCGACCCGAGCCCGACTGCGGCCGTCACAACGTTTGCGACCTATGCAGCCGCATGGGGGATCGGCGTCTATACGAGGAGCCGGCGAGAGTACACGAACGTCGTGGAGGAGCGCGCTCTTCTCCTCGAGCGCGAGCGCGAAGTCCGCGCGCGCGAGGCCGTCGCGGACGAACGGGCCCGCATCGCCCGGGAGTTACACGACATGGCGGGACATACGCTGAATGTGATCGTGCTCCAGTCGAGCGGGGCGCAGCGCGTCTTCGAATCGAAGCCGGACGCCGCGCGAGAATCGCTCACATCGATCGAGTCCGCGAGCCGCCAGGCGCTGCAGGACATGGAGCGGATGCTCGGCATCCTCCGCGACACTGAATCATCGAGCGACGGGCTGAGTCCGGCGCCGGGGCTCGATCGCGTCGAAAGCCTGGTGACGCAAATCGAGAAGGCGGGCCTTCCCGTCCAGGTGAACGTCGAAGGTACCCCTGAGCCAATCCCCTCGAGCGTGAACCTCTCCGCGTACAGGATCATCCAGGAAGCGCTCACCAATTCGTTGAAGCATGCCGGTCCTGCGCACGCGACCGTCACGATCCGGCACTTGCCAGGCTGCCTCGATCTGGAGATCGCCGATGATGGCCAGGGCGAAGCACAAAGCGGCGCGCGCAACGGTATCGGCGGACGCGGGCTGATCGGGATGCGCGAGCGCGTGGCGCTCTTCGGCGGCGACCTCGATGCCGGCCCCGGGCCCGCCGGAGGCTACCGCATCCACGCGACCCTTCCGCTCCGGGAGGGCGCCGAGTGAGCGTACGCGTAGTGCTCGCGGACGACGAACAGCTTATCCGTGCCGGGCTCCGATTGATCATCGAATCAGAGCCTGACTTCGAGGTCGTCGGCGAGGCGAGCAACGGCGCCGAAGCGCTGGAACTTACGCGCGAGCTCGATCCGAACGTCGTGCTGATGGACATCCAGATGCCGGAGATGGACGGTCTCGAGGCCACGCGCGGGATCTCGGCGCTCGGGCGCGACGAATCATCGCGCGTCCTCATCCTCACCACATTCGAGGTAGATCACTACGTTTACGAGGCGCTGCGAGCCGGCGCGAGCGGCTTCCTGCTCAAGCGCACGCCAGCCGCCGACCTCATCGCCGGCATCCGCGTGGTCGCCGCAGGCGACGCCCTGCTGGCGCCGTCGGTCACGCGGCGGCTCGTGGATCAGTTCGCAGAGCGCGGCGCGCCGATCGTGCACGAGGGGGCTCTGAACGCGATCACCGAGCGAGAGCGCGAGGTACTGGCGCTCGTCGCGCGAGGATATTCGAACGCCGAGATCGCCGAACAGCTCGTCCTATCCGAGGGCACGGTCAAAACGCACGTGAAGCGCCTCTTCATGAAGCTCGAGCTCCGCGACCGCGCCCAGGCGGTCATCTTTGCGTATGACTCCGGGCTCGTGCGCCCGAAGAGCTCGTCGTCCGCCTAGACGCGCGGCATTCGCGCCGCCGCGGTAACGTCGACCACGCGGGCATATACCTCCAAAGTGGACAGCCGGTTCTCCCCTCAGAGTGACGACTCGCCGGCCTTCCGGGCCTAGCCTTGCTCTATCAGTCATTTGCGACAGGGAAGGAGCAAGACAATGCAAGGCACATCCTCTCAGCGGTACCACTCTGGACGAGCTTCGACTGAAGGCGAATCCTTCACCGGACGCATCGCGCGCGCCGCGGCGCGGCATCCCTGGCGGGTGTTCGGACTCTGGCTCGTTCTGATAGCCGTCGCATACTTCGCCTCCCAATCGATGAACCTGACCCCAAGCCCCAGCACCGCCGGCACCGAGTCGACCAAAGCGAAGGACCTCATCGACAACCGCCTGCGGCCCGACACGCCGGCCGAGGAATTCGTCGTCTTCGAGTCACAGAGCGCAACCGCCGACCAGCCCGCGTACGGCGCGGCGGTCGACTCGTTCGTAGGCGACGCACGCAAGCTCAAGCAGGTCCAGTCGGTCGAGACGTACCGCGAAGGCGGGCAGGGCCTGGTGTCGGCCGATGGGCACACCGTCCTCGTGCCCGTACGGCTCACCGGCGATCGCGACGACGCCGGCGACACCGCGGTGCCGCTCGTCGACCTGGTGAAGAAGACCAACGGCGCGCAAGGGTTCCACGTCAGTACCGTCGGCTTCGGCAGTGTCGAGGGCGAAATGTCGAGCAGCCTCGAGCAGACGCTTCGGCAGGGCGAGCTGATCGGCATCGTCATCGCGCTGGCGATCCTGCTCGTCGTGTTCGGCGCCGCAGTGGCAGCGGGCCTGCCAATCGTGCTCGCGCTGCTGTCGATCGTCGTGGCGGTCGGGGCGACGGCGGTCGTCAGCAACGTCATGGAAACGTCGAACTTCGTCGTCTTCATCATCACGATGATCGGTCTGGCCGTCGGGATCGACTACTCGTTGTTCATCGTGCAGCGGTTCCGTGAAGAGCGGCGCGCCGGCCGCGAGAACGTCGATGCGATCGCGACGGCGGGCGCGACCGCCAGCCGGACGGTGCTCTTCTCCGGAATGGCGGTCACCATCGCGCTCGCCGGGATGTTCATCATGCCCGACGCAACGTTCCGCAGCTTTGCCGTGGGAGCGATACTCGTCGTCGCCGCGACGGTCGCGGCCGCTCTCACCCTGCTGCCGGCAACACTCGGCCTGCTCGGCGACCGCGTGAACTGGCTCACGCTCCCGCTGATCGGGCGTCGCGGCGGGGCTACGGGCGATGGCCGCGCATGGGCGTGGATCACGCGCGCGGTCACCGCACGCCCGATCATCAGCGTCGTGGTCACGGGCGGCCTCCTCGTCGCCCTGGCGCTGCCCGTGTTCGGCATCAGCCTCGGTAGCGTCGGCATCAGCTCGCTTCCCGAGAACAGCGAGTCGCGGCACGCGTTCGGCGTCATCAACCGCGAGTTCTCAGATGGTGTGCTCACCGCGGATATCGTGATCGACGCACCGAACGTGAACGATGCATCCGTGCAGGGCAGGATCGAGCGGCTGAACTCCTCGATCGCCTCAGACGGCTTCTTCGGTGCGGCGAAGCTCGAGACCAACACCAAGGGCGACCTCGCGCTTCTCACCGTTGCCATGCCAGGTGACTTCTCCAGCGCCGACTCGAAGGACGCGCTGCAGCGCCTTCGCGGGGACTACATCCCGGCTGCCTTTGGCGGGACGAACGCCACCGTCGTCGTCGGTGGTCCCACGGCGGAGACGGTCGACTCCGTCCAGACGCAGAAGGACTACCTGCCGCTCGTGTTCACGTTCGTGCTCGGGTTCAGCTTCCTCCTGCTGATGGTGGTGTTCCGCTCGATCGTCGTTCCGATCAAAGCCGTCGTCCTCAACGTGCTCTCGGTCGGCGCCGCGTACGGCACCCTGGTCCTGGTCTTCCAGCACGGCTTCGGCGCGGGCCTGCTCGGATTCCGCGAGGCGCCGGTCATCGAGTCGTGGCTGCCGTTGTTCCTGTTCGCCATCCTGTTCGGCCTATCGATGGACTACCACGTGTTCCTGCTGAGCCGCATCAAGGAACACTACGACGAGACCCACGACAACACGGCGTCGGTCGTGCACGGGCTGCGCAGCACGGGGAGCATCATCACCGGCGCCGCCCTCATCATGGTCGCGGTGTTCGCGGGGATGGCATCGGGCGATCTCGTGGTGTTCGAGCAAGTCGGATTCGGGCTCGCGGTCGCCGTCATCCTCGACGCCACGATCATCCGCATGGTGCTCGTGCCGGCAAGCATGGAGCTGCTGGGGGACTGGAACTGGTACTTCCCGAAGTGGCTCGAGTGGGTGCCGCGCATCAACATCGAGGCAGCTCCGCCGCCCGTCGCCGAGCGTCCCGACACCCCCGCCGTGACCGCGGGCGCCGTGTAACAGCTCACACGGGAAGCGCATGATATGGCCTCGGGGCGATCGGCTCCGAGGCCATATCTTTGTGCGTTCGTTTGCCGGAAGCTCGAATGCTGTTAGCGGTCGCCTTCGTTCGCTCGGCCAATACCGGCGCGAGCGATGCACTCTGACCATCGTGAGCGTATGATGGCGCCGATGAAAACGACGCTTCGCCGTCGAGGTCGAGCGCTGACACAACTGAAGTTCGCCGTAGCGCTCGTTGTCGTCGCATGCGCTGCGGCGTGCGGCGAAGCCTCGAAGAGCGCGTCGCGATCCGGCCCCTCCAGCCTCACGATCGAGGAAGTCTGGACGCGCGCGCTCGACGCTCTCGCGCAACCGGGCCGCGTCTATCACTCTGTTCACACCACTTCATTCGCGGGCCGCAACGACAAGTCGGAGGTGTGGATCGACCTGGAGCACGACGCCTCTAGGTCACAGCACGGCAACGACGTTTCTGCGTACGGCCATGGACACCTCGCCCTCATCGAGCCGGGCGGCCGTTTTAGAGACGCGATATACGACAGCGGCCTGGAGAAACCCGCGAGCGCCGCCGCCGGCCACATCGGCTGGCTCTTCTCGAAGGACGCTTCGCGCCAGGACGTGAGCGACGGCGACCTGAACGGCGAGTCCGTCACGATCGTCGAGGTCGCCCGGCCCGAGCAGGGAGATTATCACGGAACAGAGACCGCGAAGATTTACCTGGACACCGCGTTTCTGCCGCTGCAGCTCGAGTACGAGTCGAGCACAGGCCCGCCGGGAAGCCTGCGAGGGTACACGGAGACCTTTACGAGTGACTTCCTACCTCGCGACTCGCTCCCGGCCGACTTCTTCTCGTTTGACGTAGTCCGCGCGAAAGCGCGGACTACGCTCGATGACCTGCGTGCCGCCGCAGCAGACGGCTTCGGTCCCTACTGGTTTGGCGATCCATTCGAAGACGTGCATGTGTCGGATCGGTCGTCCTACGGCGCGGACACGGGGGGAGGCTCGGTGCACGACAAGACATTGAGACTCTCGTATGCGCCAAACGGCGGCGATCCTCGCGTGCTCGTGCCGTGCTTCGAGTCGGCTCAGTACACGGCACAGGACGCAAAGGGCATGCTGGAACAGGCGTCGGGCGCTGCTCGCACCGGGGACGTCGTCATAGACAGCTTCGATGTTCCCGCTGGAAGCGCCACGATCTACGAAAGTCCGGGCGCCGCACTGCCGCCGTCTTCGATCACTTTCGGTCCGCCTGCGGACTGGACTCCGGCGGCTCCAGGTGACCAGCCGCCGACGCCCGACGTTCCGGCCCTCCCGTCCGTTCCCGAAGACCGCGGCCAATACACGTACGCACGGGTTCGGCTCGACTCAGGCGGCTTGATCGAGATCTTCCCGAACTGCGGGCCTACCGGCTCGAATATCTATCGAACGCGCGCGGGATTCGAGCGAGTCGTCCGCGCAGTCAAGCCCTTCGAGTCGCAGTAGGGTCGCCCTCACACTGTCTGCTACCCTGATCCCACACACCCGAATGCCCGCGGCTTCTCGGTTTCCCCGATTGCTGAGCCCCAACCGCATTCGTTAGCCATAAAGAGTCGCGCGCGACCTGCGAGCAGCTTTCGCAGCGCCACGCGCATCGACAGGAGCAGCATGGCCGGCGCACCCTCTGTCACGACCGACACCCGCGCAGGCGATTCCGCCGAACGCGACGACATCCGGAATATCGCCATCATCGCCCACGTCGACCACGGCAAGACGACTCTGGTGGACGCGATGCTCTGGCAGACCGGCGTATTCCGCGAGAACCAGGACGTCGCCGAGCGCGTGATGGACTCGAACGACCTCGAGCGCGAGAAGGGCATCACCATCCTCGCGAAGAACACGTCCGTGCGCTTCGGGCGATACAAGATCAACATCGTCGATACGCCGGGCCACGCCGACTTCGGCGGCGAGGTCGAGCGGACGCTGAAGATGGTGGACGGCGTCCTGCTCCTCGTCGATGCCAGCGAAGGCCCGCTGCCGCAGACGCGCTTCGTGCTGAAGAAGGCCCTGGAGCTGGACTTGCCGCCGATCGTCGTCATCAACAAGATCGACCGCAAGGACGCGCGCATCACCGAGGTGCTGAACGAGATCTACGACCTCTTCATCGACCTCGACGCGCAGGACCACCAGCTCGACTTCCCGGTGCTGTACACCGTCTCACGCGACGGCATCTGCCGCCTCACGCCCGACGGCGAAGACCACAAGCTGCAGCCGTTGTTCGAGGAGATCGTCCGCACCATCCCGGCGCCGAAGTACGAGCCCTCGATGCCACTGCAGATGCTGGTGCTGAACCTCGACTATTCGGACTTCCTCGGTCGTCTCGCGATCGGACGGATCATCAACGGGCACGTGCGCGCGAAATCAGACGTCGGCCTGGCGCGTGAGGATGGCGCCGTCGAGCGTGCGCGCGTCAGCGGGCTCTATGTCTTCGAAGGACTCGAGCGGACGTCAGTTGCCGACACCGGCCCAGGCGAGATCGTCGCGCTCGCCGGCTTCGACGACGTCAGCATCGGCGATACGATCACCGACACCGAAGATCCGCGACCGCTGCCCCGCGTCGTCGTCGACGAGCCCACCGTGACGATGACCTTCTCCGTCAACAACTCGCCCTTCGCGGGGCGCGAGGGGCAGTACGTCACGTCGCGCAACATCAAGGACCGCCTCGCCCGCGAGGTGCTGGCCAACGTGAGCCTGCGCGTCGAGCCGGGCGCCACCGCTGACGCCTTCCAGGTGTCCGGCCGGGGCGAGCTGCAGATGGCCATCCTAATCGAGACGATGCGCCGCGAGGGCTACGAGCTGACCGTTAGCAAGCCAGAAGTCATCACGCGGCAGGTCGACGGCGCCCGCCACGAGCCGATGGAGAAGCTCGTCGTGGATACGGCCGAAGACTACGTCGGCGTCGTGACGCAGATGATCGCGCTACGCAAGGGACGCATGACGAACATGGTCAACCACGGTAGCGGCCGCGTGCGGCTGGAGTTCCGCATCCCGTCGCGTGGCCTCATCGGCTTCCGTACGGAGTTCCTCACCGAGACGCGCGGCACCGGCCTGCTGAACCATCTGTTCGACGGCTATGAGCCGTGGCAGGGCGACATCGCCCATCGACAGACGGGTGCGCTCGTCGCCGACCGCGCCGGCAAGGTGACGGGGTTCGCGATCGAGAACCTGCAGGACCGCGGCGAGATGTTCGTCGAACCCGGCGAGGCGGTCTACGAAGGCATGATCGTGGGCGAGAACGCTCGCGAAGAGGACATCGACGTCAACATCACGAAGGAAAAGAAGCTCACGAACATGCGCTCATCGACGTCCGAGATCGCGATCCAGCTCCTGCCCGTGCACAGGCTCTCGCTCGAGCAGGCGCTCGAGTGGATGCGCGACGACGAAGCGCTCGAGGTCACGCCGCACAACCTTCGCTTGCGGAAGCACATCCTCCAGTCGAGCAAGCGACCCCGCTACTGGCAGAAGACGTAACTTCAACCCTCCATCTTGCGTGCCACCGGACGTGCGTCAGCCGATCGCTGTTGATCGACGCTACTTTTCAATCCAGGCTGTAGATGGATCTGCAATATCCATCGGCGCGCCGTCATCGCCCGCAGCGGGCCGCGATCGCATACGATTTTGGTCTGATGACGACAGCGAGGTTGCCAGCGCGAGAGGCGGCCGCAGAATGGCCAGCGCCGCTCTACGACCTCACGCGCGCTGTCGTCGCCGCCAGACACCCCGACGACGTGTGCGAAGCGGCTCTGACCTGCTTGAGCCGTAGCCTTGGCGTCACCCGGGCCTCGGTACTCCTCTTCGACCGCGAAGGCGTCATGCGGTTCAACGCATGGCGAGGCCTGTCGGACGGCTATCGCGCTGCCGTGGACGGCCATTCCCCCTGGACCCGTGACACCACAGACGCCCAACCCGTCCTCGTGCCAGACGTCCGCACCGATCCCTCGCTCGCCGGCCTGCGGGACACGATCGAGGGCGAGGGCATCCGGGCGCTTGCGTTCGTGCCGCTCCAGCTCAGCACGACGCTCCTCGGCAAGTTCATGCTGTACTACGAGGACCCCCACGACTTCACCGAGCACGAAGTGCTGACGGCGCAAACCGTCGCCGCACACGTCGCATTTGCGCTCGACCAGCAGGAGCACCGCGAGAGCGGCGACCGCGCCCGTACCGTCCTCGAGTCGCTCGGCGTGGCGTTCTATACCACGGATGCCAACGGGATGATCTCTTTCTACAACGCGGAGGCCGCCGCTCTCTGGGGCCGCAGGCCTGAGCTCGGCGTCGAGCGATGGTCCGGCGCGGCACGGCTGTTCTGGCCTGACGGCCGGGAGATGAAGCACAGCGAGTGCCCGACAGCACGCGCCCTCGAACAACGCATGCCGATACGCGGATGCGAGGTCGTAGCGGAGCGCCCCGATGGGACCCGGGTCCACTTTGTCCCGCACCCGACACCGATTTTCGACAGCGCAGGAGTCCTGCTCGGCGCCGTCAACGTCCTGATTGACATCACCTCGCGAAAGCGCACTGAAGAAGCGCTGGAGGAACGAGAAGCCAGCCTGGAGAAAGCGCTCACCGAACGCGAGCGCCTGCTCAGCGAGCGGGAGCATACTATCGCGCTCGGCGAGCTTACTCAGGTGCAGCTCGCCTCGCTCATAGAGGCGTCCGGCGAACTGATTGCGACCAGCCCGCACATGGATGCAGTCCGCAAGATCTTCACGATCGAGGCCGATTTGCTGGGCGCGGATGCCCATGCCGTATGGCGGTTCCTTGGCGTCAACGACGAATGGGAAGTCGCCCTCTCGCAAGGACTCTCAGACACGTACTTACGGAGCACGCGCGGCCCTCAGCGCGTCCTCGCCGAACCGTGGATCCTCGAAGACGTCCGATCCGATCCGAGAGTGGCGGACCTGCGCCATCGTTACGACGCCGAAGGGATCGTCTCGATGTTCGTCTGTCCGCTCACAAACGGCCAGGAAGTGAATGGCACAGTCGCGTTCTACTACCGCTCGCTTCACCGCTTTACGGATCTCGAAGTGCGGGTTGGCGTCGCCCTGGCAAACCTGGCGTCAGCGTCGCTCAACACCGCCCGGCTCTTCGAACAGAACGAGCAGGCACGCGGGAGGCTTCGCCAGACCAATGCTGAACTGGAAGGCATTGCCGCCGAGCTCCGCGAAGCCAACGCTGCAAAAGACGAATTCCTTAGCCTCGTCTCCCACGAGCTGAAGACGCCGCTCACGACGATCCGCGGCAATGCCGGCGTGCTGTTCACCCACAAGGACTCGCTCGAGGCGGGGGCGCGCGACGACGCGCTCCGCGACATCGTCGCCGAAAGCGAGCGCCTGCACCGCATCATCGAGAACCTCCTGCTGCTCGCCCGCGCCGAACAGCGGTCCGGCCTCGAGGCCGAGCCTGTTCTCGTGGTGCGTGTCGTGGAACGCGTCGTGAAGAGCCAGCGCCAGCGCCGGCCTGACCGCGAGATCGAAATCATCCAGGAGGGCAAGCCCAAGCCGGTGATCTTCTCCGAAGCCTCGCTCGAACAGGTGATCGAGAATCTGATCAGCAACGCCGCGAAGTACTCGCCGTCCGGCGCGCCGATCACGATCGCGTTCTCCCGCACGTCGCGAGAGGTACGCCTGCGCGTGCTCGACCGCGGCGTGGGCATCGACGACATAGACCTGGACCGCGTGTTCGACCGGTTTTATCGGTCAGCGAGCGCGCGCGGCCGGGCGGAGGGTCTCGGCATCGGGTTGGCCGTCTGCAAACGCCTCATCGAGGCGCAGGGCGGCCGCCTCTGGGCAAAGCCTCGCGACGGCGGCGGCGCGGAATTCGGATTCGCGCTTCCCATCACAGAAGACGACGGCACCGACGGCGCCGATCCGACGCCCTAACTCTTCACTCTTCACCGTGAACCGTAAACTGTGAACCGTGAACCCCAACCGCATCTCCCTCACTGCCTGGTCGCTTCATCGCGAGTTCTTCGCGCGGCATACCGACCAGCTCGGCATGATCGACGCCACGCGCGATCTGGGCATCGATGCGATCGAGCTGGTCAACACGTTCTTCCCGTCGCCGCAGTACGCATATCTGAAGACGCTCCGCCAGCGCGCCGATGACGCCGGCGTCCGCGTCCTGCTCATCATGTGCGACGGCGAAGGCAGCATGGCGTCACCGGAGCGTGACAAGCGCATGCTGGCCGCGAAGAATCATCACAAGTGGGTCGATATCGCCGCGGTGCTCGGCTGCCACTCCATCCGGTGCAACACCGGCGCCCGCCTCGGTGATCCCGAAGCGCTCGAGCGATGCGCCGAGAGCTTCGCCGCGCTCGTCGAGTACGCGGACGCGTCTGCCATCAACGTGCTGATCGAGAACCACGGCGAGCTATCGTCGGACGCCGGCTGGCTCGCGTCGCTGATGCAACGCGTCGATCATCCGCGGTTCGGCACGCTGCCCGACTTCGGCAACTGGCCGTCGGACGCAGACAAGTACGATGGCGTGCGCAAGCTCATGCCGTGGGCGAAGGCCGTCAGCGCCAAGTGCTACGACTTCGACGCCGCCGGCAACGAGACCACGATCGACTTCCCGCGCATGGTCCAGATCGTCGGCGAAGCCGCCTACAACGGCTACGTCGGCATCGAATACGAAGGCACGCGCCTGCCCGAGCGCGAAGGCATCGCCGCCTGCCAGCGGCTGTTGGAGCGGTACATATGACGTGCGAGCACGTCGCGGCGGAGTCTTCCATGCACGATCGGCCCTCGCAGAAATACAAAGCGCTGCAGCGGTTCGACGAATACGTCAGGGGTAAGTGCTACCTTCCTCTGCTATCGGGCAGCGAGTTGGTCGATGTCTGCGAGGAGCACGATCTCGCGGTGCTTGGCATTGAAGGCTTCCTCTTCGACAACGACTACGTCATTCCGCAAATGGATCTGATCGGCGACTTCAGCCCACGAGGCAGCGAGGAAGCATGGCCAGTCTTGCGGCGGAGCTGCAACCGCGCCGCCAAGTTCGTAATTAAAGAGATCTCTGGCCGGGACGACGTGTACCTCGACTTCGTCGTCGTCTGCGAACATCGGTGGCGAGAGCTCGGATCTGTGAAGGCTGACAGCTGACCGCTAACCGCGCCACTCCCCGCGCGCCACCGCCGGCACATACGCCGACATATCAGCCGGAAACCGCACCACCCGCCCCTCCTCCGCCGACCGGTAGCACGCCATCAGGACTTCGACCACGTCGAGGCCGTCGCGCCAGTTCTCGTCGGGCATCCGGCCCTCGAGGAACGCCCGCACCATGTGCCGGTTCTCCGCCGTGTAGCCGTACGCCGAGGGCTCGTCGGCGATCACCGGCATCAGTCCCTGCTCGGCGCTCTGCTTCTCGACCAGGTCCTCGCCGGCCTGGCCGCGGATCTTGCGCCCCAGGAACACCGTGAGGTCCGTGGAGAGACTGTCGATCTGCATCGAATACTCCGGCCCCAGCAGCTCCGTCCGCAGCCGCAGCCCCGGCCCGACGAAGCTCCACGACGTCGTCGCCTCCACCATCACCCGCGTGCCGTCGCCCGCGCGAAGCGTCATCGCCGCCCGCGCGAAGTCCTCCGCCGGCGCCTTCGCATAGTCGACGGCGCCGCTCGACATCTCGAGAAGCAGCTCCGCGTACTCCGGCCGCGTCCACTTAAGCGATGCGATCTGCGCGCTTACGTCCTCGACCCGCAGCGCGTCGCGAGGCTCGTCCGGCGCGGTGAGCAGAAAGCGCGCGACTTCGTAGCTGTGGCAGAGCATGTCGTTGAGCACGCCCCCGCCCTGGCGTTCGCCGCTCCAGAACCACGGCATGTGCGGCCCGCTGTGCTCCTCCGCCGCCCGCGCGAGATACGGGCGCCCCGCGATCGGCGCCGCCCGCCGCCACACGATCTCCTTCCCGCGCACGACACTCGGGGCGAAGACCTGGTTCTCGAGATAGCCGTGCAGCAGCGGCGTGGACTCGATGAGCTCCACCATCCGCTTCGCCTCGTCGAAGTTGCGCGCCAGCGGCTTCTCGCACGCAACGCCGGTCAGCTCGCCGGCGCCGCGCTTCAACGCATCGACGATCTCCTCGACGATCGGCACCCGCACGTCGTTCGTCGTCGCGATCCACAGAGCATCGACCGAAGGATCGGCGACCATCTCCGTCACCGACGCGTGCACCGCCGGACGGCCGACGCCGAGCTTCTCGCACAGCCGCGCCAGCGATTCCGCGTGCTCGCGGTTCGGCGAGGAGATCGCCACGGCATCGGCATCACGCACGCCGGCGAGGCTCAAGACGTGGAAGCGGCTCATGAACCCCGCGCCGACGAAGCCAATGCCCAGCCGTTTGTCTGCCATGCGCACCTCTTCGAGATCCTGTCAGGAGAGGATCGCGCCACGCATCTCGAGCGGCAACGTTCCTGTTTAGTTCAGAGCCAGAGGAGCCAGTAGCTGGCTCGCGGCTACCGCGACCTAGCGCGTCGCCGATGCCAGCAATGCCGCCGGAGTGTTGGTCGCCGGCACAGGGGTGTTCGTGGGTGGCACGGGCGTGTTGGTCGGCGGTGGCGGCGTATTCGTCGCGGTCGCGGTGGCCGTAGCCTGCTGAGTGCTCGTCGGCGTGGCCTGCGGCGCCGCCGGCGGTGCAGGCGCGACTCCCGCCGGGTTCTCGCCCAGGTACTGCAGCGTCGACAGCCGCGTGACGCCGTACCGCCACACCCCCACCTTCCCCCAGCCGAGCACCCACGCACGTTGACGGAATCGCGGCCACGTCAACGGGTCTGCGGTATTGCCCTGTCCTACCGGGATGATCTCACGCTCGTAACCCGTGAGCAGCCGGTACGCGCTGTCCAGCAGGAACTCCGGCGTGACGCCGTGCGTCCCCGGGAAGTAGCCGCTGTACCGGTAGGCATCGATGTTCGCCTGGTTGTTGAAGGTGTCCCAGTAGAGCTGTGGCCAGATGCCATCGATGTGCGGGATGAAGCGGTCCATCGGCACGCGAAAGATCCGCCAGGGGCGCGGGTCAATTGTTATGTCGACTCTGGCGTAGGGCGACAGTCGCCTCAGCTCCTGGCAGAACGCCGTCGCATCGTCGGGGCTTCCAACCCAGAACCCGCTCGACCCTTCGAGATCCAGCACTAGGCTACGCGCCCCGGACGCGAGCACCTGCGCCGCCATGGCGGCCTCGCGGAGCGGATCTTCGCCCGTCACGACGGACCACGCGTGGAACGGCACGTTCCGCTGCTCGAAGTAGTCCGCGAGCGCCGATACCTGTCCCGGCCCGCTCACCGCCCACGGGGTGCTGTCCCACTTGGACATCCATTCCACGCCGTCATGCGTCTTCACCGCCACGCCGAGCTGGTTGGGAGCGAGCACCTCGGCGATCTGGCTCGGCGCGCCATCGTTCGCGAACTGCCAGGAGAAGACGATGTGGTGCGGCGTAGAGGCGATGCGCGACTGCGCGATCTTCCGGACGAGCGCGCTGTCGCACTGCGCGGCCATCGTCACGGCAGCGGCGCCCAGCGTCGCCGCGGATCCCGCGAGGAACCGGCGCCGCGTCACCGTCAGCTCGAGGATCGGAAGCGCCATCGTACGCCCTCCTGCCGCCCCTTCCCACATCTCGTACGAGCGGTAAGGCTAGCAGAAGCGCCGAGCGATGCCTACCGTCTTCGGCCCGAAATATGAAAAAGATTTGAAAGATCGTGCCGCTCGGTCCGTGCGGCTCTCGCCGTACGTCACGCCCTGCGTAACGCCCCGCGCTCAGGCGGCACGATGACGCTAACTCGCAGCACATCTACAATTCCCCGTCGAACCACGCCCGATAGCAGCCGGACAAGAAAATGCTTACACCGCTCGACGACTATCTCGTCCACCAGACGTCCGACACCGTGGACCGCGTATTCACCAGCGACCGCAACTTCTATGATCGCTACTACTTCAACGCCCACACGATCGACGGCAGCGCGTTCCTCGTCGTCGCCATGGGCCTCTACCCGAACATCGGCGTGATCGATGCGTTCGCGACGATCGTGCTCGACGATAAGACGCAGCACATCGTCCGGGCGTCGCGCGCGCTCGGCTCCGACCGCATGGCGACGAACGCCGGCCCCATCGGCGTAGAGGTGATCGAAGGTCTGCGCCGGTTCCGCGTCTACGCCGAACCCAACGAGCATGGCCTCGAGTTCGACCTCACCTTCACGGGCGCGACGTTCCCGTACGAAGAGCCGCATTTCTACCGCCGCGCCGGCAACCGCGTGGTGATGGACTACACGCGGCTGACGCAGTGCGGGCGATGGGAAGGCATCATCAACGTCGCGGGCCGCCGCTTCGACGTCGACGCGAAGTCATGGCGCGGCGCGCGCGACCACTCGTGGGGCATCCGCCCTGTCGGTGGCGGAGAGCCGCAGTCCGCGCCAGCGCCGGACGCCGGTGCCAACGGCTTCTTCTGGGTGTGGACGCCGATGCAGTTCGAGAACGGCGCCATCATGTTCACGTGCAGCGAAGACGCCACGGGCGACCGCTGGCACGCGGCATCGGAGCTGCTGCCGGCCTATAGCATCGAAGCCGCGCCTGAACCGCTCCGGGTCATCGGCCACGAGATCAACCTCCGCGCGGGCAGCCGTACGTTCGCCGGCGCGACCCTAAACGTAGAGCGCGCCGACGGCACGGCCGCGACCATCACCTGCGAACCGAAGACAACGATCTACATGGCGGGGGCCGGCTACGCCTACCTCGGCGGCTGGCGCCATGGCCAGTACCACGGCGCGCTGGCCGTCGAAGGAGAGGTCTGGGATCTGACGGATCCGGCGCTCCTCCCCAAGATCAGTGGTCAGACCGAGACCGTCTGCGACTTCCACGCCGAGGGCCTCGGCAATCTGGGCGACGGCCACGGCATCCTGGAGTTCCTGCTGCTCGGCGCATACGAGCCGTACGGCTTCAAGTCCTGGACGGACGTCGCGCCCGCGAAGTAACCGCGCGTCCGTTGCGCTTCCCGCGCCGGCGCAGGCGCCTGTTTTGTCACCGAATTCTCATCCATCTCCAACGATCCTCTCATACACTCGCTACGGAGGTGGTTGGAATGAAGATCTTGCTTGCCGAGGACGACCTGCGGCTCGCGCGCGCCGTGAAGCGCGTATTCGAAGAGGAGCAGCACAATGTCAAGATCGTCGGAAACGGCCCCCAGGCGCTCAAGGCCGGGCTCGACGATTCCTACGACGTCATGATCCTCGACATCATGCTGCCCGAGAAGGATGGCTTCGACGTCTGCCGTGAGATGCGCATGGGCGGCTCCCACCTGCCCGTGCTCATGCTGACCGCGCGCACTGACGTGACGGACCGCGTCAAGGGCCTCGACGCCGGCGCCGACGACTACATGATCAAGCCCTTCGCCGTGGTCGAGCTGCTCGCCCGCGTCCGCGCTCTCGCCCGCCGCGGCGTCCGTTCCGGCAACGGCGCCGGGAAGCTCCGCGCAGGCGACCTCACGCTCGACGTCTCTCGCCATAGCGCTGTCCGCGACGACGTGGAGATCGAGCTGACCGTGAAGGAGTTCCAGCTCCTCGAGCTGATGCTGCGGCACCAGGGTCAGGTGCTCACACGCTCGCAGATCATCGACCACGTGTGGGCGTACGATCGCGACTTCTCGAGCAACGTCGTGGACATCTACGTGCACTACCTGCGTAACAAGGTCGACAAGGGCTTCGACAAGCAGCTGATCCACACGGTGAGAGGGGTTGGCTATACCCTGAAGCCGTAATGTTCGAAGCCCTTCGTTGGCGGCTCACAGGCTGGTACCTGCTGGCCTTCGCCATCGTCTTCGTGCTGGTCGGCGTCATCGTCTATGTGCTCGCTGACCGGCAGCTCTCCGGAGAGGTTGACGAGGCGATGACCGGCGTAACCGACGAGGCGATCGCCGCGATCAACCAGAAGGAAGCCACCGTGTCCGGCGGCGGTTCGAACATCACCCTCAGCAACGCGGACGTTGCCGACGTGCTGTCGCGCGCGAACCTCGGCCGCGCCGCCGATGTATTCATCCTTCTCATCAACCCGGACGGGTCAATCGCCTCGAACCCGGTTGACGTCCCGACGGCAGGCCTGCCCGATCAGGCGGGCATCGATGCCGCCCGCGATGGCGGCGAGGACTGGCGTAGCGTCGATGTGGACGGGCACGACATCCGCATCCGCACCGTCGCCATCCACGCCCCGGACGGATCTCTCGACGGATACGTCCAGGCGGGAAAGTCGCTCGAGGAGCGCGACCGCTCGCTGCGTACGCTAGCGATCGTCATCGCGAGCGGGGGCCTCGCCGGCCTCGTGCTCGCGGCGGTGGGCGGGCTCTTCGTGGCCGGCGTCGCGATCCGTCCCGTGCGCCGGGGCTTCGAGCGCCAGCGCGAGTTCGTGGCCGACGCATCACACGAGCTGCGTACGCCGATCGCCGTCATCCGCACCAACGCCGAGACGCTCTCGACCGTCACGCCGCCCGACGAGTCGGTCGATGACATCGTCGCGGAGTCCCGCTACATGACCCGTCTCCTCGACGACCTGCTCACGCTCGCTCGCGGCGATCAGGAGGGCATCGAGCTGACACGCTCACACTTCGACCTGGCAGAGGTGGTTCACGGCGCCGGGCGTGCCGCATCGCGCCTCGCCGGCGACGCCGGGCTGCGGTTCGAGCAGGTCGCGGACGGCGCGATGCCCGTGTACGCCGACGCCGAGCGGTGTCATGAAGTGCTGCTCATCCTGCTCGACAACGCCGTGAAATACACACCTCGCGGAGGCAATATCACTCTGCGTGCCCGCCGGATCTCCTCGGACGCCATCGTCGAGGTGGCGGATAGCGGCATCGGCGTCGCCCCCGCCGACGTGCCCCGTATCTTCGAGCGGTTCTACCGCGTGGACAAGGCCCGTTCGCGCGAGATGGGCGGCGCCGGCCTGGGGCTCTCCATCGCGAAGGAGATCATCGACGCCCACGGCGGCCGCATCGACTTCAAGAGCGAGATTGGGAAAGGCAGCATCGTGACCGTGCGCATGCCCCTCGCGCGATGACAACCGGCGACGCGATCGCGTCTCCGCCCGCCCCCGAGCTCGTGCGCGAGGTCCGCGCGCGCATCGCCGGGGTGCGCGCACGGATAGCCGCGGCATGCGATCGAGCCGGGCGCGATCCCGCCGACGTGCGCCTGATCGGCGTCACGAAGACCCATCCGCCGGAGACGGTCGCTGCGGCAGTCGCTGCGGGCCTGCCGGACGCCGGTGAGAACCGCGTGCAGGAGGCCCGCGGCAAGATCGAGACGTTGCGCGCAGCGGGCGTGACGCCGCGCTGGCATCTCATCGGCCATCTGCAGCGCAACAAGGTGAAAGCCGCGATCGGTCTCTTTGATATACTCCACTCCGTCGATTCAATCGCGCTGGCGGAGGCGACCAGCCGAAACGCCGAGCGGCCGGTGCGCGTGCTTCTCGAAGTCAACGTCGCGAACGATCCCGCCAAGTTCGGCTTTGCCGTTCCCGAGGTCGACGACGCGGCGGCACGCGTCCGGGAGCTCCCGAACGTCGAGTTGATCGGCCTGATGACGGTCGCGCCGCAGGTCGATGATCCCGAAGACGTCCGGCCGGTCTTCCGCCGGCTTCGCGAACTGGGAGACAGCCTCGGACTTGCGGAGCTCTCGATGGGCATGACGGACGACTTCGAGGTCGCCGTTGAAGAGGGTGCAACGATGGTGCGGGTGGGCCGCGCGATATTCGGCGAGCGTCCCGGCGCTGGACAAACGGCACAGTGAGGTGGGAGTGAAGGTCGGACTCATCGGCTGCGGATTCATGGGCGAGGCGATGCTCAGCGCCATGCTGTCGAAGGGCGCCGCCGCCGCATCAGACGTCTGCGTCGCCGAGATCAACGACGACCGCTGTGCCAAGATCAACGGCTGCTACGGTGTCCGCACGACGAACGACCTCGTGCCCGTCGTCGATGAGTCGGACGTGGTGATCTTCGCCGTGAAGCCGCAGGAGTTCGAGCGCACCGCACATCGTATCGAAGGCCGGTTCCGGCGCGAGCAGACGATCATGTCGATCATGGCGGGAGTGCGGATCAAGAAAATCGCCGCGGCCCTCACGCACTCCGCCATCGTCCGCGTGATGCCGAACACGCCGGCGGCAATCGGCGAGGGCATCAGCGTCTGGACCGCCACGCCGGAAGTCGATTCGGCGGCGTCGGCGCAGATCGCGTCGATCCTTCAGGCCATGGGCCGCGAAGTGCACGTTGAGGACGAGAGCTACCTCGACATGGCGACCGCGCTCTCCGCCAGCGGGCCCGCGTTCGTGTATCTGCTGCTCGAAGCGTTCATCGATGCCGGTGTGCACATCGGATTCAAGCGCGACGCCGCAGAGAGGCTGGCGCTACAGACGTTCATCGGATCCGCCAGGTACGCAGAAGAAACCGGAAAGCACCCTGCCGCCCTGCGCAACGAGGTGACGTCGCCCGCCGGTACCACCGCCGCCGGCCTCGTCGCGCTGGAGAACGCCGGCGTGCGCGGTGCCATCATCGAGGCGATCGAGGCCGCCTACGAGCGGTGCCGCGAGTTGGGAGCCTGATGTTCGGATTCAACCAGCCCACTGGCGACACCGCCGTATCGCAGCTGGCGAGCCTCGTCTTCACGCTGCTCATCGTGGCGATTTTCATCCGCGCCATCTTGAGCTGGTTCAGCATCGACCCGCGAAGCCCGCTGGTGCAGGCGCTGAACGCTATCACCGAACCGATCCTCGACCCTATACGCCGCATCATGCCACGCCTCGGCATGATCGACCTCTCCCCGATGGTCGCCATCATCGTCCTCGGCGTGATGCAGAGCGCGGTGGTTTCGTACTTCGGCTAGCTCTCGGTGCCATCGCTCGCGGGCGAGGCGTTCCGCGGTGTGCCGCGCCCGCGCGGATCGATGTTTATTGATCGCATCCTGAAGCAGGGATAGATTGCCGGTCGTAAGACCACCACTCCGTTTCGGCTTCGTTCTGCAGACCGAGGTGCGCGCATGGACTACCCCACCATCAGCAAGCCCCCGCTCGATAAGTTCCGCGTCCGTCCCAACCTCGATGACTACGACCGGATGCGAAAGGACTTCGTATACGCGGACGTCATCAAGGAGCTTGATGGCCTGCCCGGCGGCGGCCTGAACATCGCCTATGAGGCGATCGACCGCCACCTGAAGCATGACGGCGCGGAGCGTATCGCCTGGGACTGGGAGGGAAAGGATGGCGCGCAGGAGCAGTACACCTACGCGCACGCAGCCGCGATGTCGAACCAGTTCGCGAACGTCCTCGGCAAGCTCGGCATCCGAAAGGGAGATCGCGTCTTCTGCTTCATGGACCGCGTGCCCGAGCTGTACGCCGCCGTGTTCGGCACCTTGAAGGCGGGCTGCGTCACCGGCCCGCTGTTCTCAGCGTTCGGGCCGGACGCCGCCGGCGATCGCCTTCAGGACGCGGGCGCGAAGGTGCTGGTGACGTCGCCAGAGCAGCGGCCGAAACTCGAGCAGATGAAGCGCCGCCTCCCCGACCTGAAGCACATCATCATCGTTGACCACGGCAAGGAGCCGAAGCTCGAGGCCGGCGAGCTGTCTTGGAACGACCTCATGCGCGACGCCTCAGCGGACTTCGAGATCGTCCGCACTGACCCCGAAGACCCGGCGGTGATGCACTACACGTCCGGCACCACCGGAAAATCGAAGGGCGCCGTGCACGTGCATCAGGCCGTGCTTGGACATTATGCGACGGGGAAGTACGTCCTCGACCTGCACGGCGACGACGACATCTACTGGTGCACGGCGGACCCGGGATGGGTGACGGGCACCTCGTATGGCATGTTCGCGCCGCATACGAACGGCGTGACGTCGGTGATCTACGAAGGCGGATTCTCGGCCAGCAAGTGGTACGAGATCGTCCAGAGGCACAAGGTGACCGTCTGGTACACGGCGCCGACCGCCATCCGCCTGCTGATGAAGGCCGGCGGCGACGTGCCCAAGAAGTACGATCTGTCTTCTCTGCGCTACACCATGTCCGTCGGCGAGCCGCTGAACCCGGAGGCCGTCGTCTGGGGTGAGAAGCACATCGGCCTCCCGTTCCACGACAACTGGTGGCAGACGGAGACCGGCTCGATCATGATCGCCAACTACCCGATCCTGCCCATCAAGCCCGGCAGCATGGGCAAGCCGATGCCCGGCATCGAGCCCGGCGTGATCGACGAGAACGGCAACCTCAAGCCGCCCGGCGAGGAAGGCGACCTCGCACTGCGCCCCGGCTGGCCTTCGATGTTCCGGACGTACTGGAACAACGAACCGATGTACCGCTCGAAGTTCGCCAACGGCTGGTACATCACCGGCGACCGCGGCCGCATGGACGAGGACGGCTACTTCTGGTTCGTCGGCCGCGCCGACGACGTCATCAACACCGCCGGCCATCTCGTCGGTCCTTTCGAGGTTGAGAGCGCGCTCATCGAGCACCCGGCCGTCGCCGAAGCCGGCGTCATCGGCAAACCCGATCCAGTCGCGATGGAGATCGTGAAGGCCTTCGTGACACTGAAGGACGGTTACGAGCCCTCCGACAAACTCCGCGGCGAGCTGCTGCAGTTCAGCCGCAAGAAGCTGGGACCGGGCGTCGCGCCGCGCGAGATCGACTTCATCCAGACGCTGCCGAAAACCCGATCCGGCAAGATCATGCGCCGGCTGCTGAAAGCGCGCGAGTTGGGCCTGCCCGAAGGCGACACCAGCACTCTCGAGGAGTAGCGGATGCGCACCGGCAACTTCCGCGGATTCGAAGTCACCCTCGAGGATCCTGGCATCGCGCTGATCACGCTGAACCAGCCCGACCGCCTCAACGGCACGACCCAGCCGATGAAGCGCGATCTCGTCGAGACAATGGCGCAGGCGCAGATGGACGACGGCATCCGCGTGGTCGTCATCACCGGCAGCGGCCGCGCGTTCTGCGCCGGCGATGACATGAGCGGGCGCCGCCCGTCCGGTGAGCACGAATCGCTCATGCCGGACATCCCGCCCGGCCACGGCGATCCGATCGGAACGTACGAAGGACTGCGCTGGCTGTCGCAGTCGCTGAATCTCGCGATACGCAGCCTCGACAAGCTCACCATAGCCGCCATCAACGGCGTCGCGATCCAGACCGGATTGTCGCTCGCGCTCTCGTGCGACTTCCGTATCGCCTCGAGGGACGCACGCCTCGGTAGCGCCACCCTCCGCTTCGGGTTGTTGCCCGACGAGGGCGGCCAGTTCCTGCTCGTGCAGACGATCGGCCTTCCAAAGACGATCGACTTTCTCATGCGAAAGCGCATCGTGGGCGCGGACGAAGCGCTGGAGCTGGGGCTCGTGCACGAGGTCGTCGAGCCGGAAGCGCTGATGCCGCAGGCCATGGCGCTCGCGCGCGAACTGGCGGAGGGCCCGCAGGTGTCGATGCGCCTGCTCAAACGCTCGATCTACAACGCCGCGGAGCAGACGTTCGCGCATGCTCTCGATGACATCGCGGCAAAGACCGCAGTGAGCGATCACCACCCCGATGCGCGCGAGGGCGTCGCCGCTTTTCGGGAGAAGCGCAAGCCGCGCTTTAACGCGCCTCGCGAGCGTTGATGCAACCCGCCGCCGAGCCGTCTAGGAGGAGCGACACCGCCCGCCTCGAGGCGTTCAGCGACGGCGTCTTCGCCATCGCCATCACGCTGCTGATCCTCGAGATCGGCGTGCCGCACGTCGACGCGGGCAGAGCCTGACACGCGCGCTGCTCGACCTATGGCCGTCGTACTTCGCGTACGTCATCAGCTTCGTTGTCATCGGCATCATGTGGGCGAACCACCACGCGATGTTCCGAGACATCCTGCGCACCGACCACATGCTCATCGTCGCGAACCTGTTCCTGCTGCTCTGCGTCGCGTTCATCCCGTTCCCGACGGCCCTGCTCGCGACATATCTTCGCGACGGACATCACCAGGACGTCGCCACCGCGACGTACGGCGCTACGATGACTGTCACGTCGATCGGCTTCGGAGTGCTGTGGTTCTATCCGGTCCTGCGCGGCGGCTTCATCGATCCGTCGGTCAGCGCGGCGCGCATCCGTACGCGCTCGCTGCGCTTCCTGCCGGGAACGCCGCTCTACGGCATCACGGTGCCGATCGCGCTGTTCGTGAGCTACCAGGTGAGCCTCGTGATGTACGCCGGCCTCGCGATCCTCTACTTGCTCCCCATTTCCGAGTGATCGGACGGGAGTTGACGAAGCCGAGGCTCGGGCGATCGTTCAGCCTGTAAGCTTACGGGCGAATGGCCGGCACCCCTCGCCCATTGCGCGGACGCATCACCCGAAGACGCTTCCTCGGGACGGCGGCCGTTCTCACGGGCGCGGCCGCAGCGGCGAGCGCCGTCGGCTGCGATCGCTCAAAGAGCGTCACCAAACTCACCGCATCCACCACGGCCTCGCCGACCGAGATGCCCGTCGGATCGCGCGGCGGCGTCATCCGCGTGTTCAATTTCGACGCGATGGTGCCCGACAGCTTCGACCCGCATCTCACGATGTACGGGCAGATCGCGAACGTGCACTCCGCGGTCTTCAGCAAGCTGTTGCAGTACGACGACGAGCGTGCTGGCACCATTGTCCCGGATCTCGCCGACGGCATGCCGGAACAGCCCGACGCCCTGACGTACATCGTGCGCCTCCGCAACGGCGTGCTCTTCCACGACACGCCCGCCATCCGCGCCGCGCATCCGAAGACCGCCGGCCGCCCGCTCGAAGCGGCCGACGTGAAGGGGAGCATCGAGCGGCAGATGGTCAGCGGAAGCACGGGCCGGCGCTTCTTTCGTCAGTCGCATTGGACGAACATCCAGCGCATCGACGCGCCGGACGCGCGGACGCTGACCATCAGCATGAAGGCGCCGGTCGCACCGTTCGTGCAGTTCCTCGCGGGAAGGCACGCATTCATCCTTCCGGAAGAGCTGATCTCGCGTGCCGACCGTATCGACGATCCGCTGGCGCTGATCGGTACCGGTCCGTTTATCGTTGACGCTTTCGAGACCGGCCGCTGGGCGAAGCTGCGCCGCAACCCCGCATGGTTCGCGCGCGACGACCGCGTCGATCTCGGCGCGTCCCGGCCATTCATCGACGGCTACGACGCGTACTACTCGCCGCAGGAGGACCTCTTCGAGGAGAACAGCCTGGAGCGGCAGCGCTCGGACATCGCCGCGTTCCAAGACGTCGCGATGCTCGACAAGACGCGCAAGACGAACCTCGGCGACATCGACCTGGAGCAGACCGAAGCCGGCGCGATACTCGCGAGCCGCCTCCTCGTCGATCGCCCGCCCTTCCGGGACGACCGCGCGCGCCGCGCGCTCGCGCTCGCCGTGGACCGCCGCGCCATTTCGGACGCGGTATACGGCCCGTTGGACGACGAGCCGTCCTGGCGGCTGAGCGGCGCCGTGCCTCCCGCGCTCGAGCGCTGGGCGCTGCCCAACGACGACCTCGCAAAACGCCCGGGCTATCGCAGCGACGCAGCCGGCCGCGACGAGGACGTCCGCACGGCGAAGCAGCTCTGGTCCGCCGCGCTCGGCGCGTACGCGACGCTCGACCTCCACGTGACGTTTGAAGGCGTACCGGCCATGCTCGCCGCGAAAGCCGCTCCGGTCCTCCAACAGCAGCTGCACGATGCCCTCGGCGTAAACGTCAACCCGAACATCGACGCGAGCGGCTACGCCTACACGGCGTTCGCGCTCGGACGCAACATCGATGGCGCCACCGAAGGCGTCGTGCCGTTCACGTTCGGCCTCGACGACGCTGGCGTAGACCTCGACGACGCGCTCTACGCCCAATTCCGCAGCGGCCAGCCACTGAACAGCTTCCGCCTGCAAGACCCCGCCCTCGACGCCCTGCTCGACAAGTCGCGCACCGAGTTCGACTTCGAAGCCCGACACAAGATCGGGACCGACGTACAGAACTACCTGCTCAAGAACGTCAACGCGCGCATCGAGTACTGCGCCCCGATCCTTCGCCGGCTCCGCTGGGGCTACGTCCGCAACGCCGCCATGCCGATGTGGCACGGCAGCAACTACCAGCTCGCTGACGCGTGGCTGGACCAGTCGCATCCGGCCTGGCCGGCCCGCGCTCCCTGAACGCGACCTGCTGGGACTCCCTAAGAATTGGGACTACGCAGAGTTGTTAGGCTGATGCCGATCATCTCGAAGGGGTGTATGTGACCGTCCTGCTCATGGCGCTCATCGGCGTATTCGTCGGCCTCGTGCTCGATGAGGTCGCCGCTCGGCTCGCGCGCGAGCACTTCGAGCGCGGCGACGATGACAGCGGTGAGCCTGAGCGAGACACCGCGCGCACTCCGTTGGCGCTGGAGCTCGGCAGCGAGCGCGGCGCCATCGCGCTCCCACGATCGCTGACCACCGCCTCGGCCTACCGCCGCGCGCTCATCGTCGCCGTAACCGCCACTGTCTTCGCGGGCATCGGGGCGCGTTGGGACGCCCACGCCCGAGAGATACCGATCGTCGCCGTCTACGCCTCTGCACTGATCGTCTGCACGGCGACCGACATCATCGCCTACCGCGTGCCGAACGTCATCAGCTACCCGGCGATCCTCTTCGCGCTCGTCGTCGGGATGCTCATGCCCGGCGCCAGCAGCGCGGACGTCCTCCTCGGCGGACTGCTCGCCGGCGGCCTGTTCTTCGCCCTCGCGATGCTCCCTGGCGGACCGATGGGCATGGGAGACGTCAAGCTGGCGCTATTCATCGGCCTGGCGCTCGGCGTCGTCCCCGTCGTCCAGGCGATGCTCATCATGGCCGTCGCCGGTGGCGCCGTGGCCTTCCCGCTCGTCGTGCTGAAGATGCTGAAGGTCCGGAGCGTGCAGTACATGTTCTACGCGCCGTTCATCTCCATCGGCGCCATCGTGGTGATGCTCACGGTAGGCACCGCTTTCCGCGACCTGTAGTCCAGCCTTCGCCCTGTACAGGGCCGCCGCAAGGCTCACGGCGATATGATCGTCCCATGCCGCGCGACATCCTTGATCACGTCCTCTGGGACATGGGCCAGGCGTTCGACATGCTGTTCGCAAACCTGAAGGACCTGCGCGACGACAACTGGACGTGGGTGCCGGACGGCGCCGCCCGCTCGATCCGGGCGATCGTCGGCCACGTCGCCTCCGTGAAGGTCATGTATGACAACCACGCTTTCGGCGACGCCTCCCTGACGTGGATGGACCGGCGATTCGACGAATGGCAGTCGGCCGCAGGAGACGAGAGCGACTTCTCGCCGGCCCAGCTCGTCGAGTCGCTCCGTCAGTCGCACCTCGCGCTCGTCCGCGACGTCGACGCGCTCGACGATGACGCCGAGCTGGCGAAGCCGCGGCTGGTGAACTGGGGCGGCACCCGCAAGACCCGGTGGATCATCACGACGCTGATACATCACGACGCCTTCCACGCCGGCGAGATCAACCACCTGCGCGCGCTGCACCAGCGCAACGACCGCTGGGAGTGGGAGTCGGAGTAGCCATTGCAGTCCGGCGAGATGCAGATCGTCGAAGAGACGCCCGCCGCACTCGCGGACTACGCGACCATCTCGATCGCCTTCCGCGTCGAATTACGCCTCCGCGTCGAAACGCTCGATGCCGGTCTAGGCGGCGTGCGCCTGGTCGAAGAGCCCGTCGATCCGTCGTACACGAAGGACTACGACGCCATCCGCGGCGAAGGCCCGACGCGCTGGGCGAAACGATGGGACCTGTCGAACTGGGGCGTGATCTCCGCGTTCGACGGTGATGAGCGCATCGGCGGCGCGGTGGTCGCGTGGAACACGCCCCGTGTCGACATGCTCGGCGGGCGAAAAGACGTCGCCGCACTGTGGGACATTCGCGTGACGCCCGAACGCCGCGGCTCCGGCATCGGCTCAGCGCTGTTCGAGCGGGCAGCGGACTGGGCGCGCTCGCGCGGCTGCAGGGCGATGACCATCGAAACGCAGAACATCAACGTGACGGCGTGCCACTTCTACGTCCGGCAGGGCTGCGAGCTGGCCGCCATCAACGGCTTCGCCTACCCCGACCTGCCGGACGAAACGCAGCTCATCTGGCGCCTCGACCTCTAGCGCGACGCCATGCGAACGTTCCGTCAACTAACGGACCGCCGATTCTGGCGCGCCCCCAAAGCGAAACCCGATGCCCGAGACTGAAGCGATGCGAGCTACGCCCCTCGCTACCCCGCGGCCAGTCGCCTGCCTATAATTCCCCACCACAACCGCAGGGCAAACACACCGATGACCACCGCAGCGGACACCACGGTATTGGCACTGCGCCGAGAGGCGATAGCCGCCCTCGAAGCGGCCGCGGATCAGCCTGCGCTCGATGCATGGCGCGTTGAATATCTCGGGCGGAAAGGCAAGCTGACCGGCGTGCTCCGCGGCCTCGCCGAAGTCTCGATCGACGAGCGCAGGGCGCTCGGTGCCGCGGCGAACGCGCTCAAACTCGAGCTCGAAGCGGCGTACGATGCGCGAAGCGACGATCTGCGCCGCGAGACGATCGCATCCACGCTCGAGCGCGGGAAGCTCGACGTTACGCTGCCCGCGCGCCCGCACCGCCGTGGAGGGCTGCATCCAGTGACGCAGACGCTACGCCAGTTCCTCGACGCCTTTCGCTTGATGGGCTTTTCGATCGTCGAAGGCCCCGAGGTCGAGCTGGACTACTACAACTTCGAAGCGCTGCGCATCCCCGCCGACCACCCGGCGCGCGACATGTGGGACACGCTGTGGATCGACTACGACCGCGACGGCCGCCGTCCGATGCTCCTCCGGACGCACACGTCGCCTGCGCAGATCCGCGTCATGGAAGAGCACAAGCCGCCGATTCGCATCGTCGTCCCCGGGCGTGCGTACCGCTTCGAGGCGACCGACACCACGCACGAGTGGATGATGACGCAGGTCGAAGTGCTCGCCGTGGACGAAGGGTTGTCGCTGGCGCAGATGAAAGGCACGCTGCTCGGCGTGATGCGCCGCCTTTTCGGCAACGAACGCCGTATCCGGCTGCAGTGCTCCTACTTCCCGTTCGTCGAACCAGGCGCCGAGGTCGCGATGGACTGCTTCGTGTGCAGCGGCGCCGGCTGTGTGACCTGCCATCAGACCGGGTGGATCGAGATGGGCGGCGCGGGCATGGTGCATCCGGAGATCCTCGAGAACATGGGGATCGACTCTTCGCGCTACACCGGCTTCGCCGCGGGCATGGGCATGGAGCGCCTGGCCATGCAGCTCTACGGCGTGCCGGACATGCGCTACTTCTATCAAAACGACCTGCGGGTGCTGCAGCAGTTCTAGGACCTCGATGCGCGTCTCACTCAAGTGGCTCAGCGACTACGTTGACCTGCGCCTGACGCCCGAAGAGCTCGCTGCAAAGCTGACGATGGCCGGCCTCGCTGTGGATACGATCGTCCGCACCGGCGGCGACTGGGGACGCGACATCCGCGTCGCCATCGTCGTCGAGGTCGCGCCACACCCGAACGCCGATCGCCTCCGCCTCGCCACCGTGGATGTCGGCGCGGGCGAGCGGCGCACCGTCGTTTGCGGCGCACCGAACATCGCGGCAGGGCAGAAGGTGGCCTTCGCAACGGAGGGTGCCCGTGTGCGCGATGGCGCGTCCGGCAAAGACACGGCGCTGAAGCGCGCTGTCATTCGTGGCGTTGAGTCGGCAGGCATGGTCCTCAGCGAGCGGGAGCTCGGACTGTCCGACCAGCACGAAGGCATCCTCGTGCTGCCTCAGAACGCGCCCATCGGCGAGCCGCTTGCCGACGTGCTCGGCGACGTGATCTTCGAGCTGTCGGTTACGCCGAACCGGCCGGACTGGCTGTCCGTGCTAGGCATCGCACGCGAGGTCGCGGCGCTCACGGGCGCGGAGCTACGAGAACCGCCGACCGACTACGCCGAGGCCGGCGCGCCCATCAAGGGCCGCGCCGCGGTCGAGATCAAGGCGCCGGACCTCTGCCGCCGCTACCTCGCGACGGTGGTCCAGGGTGTGAGGCTCGGCCCATCGCCGGAGTGGATGCAGCAGCGGCTCATCGCGCTCGGCCAGCGCCCCATCAACAACGTCGTCGACGTCACGAACTACGTGATGCTCGAGCTCGGGCAGCCGCTGCACGCGTTCGACTACGACCACGTCGCCGGCCACCACATCATCGTCCGCCGCGGCCAAGACTACGAGCAGTTCACCACGCTCGACGGCGAGCCGCGTACGCTGAACCGCGAGATTCTCGTCATCGCCGACGAGAGCGGTCCGGTCGCGCTCGCAGGCGTTATCGGCGGCCTCGAGAGCGAAGTCACGGACAGGACCGTGAACGTACTGCTCGAGTCGGCCAACTTCCTCGGGACGAACATCCGCCGCACGAGCGCAGCGATGAAGTCGCGTAGCGAAGCATCGCTGCGCTTCGAGAAGGGATTGCCGCCGGAGCTGGCGGCCGCCGCCTCGAAGCGCGCGACGAAGCTGCTCGTCGAGGTGTGCGGCGGCACGGCGCTGAAGGGCACGGTCGACGCCTACCCCGGCAAGGCGCGCGAGGTCCGCATCGAAGTCCGGCGCGAGCGCATCGCCCGCGTGCTCGGCATCGACCCGCCCACATCGAAGGTGCGCGACGTGCTCGTTTCGCTCGGCTTCTCCGCGCGATGGGTCCCGCCCGATCGCTACGTCGTGCGCGTGCCGTACTGGCGCCCGGATGTCCGCATCGCCGACGACGTAATCGAGGAGATCGCGCGCATCATCGGCTACGACGAGATCCCGGCGGATCCGCTGTCTGGCGCCATCCCGCCGCCGATCCCCCAACCGCTGCGCGATCTGCGCGAGCGCGCGCGCGATCTATTAGCCGAAGCGGGCATGCAGGAGATCGTCACCTACTCGCTCACCACGCTCGAGGCGCTCTCGCACGTCATGCCGAAAGAAGAGCTGGTGATCTACCCGCCTATGCGGGTCGTCAACCCCATCAGCGCGGAGCACGAGCACCTGCGGCCGACCGTCCGCGCGAGCCTGCTACAGACCGTCGCTTCGAACCTGCGTTACCAGAAGGGCGAGATCGCCGTGTTTGAGACGGCGCGCACGTACGAGTCGTCCGACGACAAGCCGCCTCAGTCCGGCCGCCCGATCGGCGAAGAGGCGCTGCCGATCGAGCGCGAAGTCGTGACCGCCGCCGTCACCGGCATGCGCCGCGACCGGTGGGGCCGTCCCGGCGACGAGCCCGTGGACTTCTTCGACGCGAAGGCGTATCTCGAAGACCTGCTGCGTGGCGTCGGCGTCGACGCCACCTACGAGTCGGCCGACGAATACGCGATGGCGCGCGGGCGCACCGCGGAGGTCCGCGTCGACGGGAACCGCATCGGATTCGTCGGCCAGGTGCACCCGGACGTCGCATCCGCGTTCGACATCGATCTGGACGTCTACCTGTTCGAAGTCACGCTCGACGACGTCCTGCCGCATGCGCAGCCGCGGCGCAAGATGGCCAACGTCTCGCGCTTCCCGCCGGTCGAGCAGGACATCGCCGTCATCGTGGACGACGCTACGCCTGCCGGCGCCATCGAGCGTGCGATCGAATCGTCATCGCTCGTCCGCAACGTCGAGATCTTCGACGTCTACACAGGCGACCAAGTGCCCGCTGGCAAGAAGTCGCTCGCCTTCGCGATCGAGTATCAGTCCGACGACCACACCCTCACGGACGACGAAGTCGCTCACGCCCAGCGCCGCATCGTCGAGCGCCTCCGCCACGAGTTCGGTGCGGAACTCCGAAGCTAACACGTCAAACGTCGCACGGGTGCCCATGTGGGGGCGGCCCGATGTGCCCGCCCTCCCGTTTCGGACTGGCTGATCGCTCGGGCGAACCGAAACAGTTTGAAGGCAAGAATATGGCGGAGAGGGTGGGATTCGAACCCACGGTACGCTTGCGCGCACACACGATTTCCAGTCGTGCCTGATCGGCCACTCCAGCACCTCTCCGCGGCCGGGACGGACGAAGCCCCGCTCGCGAGCGGGGCGTTGCATTCAGCGATTGGCGGAGAGGGTGGGATTCGAACCCACGAGGCTCATCGCCTACCGCTTTTCGAGAGCGGCACCATCAACCACTCGGACACCTCTCCGACGCAGTATAGCCAACGGAACCGCCGATCCTGACCGCGCTAAGGCGCGCCGGAAGCCTCCCCCAGCATCTTTCGGGGGTCCACAATCTCGTCGAATCGCTGCTCGTCGATGTACCCCGACTTCAACGCCGCCTCCCGCAGCGTGAGGCCCTCCTCGCTTGCGATGTGCGCGATCTCCGCCGCCTTGTCGTAGCCGATCTCCGGACTCAGTGCCGTCACCAGCATCAACGACCGCCCGAGCAGCTCGTCGATGCGCGCCCGGTTCAGCTGCGTGCCCTCGATCTGGTACTCGCGCAGCTTCTCGCAAGCGTCGCCGAGGATGCGCGCCGAGTGCAGGAAGTCGTTGATGGCTACCGGCCGCATCGTGTTCAGTTCGAAGTTGCCCGTCGCGCCGGCGAGCGCAACCGCTGCGTCCTGGCCGATGACCTGGATGCACACCATGAGCATCGCCTCGGACTGCGTCGGGTTCACCTTTCCCGGCATGATCGATGAGCCCGGCTCGTTCTCCGGGAGACGCAGCTCTCCGATGCCCGATCGCGGCCCGGACGAGAGCCAGCGCATATCGTTCGCGATCTTCATCAGCGCCACGGCCAGCCCGCGCACCGCTGACATCGCAGCAACGATCGCGTCCATGCCGCCCTGCGCCGCGAACTTGTTGGGCGCCGTGACGAACGGCCGTCCCGTCAGTTCCGCGATCTTCGCGGCGATCTCACGCCCGAATTTCAGCGGCGCGTTCAGTCCCGTGCCCACCGCCGTCCCGCCCGCTGCCAGCTCGTACAGTCCCGCCTTCGCGTGCTCGATGTTCGCGAGCGCATCTCGGATCTGCTGCGCGTATCCGGACCACTCCTGCCCCACGGTTAGCGGCACGGCGTCCTGCAGGTGGGTCCGCCCCACCTTCACCACGTCGCGCCACTCCTCCGCCTTCGCCTCGATCGCGGCCGCTAGCTCGCTCGCCTGTGGGACCAGCCGCGCGTCCAGCTCCAGCACCGCCGCGATGTGCATCGCCGTCGGAAAGGCGTCGTTGGACGACTGCGACATGTTCACGTCGTCATTCGGGTGCACCGGCTTCTTGCTGCCGATGTCGCCGCCGAGAAGCTGGATCGCCCGGTTGGAGATGACCTCGTTGGCGTTCATGTTCGTCTGCGTGCCGGAGCCGGTCTGCCACACGTACAACGGGAAGTGATCGTCGAGCTGGCCCGCGATGATCTCGTCCGCCACGCGCACGATCGCGTCCGCCTTCCATTGCGGGAGGAGACTTCCAGCAGCGTTCACCATGGCCGCCGCTTTCTTCACGTACGCGAGTGCGTGGCACACGCGCAGCGGCATGCGGTCGTCGCCGATCGCGAAGTGGATGAGGCTCCGCTGTGTCTGCGCACCCCAGTAGCGGTCCGCCGGCACTTCGATGGCGCCCATCGAGTCAGTCTCGACGCGCATTCCGGAAGCGTCGATCCCGATCGGGACGTCGCGGAGCCGCGGAGTCGATGAGTCAGTCATCTGCAATCACAGCGTAGATCGCACAAACGCCAGAGCGCGGGCCGTTCGACCCGCGCTCCGTTGCGTCCTCGTTACGTCGCGTCGCGGCTACGCCTGCTTCGTCAGCTCCTCGTACCGCGCCTGCTGCTCGAGCTGCGCCTCGCGCGATGCCTGCTTCCCCGAGCGGATCGCCTTCCGGATGCGATACCGCACCCTTCCGGCGAAGCCTTCCGGCTCCTGCTCGACCACCGGCTGCGCGAGGTACTCCGGCGGCACCGTCTCTTTCTCCGGGTTCGAGCCGAACAGCCAGATCGCGATGCCCACCGCCGCCACCGCCAGCCCGATCAGCGCCAGGATGAGCAGCAGCTTCCCGCTCCCTCCGCCCGACGCCGCGACGACGTCGGCCTGCGTCTTGCCGCGCTTCGCCGCCTTCTTCTCGGCCTTCGCGCGCGCTTTCGCTTCTTCCTCTTCCCGCTTCATGCGCCGCTGCTCGTCGCGTTTCTGCTTCTTCGTCGTCGGCTCGAATTCCAGCTCGAGCTTGCCGAACGGCGTCATCAGCTCGATCTCGTGCTCGACCTCTTCCTCTTCCTTCTTGCGCTTCTTGTCCTTCTTCGACTCCTTCGCCTTCGCGCGCTGCTCCTCCGCGTCGTCGCGCTCGGCTACCGCCGTCCCGCCGGCAACATCCTCTGCCATGACGCCTCCCTACGATGATGTCTTCCGAACGAACTGCGCTGCTACCTGCCCGGCTTGTCGCTGTCTGCTCCGGTGAGTCCCGAAATCACTCCAACCGCCCGCCGCACGCCCGCGATGACGCCGTATGTCCGCACCACCGGCGTAACTGCCGCCTGCGAGATGTAGCTCGCGGTGCCCCTCGCGTGGTCTGCCGTATCCTTCGCGCTGTCGAGCAGCGGCTTCACGTTCTGGTCCATGAGCGCCGAAGCCTTGAGGAGCAGCGAACGCAGGATCAGTCCGAGCACGATCACGATCATCGCACTGATCACGAAGAACGAACCGATGGCGATCCCGGAGAAGATGATCACCCAGTCGCGGAAGGTCGCGACGAACAGGGGCGAGGCGGCGGAGAGCTCGTCCACGTGAGTCCCTTCAGCAGTGTGGGGAGATCATATCACGGTGGATCTCGGCGGAATACTGCCTCGATCGGCCGCCCGGAAGCGCCACAGCCGCCAGCCCACCGTGAAGTAGCAGGCCGCGGCTACCACGACCAGCGTCCAGTACGCCTGCCCCACCGCCGCGCCGATGGCAATCGCGAGCAGCCGCACGTCGCGCGTCGCGATGCCGAGAAGTTCTGCCGTGCCCTCAGGCCCGGCCTCAGTCTCCAGCCGTGCGCGCGAGTACGTAACGAGCAGGGACCCGACGAGCGCGACGAGCCCGGCCAGCAGCGGCTGCGGATGGTCCTCGTGCCCGTACGCGTACCACGCCATTCCGCCGACGATGAGCGCGTCCGCATACCGGTCGAGCACGCTGTCGAAGATTCCGCCGAACCGCGATGCCATCGACTTCGCACGCGCCAGGTCCCCGTCGATGCCGTCCACGATCGACGACAGCTGTATCAGCACGGCGCCTTCGATGTTGCGGCCCACGGCGAGCAGCGGCATCGACCCGGCCGCGACGATGAGCGCGGCAACGGAGAGTTGGTTCGGCGTCGCTGGCGTCCGCGCGAGAAGTCGTGCCGCCGGGACAGAGATACGACGGTTCAGGTAGCGAGAGACCGGACCTTCAAGCGACGCCATCGACCGCGAGCGGAGACGGGGCGATGCCGCGCTTCCGCGAGAACCGCCGCCCGAACATCAGCTCCGCCGCATGCAGATCCGCCTCCGTGTCGATGTCGATCCACCGCGCCCCGGTGACATCCACGGCGTCCAGATCACCCGCGCGGGCCAGCGTTGCGAAGACGTCGCCCAGCTCGCCTTCGCGGTTCTCCGGCGTAATCGCATCGAACAGCCGCGAAGTGCACCAGAACGTACCAGTGTCGAATGCGTTCCACTCCTCGATCGTCTTTCCCAGGTCGACGACCCGTCCGCGGCGCACCAGCGCGCGAGTCGCCTCGTTCGCGCGCGCGTCCTCATGGCCCGCGAACTCCACTGCGAGCCGGCAACGCCTTCCCGGCCCGGACGTCAGTGTCCGCACCAGCGCCGGCTCCACCAGGTGGTCCGCCATCGCCAGCACGAACGGTCCATTCATCACGTCGCGCGCGGCCCAGAGGGATCGCGCATTGCCCGTCTCGTACGCGTCGTTCTCGACGAACGTCAGCCGCATCCCACACGGCGACAGCTCGGACAGTGACGCGCGGATCTGGTCGCCGTGGTAGCCGACGACGATCGTCGCCTCGCGCACCCCTGCGGAGAACAGCGCATCGAGCACGTGGTTGATGATCGGACGTCCGCACAACGGGATCAGCGACTTCGGCCGGTCCGCGGTGTACGGATACAGCCGGTCGCCGTCGCCGGCGGCGAGGATCAAGGCCTGGAGTGGAACGCGCAGTTCGGTGCGCATGGTAGGCCTAGTATGGGCTTCTAATGTCCGCCGTCAAGCTGCGATGGTAAGCCGAAGCATGCATTCGGCATCGCAATCTCTATTACTTGCTTTTCAATGCCTCGCGGATGGCGCCGCCGCCGAGCACTTCATCGCCGCGATAGAACACGGCCGCCTGCCCCGGCGTGATCGCGCGCTGCGCCTCGTCGAAGTCAACGCGGGCGCACCTCGCGTCGAGCGGCGTCACCGTGGCACACGCCTCGGCCATGCGATACCGGATCTTCACCATCGCTTCGACGGCATGCGAGGGCGGCGTTCCGTCGATCCAGTTCACGTTCTCCGCGATCAGCGCCGATGACATCAGGTCCTCTTCGCGGCCGATCGTCACAACGCCGACTCGTGCGTCGATCGCGGTCACGAAGCGCTTCTCACCGAGCGCAACGCCGAGCCCCTTCCGCTGCCCGACGGTGAACCCGGCCACGCCGTCGTGCTCGCCGACCATCACGCCGTCCGCGTCCCGGATCTCGCCGGGCGGCAGCGCTATCCGTCCGCGGACGAACCGCTTGTAGTCGCCGTCCGGCACGAAGCAGATGTCCGCGCTGTCCGGCTTGTCCGCCAGTTCGAGGCGCATCTTGCGCGCCATCGCGCGGATCTCGCGCTTCGGCACGTCGCCGACGGGGAACAGCGTCTTCGCGAGCTCGGTCTGGCCCATCGTGTACAGCACGTACGACTGATCCTTCGTCTCGTCTACCGCTCGAGCCAGCGTGTACCGCGTGTCGCGCCGTCCGATGCGCGCGTAGTGCCCCGTGGCGAGGAAGTCCGCGTCGAGCGCGACGGCGCGGTCGAGCAGCGCGCGGAACTTCACGTGTTCGTTGCACGCCAGGCATGGGTTTGGCGTGCGTCCGCGCCCGTACTCCTCGACGAAGTAGTCGATGACCCGGTCGTGGAACTCGCGCTCCATGTTCAGCACGTAGTGCGGGATGCCCAGAACGTCGGCCGCGCGACGCGCGTCGTCCGTGTCCTCGACCGAACAGCATCGCTTCTTCGACCGCGGCGCGTTCGGATCGCCGACGGTCCACAGCCGCATCGTGATGCCGACGACGTCGTACCCGCGGCGCGCGAGAATGCCGGCCGCAACCGCCGAATCGACCCCTCCGCTCATCGCTACCACGACGCGCTGCTTCTTCTCCATACGTTCAGGGTATCATCGACACACCGGCGATTTCCTGCACCGTGAGACGCGCCGACACAAAGTCACGTTGGCCCGGAGAACCTACTGGAGTCCGAAGAACTCGCGCAGCGCATCGCGGACCTGCTGTCCGACCGGCAGGCCGACGACATCGTGCTGATGGATATCGGCAAGGTGTCGTCGTTCACCGACTACTTCGTCGTCGCGACCGCCGGTAACGCCCGTCAGATGAACGCGCTCATCGAATCACTGCAGACGGACCTCCGCGACGACGGCGTCCGCCCCACGCGCACCGAAGGCTCGCCGGACTCTGGATGGGTGCTCCTCGACTTCGGCGACGCGATCGTCCACCTTTTCGCACCAGCGATGCGCTCCTACTACAACCTCGAAGGGCTGTGGTCGAAGGGCGTGTCAGTCGTTCACATCCAGTAGCTCGTCGGTCGGAACTTCGGTTCGCCCGCCTAGCGTTGCACGCGCGATCGCCGTGGCTCGAGCTTTGCGGCGAATTGCTCGTAGCGCGCGCCGTGTGGCATGACTTCGATCGTCCGGCCACGCGCCGCCTCGTACGCGAGATGGATCGCGAGGTGCTCCAAGGGAAGCTCATCCGGCGCGCGCTCCGGCCACTCGACCACGAGCACGCCGCGGGCCGCCTGCTCGTCAAGCGCCAACTCCGCGACCTGCGCCGGATCTTCGAGCCGGTACAGGTCCGCGTGATACAGCCGCAGGTCGCGGCCCGGATACTCATTCATCAGCACGAACGACGAGCTCTTAATCGGGTCCGTCACGCGCATCCCGCCGCCGATGCCCTGCGCCAGCACCGTCTTCCCCGCGCCCAGCTCCCCCGACAGCAGCACCACATCCCCGGCCCGCAGCATCCGCCCGATGCGGCGCCCGAGTGCACGCGTGGCAGCGGGCGTGGCAGTGTGGAACGTCAGCGACATCGAGTAAGTGTACGAAGCCAACAAGTAGCTGCAGAGCTTCAGCCGCCCCTACGTAGCGAACCACGCATGTTCAGCGGCGCTGCATCAGGACCGAGATCCGTACAGCAGCTGGCGCAGATCCTCCCGCACCGGCGTCCCGTCCAGCCGCAGGTGCCGCGGGTTGTAGTCGTCGTGGTGCACCGTCACGACGAGGTCCTCCGGCGACGCGGCAGCCGACAGCGCCAGCCCGCACGTCCCGCCCGAGTCCGTCGTCGCCCGCGCGATGACTTCGAGGTGCCCGTCCGTGTTGCTGTGCCGGCTCACCGTGACTTCGGCGCCGGCTACGGGCGGCCGTTCGCCCGACTCGTCCGGATCGTTCGCCAGCACTTCCACCATCGCCGTGCGTCCGTCCTCATGAGCCGTGATAGTCACCGCCATATCGATGAGATAGATAAGCGGCGCGGTCACAACAGCCTTCATTCCCGCGTTCACGACCGCCTGCACCTGGTCAGCCTTTAGCGAGGCGTCCGTAGGCGCCATGCCGTGGTCCGTCGTGACGATGAACAGCGTGTCGTCGAATAGCCCCTCAGACTCCAGCACGTCGAGAACTCGCCCGATGCGCACATCCGTCTCGTCGAGCGCCACTCGCACGCCGTCAGAGTGCGGACCGTAGTCGTGACCGACGCCATCTGTGAGCGGGATCTCGTGGAACATGAACCTCGGCGGCGGGTGCGACTCGTCGGTGTACAGGACGATCGCCTGGGCCAAGCCGCGGTTGTCGACGACCGACTCCATGTGCGCGCCCTTCTGGTCGTCTTGGAGCCACTTCGGGCTGGTGTCGCCCTTGTAACGGTCAGTGATCTCGCGAAGCCGTCCCCGGTCGCCGATGACGATGCGCTCCAGCGTCGCATGGTCGGCGCCGCGAGTGCACGGCTCGTGGATCGACGCGGTGAACGCGCCTTCATTACCGTTCCATGACCCGTACACGCGGTGGAATGCCTCGTACAGAGTCTCGACGGCATCGCCGAGAAACTTCGCAGTCTCGAACTGTTGCCCCTGCGGCGTAACGACTTCGCGCCGATCTCGGAGGTAATAGGTTGGATTGATGATGTCGTGGTGACCGCCCCATGCGCCAGTGCCGATGGCGTTGTGGCTCGGCCAGGTGATGCTTGGGAAGTTCGTGAAGCTCCCGTGCTCGAACATCACGCCTCGGCGAATGAGCCGCCGCACGTTCGGGATACCGTCGGGATCAGTCTCCAGCCGGTGCTTCAGCTCTGTGTTGCTCTTTCCGTCGAGCAGGAAGATGTACGCCCGCTCCGGCCGCTTTCCGCTGTCATCGATGATCTCCTCAAGCACGCGGCCGTCCTGGCGCTTCAGGTACACGTCCGGTTTGACGCCGCGTTCGCTCGACGTGCGTCCTGTCTCATCCATGCCATCGACCAGCGGGAAGCCACACAACTTCGCGATCGTCGGTGCAATGTCGACCTGGCGAGAGAGCGCGTCCGTGCGAACGCCCTGTCTGACGCCCGGCCCCGAGAAGATCAGCGGCGATCGCGAGTGCACGACGTCGAGCGCGCCGTGCTGCCCTGGCTGCCGCCCGAACGCGTATGCCTTCGGGTTGACCGCAATGTCCGGCGCATTCGGGCTGTCGAAGAGGTGCGCGATCCGCTCGTACGCCAGCGGGTAGGTCAGGTGCTCCGGCTCGATGTACGCCGCGTTCGCGTCGACGCCCGGAAAGCCGGATGCGCGCGACGCCGCGACTTCGTCATCGATCGACGACAAGGCCTGCGGATCCTGCGCTGCGACCGGGTTTTCCCCGATCTGTTCGATCACGCGATATTGGTACCCGCCGCCCGACGCAAACGTCCGCTCGAACCGGATCATCCCGCGCTTCGCCCACACCTCGTACGCGTTGTCGCGCCACGTGATCGCAAGGTCCGTCTGCGGCCCGACGACCCCATCGGTCAATAGGATGTGGATCGCGCGGTCGCCGGATTCGTGCTGGTGCTCGTCGAGCCCCTGTCCCGCCAGCCGCTCCGGCCACACCGCGGCTCCAGTCCGTTCGTGCGTCATAGTCATCGCTCCCTCGATTCGAAACCGTGGGCATCATGATGTGGCACTGCCGCGCGAGGGGCAACGCTCTACACGAACTAGCGGCAGCCCTCATGCTGCCTTGACGTACCCGTGTCAACTTGACGCGCCGTAGCGCGTCACACCTATACAGCGCGCGTTAGCAGGTGTACGTTGAAAGCGCCCCGCCGCAAGCGTTCCTCTCGAAAGGCCACGCTCCATGAGCACCGGCGAGATTCTCTACACCGTCCTGTTGTGCGGCGTGTTGTGGTGGGCCCTCAACACGCTGCGGCAGTACTTCTAAGAGACGACGAGCGCGCCCGAACCAACGGCGCGCATCCGACTACGCCGCCTCGCGTCCCTGCGCCAGGCGCGCATTCACGCGAATCTGCACGTTTCCCCTCAGCGCGTTCGACACCGGGCATCGCTCTTCCGCCGTTCGAGCGAACTGCTCGAACTTGGCACCGTCAATGCCCCTGACCGTGCCCTGCACCGTCAGGTCCATCGTCGTGATCGTGAGCTTGCCGTCAACCCGGTCGAGCGCGCACACAGCGGCGACCTCGAGCCGCTCGGGCGCCACACCGCCGTCCTGCTTCAGCGTGTTCGATAGGGCCATCGCATAGCACGTCGCGTGGGCCGCCGCGATCAATTCCTCGGGGCTCGTGTGCGACGGCTGCCCCTTCGTTCGCGCCTCGAAGGTCATGGTCTGCTCGGGGAACGCGGCGCTGTCGACGGTCATCTGCCCCGAGCCCGTCTGCAGGTCGCCCTGCCATATGACGCGCGCCTTGCGTTCGATCATGGGCATATTGTCCTCCTTCGATGTTCTCTGGCCCCCGTCGCAGGCCGATCCACCCTGACCCCTCCTCCTGACCCCGTCAATAGCGAAGCCGGATCGGATCGTCGCAGGCGCAATACAACGCGCCTTGCGCTAGAATCGCGATCACTCGCGAACCCGACGGAGGCGCCGTATGGCCGTTGACACGATCGAAGCCGCCAAGCGGCGCGCCCGCGACTCCGTGAGCCGCGTCGGCGGAGAGCTGGTGCGCATCTCCCGCGAGATCCACTCACGCCCCGAGCTCGCCTTCAAGGAGCACCACGCTATCGCGCAGCTCGTGCCATTCCTCGAAGCCAACGGCTTCGAGCACATCGAGCGCCCGGCGTACGGCATGGACACGGCGTTCCGCGGCGAGTGGGGCCACGGCCCCGCCACGATCGCCATCTGCGCGGAATACGATGCGCTGCCGGAGATCGGACACGCCTGCGGGCATAATCTCATCGCCACCGCCGGCGTCGGCGCCGCCGTTGCCGCCATCGCCGCGCTCGACCCGGCCGACGCGCGCATCGTCATCCTAGGCACCCCAGCGGAAGAGATGTACGGCGGCAAGGTGCTGATGCTTTCGCGCGGCTGCTTCGACGACATCGACGTCGCGCTGATGGCGCACCCGATGGCGGTGGACTTCGCCGACGCCCCGATGCTTGGCGTCGCGCACGTGGACGTCGAGTACCGCGGCCGCGCCGTGCACGCGTCGGTCGCGCCGGAACAGGGCGTGAATGCCCTCGACGCGCTCGTCACCGCGTACCAGGCCATCGCGCAGCTCCGCCAGCACATCCGACGCGACGCGCGGCTACACGGCATCATCACGCACGGCGGCGATGCCGCGAACGTCGTGCCGGAACACGCCGCCGGCACGTTCTATGTCCGCGCGCAGCAGCCGAAGTACCTGCAGGATCTCAAGCAGCGCGTGAAGGGCTGCTTCGAGGCCGGCGCCCTCGCGACGGGCTGCGAGATGAGCATCGACTGGCACGAAGACCTCGAGTACGCGCCGATGCGCGTGAACCGCGCGCTCGCGGAGGCGTACCGGCGCAATGGCGAAGCGGTAGGCAAGCAGTTCGTCGATCTGAAGAACGTCTCGACCGGCAGCAGCGACATGGGCAACGTGAGCCAGACCGTGCCGTCGATCCACCCGACGTTCGGCGTCGGGCAGATGATCTTCAACCATACGCCGGAGTTCACCGCCGCCGCCGCGACGGACGCCGCCCACGACTCGATGCTCAAGACCGCCGAAGCCCTCGCGATGACGGCGATCGACGTCGCCCTCGACCGCCACCTGCTCAAGCGCGCGAAGGACGAGTTCGCCGGTCGGTAGGCCGCACACTGCTGGTGTAGGGGCGGCCCTCGAAGAGTCGCCTCTCGAGACCGTGTGGCCGCCCCTCCCTCAGGATGGAGTTGGCGTCGGCGCCAGCGCCCGGATCTTCTCGACCGCCGTGGGCAGCACTTCCAGCAGATACTCGACATCGCCCATTGTGTTGTCCGTCCCGAGCGTCAGCCGGAGGCTCCCACGCAGGTAGCGCTCCGGCACGCCCATCGCCACCAGCACATGCGACGGCTCCAGCGACGCCGTTGTGCACGCCGAACCGCTGCTCGCCGCTACGCCGAGCAGGTCGAGCTGCAGCAGCACCGCCTCGCCCTCGACGTGCTCGAACGCGAAGCTCGCGCTGTTCGGCAGCCGCTTCGACGGATCGCGCGGCCCGGTGACGATCGTGCCCGGAATGCGACGTGGTACCTCGTCGAGCAGCCGGTCGCGCAGGTGTATGAGCTCTGCGTTCCGCGCGTCCAGCTCTTCGTAGGCGAGTTGCAGCGCCGTCGCGAGCCCCACTGCTCCGGCGACGTTCTCCGTCCCCGCGCGGCGATTCCGCTCCTGCGACCCGCCGACCATCTGCGCCAGGTACGGCGTCTGCTGCCGCACGAACAACGCGCCCGCCCCCTTCGGCCCGTAGATCTTGTGCGCCGCCATGGACAGCAGATCCACGCCAAGCCGGTCGACATCCACGTCGAGCGCGCCCGCCGCCTGCACAGCGTCGGTGTGCACCGCGATCCGCGGATCGCGCTCTTTCACGATCCGTGCCACTTCAGCGATCGGCTCGATCGTGCCAACTTCGTTGTTCGCGTACATCACGCTGACCAGCGCCATCCGTTCGTCGAGCGCCTCCCGCAGCGCGCCGAGATCGACGAACCCCTCGCCGTCCACGGGCAGATACGTCACCCGGAATCCCTCATGCTCGAGCGCCTCACCTTCGTTGAGCACGGCGTGATGCTCGATCGCCGTCGTGATGATGTGGTCGCGCGGCTCGCCGCCGGCCGCCGCCCGCTGCCGCGCCGCCATGGCCACACCTCGCAGCGCCAGATTGTCCGCTTCCGTCCCGCCGCTCGTGAAGATGACCTCGTTCGGCTTGCAGCCGAGCACGCCTGCGACGGTCCGCCGCGCGTCGTCGAGGCCCTTCCGGGCGTCCCGAGCCTCGGCGTAGATGCTCGACGGGTTGCCCCAGGCGTTCGTCAGGTACGGCAGCATGGCGCTGACGACGCGCTCGTCGGTCGGCGTCGTCGCCGCGTGGTCGAAGTAGATGCGGCGGTCCATGGCATGATCATGATATCGACACGCTCCGCCCTCAGTCCGCCGCTGTTCGCTCAGGCGCCGGATTCGGGCCGGATGGCGCTTCCATCCGAGCCTCGCGTCGTCAATCATGAGGCAGCAACAAGGAGCCGTCGCCCATGTACACCGACCTCAACCGCAACCTCACCGATGAGCAGCGCGCCCTGAAGCAGCGCGCCCATGAGTTCGCCGCGCAGGTGCTTCGCCCTGCCGCCTGGGAGCTCGACAAGATGGCTGACCCGGCGGACACCATCGCCGAGGGCTCGCCGTTGTGGCGGACCATACGCACGGCGTACCAGGAGGAGTTCCACATCCGCGGCTTCCCGACGGAGATGGGCGGCGCGCGCCTCGGCCCGCTCGAGTCGCACATCGTCAACGAGGAGATCGGCTGGGGCAGCGCGGACTTCGCGATCTCGCTCAGTGTGACGTCGTTCCCGTTCGCCTTCGCGATGGGCCGCCGTGACCCGGACATCATGCGCGACATCGTCATGCCCTTCGTCGAAGACCGCGAAGGCCGTTATGTCGGGTGCTGGGCCATCACCGAGCCCGGCCACGGCTCCGACACCCTCATGCCCGGAACGAAGCACTTCAGCGACGAGAAGATCTTCTACGGCCTCACAGCAACCGCTGACGGCGACGAATACGTCCTCAATGGCCAGAAGTCAGCGTGGGTCTCGAACGGCACCATCGCCACGCACGCGCTCGCGTTCCTCGGCGTGGACAAGCAGCGAGGCATGGCCGGCGGCGGCGTCGCCATCGTGCCGCTCGACCTGCCCGGCGTGACGAAGGGCCCGCCGCTGAACAAGCTGGGCCAGCGCGCCCTCAACCAGGGCGAGATCTTCTTCGACGATGTCCGCATCCCGCGAAAGTACATGCTCGTCGAGCCCGAGCACTACACCCACGCCATCGACGCAGTGCTCGCGGGCGCGAACGCCTTCATGGGCAGCGCCTTCACCGGCCTCGCGCGCGCGGCGTTCGAGGAGGCCCTCGAGTACACGAAGAACCGCGTGCAGGGCGGTGTGCCGATCAACGAGCATCAACTCGTGCAGAAGAAGCTCTTCGACATGTTCATGAAGGTCGAGACGGCGCGCCAGCTCTCACGTGCGGCGTTCATCTTCAACTCCACCGGCCCGTCGATGACGCAGTACTCGATCGCGTCGAAGGTCTACTGCACGACGACCGCGTTCGAGGTCGCCAGCGAAGCCGTCCAGCTCCACGGAGGCTACGGCCTGACGAAGGAGCTGCTAGTCGAGAAGCTCTTCCGCGACGCCCGCTCCTCGATGATCGAAGACGGCTCGAACGACATCCTCTCGCTCACGGCGGCGAAGAAGATCATCGAACAGTACGTAGCGTGACGGGTAGCGCGCCAAACATCAACTGGGACGCCCTAACCGAAGAGGCCACCCAACTCCTCTCCGACTTCATCCGCATCGACACCTCCAACCCGCCGGGGCGCGAGAAGGCGGCTTGCGATTGGCTCGCCGATATCTTCCGCCGCGAGGGACTCGACGACATCACCTTCTACGACGCATCGGACGGGCGTGAGCACGGCATCGACCGCATGAATATGACCGTCACGCTGTCCGGCGACGGCACGAAGCCGCCGCTGATCCTGCTCAACCACACCGACGTCGTGCCCGTCGAGCGGCAGTACTGGGACTTCGAGCCGTTCTCCGGCGCCGTCGTGGACGGCGTCATCTACGGCCGAGGCGCCATCGACATGAAGTCCATGGGCGTGATGGAGCTGCTGACCGTCGCGCTGTTCAAGCGCCTGGGTCTGCGCAGCACCCGCGACATCATCTTCATGGCGCTGGCCGACGAGGAGGCGGGCGGCGAGTGGGGCATCGAGTGGGTCGAACGCAACCACCCGGAACTGCTCGACGCCGAGTACGTCATCAACGAGGGCGGCTGGGGCAACATGGAGGTCTTCGGCACGCGCCGGCCGTCGTTCAACTGCTCGATCAGCGAGAAGGGCCCGCTCTGGCTGAAGCTCGTCGCCGAGGGGCGCCCGGGTCACGGCTCCGTGCCGCATCCGGACAATGCGCTCGAGCGGCTCGTGCGCGCCCTCAAGCGCGTCCAGGACTGGTCACGGCCCGTGACAGTCGTGCCGGAGCTGTCAGCCTACTTCGACCGTCTCTACCGCAACCGGATCGTCGAAGAACCGACGCAGGCGTCCATGGAGAAGCTAGCCGGCGCCAACCTGGTCGCGAAAGCGATCCTCACGAACACCGTCAGCACCACCACTGCGCATTCCGGCTTCAAGCACAACGTCATCCCCGGCATCGCCGAGGCCACGCTCGACTGCCGGCTGCTTCCCGGCCAGGATCCGGAAGACTTCACGAAACAGGTCCGCGACGTCGTCGACGATCCGAAGGTGCGCGTCGAGACGGTGTACGCATCGAACACGCCTCCCTCGACGCCGCAGACGGAGCTGTTCGGCATCATCGAGGACACTGTGCACGACCACGTCGAAGAGGCGCTCGTGCTGCCCAGCGTCTCCGCTGGCTTCACCGACTCGCGCGTCTTTCGACAGCACGGCATCACCGCCTACGGCTTCATCCCGATCCTCCTCGAGCAGGACGAAGCGATGACCGTGCACGGCCACAACGAACGCATCAGCGTCGAGAACCTCCGCCTCGGCACCCAGATCCTCTTCGAAACGGTGCGGCGGGTTTGCAGTTGAGTCCGATTCACTCCTCGTGTGTTCGTGCAGCGTATTCTCGGGTTGTAGGGGCGGCCCTATGTGGCCGCGCTCGTCATACCGCGCATCATTGGTCCCGACGTCGCTGCCTATACTGACGAATCACTCGGGCCTCACGATCCAGCGCGAACGAAAGACGCCAGATCGCAAACGATGACCATCTCCGAACTTCGCAAACCCAGCCAGAGCGCGATCCTCACCGCCGCGGCGCGCGCCCTGCATCGCGAGGAACCACCGCCGCTCGTGCTCGACGATTGGTTCGCGCTCCCGCTCGCAGGCGACGACGCGAAGGCGCTTACTCAGCGCCTACGGACGGAGCTGCCGCGCGACGCGCTGCTCGCCTTCTCGCGATGGTGCTGCGTGCGCGCGCGCCTGCCGGAAGACGTAGTCGGACGCGCGATCGATGACGGCGTCGAGCAGTACGTCATCCTCGGCGCCGGCGTCGATTCGTTCGCATACCGCCGCGCAGATCTGCTCGACCGGCTACACGTGTACGAAGTCGATCATCCGGCATCGCAAGCGTGGAAACGCCTGCGCCTCGACGAGTTGGACGTATTCCAACCGCCGCAGCTCACGTTCGTCGCAGTCGACTTCGAGCACCAGACGCTGCGCGACGGCCTCGAATCGGCAGACTTCGACTTCGCGTTGCCGGCGGTCTTCTCGTGGATCGGCGTCACGATGTACCTGACGGTCGAAGCGATCCGCTCAACGCTCGCAACGGTCGCCGGCGGACCATCCGGCACGACGATCGTCCTCACGTACAACCAGCCGCCGTCGGCGCTGTCCGGTATCGGCGCTCAGACCGAAGCGGCCATGCGCAACATCGTCGCCGGCATGGGCGAGCCGATGATCACGACCTTCCTTCCCCAGGAGATCGAAGCACTCGTCCGCTCCGAAGGCTTTGCCGACGTCACCCACTTCGGTCCCGACGAGGCGGTCGCGACGTACTTCCCCGGCCGATCGGACGTCATATTCGGCGGCGCCCAGCGCATCGTCATCGCCAGCGTGACCACGGGATCGTAGCCCTTCCATCACCCTCACCCCTGCGGACGGCCGGCCATCCCCCAACTCTCTGTTCTCCGTTCTTTGTTCTCTATTGTCTGTCGTCTACCGTCCCCCACTCGCCCGCTATCCTCGGTGCATCTATGATCCTCAACGAGGAGTAGCACCATGAACGTCGATGACATCAAGCTGGTCGGACTAATGGGCGGCGGCGTGATGGGCGGCGGCATCGCCCAGACGTTCGCTGCGCACGGCTTCCGCACCATCGTCCGTGACCTCAACGACGACCTCATCGAAAAGACGCGGCAGTCGATGGTCGAGGGCCGCTTCGGACTGAAGGGCTCCGTCGAGCGCGGCAAGATGACCCAGCAGGAGTTCGACGACGCGCTCGCGCGCTTCTCCTTCACGACAGACGTCGCTGACCTCCGCAGCTGCGACCTCATCGTCGAGGCCGTGCCCGAGAACCTCGACCTCAAGAAGAGCGTCTTCCGCGAACTTGACTCGACGGTCAAGAACGACGCAATCTTCGCCTCGAACACGTCGGGATTCGCGATATCCGATCTCAACAAGGCCGTCTCGCGGAAGGACCGCTTCATCGGGTTCCACTGGTTCAGCCCGGCGTTCATCATGAAACCCATCGAGATCATCTCCGCGCCCGAGACGTCCGACGAGACGATCGCGACCATGGACGCAATCACCGACCGACTCGGCAAGATGCCCATCCGCGTGAAGGACGCGCCGGGGAATTACGGCTTCGTCGCCAACCGCATCTACTTCGCGATGGTCGCCGAAGCCCGTCGGGTGCTCGACGAGGGCGTTGCCAGCGCCGAAGACATCAACACTGCGATGCGCCTAGGGTTCAACTGGCCCGCCGGCCCGCTCGAAATGGTCGCCGGCGCCCGCAAGGGATGGCAGTGATCGCCCGAGAGCTGTCCCGCATCCCGCTTGCCGCCTCTCGCGTCTGACGCGCGTGCGCATCGACGTCATTTCGCTGTTCCCGGAGATGTTCGCCGGCGCCTTCGACTCCAGCATGATCGCCCGTGCGCGCGATGCCGGCGTGATCGAGATCGCGATCCACAACCCGCGCGAATACACGACCGATAAGCACCGCATCGTCGATGACTACGTCTACGGCGGCGGCCCGGGCATGGTGATGAAGCCGGAGCCGCTGTTCGACTGCCTGGAAGCCGTACAGCCGATGGCGCAGCCTTCCGGAAAGGTCGTCCTCCTCACGCCGCAGGGCCGCTTGCTCAACCATGACGTCGTGCGGGAGCTCGCCGCCGCGCCGCGTCTCACTCTCATCTGCGGCCATTACGAAGGCGTCGATGAGCGCGTGCGCGACGCGCTCGTCGACGACGAGATCAGCATCGGCGACTACGTGCTCTCCGGAGGTGAGCCGGCGGCGATCGTCGTAGTCGATGCTGTGGCGCGCCAGCAGCCAGGCGTGCTGGGCAGCGACCTCTCGCTCGAGGAGGAGTCGCACGCGCAGGGCCTGCTCGAATACCCGCAGTACACGCGTCCCGCCGAGTATCGCGGCATGGCCGTCCCGGACATCCTGCTCTCCGGCCACCACGCCGAGATCGCGAATTGGCGCCGCCGCCAGAGTATCCTCCGCACCGCCCGCCGCCGCCCCGACCTGCTGGCGCGCGCGGATTTGTCAGGGGAAGAACGCGCCGTGGCGGAGGAAGAGATGGCGAAGGAGTAGCGATGCTTGACTCCCCACCGACCCCCGCCGTAGCCTGAAGTTGAAGCCAAACGACGGCATGACAGCCGTCCGATAACGAACGTTCTGCGGGAGCTGGGATTCGCCCGGCTGAGAGGCCCGGACGGGCGACCGCCGAACCTGACCCGGGTAATGCCGGCGCAGGGAGTGGACAACAACCATCGCCTCCCTTCGCCGGGGAGGCGCTTTCGATGCCCGACACCCGCCCTACGGCGCCGCGAGCGCTCACCATCGCCGGGAGCGACTCCGGCGCTGGCGCCGGCATCCAGGCGGACCTCAAGACCTTCGCCGCGATGGGCGTCTACGGCACGTCCGCAATCACCGCCATCACGGCTCAAAACACGGTGGCCGCGACCGTCGTTCTGCCCCTGCCACCACAGATGATCGCCGACCAGATCGACGCCGTCCTCTCCGACATTGGCGCCGACGCCGCGAAGACCGGCATGCTCGCGAACGCGGCTATCGTCTCCGCAGTTGCCGCGAAGTTGCGCGAGCACGACGTCACGAACCTCGTCGTCGATCCCGTGATCCTCTCGACGAGCGGCCGCGAGCTACTCGACCCTGACGGCGTCGAAGCCCTCAAGCGAGAGTTGGTGCCTTTGGCGCTCGTCGTTACGCCGAATGTCCACGAAGCCGCATCACTCGCAGATCGGTCGCCGATAGAAACGTGGGACGACGTGCGCGACGCCGCTCGGACCATCGTCGAACTTGGCGCGCGAAGCGTCGTCATCACCGGCGGTGACTTCGGCGAAGCCGATGGCGCCACCGACATCTACTTCGACGGGCGCAACTTCCGCGAGTTCACCGCCATCCGCGTCCGCACCGACAACACGCACGGCACCGGCTGCACCTTCTCCGCCGCGATCGCAGCTGGCCTCGCAAAGGGCCTCGACGTCCCCGGCGCCATCGCCCTCGCGAAGTCATACGTCACTCTCGCGCTCCAGCACAGCTTCGCGATCGGCCGCGGCCACGCCCCGCCTCACCACTTCTATCGCTACTGGCAACCAGCCGTGAACACCCCGAACGTCGGCATCAGGGCACACGACGCGAACGGCGCCAAAGCTTCCAATCGGGAACAGCTCCAACCGATGAAACGACGAACAGACTGAGAGACTGAGCGACTCATGTACTTCCTCTGGAAACGCTACAGCCGTGCCGGATATGCCCCGCCCGCGTTCTACATCGCGATCGCGATCGGCTTCGTCGCGCTCGCCGTATGGGCGATGACGCAGCGAGACTGGCTCGTCGCCGCGATCGCGCTCGCGATGATCGCGGTTACGGCTGCAGGCGCGCGCTTCATGCGACGCCTCAGCGTCGCGGCGGCCGCGTCTCGCGACGAAGTGAGAGAACTGGAGAACCGACATGGATGATCTGCTGACCATCGCCGGCAAGGCGTTTCGCTCGCGCCTCTTCCTCGGCACTGGAAAGTACGCCGGCCCCGAGGAGACTGTCGCCGCGCTCGACGCTTCCGGCGCCGAGTTGATCACCGTCGCCATCCGCCGCCTCAACCTCGACGATCCGGACGTCCGCACGGAACTCGACTACATCGATTGGTCGCGATACACGGTGCTGCCGAACACCGCCGGGTGCCGCACGGTCGATGAAGCGCTGCTGACCGCGCGCCTCGGCCGGTCCGTCACGGGCGCGACCTGGGTGAAGCTCGAAGTCATCCCCGACCCGAAGTACCTGCTGCCGGATCCCATCGGCACCCTACGCGCGGCGGAGACGCTGGTCGCCGAGGGCTTCGTCGTGCTGCCATACATCCACGCCGACCCGGTCCTCGCGAGGCACCTCGAGGAAGCAGGTTGCGCGACCGTTATGCCACTCGGCTCGGCGATCGGCTCTGGGCAGGGCATCCTTACCATCGACGAGATCAAGATCATCATCGAGAATGCCCGCGTGCCCGTCGTCGTGGACGCCGGCATCGGCGCGCCCTCCGACGCCGCGCTCGCCATGGAAGTTGGTGCCGATGCTGTCCTGGTGAACACCGCCGTCGCAAAGGCGAAGGATCCACCCCGTATGGCCGCCGCCATCCGCAAGGGCGTCGAAGCCGGCCGCGATGCCTTCCTCGCCGGCCGTATCCCAGCGAAGGCCTATGCATCCGCGAGCAGCCCGACCGACGGCGTCGCCCAGCTCACGCCTGCCACCCTCTAATGACCGCCAGCGCACGACGCCGGCCGCTCCCCAATCCTGCCGTCGTGCTTGTCACGGACAGCGCGCGCACGAACGTTCGCGCCCGCCAAGGCGAGGAGTCGATCGACGATGTCTTGCGCGAAGCCGTCCTCGGCGGCGTGAACGTCGTCCAGCTCCGTGAGAAGCACCTGCCGCGCGGCGAGCTGGTCGCGCTCGGTCTCCAGGTGCGCGATGCGATCGCCGACCGCGCGGTGTTCTTCGTGAACGGCGACGTCGAAGCGGCGATCGCGCTGAGCGCCGACGGCATCCATCTGCCTGAGAATGCGCTTGCGATTCCAGAAGTCCGGTCGCACGTCGGCGACATTCTGATCTCGCGCGCGGTGCACACTCTCGACAGGGCAATGGCCGCCGAACGCGAAGGTGCGGACGTACTGCAAGTGGGCACCGTCTTCGATTCGGTCTCGAAGCCCGGCGTGCAGCCGCTGGGCCTCGACGGACTTCGCGCCATCTGCGCCAGCGTGCGCACGCCCGTGATCGCGATCGGTGGCATCACCCCCGCGAACGCCGCGGATGTCAGGCGGGCCGGCGCAGTGGGCATCGCGGTCATCGGCGCGATCTTCGATGCCACGGATCCGCGAGCGGCGGCACGAGAGCTAGGCGGCGCCGTCACTGCAACTGGCGCCCGCCGATGAACCTCACCATCAACGGAAAGCCGCGCGAAGTCGCGAACGGCGCATCGAGCGTATGCGACATTTCGTCGCTGTTGCGCGCGCTCGATATCAATCCGAAGCTCGTCGCCGTCGCGATCAACGGCGACGTCATCGCGAAGGACACCTACGACGCGGCTCGCGTCCGCGAAGGCGACGTCATCGAGATCGTCCGGATGGTCGGAGGCGGCGCGCGATGAGCGACGTCGTCATCGTCGGCGGCGGTATCGTCGGGTGCGCCTGCGCCTACGAGCTCGCGAAGGCCGGCGCGAGCGTCACGCTCCTCGAGTACGGAAAGACCGGCATGCAGGCGACGAATGCCGCGGCCGGCATGCTCTCGCCGATGATCGATCCTCATCGCGAAGCGTCGATGGTCGACTTCGGCCTCCGCGCGCTGCACGAGTACCCGACCCTCGTCGAAGAGCTGGAGCACGACGCAGGCTTCAGCGTGGAGTACATGCCGCAGGGCGTCCTCCGCGTCGCGCTGAGTCAGCGCGGCGCATTGGCGCTACGCGCCACGTACGATCTGCAACGCGAACAAGGCTTCCCGCTCGAATGGCTCGACGAGCCCGCACTTCGCGAGTTCGAGCCGCGCCTGAACGAACGCGCGTGCGGCGGCGTGTTCTCGGCGACCGAGGGCAACATCAGCAATCAGCTCGTCACGCTCGCGCTCGAGCGCGCTGCCGTGAAGCGCGGAGCGACGATCGTCGAGCGCGCGCCCGTGGCAGGGTTCGTGGCGAAGGACGACCGAGTCACCGCCGTCAGAACTCCTGATCGCGCTTTCGAGTGCGCCATCGTCGTAATCGCTGCTGGCGCGCGATCCGGACAAATTGCGAAGAAGCTGCACATATCTCTTCCGGTGCACGCCGTGCGCGGACAAATGATCGCGTTCAGCGGGATGCACGCGCCGATCCACCACATCGTCGGCGGCCCGAGGGGCTACCTCGTGCCGCGCGCCAACGGCCTCATCTTCGCCGGCGCCACCGTCGAAGACGTGGGCTTTCGCCGCCGCACGACAAAGTCCGGAGTCGCTTCGATGCTCAAGATGTCGCGCGAACTCGTCCCCCAGCTTGCATCGGCGACCGTCGCCTTCGAGTGGGCCGGCCTGCGCCCTGGCACCCCCGATGGGCTCCCCATCATCGGCCCCCTCATGGGATCTTCGAACGTGATCGCCGCCACGGGCCACTACCGAAACGGAATTCTGCTCGGCCCACTGACCGGGAAACTCATCGCGGCCGGCATCACGCGGGGCGCCTGGGACGACATCCCGGCCGAGTTCCGCCCCCAGCGATTCAGCGAGGGCTATCCAAACTCGTCGGAGCCGAGCACAGCCGCACCGATGCCGTAAGCGCGCCCTCGCGTCTTCGCTCCCTCGCGACAGCCATCTGCCACTGCGACGATGGGATCCTGCAGGCCGGCGCATCGAAGCTGGGCGGCGGGAGCCGCTCCCGCCGATTCCGCCCTAGGCGCCCGCCCGCCTACCGGGAGCCGACTGGGTGCCAGGGGCGGATACCCTCCCTCAACTCAGCCACCACACGGGACGACACTTCCACGGGGTCAAGAGAGGGGGCAACCATGATCCTTCGACGCAAGATCGAAGAGTTTCCGGCCGTGTCCGACGCAGAGACGTCGGAGCTTCAGGAGATGCTCCGGCTCATCGCGGAGAATCGCCAGAATCTGGTCATCTACGACCGGATGACGGGCGTCTATGCGTACTGGTACTTCCTGCTACGCGGCGAGGAAGAGTTGGCGAGGGCGACCCGCAGCGGCCGTCCGCTGTCGTATCTCTTCCTGAACGCGCGCCACGACTCCCACGCCACCACGCTCGGCGCCGCTCTCAAGTTCGGCCTGCGGATCAGCGACCTGCCCGCGTACGAGGGCGGCGGCCGCTTCGTCGTACTCCTGCCGGACACCGGCGCCGAGCAAGCGCACATTGTGGTCGAGCGCATCCGCAGCAAGATCGGCGATGTCTTCTCGAGCGCGGTGGTCGCGCGTCCGGACGACGGCGCTACCTTCGACGAGCTGCGCCAGAAGGCCATGATGCAGATGCGCCGCAACGAAGAGCGCCTCGAACGCGCCGCCGTCGCCTAGCGCCAGCCTCGGTACCGCGCACGGCAGGGCCGACCCGAGCGTCCGCCCTCTTCGCGCAAAACGAATTCAAGCCGGCTGTGCTTAGGGGTAGCTGGCCTGTGTGACCTTCCCGGTGGTGTCCAACGTGTACGTGCCATGCGTGGCGTTGCTCCTCATGTACGTCGGTGCCAGGCCGAAGCCACCGGCCGCCATCGTCATGTCAGTCGTCGCCGTCGTGACGGCCGTCGTCGTCGTGGCGTTCGTCGCCGCCATCTTCGCGTCCACCGCCGTCTGCACGATGTTGAGCTCAGCGGCAGCGCTGTTCGTGTTCGGACGACTGAGGAGGCCCACAAAGTTCGGCAAGACCACCGCCACGAGGATCCCCAGGATCGCCAGGACGATAAGCACCTCCGTGAGCGTGAACGCCGCCTCGCTCTTGAGACGCTTCTGCATAATCCGTTTCCTCACAGCAGGGCCAGGCAGACACGTACCTGGCCTCAAGCCTTTGATCGACGGAGTGCGCGCAATCTTTACGGGGAGATTCACCGGGCCTGCGGGTAACTGCGGAAGATGATCTACGCCTCGACCTTGCCGGTGCACTACTCACTGCTTGTCGAGACTCCGGCGTGTGTTGCACCGTGGCGCCGCGCCAATCCTCGTGACCGCATTGAGGTCGGGCGCCCTCGCACCGATGGGAGGTTCGCGAGGATCGAATCGACCATCGTTACAACGCAGTGCGCCGAGAGCAGCGCGAACACGAACACGATCGGATAGTGGAACCGCGGATCGCCGAAGAACACGACATGCGCCGTCGTCCACAGCAAGACTAGCAGCGGCAGGATTGCCGCAGGCCCGCGCATCCGCCGCCATGCGAACAGGAGCCCGCAGCCTGCGAGTGCGAGCGCCGCGAACCAGAATGCGTTCGCGAGCCGCCGGAGAAATTCGACGTGCGTCTCCGAGCGTCCGCCAACTTCGTATCCCCAGATCCAGTCGAGCGCCGTCGCGTCGGACTCGTACGTCGCGCGTATCTTCGCGCCCGCGAGGGTCACCTCATCGCGCGGATGCGCGCGCGCGTATTGCAGTGCGGTCGCCGCTTCGTCGTCGTTCGCCCGGACCTCGTACTCCTGCACGCCAAGGGTGCCCCGTTCCGTGAGCGGAATCGTCCCGCTCGGCCACGTACGGCCGCTCGCGCCCTCGTGATGTCCGAGCAACAGGTTGCCGCCCGTGCTCGTAGCGAGTGAGACGGTGCCCATCGTTCGCTCGTTGCGGATCGCCCACGCGCCGAGCACCAGCGCTGCGACCGTCACGCAGGCAGCGCTCCAGCCGATCGCTTCGCGCCAGCGCATGCCTGCGAGCCGCCACGCCACGATTGGCAGCAGTAAGAGCACCGCGCCCTGCGATCGTGTCAGCGTCGCCAGGCCGATCGCCGCACCCGCTGCTACGATCGCCGCCCATCGCCCGCCGTCCGATTCGGGCACCGCCAGGATCAGGAAGATTGCCAGTGCGAACAGTAGGGTGAACAGCGGCTCGGACAGCCCGAGCGACGTGAAGTAGATCTGCCCCGGCCACACCGCCATTGCGGCAGCGGCGACGAGCGCCGTCCGCCGATCGAATAGGCGCGCCCCGATCGCGTACACCACAGCGATCGTCGCCACCGATAGCACGACGTTCGCGGCTGACGTCTGCGCGCTGCCCTCGCCGAAGACCTTGAACACGGCGGCCAGGAAGAACGGGTAGCCCGGTGGCCACAGCGCGGTTGGCGTGCCGCTAAACGGATTGACGTAACCGTCCCCATGCGCGAGGAAGTGCGCCGCGCCACGGTAGAACACCGTGTCGTCGAACCGGCCGTCCGTCGGGTCGGGCCGAACGAGGGAGACCCACAGCACTCTCAGCGCCAGGCCTAATCCCAGCACTAAGAGTACGCCAAGCAGATGCGATCGCACGCTCCCGCCGCGGCCTTCCTGTGCCGGTTGACATGTCACTTGCGCGAGCCTGCCTCCGATCGGACAACATTACACGCGACCCGAGCATTGGTCGATACCCACGTAGTCGAACACAGTCGTTTGAATCTGGAGAATGGTGGGTAGCGCGCGTTTACGGCTATACTCGGGCGCCTGAGGAAGGGCATTTAACTGTTGGCCAACACTCGAATTGATCTGACATCCGGCGGTCTGCCGCGATGAGACAGGTGCATGAACGCGAAGCTGCGCGTGTCGCGCCGGCGGAAGCGTCATCCTACGACATCTGCTCCGACATCCCGCCTCACGAATACTGGTCCAACGACCGCGACAGCGCCTTCTACTTCGAAGCCACCGTCCGCAACGTCTTCGATGCCACCATGAACGGTGCACGCGGCCTCCTGCTTGATGTCGCCAGCGGCGAGGGCAGCCAGGTGCGCGCGTTCGCCCACAACAAACGCGTGCAGCCCGTCGGCCTCGAGATGTCCCTGCCGATGATCGTGCACGCGCACACGGTCTTCGAGCGCGAGAGCGTGTCCGCTCCGCTCGTCCGCGGCAGCGCGCACGAGCTCCCGTTCCGCGACGGCACCTTCAATCGAATCGTCTGCCAGGGATCACTCGACCACTTCGACGTCCCGCGGGCGTTTCTCGCCGAAGCGGCGCGCGTCCTCGCGCCGGACGGCCGGCTCGTCATCGCGCTGCACAACTACGACAGCGCGTCCTGTCGCATGAGCCGCGCGCTGTACCGCCTGCGCGGCATACTCGGCGTCTCACGCGACGATCCGACCGGCGCCAGCCGCCCCTACTGGGAGATCCCGGAGAACCACACCTTCCGCGGCAACGTCGCGACGTTGCGCGAGATGACGCGCCGCGACTTCCAGCCCGATCGCGTCTTCGGCGTATCGATGTTCTGGCTGCTCCCCATGTGGCGGCGGGTGCTGCGCATCGTGCCGTCGCGCGCCGCCACTGCAATGCTGCAGGCCGCTGACCGCCTCGCGCATCGTTCGCCAGAGTTGGGCGACATGATCGTCTCGGTCTGGCGCCCGCGCCCTCGTTCGGGCCACTTCGTGCTCAACCGCAACGGCGCCGCGACCGCGTCACGGAACGGCGCGCCGTCGGACACCGCGAACCGCGTCCACAACGGCCACGGCCCCGGCAGCAGCGGCGATGGAAAACAGCGGGAGGAGGGGCACGTGGTATCGCGGCTCACCCTGGAAGGCGACGTGGAATAGCGTCCAGGCGACGAGCACAATAACCAGTAGCATCCGCGCAGCGTCACGTCGAAGCCAGAACGGCGCCGAACCCACGGCCGCAAACACCAGCGCGTAGTACGACACGTCGAAGAGCCGCGTCAGCGTTCCCTCGAGCGGGTCGGGCGTGATCGGCATCACGCCGAGCATCGTCAGCCACGGGATCACGCCCGAGTCCGAACGGTACAGGTAGTAGATCTTCAGCCGCGCCAGATCGAGTTCGTCGCGCGGGTGCGTCACCGCGTAGGTGACCGCCCGCCGCGTGTACACCCGATAGCTGCGCACCTCCCAGTCCGGGTAGTACGGCGATTCGAACGCCTGCACGCCGTCCACCGGATCGCTCGGCCATCGCGTGGTGCCTGTCGCGTCCGGCGCATGCCCGATGCGCAACGTCACACCGGCGTTCGTCGAGATCAGCACCGGACTGCCGAGCGTGATCCAGTTCCGCGCCGTCCATGGCGCGATCGTCAGCACGAACGCAGCGAGCATCGCCGCGGTCGCCTTCGCTGCGTCCCGCCATCCGCCGGCCATAAGCCAGAACGCAGCGCCGATCGGAAGCAGCACGACGCCCTGCCCACGTGTCAGCGCCGAGATCGCCGCGAGCAGCCCGAACGCCGCGGCCCACAACATTGGGCGCGGGCTGTCGCGAACTTCGAGGAGCAACCACAGCGCCGCGACGAAGAGCAGCGTGAACAGTGCCTCCGGAAAGAGCAGCGGCAGCCACGCGATGCCGTTCGGCAGCACGGCGTAAATCCCGGCCGACGCCCACGCGACACGCGCGTCGAACGCCCGCCGCGCCAGCGCCCACACGAACCCGATCGTCATCGCGCTCAGCACTGCGTTCAGCACCTTCGCTGACGTCACGCTCAAACCAAACGCCTTCCAAATCCCCGCGAGCAGCAGCGGGTAGGCCGGCGGCCAGAATGCCGTCGGCTGCCGGAAGATCGGCGCATCGCTGTAGACCTCGTGGTCCGCGACGTATCCGTGTCCCTGCGCGAGGTTCCGGGCCACGCTGAAGTACCATGACGGATCGCCGCCGAGCGGCAGCGTCTCGAGATACGTCACCCAGGCCAGTCGCAACGCGAGCCCGACGGTCATAATGAGCGTGAGCCACACCACCGTGCGGTTGCGCGCCAGGTCGAACGCGCGGGGAACCATCGTCTCGACTGGCGCGAGAGCCGGACCCGATGCTCGAGCCTCCGTGGTCACGACGCCCGTGTGCGCTTCATGGCGCACCCTCGCCATCTCGTAGCGCCGCCGCCGCTCGCCCCACGGGCACGAGCTTCCCGTTCTCGTACCGCGCGACGAACCACTCGTCCTGGTGCGCGATCGCCTCGTCTGCGCCCGGCGAATCGGCAGGCACGCTGTACATCCGCACGTCCGAGTTCCACGTCAGGTGCGCGATCGACGGCATCACGTGGAACTGGTAGATCACGTCGGTCAGGTCACCGCCGATCACCACCACGCGACCGCCCGGAGGGATTGGCGGGAACGCTGTCTGCACATCCTTCACCAGGACGTCCCACTGTTTCGTCTTGTCGTAGAATGCGCTGCTCTGCGACGTCGTCTGCCATGAGTAAAACGCGATCACCGCCACAACCGCCGGCACCCCCGCCATCGCCAGCGACCTCCGCCCCGACGGCCCGAGCCGCTGCCACAGCGCCGCCGCAAGCGCCGCAGCAAGCAGAGCGAATCCTGCCGTTGCCTGGTACGTGTAACGCTGCGCGGTCAGTGGCCACACCGCGATGTACGGGATCGTCGCCAGCACGAGGAACATGGCGCCGATGCGCGCGAGCTGCGGCCCCGCGATCGCGGCCATGACGATGAGCGCGCACAGCGCGATCGCCGCGATCTCGTGCGGCTCGCCGACGTGGTTCGGCCGCTCAAGCCCGATCGGCCATAAGATCCGTCCGAAGTAGATCCGCCACAAATCGCCGGCGTTCTGCCACCCGAAGAACCCCGACGATGCTTCGTTGCATCCGCAGGCCCAGAACGAGCCCAGCGCTGCCAAGCCGATCACCGCGAACGGCAGCCCGAGCAGGCCGGCGTACACCGCGCGCCGCACGAACGTGATCTCGACGATCGACCGAAGCGGCAAGCGATCCATCAGCCGTTCGAACCACCCGTCGCCTTGCGACTCCGTGACGGCGCCCTCGTCGTCGTCGCTCGCGCTCCGCCAGAACGCGAAGATCGCCAGCCCGTATACCGGGAACAGCAGCGCCGTCGATTCGTTCGAGGCGATCGCCAGCACGAAGAGCAGGATCGACGCTCCGTACCACATCCCCGCCCGCCGCCGGTCGAAGCCTGCCTCCACCAGCGCCGCAAGCGTCGCCACCGCGAAGAACGCGCCCTGCACGTTGTTCAGCGATGTCACCTGCGGCACCGTAAACTCGTGCGTCGGGTTGATCCCAAACGCAATCGCCGCGATGAAGCCTGCCCACGCCAGGCCCGTCGCGCGCCGCGTGATGTGGAACAGCATCGCGCACGTCCCTAGATGACACGCGAGGCTCAATATGTGATACGGCCAGGCGTGCATGCCGAACGTCTCGTACCCGGCCAGGTAGAACATGCCCGGCACCACGCGCCAGTTCGGCGTAATGTCCTGCACGAAGACGAGGTTCCAGATGTAGCGCGGCACGCCATTGTCGACGACCTCCGCGAATGGCACGTAGTCGTCGTTGTAGAAGTAGTAAGCCATCGCCGGCAGTTGCACCGCGAAGACGATCAGCAGCGACAGTGCCAGCAGCGCTCGGTCCGCCGGCATCGTGCGCAGCCACCGCGCCGGTTCGAAGCGCTCGCCGGCCCGAATCCGCGGCAAGACTGTGCGGCCGCTGGCTTCCGCAGCGCGTTCTACCGTGGGAATGTCCGCCAAACCCGCTTTCCCTTCGAATCCGCCGGGCCGGCGAAAGACGCCGTCCATAGCGGTGCCGAAGCCGATCATAGTCGCAATCTCGCACGCGGCGCTATCACCATAAGCAGTGCGCTTGCGCACATAACTCGTGCACCTAACGTTGCCGGTTGTTATGATCGGCACTCGCGCCAGAGCGCTATCCAAGCAGCCCCAGTCGCGAGGGAACGCACATGAAGCTGTCCGTGGTGGCGCTCCTTGCGCTGTGCACGGTGTGCGCGGCGTTCGCCAGTTCGTTCGAGATCGCCGGCGAAGCGACGCCCCCCGAGCCTGCGCTGGCCTACCACGTGCCGCCCGGCCTTCCTGTCGTCGTCACCGCCAATTACGTCTGCCGCCTCGTCGCCGATAATCCGTCCGCCGCTGACGCCACCGTCCTCGGCGTTGACGGGGCGCCCAGCGTCGAAGTCAACGGCACCGACTACTGGTTCTTCGGAGACACCTTCCGTGAGGGCCCGGGCGGACGGCGCGATGTCATCCCTGCCGGCTTCGCGACAACCACCGACTTGGATGGCCACGACTGCGTTGACCTCACATTCAAGACCGACAGCCACGACGTCGTGCAGCCCATGTTCCCGCGCGGCAGCGAGACGACGGCCTGGCCCGACGGCGTCCTCCGGCTGCCGGATGGCCGCGTCCTCTTCTATATGGTGAAGACGTTCCGCTCGTCGCCGACTGAGTGGGGCGTCGGCGCCATCGGGCTCGGAATGCTCCCCGCTGGATCTGTCACCGGCCAGCGGCTGGTCGAGAAGATCTGGGATCAGTCCTCAGGCTTTCCGGGACGCCTGTCCGGCGCACGCTCCCCGGTGGTCATCGGCGACGAGGTCTTCGTCTACATCAACACGGACGCCGGAAACTTCCTCGGCCGCGCGCCGCTCGCCCGCATCGGTGACGCCGCGGCGTACACGTACTGGGACGGCGGCGCGTGGACGCCGCAACCCGCGCACGCTCAGGCGCTCTGGCCGAGACAGGAGTCCGTCCTGCCCGCCGACAACGGGCTTTACGTCTCGTTCGACTCGCGGATCGGAAAGTGGATCGCCGTTTACAACGCCGATCTCTGGTCCATCAAGGTGCGCACCGCGGACGCGCCCTGGGGCCCGTGGTCTTCGCCGCTGACCTGGTTCGATTGCCGCGCCATCTGGGGCGCGCAGTATCCATACTGCTACAGCACCGCGCTCCACAGCGAGCTTTCGCTCGGCGATCCTTCCACGCTGTTCGCCACATTCAGCACCGAAAAGCCCTACGACGTCGCGCTCGCCGAACTGCACCTCGGCGTCGGCATCCACGCATGGACCGACGGCGACGGCGCCGTCCGCTACGCGGCGGCCTCGCCCGATCCGTCGTACAGCGACGCCGGCGTCGCGTTCTACGCCTCCGACGTCTCGCTCGCCGGACTCGTACCCGTCTACGAAGAGCAAGGCGACGACGGCTACACCTACTCGCTAATCCCGCGCTCGTTCTCCGCCCGCATCGCGTTCTATGCGTACGCCGCCGACGCGATCAACGAGCCGGTCCACACCCGCCCGGTGTATCGCTGGCAGCGCAACGGCCGCGCGGTGCTCGACCCGGAAGATCGCGAAGGCTGGCAGCGCGGCGAGATCGCGTTCTACGTCCCGTGCCTCGACGTCGCGCGCGATGGCGCGTCGGGGGGCTGCACCTCCTGACGCCGCAACCGCACGCTAGCCGTGTAGCGACCGATGAGCACGTCGCGCACGTCCACTAAAAATCCCGCGATCTTGACGAAACCGCCTACAGGCGCCCCTGCAAGACTCGTTATTCTCTGCGACATGCGATTCCCTCGGCTAAACGTTCGCTGGCGATGGATCGTCGCCGTGGCCGCCGCGTTTGCGCTCGGCGCGGCATCACTGATCGTGGTCCTCGTCGTTTTCAACGAAGACGAAGAGTCCGAACCCGTCCTCGCCGGCTTCCTCGAGCGGCCCCGCGTCGTGCCGAGCCCGCAGCCGACGGTCGGATCCGATGCCGTGGCGCGTGCCGTCATCGACCAGAATTCTTCGGAGAATCTGCACTTCGACCAGCCCGCCGGCGAACTGTGGTGGGACGCGCCGAGCGCAAAGAATATTCGCTGGCGCCTGGTCCCGGCGGTCGGCGTCGATCCCGACAGGGCGCCGGTGGATCCGGACAAGTTGGCGGCGCCCACAGACCCGGATCAAGCAGCAGCCGCAACGCCCGGCGAAGCCGATGCCGCCGTCGATCCGGAGCTGCTGCCAGGCGCGTTCGTCGCGCCACAAACGGTCTTTAGCCTCAGCGATGGCCGGTGTGACGCCGCACCCGAGCTTCGTAGCCGCTACGGTATCCCGGAGATGATCGCCGTCGAAGATGCACGCTGGTTCTGGCCCGTCCGCGCTGTCGCGCGCGATCAGTCCTGGTTCAACACCGGCTTCAGTCACGCCGGCTGGCAGATCTTCCAGGCCGACGATCCGGACCAGGCATTCCTCGTCTACGGCCCGAACCCGAACTTCGCCGTCGAATACCGGACGTTCCTCTGCCCCGGCCCCGCCTGACCTTGACGACGCGCCGTGCGTAGTTTCCAAACCTTGACGATTATGTCTGGATGTTCGCATCGGCACGAGTATCCTCGTTTCGTAACCCGTCTCCTGAGCCAGCCATCCGGGAATCGCCGCCGGATCACCACAACATAAGTCCGAACCGTTCCTCACGAACGGCCGGCCATTGGCGCTCCGCGGGAGTCGGCATCTGTGAACACGGCCGCGCCGTTACCGCCTCGCACCGGCAAAGGTGCGTCCGCTCGCCTCGCGCGCGGCACCGCGTTGGTCGCGGCTCTCGCCGTCATTGTTGTTGTCGCGTTACTGGCCGCCGGGCGCAGCCAGGCCGCCACCGGCGACAACCTCCGCACCCTCACGCTCCCCGCATCGCAGCAGTGCGCCGGCACGTGGAGCACCGGACTCGGATTCGATGGCTCTGCGCTCCTCCGCAGCTGCTGGTTTAGCGGCAACATCCAGCGCATCAGCCCCGCCGATGGGTCCGCGCTGAATCCGCCGGCCATCGCCGTCAGCGGCATCAACAACGACGTCGGCGCCCTCGCCTGGGACTCTTCGCGAAGCAAGCTCTGGGCGTGCTCAGGCGGACAGAGCGTCTACCAGATCGGCATCAGCGGTAGCACCGGCACGGCCACGTTCATGTTCAACGTCGCCGGCTGCACCACCGGTCTCGCGCGCGATCCGGTGGATGACACGCTGTGGACGTCAGCCGAAGCGTCGAACACGATCAACCACTACTCGATTACCGGCACACTGCTGGGTTCCGTCACGATTACGAACCAGCTCGGCGGCCAGCCTGCCACCGGCCTCGCCGTCCAGGGCGCCAACCTCTACATCTCCAACGGCGATGGTCAACAGATCTATCGTTGCGACAAGGCTGTGACGTCCTGCACGCTCAACGGTGCAATCACGACCGCTCATCGCATTGTGGATCTGGAGTGCGATGATGTGACGTTCCCCGGCAAGACCGCGATCTGGGCGGAGGACAGCTGCACGCTCTCGATTTCCGCATTCGAGGCGCCGGCGGGCGCGTGCAACTCCAGCGGCGCGCCGACGTCCACCGCCACCCGCACGTTTACGCCTGCCGTCGGCACGAGCACGAACACCCCCACCCGCACTGCCACCGGCACGGTCACCAGCACGCCGACGAGCACGCCGACGCGGACGTCGACTGGATCGCCGACCACCACATCGACGAGAACACCGACCGGAACGTCCACGCCGACCGCTGGCTCGACGACCCCGACCGCCACGCCCACGAAGGCCGGCATCGGTCCCATCCTCCGGCAGTTCGGCACGAGCGCTCCCTACTGCGGCCCGAACCCATCTCCGTGGAGCACGGGCCTCGCCTTCGATGGCACGCAGATCCTGCGAAGCTGCTGGCTGACCAACATCCTCAATCGGTACAGCCCGATCGATGGCAGCCTTCTTGGCACCTACACCATTGCCGGCATCACCGACATAGCGGCCATGTCGTGGGACCCGAACCGCCACGTCGTCTGGGCATGCTCCGGTGACAATCAGATCTGGTGGATCGACCTCCAGTCGCTCTCGGCGAGCCTGAGGTTCAACCTGCCCGCGCAGCCTGCTCCAGCCACCCCCGGATGCGCGAGCGGCGTCAGCTATGACCCGAGCGATGACACGCTGTGGGCGGGCTGTGACGCCTGCGACCAGATGGACCACTACACGGCCTCAGGCGCGCTCATCCAGCACTACTCGGGCGTGTCGTCGAAGATCGGCGGGTTCGGCCGCACGGGGCTCGCGGTACAGCACACGAACAACCTGTTCGTGTCCAACTCGGACGGTCGCCAGCTCTTCAAGTGCGACAAAGCGCTGTCGAGCTGCAGCCTGGTCGGCAGCATCTCCAGCACGCATCGGATCGAGGACCTCGAGTGCGATGACGTCACCTTCGCGCCGCATACCGCCATCTGGACGCATGACGATTTCGATGGGCTCGTATGGGCGTTCCAGGCGCCGGAGGATCTTCCCTGCGTCGGCGCGCCCCCGGCCACGCCAACGCCGACGAGCACCGTGACGAACACGGCGACCGCGACATCTACGAACACGCCCTTCGTCTGTCAGACTGCCACGGCGTTCATTCCCCCGTCGGCAACGGCGACGCTGACCAACACGAGCACGCCGACAAGCACCGGGACATCGACCAACACGCCAATACCAGGAGGGGTCGCGTTCGCACAGGACACGTACGTCCGGCCGGATCAGAGCCTGTGGGGCACGGCGTCGGACGGTCAGGTGTGGGGCGGAGACGCGAACACACTGTCAGCGTTCTCGATCAGCGGCAACGGCGGGATAATCTCCAATAGCACCGCTGCCCTGAACGCGGTGCTCGGACCCTCTCGCGGCGACAGCGAAGTGCTGTTTACCGGACAGACGAGCAGCTTCACCGGTGCCGCGAACATCGGCGCCGTTCTGCGCTGGACCGACACAAACAACTGGTACAAGGCCCACATCACCGGGAGCCAGTTGGTCATTCAAAAGCGGGTAGCCGGTACAACCACGACGCTCGTTTCGGTGGCGTTCAGTGCCTCGGCAAACACCGCCTATTCCATCCGCTTCCAGGTCGTTGGTACGCAACTCGCCGCACGCGCCTGGCTCGCATCAGGAGCGGAGCCAGGCACCTGGCCCGCGGTCGCGAACGACGCGAGTCTTGCCTCCGGGCGCGCGGGTTTGCGCTTTCAGATGGCGAACAGCGCCACGGCGCGGTTCACGTCCTTCCGCGCGCAGTCGCCGATGGGCGGTCCGCCGCCAGCCACGTCGACGCCAACACGCACGCCCACCATCACGCCAACCGCTACCCGGACCGGCACCGCGACGCCGACGACCTGGGTCTGCGCCACGTCGACCTTCACCCCCACTGCCACCGACACTCTGACCGCTACGCCGACGATCACAAAACACCGACGAACACCGCGACGCCCACCAACACGCCAACGGTGACGAGCACGCCGACGCCCACGAGTACCCCGACCGTCACGAACACGCCGACGGTGACTGCCACGTTCACACCGCCGCCCACCGCCACCAATACGGCGACCCCCACCAACACCGCGACCGCGACTTCGACCGATACGCCAACGGCTACCAACTCGCCGAACGCCACCAACACGCCGGTGGCCACGTCCACTGACACGCCGACCTCGACGGCCACCGGCACTGCCACTGCCCTGCCGACCGAGACAAGCACCGGCACCCCGGTGCCCACCTCGACCAATACGACGCAGGCCACCGCGACTGACACGGCCAGCGTGACGGCGACGCCAACCGAAACCGAAACGCCGACGTCGACCGCGACGGCGACGGACACCGCCACGGTGACGGCCACGACCACGCCGGGGCCGAACCACATCGCGATCGACGCTGACCCGGGCACGCCTTCGACGGTCGAGTCCTCGACGACGATCTACGGCAACACGTTCGATATCGGCATCAACCTCACGACCGCGGGGACGCCGTACAAGGGGTACCAGGTCGAGATGCAGTTCCCGAACGCGTCGCTCGACTTCACCGGCACGACGACGCCCGCCGGCGGCTCGCCGTTACAGCTCTGCCAGGCTCCGAACCATCTCTATTCCGCGGACACCCTCACCGAATACGTCCAGGACAGCTGCGTGAAGTCGTCCGCGGGCAACGTCGTCTACACCGGCCCGCTCGAGACCATATCGCTCCAGTGCAACGCGCTGGGCACGTTCACGTTGCACCTCACGACCCATGTCGAAGATGCCGATTTCGGCACGACGACGCTCGGTCCGACCGCCAACGCCATCACCACGTTGACGCAGGACGCCACAATCACCTGCGCGCCGGTTGACGCCGACGGTGACGGCTGCCGCACCACTCGCGAGATCGGCGTCGGCGATGCGCACACCGGTGGCGAGCGTGACCCGCAGAACCCGTGGGACTTCTACGACGTGCCTCGACCGATCGCCGCCGATCCCAACCCTAACGGCTCGCGTGATGGCGCATCGGCCTGCCCGACGTTATCGCCACCCTCGCGTACGTCGGGACGCACGTGGGCGATGCGGCGACGCCGAACTCGGTCGGCGTCACCTACGACAGCACGAAGGACGGAGACTGGTTCAACACCGGCACCGGTATGATGGGCGCAGACGGCAACGTCAACACCGACGACGCGGTCGGCCGCCAGTACGACCGCTCAGCCGCCACGGACAGCAGTAAGCCGTGGCAGACTGGTCCGCCGAACGGCACCATCAGCATCGGCGACGTGGTGATCCAGCTCAACTCCATCGGCACGAACTGCAACTAGCCTCAGCTCGTCGCGCGACGCCACGCCCACTGGCTGAAGCTGTCGGATGGCATTGGCGCGCGCAGCGTGGGTGTCAACACGGGTACGTATCGGTGGGCGCCGTGCCTGCCAGGCCGTAGGTCGTCTTACCGCGAGCGCTGGATCAGTGGCTTTGCGGTGTTGATGGGGATCGCGTAGCCGACGCCGGCGAACGTGTTGTTGTCCGGGTTCTCCAGCGCCGAGTTGATGCCGATCAGCTCGCCCTGCGCATTGAACAGTCCGCCGCCGGAGCTGCCTTCGTTGATCGCCGCGTCGATCTGCAACAGCCCGCTCTGTCCGGACTCACCACGGCTCCCGCCCAACGACCGGTCGAGTCCGCTGATGACGCCGGTCGTGAATGATCCCTGCAGTCCGAACGGATTGCCCACCGTCTCGACGACGTTGCCGATCTTCATTGCCGACGAGTCTCCGATCGTCGCCGGGTGCAGCTTGCCGCTGTCTGCGTCCGTCTTCACGATCGCCAGGTCGTCCGCTGGATCCGTCACCACGACCGTCCCGGACGCGGTCGAGCCGTCCGAGAAGGTAATCGTGATCACCCGCGCGCCGCTGATGACATGGTTGTTCGTCAGGATGTGCCCGTCGGTGTCGAGCACCACCCCTGATCCGAGCCCCTGGACCTGCTGAGACTGCCGCCGTCCTGCGGTGCCCGTGATGTCGATCGCGACGATTTCCGGCCGCACCGTGTCATATAGCGATGCGAAGTCTGGGGTACCCGGCGCCCTCGATGCGGCCACCGGCGCGCCGCCGCTCGTCGTCGTCCGTTGGGTCGCCGCGGTCACGCCATTCCCGTTGGGTGTGGCGTTGTTTCCCACCGACCCGCCCCGGGCCCAGTTCAACCCGAACACCGTCGCTGCGCCGATGACCAGCCCGGCGAACACCACCCCGGCGACGAAGGGAAAGCGCATCCCTATCCTCTATCTCGGTCGATTGCATAACGAGTATGACCGAAGCGTCGCCGCCAACGTGCTGCCGACCTGTTACGGAGCGGGCAATCGCTACCTCGCCCGGCGCTCCCGCCGATCTCGCTCAGACGCTGTTGCCATGGCAAGAATTCGTCATTTGTCTCCGCGCCGGTTCCTCGCGATGGCCGGCTGCACTATGCTTGTCTCACCGTCCGATGCACCTGTACGCACGACGACAGAACGGAGAAGACCATGGTCGCAGTGCTCGGAGACCTCACCGCAACCGACGACTACACGCACGAGCTCGGCCCGGAGAAGAACTTCAACGAGAGCATGTACTTCAACTTCTTCGACCGCGCCCGACGGAGCGGTGGCTTCGTCCGCCTCGGCAACCGCGCGAACGAGGGCCACGCCGAGATGACGATCGCCATCTACTTGCCCGACGGGAGCGTGCTCTTCCAGTACAAGCGCCCGGAGATCACCACGAACGATGCCTTCGACGCCGGCGGCATGCGCTTCGAGACCATCCAGCCGTACGAGAAGCTCCGCACGATCTACGAAGGGTCCGCCGTGCACCTCACCGAACCGTCGCAGATGGCCGACCCGCGCGAGGCCTTCCGGAACAACCCCATGAAGAAGATCAGGCTCGACCTCACGCACGAAGACGCCGGCCCCGCTTACGGGAGCAGCGGCGGCAACCGCCGCATCGTCGATCCCGAGAAGGAGTTCGCGAAGGCGCACTACGAGCAGCACATGCGCGTGCACGGCGCGATCGAACTCGATGGCGAGACCGTCCAGATCGACGGCCTCGGCCTGCGCGACCATTCGTGGGGCCCGCGCTACTGGCAGGCCATCCATTCATACCGCTGGCTCACCATCAACTTCGCGCCCGACTTCGGCATGATGGTCTCGGAGGTTTGGCAGTCCCCCGAGCAGCGGCGCCAGAGCGGTGTCGTCGTGCGCGGGGACAAGCTCGACAACATCACTGCCGTGGACATCGACACCGAGTTTGATGCCAACGGCATCTACCACAAGAACCTGCGTGCCCGCGTTCGCCTCGGCAGCGGCGAAGAGCTAGACGTCAGCGGGAAGGTGATGTCGTTCATCCCGCTTCGCAACCGGCGCGAGGGCATGACCACCCACGTCGGCGAGGGCATGACGGAGTTCCGCTGCGGCGAGCATGTCGGCTACGGCCTGTCCGAGTACCTGGACCAGGTGGTGTAACCCGTCCGGTGATGTCTATCTTCGAGTCTGCGATGCCCTCCAACAGATGTTGCAGCCCTCCGCAGGGAGGGGTTATAGTCAAACTCACATGGCGCTACACGTGACCGCACGGCCGCACTCCCGCTTCGCTTCAAGAGGCACGTTATAGCCCGCGAGCTCCGCATCAACGAACGCATCCGCGTCCGCGAAGTCCTGATCATCGACGACCAGGGGCAGAAGGTTGGCGTCATTCCCATCCAGCAGGCGCTGGACATGGCGCGCGAAGCCGGCCTCGATCTCGTCGAAGTTGCGCCGAACGCGAACCCGCCCGTCTGTCGCATCCTCGACTACGGCAAGTTCAAGTACGAGCAGGCGAAGAAGGAACGCGAGGCGCACAAGCACCAGAAGCAGGTCGTGCTCCGCGAGGTCCGCTTCAAGCCGAAGATCGGCGTGCACGACATCGACTTCAAGACGCGCGTCGTGCGCAAGCTGCTCGAGGGTGGCGACAAGGTCAAGGTTTCGGTAATGTTCCGCGGCCGTGAGATCACGCATCCGGAGATCGGCCGCGAGCTGTTGCAGCGCGTCGCCGGCAACCTGAAGGAGGCTGCCGTCGTCGAGAAGCAGCCGCAGATGGAAGGCAGGTTCATGAACATGATCCTGTCGCCGGTCGCGCCGAAGCCTCAGCCCAAGCCGAAGGCAGAGCGGCCGCCTCGTCCCGAGAGCCAGGCCGCCGCCGATGTCGACGGCACGCAGGAGACTGCTATCGCTGCGGCATTCAAGGCTGCAGAGCCCGCGTCCGCCCAGGCCGACGCCTAGCCCGCACAGAAGGACCCCACACCAATGCCCAAGCTCAAGACGCACAAGGGTGCCGCTCGCCGCTTCCGCGTGACCGGCGCTGGCAAGTTCACCCGACGGAAGGGCAGCATCAGCCACCGCAAGACCCGCAAGTCCAGGCAGGCGAATCGCGCCGGTGACGAGATGTTCGTCGTCAGCAAGCCGGGCCAGCGCGTCCTTCGCCGCCTCATGCCCTACGCCAAGAAGTAGACGCGTTCCTCTGATAGACTGACCGACTGAAGGACTGACCGGATACCGACATGAGCAGAGTCAAGCGCGGCGTCACCGCCCGGGCCCGGCACAAGAAGATCATCGGCATGGCGAAGGGCCACAAGGGCCAGCGCCACCGCGTGTTTCGCCGCGCCAACGAGTCCGTCCTCCACGCGCTCGACTACTCGTACCGCCACCGCCGCGAGCGCAAGGGCGACTTCCGCAAGCTGTGGATCGCACGCATCAACGCCGCCGCCCGACTCAACGGCACGACCTACAGCCGGTTCATTGCTGGCCTTTCGAACGCTGGCATCGCGGTCGATCGTAAGATGCTCGCCGACCTCGCCGTGCGCGAACCGAGCGCCTTCACCGCGCTCGTCGAGAAGGCGTCCGCCGGCGCCACCGCCTGACGCTCCCCTCGGTCGATGCACACCGTCGTCCTCTACTCTCGCGGCAGCTGCGAGTTCTCCGAGATGGTGCGCCTGCACCTCGAGTCGCGCGGACAGAAGTACGAAGAACGCGACGTCGACCTTGACCCGGAAGCTCTGCAGGCGCTCGAAACCTTCGGCGCAAATGTCACGCCCGTCACGGTGATCGACGGTGAGCCGGTGATCGGCTTCGATGAAGAGTCGATCGACGACTTGCTCGGCTTCACGCCGTACAACCCGCCTCAAGAGAACCTCGGCACCCCTCTCGATCAGTAGCGGCCGTGTATCGAACCCGAGCGGTCGCGGCGCTGTCGCGCTAGCGGCTGAAACTTTTTACAGAGCATAAGGCGACTACTCGCTCTGTTATGTCGAGATCCCGGATAAATCAACGGCGGTTACTGACAAATCGCGGCGATCTCGGCACCTCCCTGTGCTAGTCTCCCCGTCGGCCATAACACGGAGGGCCAGACACTACCGAACACTCTGTCTGCGCGTTTTGTCAAGGCAAATTCGCGTCCACACGAGGGTTCAGGCGGTGCTTGTCTGGCCGACCTTCTCTGGGGGTTAAGGCTGTCGGCGTCGAACACGCCGGCGGTGGGGATGGGGGTGCGCATGCTGTTTCTTCGCGCGTCGACACTGTCGCGGCTGACCGCATCGCTTCCGGTGCAACTCTTCTCGATCGTCGCCGCTCTCGTCGCCATCTTCTCGCTTTCGATGCTCGCCGCGACCACGGGCGGGGGCGCAGACGCCCCGCCCTCCGCAACACAAGCCAGCACTGGCGATGTCGAAGCGAGCTTCGTGGATCGCAGCGAGACGTTTGGGCGCACAAACCTCTCTGCCGACGCCACGCCGGTACCTGCGGCGAAGACGCTCCAAACTTCGGCCAGGACGCCCGTGACATCCCCGGGTGTTCCCACACCGGCACTCACCGGTTCTGCCCTCGCATCGACGCCGGTCCACACGCTCGGTACGTACGCGTCGGATCACTTTTTGCGCGCCGTCAGCGGCGGTTGGGGGAGCGCGGATCTCGGCGGCACCTGGAGCATCGCCGGGACTCCGTCGGACTGGCGTGTCAACGTCGTCGGTGGACGCGTGGTTGTCCCGCCGAATCAGTCGGAACGCGCGTACCTTTCGCAGGTCGCAGTCCAGGACGTGGAGCTCATCGAGAACGTGATGCTGCCGCGAAGTAGTCAGAAGAACAACGTTCTTGCCTACGTCCTCACGCGCCATCGAGGGTCAGCCAGCGCGGCAAGCTACTACCGTGTCGGCGTTGGTCAGGGTCTCGGCCGCTCGACGATCGTCATTCGCGCGCAGCGCAGCGACGGTGCGAACCTCGCTCCTGACATCGACACGGGGATCCCCGCCGCCGATGGTGCGTCGGTCTTCCTCCGCGTCCAGACGGTGGGCATCAATCCGACCAGCATCCGCGCGCGTGCATGGCTGGCCGGCAGTCCGGAGCCAACGACCTGGCTACTTGACGTCACGGATTCCAATCCCGCCCAGCAGGTGGCCGGTGCCGTAGGATTCCGCGCCCGCAACGAGGACACCGGCTCTGCTCACGCGTTCGTCGTGCGCGCGTTCAGCGCGGCCAGTCCGTCCGGACCACCAGCGCGGACCGCTACGCCGACGGCAACCGCGAGTGCGACGTTCACGGCGACCGCGACTCCTCCGTCCGGCACCGGTGCTACGCCGACAAATTCGCCGACCCCGTCGCCGGCTCCGACCAGCACTGCGACGGCTCCGCCAACGCCCACGAACACCGCGACGAAGGCGCCCGCGACGTCAACGCCGACACCGACACCAACGCCGGTCCCTCCTGCGCCTGGCGCCTCCGGCTTCGTCGCCGCAAACGGCGCCGCCCTCACCCTCAACGGTCAGCCGTTCCGTTTCATCGGCGTCAACCGCTACAACTTGCTCACCACCAGCAGCCCGTACAACGGCTGCGGCGCAGGTTTCTCCCTCGCCGAGCTCGACACGTGGTTCTCCGAGCTTCAGACGCTCGGACCGCGCGTAGCCGTCCGCTTCTGGGTCTTCCAGGAGTTCACGAAGTCCGCCACAGACTTCTCTCGTCTGGATGCCGTCGTCGCCCTGGCTCAGAAGCACAACGTCTACTCGATTCCCGTCTTCGAGAACCAGTGGAAGGATTGCACGCCCGAGGGCTACAAGTACGACACATGGTACGCGTCGTCCTACACCCAGCCCTTCGGCGGCGACCCGCTCTCCTACGTCGACTACATCGGCCAGATCGTCCCGCGCTATCGCGATAACCCGCAGATCCTCGCGTGGCAGCTCATCAACGAAGCCGAGAACAAGACGACAGGCGGTAGCTGCGGCAACTTCGCCACCTTCGACGCCTTCGTCGCCAACGTCTCTGACTACGTGCGCAGCCTCGACCCGAACCACCTCATCAGCTTCGGCACGATGGGTAGCGGTCAGTGCGGCGCCGGTAACAGCACGCAGTTCCGTCAGCTGCACTCACATCCCAACGTCTCCATCGTCGAGGCCCACGACTACGACCACGATGCCCAGGCCGCGCCGTCGTATATCACGAACGACCTGAGTATCTCGCAGTCGCTGAACAAGCCGTTCTTCGTTGGGGAGGGCGGCATCCAGGCCGGCACGTCGTGCACGCCGCTTGTTACGCGCGCCACGGAGTTCTCAGCGAAGATGGGAGTCGTGTACAACGGCGGGGGTGACGGCTACCTTATCTGGAGCTTCCACGACCCACGCGAGGCGCCGCAGGCCTGTAACTTCGACTTCCTGTTTGATGATCCTCTCGTCGCGACCATCCGCTCGCTCGCGCCATAGGCCTGCGAGGGAGCGCGATCAGTTCGACCGCAGCCACACGCGGCCGCCCGTAAACTCGATCGGGTCGCGGTCCGGGAACTCGATGCGGACGTGCGCCGAGTCATACGTCAACCCGACCGTGATCTTCACCGCCGGCGAGTCCGACGATGCGTAGTGCGGAAACTCACCGCACGGCATCTGCACGTACAGGCTCTCGATGGTGGTGTGGATCCCGGCGACGTCGTCGTTGCACGTCATCGTGTAGAACCGGTGCGCGAACTCGCTGTTGTCGCCCACAGTGCCCAGCGTGATGTCCTGTGCCAGGCGTCGCGCTGCCGCCGGCACGGCGTCGGGACGCGGCACGCCATCGTCCTGGATCTGCACTGCGTCCGCGTGGTCCGAGCGTAGCTCGATCCACGCGTGCGGCACGGTAAAGCTCACGTGCCCGGACAGCGCCCCGTCGATGTCCACGCGCGTGATCCCGTTTCGATACGCCACGAGCATGCCCACCGATTGGCCGAGCAGCACGTGGTCGTCCGGCACCTCGTTGCACGGCAGGTCGGTGTAGAGCGTTCCGCGCGTAGTCAGCACCGTCGTGACATCGTTCGCGCAGTGCAGCCCGGCGTACGTCTCCCCAACAACGACCGTGCCGGCGGTTTCTTCCAGCGACACGTCCTCCTGGAGCAGATGCGCGCTCATCGGCACGCTCGCCGGCCGGCCCAGTGGCTCCTCCTTGTAGCGGTGGAAGATCTGCAACTCCTTGTCCTCGAACACGAGTTGGAACCCCGGCGGGTGTCCTCCCGCAACGAGCGGTCGCACCTGGTCGCCGTACACGTTCGGCTGGTAGATGATCCACTCCGTGTGCCGGCCCGGCGACTGGATCTCTTCATGGAAGTACGGATAGTTGCCCTCATAGATGAAGCGCGACAGGTTGAACTTCGAGAACAGCACGAGCGCCGAAGCATGGAAGTGCTCCGACACCAGGATCTTCCCCGTCTTCGCGTGGTCGTGCAGCCAGTTGGATTCAGCCTGGATTGCCAGCCGGCTCTCCCCCGATGCGACAACCGCCTCGACGAGCGTGACCGGCTGATCCTTCCGCAGGAATGGGAAGTTCGCCTGCGCCCAGCGCTCGCTGTAGCCCGGCTGCGCGGCCTTCGCCATCTCCCGCTCTCGCAGCGAGAAGACTCCCGACGGCGTCGGCAGGATCATCAGCTGCGGCACCAGCGCCGCGAACAGCAGCATCAGTCCGACGATCCGCAGCTGGCGCGCCAACATGCACGCGAGTATTACGATCGCTGGCAGAAGTAGCAGCCCGTATCTCGTGTTCACCATGTCCGGGATCGCTGAGTGCGGCGAGAGCATCGCCGACTGCGCCTTCGTCAGCGACAGCACCTCGAACAGGAACAGCGACGCCGGTAATAGCGCCGCCAACTTCACTCCCAGCGGCAGACGGCTGACGATCAGCGCGATGAAACCGCCGACCCCGACCAGCACCGCGGGCAATCCGGCGACGTCGATGAGCGCCCACCCGTACAGCCGCGCCGACGCAAACGGGTCGCTCTTCGAAGGGAGCGCGCCTTCGGCTGCCCGCTCGCGCGCAAATGACTGCGCCGAACCGATGTCGTGGATAAACCGCAGCGGATCCCCGAAGATCACGTAGTTGTACACCAGCCACAGGAAGATCCCGTACGACGCCAGCATGACCCAGGTGATCGTGAGCGCCTCGATCCGGCGGCTGAACCCGTATCGCAAGAGCGATGCCAACATGACAATCCCCGTGCCGACCGGCACCAGCCACCACACTTCGTACCGACACAAAGTGCCGCAGAACACGAACCCCGCACTCAGGATCAGGTGCAGCGTCGATCCGTCCTGCGCCCACCTCACCAGGTGATACGCCGAGGCGACAATGAACAGGATCATCACGATCTCGCCCATCGGCGTCGTCTGCATGAACAGCACGTTTGGGTTGGTTGCGAACAGTGCTGCGCAGATGATCCCCGCGATCCCACTGCCGCTCAGGAGGCGCGTCAACCGGTAGATGTACACCGACGTCAGCGCATACGCGATCAGCGAAACGATGCTTCCGGCGAGCCCCGTCGTCCACATCGTGTCGTTCCACACCAGCGGGATCATTAGCAGGTGCGGCAGCGGCAGCCAGACGTAGCCGAACTGCGCGAACGACGGCGTCACCGAGTCGATCACGCGCCGCGCGACGTAGATGTGCCCGATCGCGTCGCCCTGGACCAGCGTCAGGTCCGCGTGCAAATACAGGACGAGCGCGTAGATGCCCAGGCACATCGCCGCCACGGCAATCGTCCACGCCGGCACCGAGACCGACAGGATCGCCCGCTCTGCCGCCGCAGCTAGCCGCCAGGTGCTGTGCGTGCGCTGCCACGCAGCAGCAGCGCCGCCACGCGCGCGCGCTCGTTGCTTACTGGCGGGTGGCGAAGGCGCGTACATGCCGACCTCGGCTGCTCAGCGGGCAGCGTGATGCAGCGGTGTTGCTTGATGCTTTCAGCGCGCGGAGTTGGTACGGAGTGCGGGGTTGGCGGCGTATCCGGGCTTTCGGGCCCGAACCCGGCCGCGCCGTGCTCCGCCAATATGGCGAGGATAGCAGCTACGCGCGCGCGATAGGCGGCATGAAGCGCGGAGACTGTCTAGGAACGCCAACCCGGGCGACTGGACGCCAGTCCCTTGTCAAGATTCGCCGCTCCACAGGCGTCGAACGCGCAGCACGGTCGACGCAGCCGGCCGCCGCCTTCCGGAGCGACGGCGGCGCACCTCGGCCTACACCCCCGCGCGGACGCCGGCTCTCGACGCCTCGCCCGGAGCGACGGCGGCAACGCAGATCGTCCGATCAGGGGTCCGCATCGCGCCGCGACGATATCACGGTGGAACAGCTGCTTGCGCGTCGTGATGGTGCGCGTTCACGTCAGGCGAAACGGAAGTTGTGGCGCCAGGCAAAGAGTGGATTCGTACGGGCGATCACGTTCAGGGTAATGACCTGCACGCACGGCGCCCACTCTCTGCCCGGCAATCGCCTCGCCCTAGAGGCCGTTGTTCGATGGCCGCGCACGCGCCAGTAGCGTTCGTGCAGCGGCGTGCACCGACCATTTTCACACCGAAGCATTGAGATGTACTTGGATATCGATGAAGATTAAACAACACTTTACGCCGCAGCGTTCATGAATTATTCCACATTATTTGCTGTATCGAAGCGCATTCACATCTCAATTCAATAGTCCGTCTTTAATCTTTCACAGGCTCGTAACGCATATTTCCTGTACGTTTCCACATCTTTTGGACGATTAAATCGCAATCACATCCCGATTCAACAATTGACGCGTAGGCTATGCGATGCGGTGGTCGCACACGCGCGCGATCGCCGCGGCGCGTACCCTCGCCCGCGTCTCCGGCCGTACGCGTGATCGCGGCACGCTCGCACCCCGCCGCTGTGCTTCCCGAATGCACAGCGATCGCCACCACCGGAGCGAGCAGCTGCGACAGAACGTCGTCCGGCACGCCGAACGGACTGCCACAAACGCACCACGCTGCGCATGTCCCCGCCACGCGCGACGGCGTGAGCGATGGCGAGTGTGCAAAGGAGGTGGCCAGCAGAACGTTCGCCCTACCGTTCGAGTTTCCAGTTCAGGAGGATCAACTATGAAGCAACTCTTCCTGTTGGGAGTTGCAGCCGTCCTCGCGGCGTTTCTGTTCGCCGGAGGACTGACCCAGGGTGGTGGAGGGACGGTACACGCCGACCCCTTCATCTCTAACTTTACGTACAAGACGACGTGGAGCGGCCTCGCCGCAAACACGGCGCCCAACCTCGATGTCCAGGTCGGCCTCGACTGTCCGCTCGGTTCGGGCTCCTGCCCGGCCGCCGGCACGTCGACGACGCCGTTCTTCGACATCGCGGTGACCCAGTACACGTCCAACGTGCACACCTGCAACACCGGCGACAGCCCCGTAACGTTTGCTCCGTGCACAGGGAGCAAGGCGCCGCTGCTGTCCACCGTTGGGACGACGGACTTCCAGATCAGCACCAACGTCGTCGCGGCGAACCTGCCCGACAACGTCAACCCGGCGACGGGCTCGCCCGCCCAGTGCGGCGCGCCGGGCACCACTACGCTGGTCCAGACGTTCACCATCTACAACGGCAACACCAGTGGCGCGACCACGTCCATCGTCAGCGGCAAGGACGGTCCGGACGCCGACTCCCTGCCCGACACCCAGGCTGACGCCTTCGGTGTGGACGGAAGCGGCAACCTGACCGTCGGCGCGGACGGCGTTCCGGACGGCGCTGACGGAACTCCGGACTACATCAAGCTCGTGCTCGACACGGCGCTCCCGCTGCTCGTCGGCCGCGGCTACGGTGTGGCCCAGATCGTCCCGCAGGCTGCTCAGACCGACGTCAACTTCCTGACGCTGAACCTGGGTGCCTTCGGCGCCGGCTACGCGGCCATCACCACCCTCGGTGACGTCCGCCCGCTCGCCGTCGCTGACCCGGCCGCCGGCCAGGCCACCGTGACCTGCACACCGTTCACGAGCACGGTGCACACGCTCGGCACGTCGCTCGACAGCTTCGGCACCTCGTGGACGGCGAATGGCGTCACGACGACTCACACATCCCATGAGACGCCGACTCCGATCCGCTCGATCACCGGCAACCCGGGCGACCCGATCCACTACGCGATCGCGGAGTCCAGCCTCGAGGACGTGGACAGCGATGGCGTCCCTTCGGGCATCGACCGCTGCCCGAACCCCGACGTCGGTCTCTTCCCTATTCCCAACCCGCTAACGTCGGCAAGCGGCACGACCGACACCGACGGTGACGGACTGGGCGACAGCTGCGACCCGAACCCGGGATCCAGCAACAACTGCCCGCCGTCCGTGGCACCGTTTAACGCTGCGCCGTTCAACAGCACGGCGACGAACGGTGGCATGTTCTCGGCCGCCTGCCTTTCGGACGCGTTGGTCCCTCCCGGCCCGACGCATACGACCGGGTGTCACTACGTCAATAACACCACGACCGACTTCACCGAGGACGGTGACAAGAAGAACGTGGGGGTCGCGTGCACCACGGGGTGGACGCCTGACCAGGACATCGACGGTGACGGCTACGCCAACTGGTTCGACAACTGCCCCACGGTCTACAACCCTGACCAGGTGGATCTGAACTCTGACGCGATCGGTGACGCCTGCCAGACCGTGGTGAACACAGCGGCTGGCCCGCGACCGCCGCGCCCGCTGCACGACCATGACACCTTCTGCGACAACGCCACCACCGTCGGCGGCGCGCTCGCTCCGTCACCGGTCTGCTACAACAACGCGGCCCAGGGCACGCCGACCAACGGCTCCCTGGCAGCGCCAACCGCAGGCATCGTCTACGACTCGAACGACGACGGCTTCCCGGACTACTTGGTGGTCCCGGGCTACAGCTTCAGCGACAAGAACAGCGACTCCGACTGGGACGGCTGCCCGGACTACTCTGAGGTGAGCCAGACCGCGGCGAGCGGCGCCTGCGGCTCGTCCTTCGGCGTCGCGAGCGTCGTGGGTTCGGACAGCCAGGAGTGCGCAAAGGGCGTCGCGACCTGCCTGAACCCCAAGCTGCCGAACACCAACGGCAGCAACGCCGATTGCTTGGCTGCCAACATGGTTCCGACGGCTCCGGGCGACCCCGCCACCACCCACTGCACGGACGGTGGTAAGGACGACCCGAACGGGACCGTGGACTGGCTTGATATCGCAACGGATGCGACTCAGCAGGACATCCCTGCGAGCAGCAACCCGAACGGTGGTGACGCCGACTCCGATGGTGACGGCTGCACCAACCGCCGAGAGGCGCTTCCGGCATCGCCGATTTCCAACGGCGGTGGCCGCAACGCCCTCAACAAGTGGGACTTCTTCGACGTTGACACGATCAACCCGGGGAGCTCGGTTCCGGCCAAGAACAAGGCAATCGCCATCGCTGACACCATCGCGATCTTGCAGTACATCGGCACCAGCAGCGTGAACCCGAACACTCCGAACTCGAACGGCAAGACCTACGCTGGTGACGACAACAACGACGGGGTCTCGAACGCGTTCACCTTCGACCGCAGCCCTAACGGCGCGCTCACGGGCCCGCCGAGCGGCGCTGTCGCGATCGCTGACGCCATTTCGGACCTGAACCAGATCGGCGCCAACTGCTCCACGCCGTAACGGACGAGCACGAGGGCATATGAAAGTGGGGGACCTGCTCGAGCAGGTCCCCCACTGCGTTCCGAATCTCTCCGAGCCACTCGCCGCTTCGCAGCGGCGCTGAGCCCGTCACCGCGTCGATATACTTCCACCGGGCCCCCGTAGCTCAGAGGATAGAGCAGTGGTTTCCTAAACCATGCGCGCAGGTTCGAGTCCTGCCGGGGGTACCACCTCGCCCAGCACGCTGGCCTCCATTCATCGACAGTCCGAGCACCGTCGCGCGTGCACGAAGATCCATCGCCTACGGCGCAACGCAAAATGAGCACAGGCGGCACCCGGCACCCGACGCTCGCGCGTTCACCAGGTTGACGCGGCATCGCGTTTTATGATTCTGCAACCCCACTTCGCATCTTGACTCAATCATGTCTCGGTCTCCGCGTGTTATACATTCGTTACTCACGTTCGCCACCAGGATCGAGATGCCGACCAGACAAGTGCCCCCGCAGCAGCGAGCGCCAGCCGCGTCCGCCGAGGCCCTCCTGCGCGCGCGTCACCTGCAACAGCAGGCCGTCGCCGAACTTGGCCGCCACGCCATCGTCAGCGACGACCTCCCCGCGCTCTTCGCCGAAGCCACCGAACTCGCCGCCCGGATGCTGGACGGCGAATACGCCGACGCCCTCGAAGCGCTTCCCGCAAGCGCCGGAGCCCGCGTTCTCGCAACGTCCGGGTGGAGCGAACCACCGCTTGTCGGTCAGACGATCGACGTCGACCCGCAGGTCTCGCACACCCTGGCTCTCAACGAGTCCGTCGTCACCGAAGACCTGCTCTCAGAGACGCGCTTCACGCCGCCGGACACGCTCCGGCGCCACGAGATCCGTAGCGGCATCGCCGCCGTCATCCGCGACCGCCAGACGCCCTTCGGCGTGTTGCGCGTCCACAGCAAAGCTGCGCGCACCTTTGGCGACGACGAGGTCTTCTTCCTCCGCTCGATCGCCAACGTCCTCGGCCTCGCCATTCAGCGTCAGCGCTCCCTCGAAGCCCTGCGCCAGAGCGAGGCCAGCTACCGCTCCCTAGCAGAGGCCACGCCCGCTTCCGTCTCGGTCGACGGGGCCGACGGGAGACTTGAATACGTCAACCCCCACCTCCTGGAGTACCTCGGGCTCTCGGCAGACGATGCAAAGCGCGGCGCCTGGCCCGCGAATCTGTTCCACCCGGATGACCTCGCCCGTGAGCAGAGGCGTTGGGAGAAGGCCCGGGCGACCGGCAGTGAATACACGAGCGAGTTCCGCGTGCGTGATCGCAACGGCAAGTACCGCTGGAACTTCGGGCGCATGGTGCCTGTACGAAACGACGCCGGCGAGATCGAACGCTGGATCACCATCAGCGTCGACATCCACGACTGTAAGACGGCCGAGGAAGACGCCCACCGCACTGCCGAAGAGCTACGCAGGGCGAACGCCGCCAAGGACGAGTTCCTCGGCCTCGTCTCGCACGAGCTACGCACGCCGGTCACCACGATCTATGGCAACGTCCGCATACTGCGCTCCCAGCGCCAGCACATCTCCCCGGAGGACATGGCGATCGCCCTCGAAGACGTAGAGACTGAGGCGGAACGCCTCCGGCGCATCATCGAGAACATGCTCGTTCTCGCGCGCTTCCAGACGACCGACGAGATCGAGACCGAACCCCTTCCCCTCCGGCCCATGGTCACCGAGATCGTCGATGCGTTCCGCACGCGTCATCCCATCCGCCGGATCGACCTCATATTCGACCCCGCGGCGCCGCGGCTCGTCACCGCGCAGCCCACCTACTTCGAGCTCGTGATGACGAATCTTCTGAGTAATGCCGTCAAATACAGCGCGCCCGATACTCTGATCGAAATCATCGTTGCGCCTGCCGGCGATGCAGTCGAGTTCCGCGTCCTCGACCGTGGCAGCGGACTCAGCGCCGACGAGATCGACGAACTCTTCTCACCGTTCTACCGTTCGGATGCAACCAGGGAGCGCAGCGGAGGTGTTGGAATTGGGCTCGCAGTCTGCAAGCGTCTTATGGAGGCGCAGCGGTCGCGGATCTGGGCGAAACAGCGCCCCGGCGGCGGCGCCGAGTTTGGCTTTACTCTCCCCGCCGAAGACGCACCGGCGCAGTAGAGCGCCGTACGAGCGGCGCCCGGTCCTCCAGTCCGGAGGCTCGCGGTCGACGACTCCGGCGCCCCGCACGTCCGCGCGCACGAACGTTGGGCAGGCACGCGTCATGGTCATCGATGACGACGAGGCGCTACTCCGCATGCTGCGTATGACGCTCCTCACCGGCGGCATGCACGTCACCACCGCCGTCAACGGCGCCGTCGCCCTCGATGACGTCGAAACCGCGAACCCTGACGTGATCGTGCTGGACCTGCAGATGCCCGTGATGGACGGCCGTTCGTTCTACCGCGAACTCCGCCGCCGCGGCATCAGCGTGCCGGTGATCATTCTGTCGGCGTTCGGTGCCCGCGCCGCGCAGGAAGAGCTCGGCGCCGAAGCCGCGATCGCCAAGCCCTTCGACCCGGATAACCTGATCGCCGCCGTCCGCCGTCTGCTCCCGGACGGCCCAGCCGCGCGCTGAACTCGCCGAGCCGCGCCCGTAGCGCCGGCTTTCAGCCACGCTCGCGAACGCGAGCATTGCGATTCACTCCCGCCACTTCACCTCGTACAACCGCACCGGATCCTCGAACCCTCGCAGCGCAGTCTCGCCCGCATCCGCGAATAGGAAGTTCTTTCCTGCAACCAGGTGCCGTACTCCCTCCGGCACCAGGATCTGCTCCGGTGCCGCATGGTCGCAGATCCGCCGCGCCAGTTGCACCGCTGTCCCGAACAGGTCGCCGTCCTCGGCCACAGGCTCGCCGGCGTTCAGCCCGATTTTCAGCCGCGCCGCCGTCCCGGCGCTGTCCTCGTTCATGCGCGCCACTGCCCGCTGCACGTCGATCGCGCAGGCGACCGCCGATGACACCGACGCGAAGCTCGCCATGATCCCATCGCCCGTGTGCTTCACTTCTCTCCCGCCGTTCGATCGCAGCGCCTCACGCACGACGAGGTTGTGCGTCCGCACGAGGTTCTGCGCCCCCGCGTCGCCAAGCCTCTGAGTCTCCGCAGTGCTGCTCTCCATGTCCGTAAACAAGATCGTCTGAAATGGGCCGTCCGTCCGCGCCGCACGCGACGCATCCTCGCGGCGCACGCCGCCAGCCGAAGGTACGAACTCACGCAACGACTCGATGATCGACGCCTCGATCTCCTCTGACCACATCACGTCTGCTTCGATCATCCTCAGCTGGGCGTGCGGCATTCGCGACGCCAGCTGGCGCCCCCACTCCGCCGGCGCCATGGGTGCCGCGGACGGCGAAAGCACCAGCGACGGCGCATCGATACGCGACAAGAGATCCGTTACGTCTTGCGTGGGCTCGACGGCAAAATACGCCCTCGCCTGCTCGGGGTGCACGCAGTCGCGCATGTAGGCTGCGTACCAGCGCGCGTCGTCTTTCCCGAAACCGAATACCGTCTGCGCCACCGTCTCCGTATAGAGCTCCCAGTCCGACTGCGGAGCGAGTGACTGTACCGCCCTTCCTCGCGGCGTTTCGTACCAGCTCGCGCCCCGCGCCCACGCCGACCACAGCACCAGCCGCTCGACGCGCTCCGGGTGTGCTGCGGCGTACGCAAGAGCAATCTTCGCGGCATTCGCCTCCGCATAGACGTTCACGCGGTCCGCATCGACACGGTCGAGCACTGCCGCGAGATCCCCCTGGAGCGCCGGGAGAGAATAGTCGCTGACATCCCGCTGCGAGAGGCCGGCGCCGCGGACGTCGTAGCGGATCAGTCGGAACGTGCTCGCCAGCGCGGGGTGAAATCGGAAGAAGCTGAACTCGGCGTGGATGTTGCTCCACGGCACCGTCGGCAGTACGACGAGCGGCGCACCCTCGCCAATATCGTAGTAGGCGATGCTGACGCCGTCGGCGGTCTCGGCGTAACGGATCGCTGGCTCCATACACGCCCTCCGTCCGTCAATTATGCGGCATCGTGGAGGGCGCGTGAGGTGTCGGGTGCCGCTATGCGGGCATCAGCTCGATCGCCTTCAGGTCAACGATCGCTGAGACGAACCGCCGCAGCACGTCGGTGAACAGCGCCAGCCCGCGCTCGTTTGCCGCGTCCAGCGTGCCAAGGATCACCACCGCGTACTGCCAGCAGAACAGCGCCCCGAGGCGGTAGTCCAGTAGCAATTGGTCGAAGTCGTACCCCTTCACTCCGCGCTCCACGAGGATGCCGTGGTACATGCGCAGCAGATCCATCTCGATCACCCTGCGCTCCTCGGCCGGCACCGCGCCCGCCATGAAGTACGCGACGTCAAACATGCCCTTGCCCAGCGAGATGATCTGCCAGTCCACGACCGCCAGCGGATCGCCGCCCTCCGGCGTTGCGAAGAACAGGTTGTCCAGCCGGTAATCGCCATGACTGATCGTCACCGGATGCTCCACGAACCGGTCCACGAGCGCCGGAATACGCGCCTGAAACCGCTCGCCCATCGCCAGCACGTCAGCGGGCACCTGCTTCGACCACGTCTTCTTGAACGGCTCCCACGCGCCAGCATACGAAGCCTGCGCTCCGCCCACCCGGATCGGGTTGTTGAAGGCCCACACCCAGTCGAGCTTCGAGAGCTTCGGGTTCTCCCACCACGTCGCGTGGAACTTCGCGAGCTCGCGCACCGCCAGCTCGGCATGCTCCGCCGGGCATCCCGCCACCTGGTCGCCGACCTTCGCCGGAGCCAGGTCCTCCATGAGCAGGATGAAGTCCGTGCTGTCCGCGGCCCTCGCGCTGTAGTACCGGCGCGGCGTCCGCAGCTCGACGTCCGGCGCGATCTCCTCGTAGAACCGCGTCTCGGTCTCGTACATCCGGAACATATCGGCGATCGCGCGGTTCTCCGGCGCATACGTCGGGAACTTCGCGATGAGCGACGTCGGTGCGCCCGCCTCCGCCCTGTCGTACCCCAGCTCGACCCGTGCGAGCTGCCCCATGAATCCGGCCCCGGCCGCAATGTCGGGATCCAGCTCGAACGAGGTCACCTGCGCTTCTTTGATCGTCCCGGTCTCGCGTAGCGCTGAAGTCAGCCACTCGGAAGTGAGGTCCGTCGGATTCCTGGGAAGTGTCATCGTCGCCATGCGAAGCCTTTCCGCTCGTGGGCCGGACGTGCCGGTTTGCCGAGTGTGCCTCAAAGCCCCGCATCTCGCCACCCGAATCAGCGTCCACCCCGTGCTGCGTCGCCTGGTCGGACGCTCCCGAGCCTCAGCCGCACCCATCCGCGGGCGATAACTCTTGAGAAGGGTGGCTCCCATGCGCCTGTTAGCTGTTATGTCGCCTTGTGCCGCGTTGATGCTCGCCGCTTCGTGCGGCAGCGGGGCCTCGCGTCCGACCTCGACTCCCGACGCCCAGACCCCCGCCACAACGGCATCGCCCCTCGCCGCCGCGACGATCGACCCCGCCGAGCTCCCTGCCCACGAGACGGAGCTCCGGACCGCATTCGAGCAGTTCGAGCGCGACCTCCTCGCCGGGAACGCCGCGCACGCCTACACGTACGCGTCGGACAGCCTCAAGCAGAAGTGCTCGCTGCTCGACTTCGTCACGCTGCTGGCGATCGTGAAGGGACTCCTCGGTGACGTCGCCGATGGTGACCTCAACGTCAACATCACGAACGTCCGCTACGACGCCGGGAAGGCGTACGTTGCGGCGACGTCGACCGTCGGCGGCGAGGACCTATCTTCGACGACGTCCGATGAATCGATGGGCTACTGGATCTGGGAAAACGGCGGATGGAAGATCGATACCAGTGAGGACAAGCCGTGCGCGGGGATCAGCAGCGGTAACTCGGGAACGCCCACGCCGGGGCCCACCGGGCCCGGCACCAGCCGGCGCGATCCTATCCCGCTCGGCTCATCCGTCCGTACCGGCGATCTCGAAGCGACGGTCCTCAACGCAAACCTCGACGCCGCCGATGAGATCATGGCCGCGTCGCAATTCGCCAAGCCGCCGAAGCCCGGCAATCACTACGTGCTCGTCCGCGTCCGCGTGCAGAACGTCGGCACCGGCGAAGACACGCTCGACGTCTCCGAGGGCGACTTCTCGATGACGGGCTCCGCGAACATCCTGTATGAGCCCTACGACAACAAGTCGACGTGCGACTTCGTCACGCCCGACCGCCTCGACGCGCACCTCTATCCCGGCGGTACCGCCGAAGGCAACGTCTGCTTCCAGATCCCTGCCGACGAGCAGAACCTGCTGCTCGTCGCGTCACCATTCCCCAGCTTCAAGTCCAGCGACCGCCGCTACCTGGCATTGCAGTAGCCGCGGCGCTACGCGTCCATCGCCTCGCGAAGCGCAGTCGCCAGCGCGAACGGATCGCTCGACACGACGCTCGCCGCGTACAGCTCCATCGCGCCGAAGTCGTTGGTTCGCATCGACGGATCGCCGCGATCCACAATGCGAACCACCGCCGGGAAGCCGTACCAGTTCTCCGGCGTCTCCGTCCACGGCGGCGTGTAGATGACGAGGTTGAACGAGCTGACGCCGAGACGGTCGCGGAAGCACTCCAGCGTCTCGTAGATCCGGTCCTTCAGCGACGTCGACACCGTCGGTGCGAACAGCAGGACTTCGTTCTCCTTGCGCGGTGCCAGGTTCGCGATGACCTTCGTGCCTTCGCGCTCGAACGCCAGCCCCAGCGATTCATGCGCCAGGTACATGTCCTCGAAGTAGTTCGCCCTGTGATGCGCCTGGTATACCGTCGCGCACCTCCGGAGGTACTCGACGGCCGCGTAGTGCATCTCGCGGCCCATGATCACCTGCGCGTGCCCGTGCAACAGCGACGCTCCTGCTCTCCACAGGCAGTTCCACAGGAACATGTAGTACTTCGCTTCCGGGTCGGTCGCCCGGCACAGGTCACCCCACCGTCCGCCCGTATCCACGTAGTCGTGGATCATCTCGCGCGTGAAGCGCAGCGGATGCTGCTCGTTGAACACCACCAGCCCGTGAAACCCGTCGAACTTCGCGATGTTGCTCGCCGTGACGCAGTACTCGCCCTGCACTCTGCCGAATAGGTCCTCCGGCGTGCCGTTGTATGGGTCGAACAGCGGATCAGACTCCGGACGGCTCAACTCCGCATCCAGGTCCACCTGCTGGCGCCAGATCGGGCGGCGCGCCCGCAGCGAGTTGAACAGCACCCCCTCGAGCGTCACGACGTTGGTGACCTTGATGATCTTCTGGTCCAGCGTAGGCTCGAGCGCCCCGAACTGCTTCTCGATCCACGGCTTCATGGAGTCCGGCGGCACCAGCCGTCCGTGCGTGCTGCTCACGTGGAAGATGCGCTCGAATCGCGCGCGCTCGGCCCGGTCGAGCCCGGCCACCGCGTCGTCGATCTGCATGATGCTGAGGTCTTGCTGTACCGCCATCGCCTATTCGCCCGTTTCCCGTCGCCCGCACGATCCCGCGCGCATCATCATCTCACTCGGCCGTCCGCCGCCGCGTCAACAGCCGCAGACCACCCAATATTCGTGCCGGCATACCCGCGGGGATCAGTGCTTGAAATGGCGCACGCCCGTCGCCACCATCGCCATGCCGTGCGCGTCGCACACCGCGACCGACTCCTCGTCGCGGATGCTCCCGCCCGTTTGGATCACAGCCGTCACGCCGACCGCCGCGCACACTTCGATTGTATCGGGGAACGGAATCAGCGCGTCCGACGCCGACACGGACCCGCGCGTCCGCTCCCCCGCCGCCTCCACCGCCAGCCGCGCGCTGGTGACTCGATTCGGCTGCCCGGCGCCCATCCCGACCAGCGCCCGGTCCTTGACGAGCACCACGGCGTTCGACTTGACGTGTTTCACGCAGCGCCACGCGAACAGCATGTCCGCCATCTCGCCCTCGGTTGGAGCGCGCTTCGTCAGCACCCGCAGCTCCGGCGGGTCCTTCGGCATCCGGTCCATCTCCTCCACCAGCATCCCGCCCGCAATGCCCCGATACTCAATCGCCCGCTCGCGCACTCGCAGCAGCGGCGCCTCGAGGATCCGCAGGTCCTTCGACTTCGACAGCCGCTCGACCGCCTCTGCGCTGTAGGCCGGCGCGACGATGATCTCAACGAACAGCCTCTGTCCGCTTGTCGGATGCTTCGTCCCGCGGATCGTCTGCGCGAGCGCGTCGTCCACCGGTCGGTTGATCGCGATAATCCCGCCGAACGCCGACACCGGATCGCTCGCGAACGCCAGCCCGAACGCCTGGGACAGGTCTTCGCGCGAAGCGATCCCGCACGGCGTCATGTGCTTCACGATCACCACCGCCGGATCGTCGAACTCGCACGCCGCCGTCCACGCCGCGTCCGCATCGAGAATGTTCACGTACGACAGCGCCTTCCCGTTGAGCTGCCGCGCCTCGACAACGCCCTCGGGCTCGCGATGATTTAGATCGACCTGCCGGTACAAGGCCGCAAGCTGATGCGGGTTCTCTCCGTATCGAAGCTCGTCCCGCTTCTTCAGCGCCACGGTGAGCTCGTCCGGGAATGGGTCCTCGGACCCACGCAGGTACTGCGCGATCGCCGTGTCATACGACGCGACGTGCTGGAACGCCTTCACCGCCAGCTTCCGCCGCCACTCCATCGGCGCTGACCCGCTCGCCAGCGCGTCGAGCACGTCGTTGTAGTCCGCCGGATCGACGATCGGCAGCACGTGCTCGAAGTTCTTCGCCGCCGCCCGCAGCATCGTCGGCCCGCCGATGTCGATGTTCTCGATCGCCTCGGCGAGTGTCACGTCCGGCTTCGCCACCGTCTCCTGGAACGGGTACAGCCCGCCGACAACGATATCGATCGTGCCCAGCCCGTGCTGTTCCAGCTCCGCCAGATGCTCCGGCATGTCGCGCCGCGCGAGGATCCCGCCGTGCACCGCTGGATGCAGCGTCTTCACCCGTCCGCCGAGGATCTCCGGGAATCCCGTCAGTTCGCTGACCTGCCGCACCTGCACGTCCGCCTCGCGCAACACGCGATACGTGTTGCCCGTCGCGAACATCTCGACCCCGAGCCGCTGCAGCCCGCGCGCCAGCTCCACCAGCCCGCTCTTGTCGTACGGCGCAAGTATCGCCCGAAAAGCCATCTATCTACTCGATGATCACACGGCGCTCGTCCGTCTGGCGCACCACTGCGCCGACGCGCATCGCATCCGGCAACTCGCGCGCGATCGCGTCCGCTTCGTCGGCCGCCACCATCAGTACGATCCCCAAACCCATGTTGAACGTGTGATACATATCTTCGTCGCTGATGCCGCCGGTTTTCTGGATCAGCTTGAACAAGGGTGGCACCGTCCACGACGACGCATCGAATCGCGCCGCCAGCCCCTCGGGCAACACGCGCGGCACGTTATCGATGAGCCCGCCGCCGGTAACGTGCGCGATCCCGTGCAGCCTCGTCAGCACTGGCGTGAGATCGCCGAGATACGGACGGTGCACGGCTAGCAGCGCGTCGCCCAGCGGCTCCTCGAGCGGCGGATAAACCCGCCCGAGCGCCGACCGTCCCTCCGCCGGATCGCCGTCATCGCCGATGCCGAAGATCCGCCGCACGAGCGAGTAGCCGTTCGTGTGCAGCCCTGTCGAAGGCAGCGCCAGGAGCACATCACCTTCGCGGACGCGCGACCCGTCGATAACGTGATCGCGTTCCACCACACCGACGATGAACCCGACCAGGTCGAAGTCGCCCGATGCGTAGATCCCGGGCATGTCCGCCGTCTCGCCGCCGACCAGCTCGCAGCCCACTGCGTCGCACGCGCGCTTCATCCCGTCGATCAGTGCCAGCTTCCGCTCCGGCGTCAGGTCCGACGATCCGATGTAGTCGAGGAAGAAGAGCGGCCGCGCCCCCGTCGTAAGGATGTCGTTCACGCAGTGGTTGACCAGGTCCTGCCCGACCGTGTCGTACCGGTCCATTAGCATCGCGATGCGCAGCTTCGTGCCGACCCCGTCGGTGCTCGAAGCCAGCACCGGCTCGTGATACTCGCCCAGCCGGTACAGCGATGCGAACAGCCCCACGCCCGAAAGCACGCTCGGCCCGCGCCCGCGCTCAGCGATGCGCTTGATCTGCGACACCAGATCGTTCCGCGCCGAAAGATCGACGCCCGCGCGCGAGTACGCGTCGCGCTTGTCGCGCGCCGTCACAGGGTCAGCTTCAGTCGTCGGAGAGTTCGCCGTCACCGTCACATCCGTGACGCAGAGGGCACGTACTCCACCTCATGCCGGTCGAGACTGCCGGCCCCGGCTTCCATCGCCAGCTTGTCCATCTGCAGCGGCACCGGCCGCGGGTACTCGCCGGTGAAGCAGGCCATGCACAGCCCGTCCTTAGCCGAGGCCACCGCTTCAACCAGCCCCTCCGGGCTGAGATAGCCGAGCGTGTCGGCGCCGATCTGCTCACGGATCTCGTCGATCTTGTGCTGCGCGGCGATCAGCTCCCAGCGCGTCCCCATGTCGATGCCGTAGAAGCACGGGTGTGTGATCGGCGGCGCCGTGATGCGCATGTGCACCTCGCGCGCGCCCGCCTTCCGGATCATCTGCACCACGGCGAGCGTCGTCGTCCCGCGCACGATGCTGTCTTCGACCAGCACGACGCGCTTGCCCTCGAGCAGCTCCGGCAGTGGGTTGAACTTCATGTGCACGCCGACTTCGCGGAGCCGCTGGTCCGGCTGGATGAACGTCCGCCCGACGTACCGGTTCTTCACCAGGCCCTCGACGAACGGGATCCCCGACTCCTGCGAGTAGCCGATCGCCGCCGCCGTGGCCGAATCCGGCACGCCCATCACGATGTCAACGTCCGGCGCCGGCTGCTCCTTCGCGAGCTGGCGGCCGAGCTGCATCCGCACCGGGTACACCAGCTTGCCGTCGAGCAGGCTGTCCGGCCGCGCGAAGTAGATGTACTCGAACACGCAGAACGCCCGGCGCTGCTCCTCGATCGGGTGGAAGCTCTGGATCCCGGACGCGTCGATGTGCACGACCTCGCCCGGCTCGATCTCGCGGATGAACGTCGCGCCAAGGTGGTCGAACGCGCAGCTCTCCGATGCCGCCACCCAGCCGCCGTCCAGCTTGCCGAGGCACAGTGGCCGGTTCCCCATCGGGTCGCGCGCCATCATGATTCCGTCGGGCGTGATCACGGCCAGGGAGTACGCGCCGTTGAGCTTGCGCATGACGTGCCCCCAGCGCTCGTTCCAGTCGGCGCCCGGCGCGTGCACGAGCATCTGCGCGATGACCTCCGAGTCGCTGCCGGTCGAGAAGTCCACGCCCTCGCGTGCCAGCTCGTCGCGCATCTCTTGCGCGTTGACGATGTTGCCGTTATGTCCGAGCGCCAGCTCGCCGTTCGGCCCGCTCACCCGCATCGGCTGCGCGTTGCACAACTGGCTCGAGCCGGTCGTGGAGTACCGCGTGTGGCCGATGGCGAAGCGGCCCGGCAGGTAGCTCAGGTCGTCTTCGTCGAAGACCTGCGAGACCAGGCCCATGCCAGTCTTGACGTAAATGGTCCGGGAGTTGGATGTCGCGATGCCCGCGCTCTCTTGCCCTCGATGCTGCAGGGCGTAGAGACCGAAAAACGTGATCCTGGCTACGTCCTCGTTGGGCGCGTACACGCCGAAGACGCCGCAGGCCTCGCGCAGGCTGGGGAGCACACGTACCTCCTGCCCTAAGGACAGTGGCTCTCCACAGAGGGCGCCGTCGCGGCCGGCCCTCTGGGAGATCATGGTAGCGGCTGCCCTCGCCGAGGCGCAATCGTAACGGGTGAAGCGCTGCGGCTATTGGTAAGCCGTTACGCGGCCGCGAGTCTAACGTTCTGTGGTTGGGTTGGCGCCCGTTTGCTAGTCAGCGATGCTCGGTTCGCCTAACTTCCCACTCCCTTATGAGCACGCTTATGACCACGTCGCCATGGTGCGAGAGGTGCGGTTCATGTTCAGAGCACGGCAGAACTAGGACCGGGCGAGAGTCATATTCGGTAGATAGACCTGCACAAATGAACTACTGCTGCGCGACCATGCAGCGTCAGTGCGAGCGGGTGTGCGACACGCACGTCGACGCGTTTGAGTGCGCTGAAGCCGTGTTGCATCGATATGACTCCGGCTCGTTCGGGATCATCATCCATGACGGCGGCACCTCGAGCTACACGATCCGATATTGCCCCTGGTGCGGCTCTGCGCTTCCTGATCCGGAATTCGAAGAGGGCGACGCGCCGGAGGTGAGACGGATCGACGTGGACTAAGAGGCTGACCGGAGGTCATGCGCGGTCCCACAGCTAATAGCTAAACGGCCAACAGCTAACTGCTCGCTGCCCTCTCCCGCAGTTCCCCCGCCACCGGCATCCCGTCGACGAACTCCCGCGGCTCCAGCTTCCGCTCGCAGTACTTGTCGAGCGTCTCACGCTCGCTCAGGTACTCCATCCGCGGCACCGCGTACCCGCACGACGTCTGCATCTTCTCGACGTCCACGAGGAACGCCTGACGCACGTACGGATGCAGGTCGTCCACGAACGCGTCCCTATACTTCCGCAGCTCCGGGTCGTCGAGGTCCGCGCGCCGCCCCCGTCCGTACAGCCGCACGATGCCCGCCGTGGGGTCGAAGCTGCACAGCATGATCGTGATGCGCCCGTTGTCCGTCGTGTGCTTCGCCGTCTCGTTGCCGCTGCCCGGATAGTCCACGTACCCGACGAGGTTCGGCCCGAGCACCCGAAGCAGGTTCCGCCCCTTCGGCGACAGGCTCGGATAGCCGTCGTCCGGGTCCGACGGCGCCGTCGCCACGAAGAACAGGTGCTGCCGCTCGATGAACGCCTTCCGCTCCTCGTCGATGTGGTCATACCAGTCAGCCATCTCGAGCCTCCGTCCCTATCGCCCCGAACGCCGCAACTCCCGCGACGCCCGCAGCACGTGCCGCGCCTCCGCCCAGAACCCCCACCACGACCACGCGAACAGCGGCGCCAGCGCCAGCGCGACCCACACATGTCCCGGCACCAGCGCCCACACGAAGAGCGCCGTCACCACCGCGAACAGCACGCCGGTGAGGACGTGGATCCCGACGATCTCCCAGCTCACGTACGAGACCAGTCCGCGCATCACAGACCTCAAGCCAGTCCGAGTGCCTCAGTCTAACCCGAACAGAAGTCATCGCTGTCGCGAAAGGCCTTGTCGCGGCCCCCTCGCCTCGCCTATCCTGTCGCCAACCGGCAGCACCCGCACGAGAGGAGGCGCGACATGGCAGTCACCACAACCACCCTCGCCACGACGCGCCACGCTCACATCGCCTGACCGCCGGCCCTCACCGCATCACGTAATCAGGGTCGCCGACGAGGCGGCCCTTCTCACTACGTGAGCCGTGGCGGATGCCGCGGCTCTTTCATTTCGACCGCGCGAACGAAGGAGGAAGACCCATGACGAACACGAATCCTCGCACGCCACGCAACGCAACAACCAACGCACATTCGGAGGAACAACTTGGGTCAGAACAGATACGCGGAAGAGCGCGCCGATCTCGATGAGCTCATCGAAAGCCGCGTCATCCGCGAAGTCATCGGCACTGTAAAGAGCGGCAAGGAGGCGACCGTCTACTGCTGCCGCGCCTACACCGGCGACGAACTCTACGCCGCGAAGGTCTACCGCGACCGGAACGTCCGGCGCTTCAGCAACGACGCCTCATATACCGAAGGCCGCGCCCGAGGTATGCGACGCCGCGATCAGCTCGCGGTGGCGACGAAGTCCCGAGCCGGCCGCAAGATCGCCTTCGACCAGTGGGTGGACTACGAATGGAGCACGTTGAGCACGCTGTACCAGGACGGCTGCGACGTCCCGCGCCCTATCGCCCACTCGGGCCGCGTCATCATCATGGACTACATCGGCGACGAAGAAGGCCCGGCGCCCGCGCTCAACGCAGTCCAGCTCGAGCCCGAAGAAGTCCGTGACGTTTTCGACGCGCTGATGCGCAACATCGAGTCGATGCTCGCGTGCGACCGCGTGCACGCCGACCTTTCGCCCTTCAACGTGCTGTACTGGAACGGGCGTCCGGTGATCATCGATTTCCCGCAGGCCGTCGACCCGCGCTTCAGTCCGTCGGCGCTCAGCCTGCTCGACCGAGACGTCTCGCGCATCTGCGAGTGGGCCGCCCGGGCCGGCATCGCCGCCAACTCGTCGCGCATCACGCACGACCTCTGGTCCCGCTTCCTGCGCAACGCCTTGTGAGCCGATCGAAGCCCGTGACAACCGCCGGGAAAGGCGCTTCGCACCGTGTAGGGGCGGCCCCATGTGGCCCGCCCCTTCTGGTGCACTTCCATCGCCCGAGGTGTAGGCTGATCTCTCGCGCGATTGCGTTGATGCAACGCTCGGTGTGGTCGGCCGACGAGGCGCCGCGGCGGCGTCACCGCTCCTCGTCCGTCGCCTTCTCCTCATCCACCACCTCGTCCGCGCGCTCCCCTTCCGCCGCAACGCGCTCTTCATCGCCCGCTTCGCCCTCCGCCCGCTTCTCTCCGCCGTCCCCACCGCCCCCCATGAACCGGGACGCCATCGCCATCCCCGCGTCCTTCAGCGTGTCCGCGTGGTCGCTCACCTGGTGCATCACGTTGTCGCGCGTCTCGGAATCCTTCAGCTTCGCGACGACCTTGTCGTCGAACAGCTTCCGCACCTTCCCGAACCGCCCGCCGAGCCCTTGACCTTCTTCGCCCATGTTCGACACCTCGCGAAAATGCACGTGTAGGGGCGGCCGTCGAAGAGTCGCCTTCGGAGACCACGTGGCCGCCCCAGCACGCAAACCAACCGCCAGTCGAGCGGCAATTATGAACAACGCTAGCCCTCGGCGCATTTGGTGCAGCCAAGGTTCGTGCGCGGTCTTTACACCCCCCCCACCGCAACCCGCAGCCGCACGACGCACCGCTCCTGCCCCACGATCTCCATGCTCTCGAACAGCGGCGGCGTCACCCGGCGCCCCGTCACCGCCACCCGCACCAGCGAGAACAGGTCCCCTGCCTTCAGCCCCATCTCGTCCGCCAACGCCCGGAAGTCCTGCTCGATCCGATCGTGCGTCCAGGTATCGATGCGCTCGGCCGCTCGCGCCGACCCCTCCAGCGCCTCACGCGCGACCTCCGGCTTCGATGCGAACGCCTTCCCCAGCAAGTCCTCCCGCGAGTACTTCAGTTCGTCTACGAACAGGAAGTCGCAGTAGTCCGCCACCTCCGACAGCAGCTTCACGCGCTCGCGGATCAGCGGCGCCACCTTCGCGACGGTCCCTGGGTCGATCGGCCGCCGCACGCTGGCAGGCAGATCGCTCTCAAGCCGCGAAGCGAACAGATCTACCAGCTGACCCTCGGGCAGTTCGCGGATGTACACGCCGTTCATCCACGTCAGCTTCTCGACGTTGAAGATAGCCGGGTTTTTCACCACCCGGTCAAGCGTGAAGTGCTCGATGAACTGCGCCCGCGAGATGATCTCTGTCTTGTCGTCGAGCGACCACCCCATCAGCCCTAGGAAGTTGAACAGCGCGTCCGGCAGGTATCCCGTGTCCCGATACTCGAACACGCTCGTCGCGCCATGCCGCTTGCTCAGCTTCGACCCGTCCGGCCCGAGGATCCGCGGCAGATGCGCGATCACCGGCGGCTGGATCCCCAGCGCGCCGTACACCAGCAGGTGCCGCGGCGCCGACGGCAGCCACTCGTCGCCTCGCAGCACGTGCGTGATCTTCATCACGTCGTCGTCGACGATGTACGCCAGCGCGTACACCGGGAATCCGTCGGACTTCAGCAGCACGAAGTCGTCGATGGTCGCTAGGTCGAAGGTCGTCGGACCGTGGATCGCGTCGTCGAACGTGATCTCGCCGGCGTCGGGCGTCTTGAATCGGACCACCGGCCCGCGCCCTTCCGCCTCAGCCTCTTTCCGAGACGCCGCCCGCCCGTCCTCCGTCCGGCACCGCCGGTCGTATCGAGGCGGCTGCTTGTTCCGCGACTGCTCCGCTCGCACCGCCTCCAGCCGCTCCGATGAGCACCAGCACTCGTACGCGTCGCCTTGCGCCAGCAGCCGGTCCGCCGCCGCGCGATAGTACTCCAGCCGCTCCGACTGCACATACGGCCCGTACGCCCCGCCGGCCTGCGGCCCCTCGTCCCACTCCAACCCCAGCCAGCGCAGGCTCTCGCAGATCGCCTCCACCGCCCCCGGCACCGACCGCGCCTGGTCCGTGTCTTCGATCCGCAGCACGAACTCCCCGCCGAAGTGCCGCGCGAGGAGATAGTCGAACAGCGCCGTCCGAATGTTCCCGACGTGCGGCACCCCGGTCGGGCTCGGCGCATACCGTGTACGTACCGCCATGCCGCGATCTTACAGGTCACGATCGCCGGCGTGACAGCAACGAGGGAGCCGCGATCGCTACGCGCCGTCCGCAAGCGCTTGCAGCGCATTCAACGACGGCGCAAAATACGTGGCCGCGCTCGCCGGACGAGAGAAGTCCGTGAGCCGATCCCTCACCCCGCCGCCCGTCCCGAACATTCGCTCGAGCAACAGGCGGAACCGCGATGGGTCCGCGCTGAACGCCACGAACGAGAGGCCGGCTTCCGCCTGCGTCCCGTAAGGCACGCTGCGCCGATACAGCTCCAATTCGTTGCCATCGACATCGACCTGGACCCGAGAGATGTGCGCGGTCGCCGGTCGAACACCCTCCGTCAGCTCTTCGCTGTCACGCTTCGTGCGCCCGATTACCGCTTCCTGCTCCGCCACCGGAAGTCGGTGGAATGCGTCGAGGTCGTGCACCCAACGCATCGCGAGCACATGGCTGCCGCCCTCGCCCGGCCGCCCGCCCGGCACAAGCGCGACAGCGGGCGCGGCCATCGGATCGGGGTTCGCCGTGCCGTCGATAAATCCCGTCATGTCCCTGCTGTCGCGGTACGTGAACGCCGGCTGCTCCGATGCAAGCGTCGCTGCTTCCTCCACGAGCCGGCGAGCCGATCGGGCGTGGTCCCACGTGACGTCCGGCTCGCTTCCGCTGATCCATGCCCACGCATCATGCGGCGTCGCCGGAACGTTGTGCCCGTCCGTTCCGGCGATGGGTTCGAGGTTCGCCAGGTCAGTCGGCGCGCCGTCCGGCGAAGCCGCCCGCCAGAAATTGGCGCCGAACGCGAGAACGAAGTTCACACCGCCCGATGCCACCTCCGGCGCGCGAAGGCGTGCGAACGCGCTGATTGCCTGGCTCGGCGACACGCCCTGACGAAGATCGAACTCGAGGAAATAGTGCGCGTGCGTCCCCTGGGCGAAGATGGCCATCTGAGGAAGTAGCATCGCCTTGATACTACCCGCACGGATATCGCCCTGCCCTACACCGCCACCCCTGCCACCACCGGCCCCGCCTCCGTCACCGACACCCCATACATGTCCGCCAGCAGCGAGAGGAACGCCTGCACCGCCCGCATGTGCTTCCGATGCTTCCTGTAGATGAGCGAGATCTGCCGCCGCGGCATCTGGATGTTCGTGACCGAGATCGACGCCAGCAGCCCCAGCTCGAACTCCCGCTCCGTCGATACCTTCGGGAGCATCGCGACGCCCAAGCCTTCCTCTACCATCTTCTTCGTCGCCTCGATCGTGTCCAGCTCCATCAGCATGTGCGGCACGACCGCGTGCTGCCGGAACACGCCTTGGATCAGCGCGTTGTAGCTCGAGCCCTTGTCGAAGGTGATCAGCGGCTCGCGTGCGATCTCCTCGATCGTCGCGACGCCGTTCCGCGCGAACCGATGCTGCGGCGACGCCACCAGCACCAGGTCGTCCTCGTATAGCGGCACCGTCACGATCTCCGGGTGATGCACCGTCCGCTCAAGCGCGCAGTGCACGTCGTCGGACAGCACCATTTGCAGCACCTGTTCGGACCGTCCCGTGTGCACGCTCACTTCGACGCCCGGGTACATCGAGCAGTACTGCTTGAGGATCTTCGGCAGCACGTACGTGCTCACCGTCAGCGCCGACCCCAGCTTCAGCGTGCCGATGTCGAGGTTGCGCATTCCGTCGATAGCATCGCGCCCTTCCTGCAGCGCCTTCAGCGCCCGGCGCGCGAACGGCAGGAACGATGCGCCCATCTCCGTCAACCGCACGCCGCGTCCGTTGCGCTCGAACAGCGTCTCACCTAGGTCGCGCTCGAGCGACTGGATGCGCGCCGTCACCGACGGCTGCGTCAGGAACAGAGCCTCCGCCGCTTTGCTGAAGCTGCGGTGCTGCGCCACCTGAACGAATGCTTCGATCTGCCCGAGATCCACCACTCCCCCAACCAACTCGCCGCCACGCCTATCGGCTCAGTCTATAGAGAAGCCACTATCCCACCGATCGTTGTCAATTTCAAGCGCCTTATGTCACTCTCACCATTCAAGCTAGACGAGCGCCATCAAGGCGTCACGGGTTCTGTTGTCTGTTGTCCCGTAGCCTCCCGACTTTGGACCTCGAACCGTCACCCTTCACCTCCCCCGCCGCTAGGCGGAAAGCTCCTCCCCACCGTCCACCCCGATCACGTTCCCCGTCATCCAGTACAGCCGCTCGTCCGACAGCACCGCGATCGCTCGCGCCACGTCCTCCGGCGTGGTCGCCCGCCCCGACGGGTTCCGCTCCATAGCCCGCTCGTGCAGCTCCGGCCCGCCCGGAATCCGCCGCAGCGCCGGCGTGTCCGTCACACCCGCCCGGATCGCGTTTGCCGTCACGCCCAGCGGCGCAAGCTCGAACGCCAACTGGCGGATGTGCGACTCCAGCGCCGCCTTCGCCGCCGAGACCGCGCCGTACGCCTTGATCACCCGCGTCGAGCCCGAAGACGTCATCGCGAAGATCCGGCTGTTCCGTCCCAGCAGCTCGCGCGATGCCATGTCCTGCGCCCAGTACACGAGGCTGTGCGCCATCACATCGAGCGTCATGTCCATCTGCTTCTGGCTGATCCGTTCCTTCGCCTCATCCGCGATGAACGGCAGCAGCGTCCCGAACGCCAGTGAGTGCAGCAGCACGTACACCTGCCCGCCCTCGCCGACCCGCTCCCGCACAGAGTCCAGCGCCGATGCCCGCTTCTCGGCGTCCGCGGCGTTGATGTTGAAGAACACCGCATCCTGGCCCGCCGCCTTCACATCGTCCTGCACCCGCAGCGCGTTCGGCAGCGTCGACCGCAAGTCGAAGTGCACGCCGAAGATCCCGTACCCCGCCCGCGCCAGCTCCACCGACGTCGCCGCCCCGAACCCGCTCGAAGCCCCCAGCACCAACGCCCACTTCGAACTCATCATCTCCTCCTGCACGAAGCCAGCGACTACCGCGAGTCGGCGATATCAGTTGCCTTCGCCACGCCGAAGTACCCATGCCGACGTCCGCCCGGGGCCAAATAGGTAATGGTTCGCACGCGGCTCACCCCCTCTCCATATCGGAGACGGGGCCGGGGGCGAGGCTCTACCTTGACCGCATACTGCGCCCCAACTCAGCGTGGCGCAACGGCGGCACTCGACCCCACCCGAGCAAGCGCGCGAGAGGGACGCGGCCGCGCGACCACTCGACGCACAGCCGAATGAACATACGCAGGCGCTTCCGCCCCGCGATCATCCCCACCGCCATCGCGATCACGCCCCAGTCCGCCAGGGCGCCGACCGGACTGGGTAAGCCTTCGCGGCAGAACGTGCTCGGTCGCGAAGCCGGAGGCGCCTCCTGCACCGTGGGGTCGCCGTTCGCCGCGATCGTCCGCACCGTGTGGTTCGCGGTGTCGCTCACCGCCAGCGTCTCGTCCGCGATGCCGGCCGGCTGATTCAGCGTCGCGAGCAGCGGGTTCACCGCATCCGGGCTCGTTCCCGTCGCTCCGGTCCCGATGACCGTCGCGATCGCGCCGGTCGGCGCGCTGATGATGCGGATGCGGTTGTTCTGCGTGTCCGCGACGAACACGTCGCCGTTGACCTCGACGGACAGCGCTTCCGGCCCGTTCAGCTGCGCCAGCACCGACGGTTTGTTGTCGCCGTTGTAGCCCGCGACGCCGGTGCCGCCGATCGTGGAGATCACGCCTCCCGACACGCGTCGCACCCGATGGTTCAGCGTGTCCGCGATGACGAAGCCTGACGCCGTCGCATACACGTCGTCCGGGCCGTTGAGCCATGCCGACGTCGCGGGTCCACCCTCCCCGAAGAACCCCGCGTTCCCCGTCCCCGCCACCGTCGTGATGACGCCGCTCGAGACCGTCACCTTGCGGATCCGGTGGTTATCGCTGTCCGCAATGAGGATGTTGCCCGAACCGTCGAGCGCCACCCCGTGCGGATGGTTGAGCTGCGCCGACGTCGCCTGGCCCCCATCGCCGTTGAAGCCGCACGTGCCCGTCCCAGCGACCGTCGTGATCGTCAGGCCCACGACCTTGCGCACCCTGCAGTTGTTCGTATCGGCGATGAAGAAGTCGCCCGACGCGTTGTCCACGTAGACGTCCGTCGGGCTCGCCAGCTGGGCCGACGTCGCCCCGCACGGCTCGGTGCATCCGGCGCCGTCGCCTGCGACAGTGTTGATGACGCCCAGCGGAGTGTTCGGCGCGATCGAGCGGATACGGTTGTTGCCGGTGTCCGCGAAGTACAGCACGTTCCCGGAAGTCAGGAATAAGCCATGCGGACCGTTCAGCTGCGCCGAAGTCGCGACCCCGCCGTCGCCGCTGAACCCCGCGACCCCGGGCGTGCCGCCCTCCCGCAGCAGGCTCACCGCGAGCGGCGCCGAGAAGGGTGATGTGCCGCCCCCGGCCGTCGTGGCCGTCGCCGTAATGTTCGGCCCGCTGATCCGGCCGGAGAAGCTCCAGGAATTTCCGACCGACGTCGTCGAGCCCTCGTACTGCTGTCCCTGCGTCCCCGCGTCAGAGAAGATGTCGATCTCGCAGCTGCCGCACGCTGACGTCCCGGTGAGCGGAGGCCCGGCCGACGTGATGACGGGCGCATTCACCCCGCCGTTCCCGCCTGCGACGAGGACGATGCCGCCCCCTGCGTTGCCGTAGACATTGTTCCCGCGCAAGTGGTTCCCGTTCGCGAGACCGCCGGTCCCGTCGACGCGGATGCCCGCGCCTCCGTTCTGCGCGATTATGTTGCCCTCCCCGGCCGCGATCCCGCCGATCGTGTTCCACTGCGATGCCTGAAGGTCGATTCCGTGGACGCCGTTACCCATAGCGTTGCCGGCCTTATCGACGCCGATGAAGTTGCCGTTGATCGTGTTGGCGTCGGAAAGCGTCGCCAGGATCCCCGAGTTCGTGTTCCCCGAAATGATGTTCCGCGCCCCCGCGGTCGAGCCACCGATGGTATGGCCGCCTGTCCCGAGGCTGATCCCCGACGCTCCATTAGGAAGTGCGACCAGCCCGGAGGCCGCCGTGCCGATGTAGTTTCCCTGGATCGTCACCGGCGACGCGCCGTTCACGCCGATCCCGTAGTTGTTGCCGGAGATCACGTTTCCCGCGCCTGGCGCCGTCCCTCCGACAGTGCCCGCACCGGACATCGCGACGCCGAACGTCCCGTTCGCGATCGCCCCCGACCCCGCCGCGTTCGTGCCGATGTAGTTGCCAATGATCTGTGTGCCCGAGCCCGCGCTGGCGTCCACCACGACCCCGTCGTACGTCGCACCCGAGATCACGTTCCGGTCCGCGAACGTCGTCCCCCCAACCGTCGTGTTCGTGGCTCCGAGCTCGATCCAGACGTCGTACTTGTTCGCCGCCGCCGCCGTTCCTGCGGCGTTCGTGCCGATGTAATTGCCCGCTATCACGACGGCGTTCGACGAGACTTGGATCCCATTCCCACTGAAGCGGTTGATGATGAGGCCGCGGACGCTGCTGCCCGAACTTCCCGTTCCGAATACCAACCCGGACGCGGGGCCCCCGGCGCTGATCCCGTTCAGTTCGATAAGCGGAGCGCCCGCGAACCCCGGTTGCGTCGCCCCGTCGATCATCAGCGGCTTGGTGATCGTCGGCAGCGGCGATGCCGGCGTGATCGTGTGCACCCCGGCGCCCGGAATATTGAAGTTGATCACGTCCCCTGGCGCCGCGCTCGTCAACGCCCCCCGGAAGTCACACGCATGCGCGACGCAGCTCCCCGCGTCTCCGTTGTTGACCACCGTCCACACCGTCGCCGCCGGAAAGTCGTGCTCCAGCACGCGGTTGTTGAAGTAGTCCCCCACGACGAGCGATCCCGCGGAATCCGTCGTCACGCCAATCGGGTTCCAGAGGCTGCTTGCACTGACGCCGCCGTTGTTCGGTGTGTTCGAGCTGAAGCTGCCGCCCTGCCCGAATACTCGGTCGGCGGTCTGAAGACCCGTCAGTGGTGCGTCGTACTCCAGCACACGGTTGTTGCCATCGGCGATGTACAACCGCCCCGAACCATCGATCGCCACGCCGTAAGGAAAGGCCAGGCTGTTCGCACTGATGCCGCCGTTGTTCGACGTGTTCGTCGAATAGCTACCACCTTGGCCGAAGACCCGGTTGGCCGTCTGGCTCGTGAGCGGGTTGTCGTACTCGAGTGCGCGGTTGTTCCACGTGTCAGCGATATACAGCCGGCCGCCCGCATCCACCTCAAGGCCCGATGGCGCGTAAAGGCTCGTCGCGCTGATACCGCCATTGTTCGCCGTGATCGTCGTGAAGTTTCCAGCCTGCCCGAAGACCCTGTTGGCGGTTTGCGACGTCAGCGGACTGTCGTATTCGACCGCGCGGTTGCCTCCGTACTCGGCGACGTAGAGTCGCCCAGAACCGTCCACCGCTACATCAAAGGGCATGTTCAGGCTGCTCGCGCTCGTCGGACCTGCCCCCGTGGTCGTGAAGTTTCCGCCTTGTCCAAACACTCGGTTCGCGGTCTGGCTCGTGAGCGGCGAGTCGTATTCCAGCACCCGATTGTTATTGGCATCGGCAATGTAGAGGCGTCCCGCGCTGTCGAGCGCAACGCCTGCCGGACGGTTCAAGCTGTCCTCAGTCGCGACACCGGGGGTCGCCGCATTCGTCGTGAAATTGCCGCCTTGGCCGAAGACGCGGTTCGCCGTTCGGCTCGCCCGCGGATTGTCGTACTCCAGCACGCGGTTGTTGCCGTAGTCGGCTACGTACAGTCGTCCCGCGCCATCGACCGCCGCCCCCTTCGGAGTCGACAAGCTGTCAGCGCTGACTCCGCCGTTGTTGTCCGCGTTCGTCGTGAAGCTACCGTCCTGCCCGAACACCCGGTCGCCCGCGACGTCAGCCGGCGCCGCCGTCCCGACGCGCGGGCTCAACGCCATGAACATCGCTGCGACCATCGTCGCAGCCAGCGCTGCCCGGCTCCCCCACACCCACTGCCCCTTCCCGTCCGACGCGCGACGCCTCTGTTGTGAACCAGTCGTTCGCCTGGGCCGTCCACCACCTCGGTTCGACGAATTCCGCTGCACCGCTCCACCCGCCTTCTCAGTGGGTCACCGCGATTGTCCACAGCCCGCTCGACCCATCGGTGACCGTCAGGTAAGCGCTAGCGTAGGGGTGCAGCCTGCTACCGTCTATGAGTAAATTCACAGTTCGTCTGCAAATGGTCGTTCTCGACTGACGTTAACTTTCGCGAGTTTCCGCGCAGCCGCTTTAATGTCGCAGCGATTATTGGACGTTGTGACGATCTTTTTTGCGGCAATAAAATTACGACGCAACGATACGCTACATGCGAATCGTGATCGCGTCGGACACGTGCGTCGGCGATGCCGTCAGCCGCATCCCAGTGGCCTGACGTCCGACCGTGGCACCCCTGAGTTACCCCGATGCGGCCGCGCTCGGTTAGCCTCTGCGGCGCGCCGTCCAGACGCCAGATCCGACGTCCCAGCTCGAAAGCCTGCCGCCTCCTCCGTCCTTGACAGCGGCCCGCACCCCATTGCTGAGATTCCGCCAATAACCGTACGATCGCCCCAAAACCCCGCCGCGCACGTCAGGGCTTCGACGCAATGAGCCCCACCTTCGCCGCCCGCACACCGCCGCCCACCGTCGGCAGCACCGCGTGGCGCCGCGCCGCGGCCGTCGGCCTCATCCTCCTCGCCCTCGGCCTCGCCAGCCGCCCCTCTGCCGAAGGCCAGATCCCGCTGACGACGTTCACCACCCTCAACCCGCAGGCCAACGCATTCTTCGGCGCCGCCATCGCCATGGCCGACGTCAACGGCGACACGAAGGCCGATCTCATCGCAGGCGCCGCGAACGAAACCGTCGGCGGCAACGCCGGACAGGGCCGCGCGTACGTCTTCTCTGGCGCCACCGGCCAGATCATCTACACCCTCAACACGCCAAACCCGCAGGCCAACGGTGGCTTCGGCGCCGCCGTCGCCGCCCGCGATCTCACCGGCGACGGCAAGGCCGAGATTATCGTCGGCGCGTTCAACGAAACCGTGGGAGCGAACGCGGGCCAGGGTCGCGTCTATGTGTTCGCCGGCGCCACCGGCTTATCGACGAACACGTTCACCACGCCGAACCCGCAGGCGAGCGCGAACTTCGGCTCCGCCATCGCGCTCGGCGATGTCGATGGCGACGCGAAGGTCGATATCGCCGCGTCCGCGCCGGGTGAGACCGTCGGCGGCAACGCCGGACAGGGACGCGTCTACGTGATCTCCGGGAACACGAGCACCGTCATCCGCACGCTCACCACCCCCAACCCGCAGGCATCCGCCGGATTCGGATACGCGCTCGCGGCCGCCGACGTCGATGGCGACACGAAGGCCGACGTCATCGCCGGCGCTCCCAGTGAGATCATCAGCGCCGCCGGAGATGGCCGCGCCTACGTCTTCTCCGGCGGGCTGACGCTACTCTGGACGTTCGTCAACCCCAACGCGGTGAACTCGTCGTTCGGCAACGCCGTGGCCGCCGGCGAAGTCGATGCAGACAACAAGGCGGACGTCGCCGTCGGCGCGAACGGCGAGACCGTCGCCGCCAACAACGAGCAGGGCCGCGTCTACCTCTTCTCCGGCGAGACGGGCCTGCTCACCCGCACGCTGAACACCGCGAACCCGGCGCCGTCGGCGTACTTCGGCGGCTCGCTCGCGATGTCCGACCTCGACGGCGACCTCCACGCCGACATCGCCGTCGGCCGCGACTTCGAGACGGTCGATGGCAACGTCGGCCAGGGCCGCGGGTACGTCTTCTCCGGCACGACCGGCCTCCTGCTCGCGACCACGACGAACCCCCAGGACCACTCGAGCATCTGGCCCGGCGGTCACGTCGCCCTCGGCGATGTCACCGGCGATGGCGCGCCCGACGTGGCGATGGGCGCGCAGGAGGACACCGTCGCGCCGAACGCCAACCAGGGCCGCGTCTCGCTCTTCGACCTGAAGGCCGACTCCGACGCCGACGCCTGCCTCGACGTGCGAGAGCTCGGCCCCGATCCCCTCAAGGGCGGTCAGCGCGACCCGCTCAGCCAGTGGGACTTCTTCGACGTCCCCGTCCCGCCGATCACGCTCGCCAACGCCGCTGGCGTGCGCACCCACACCGTGACCCTCGCCGACGCCATCGCCATCCTGCTGTACGTCGGCACGAGCACGGGTACCGGGCCGAACGCCAACAACGTCAGCTACAACTCAGACCTCAACAGCAACGGCATCCTCGATGGCCGCGAGTACGACCGCACCGGCAGCTCCGACGCCTCGAAGCCGTGGCGCTCCGGCCCTCCGAGTGGCGCCGTCACCATCAGCGATGCCATCGTCGCCCTCTCCCAGGTCGGCGCCAACTGCACCTGACGCATCCGTGCGAGCGGCGAGCGCGACGTGAACGTTCGCGGCGTGCTGATATGATCGAGTGCAGTGACGAGACCCAACACGGCTGTCTTGCTGATCCTCTGCCGGGATCAGCCCGGCTTGGTCGACGCCGTCTCGGACTTCCTTTATCGCAACAACGGCAACATCATCCACGCCGATCAGCACACTGATCAGGCCGAAGGGCTGTTCCTCCAGCGCGTCGAATGGAGCCTCGATGGTTTCGCATTGTCGCGCGACGCCGTCGCCGCCGCCTTCGAGCCGATAGCCGCGCGCTACCAGATGCGGTGGAGCCTGCGCTTCGGCGACGACACTCTTCGAGTCGCCATTCTCGTCTCGAAGCTCCAGCACTGCCTGTATGACTTGCTCACACGCTGGCGACTCGGCGAGCTTCACGCCGAGATCGCGTTCATCGCCAGCAACCACGACGACGCGGCTGCCGTCGCAGAAGAGTTCGGCCTCCCGTTCCACCATCTGCCCGTGTCTGCCGAGACGCGGCCGGCGCAGGAAGCCCGTCTCACCGAATTGATCGAGCAGCAGAAGGTGGATCTCGTCGTCCTCGCGCGCTACATGCAGATCCTCAGCGACGGCTTCGTCGCGCAGTACGAGCGGCGGATCATCAACATCCACCACTCGTTCTTGCCGGCTTTCGTCGGCGCCCGTCCCTACGAGCAAGCCTTCGCCCGAGGCGTCAAGATCATCGGCGCCACCGCGCACTACGCGACCGCCGAGCTGGACCAGGGCCCGATCATCGAGCAGGACGTCGTCCGCGTGAGTCATCGCGATTCCGTCGATGACCTCGTCCGCAAGGGCCGCGATCTCGAGAAGATCGTGTTGGCGCGGGCCGTCGATCTCCACCTGCGCAACCGCGTGCTCGTCTACGGCAACAAGACCGTCGTATTCGACTGAGACGCCAGCCCGGACGTCCATGGCTACCATGGAGTGGGCGCGTTAGCCCTTCGGGCCCGGCTCCCGCGCACCACCTGCGTAGTGTCGATCCACTCTTCGATCATCGCTCTTCGCTCTTCTTCACTCCTCACGGTTCACTGTTCACTAGTCACTCTTCGCGGCCCGTGCCGTTCCCCGCTACGACATCGCCCTGCGCTCCGCCTACGCTCGCCCGCAGGGAGGTGCTCCAATGCCAAGAGGGGGCGCGAGAAAAGGCGCCGGTGCCCCGAAGGGCAACACCAACGCCCTCCGCAGCGCCAACCATTCCGTGCGCGCCTACCAGGTCTACGACGCTCTCCGCTCCCTCATGGCACACAACGACGAGCCCGCGCTCCGCACCCTCATCCAGGCTGCCTTCGACGCCAACATCTTCCGCTGCGCGAGCGAGATCGGCCCCCACCACGTCCCCGCCGTCGTCCGCCTCTGGCACCCCATGCTGTTCGCTGGCTCTCGCCGTCGCTGCGTCCTCGTCGCTCGGCCTCTCGCGCGCACCGGCGCTCCCACCGCACGACCCCTCGCCGCCAGCCGCACTCGACGCCGCCGCACCATAACGGTTGATCGTTCTTTCAAAGATCAATCAGAAAACAAAGAAAACGATCAGGAATCCGAATCTACACCCCAGCGCCAACGCCGAACGCCACATTCAACGCCCCGCCAGTATCTGAAAAACAAAGATCAATCAATCACCAACCATAACGAGCGGCCGAATGCTCTCAACTCTCGCCGTTCACTCTTCACTCTTCGACGAGGCCGTCGGTCCCCACGACCCGCGTCCGCCACCCCGCCACCGCCGCCTCCTCGCCCGAGAGCTGCGCCCGCACCGCCTCGTACAGCGATCCCGTCGTCGCGATGCAGTACCGCATCGTCTCCGCCGCCACCCGCAGCGAGTCGGTCACCTGCTGGCCGCGCTCGCCGGGAGGCTGCAGCCGCTGGCCGTTGACCAGCAGCAGCCCGCGCGGCGCCTCGCCCGCGCGCTCGATCGCCCGCTCGATGCGTTGGCGCAACCGGTGGTGCGCCGCCATGTCCACCGCGCGCTCGCTCGCCTCGACCTCGACGAACACCCGCGTCTCGCCCGCCCGCAGCTCCAGCTCCGAGCGCTCCCGCGCGTACACCTCGAACCCCACGAGCCGCAGCGCCTCGACGACCACGTCCTCCAGCCCGACCGCCCCTTCCTGCCACAGCAGCCGATAGAACCGCGCGAGCTCGTCGTGCGCGCGCTCCGCCTCCTCGAGCCGCGTCCGCACTTCGTCCGACGCCCGCCGCGCCTCCTCCAGCGCCACCGCCCGCTCCTCGAGCCCGGGCAGCGGATACCCGGCCACCCACGGCGGCGGCCGCCCCTCAGCGACCATGCCGAGCGCGCGCCGGATGCCGGCCTGCAGCTCGTCCGACAGCACGTACCGGTCCTCGCCGGAAGGCGCGCGTGCCAGCGCCGGTAGGAGGATGATGCGCCCGCGCGTCGAAGGCGCCTCCACACCCACGGCCGCGCCGCCCTCGCTCAGCGCGAAGGCCGCGCTACCTTCGGGCATCTTCGCCATGTCGATGCGCGCCCGATAACCGATGTTCGCCGACTGCGAAGCGACGAAGGACGCCAGCGGATGTCCGTAGTCGACGACGTGGACGCGCGACCCCTCGCCCGGCACGAGCTGCGGAGGCGCGTACGTCAGCCCGTCGGAGCGAGGCAGCCAGTAATAGTCGTCGATCTCGCCCGCGCCCTCGACCCGGTGCACGACCGCCGGATGCGCGAAGCACACGACGGCCGCGCCGCTCGCGAGCGCCATCGCCGTCTCCTCGCGGCGGCGCAGCAGCGCATCAGCGAGCGAGACCTCGTCCGGCGCTTCGCGGCGCGGCCGCACGGGGCGGCCGGAGTACGTGGCGGCTTCGGTCGTGCCGGCGATGACGCCTCCGACGAGCTGGCAGAGCGCTCTCGGATCGACGACCAGCGCGTCGTAGTCGAAGAAGGCCGGCGCCGTGATGAAGTCGTAGTTGTCGATGGATGGCCCGGGCATCGGGAACCCGAGCGAGAGGATGCGCCCGATGACTCGCCGCGACGTCGCGCCCGGGGCGGCCATCGCTCAGTCTTCGAGCGGAAGCGTGCGCAGGTACTCCCGCAACCCCGGCCCGATGTCGCCGCGCCGCAGCGCTATCTCGATGGACGCCGTGAGCAGGCCGAGCGGCCGCCCCGTGTCGTAGCGGCGGCCTTCGAACTCATACGCAAACACCGGCTCGGACTCCATGAGCATCGCCAGCGCGTCGGTGATCTGGATCTCGCGGCCCTTCCCCGGCGGCGTCTTCTCGATCGCGCTGAAGATGCCCGGCGTCAGTACGTACCGCCCCACGATCCCCAGCCGCGAGGCCGCCTCCTCGGGCTTCGGCTTCTCGACGAGCGACGTTACGCGCACGACGCGTTCGCTGTGCTCGTCGCCGCCGACGATGCCGTAGCTCTCGACTTCGGCGTCGGGCACCTGCTGCACCGCGATGACGCTGCCGCCGACGGACTCGAATACGTCGACCAACTGCTTCGCGATCGGCACGTCGCCGACGAGCACGTCGTCCGGGAACATCAGCAGGAACGGCTCATCGCCGACGACGTGGCGTGTCTGCATCACGGCGTGGCCGATGCCGTTCTGTTCCTTCTGGCGCACGTACACGATCTCGGCGAGGTCGGATACGCGCTGGATCTCGGCGAGGCGCGTGAGGTCGCCCTTTTCACGCAGCGCCATCTCGAGCTCGAGCGACCGGTCGAAGTGGTCCTCGACCGCCCGCTTGCTCGAGGCCGTGACGATGACGACCTGGGAGAGGCCGGCCGACGCAGCCTCTTCGACCGTGTACTGGATGATGGGCTTGTCGACCAGGGGCAGGCACTCTTTGGGCTGCGCCTTCGTGGCGGGGAGCAGTCGTGTGCCGTATCCAGCCGCCAGCACGACCGCCTTGCGTATTCGCACGAATCCTCCTCCGCCCGCCGCGGGCATTCTATGTGGGTTCTCGGCGCCCCGGCAATCCACGGCGCTGGTCAGCGACGTATGGGATAGCAACGCATCTTCGCCTCCCGCGCCACGCGGAGCATCAGGGAGGAACGGAATGCGATCGCTCATTATGTTCGGAGTATTGGCGTCCGTAGTCGCGCTCGGACTGGCCGCGCAACCCGCCTCGAATGCGGCTGCGGCGACGATGACAGTAAGCGTGCAGGACAACCACTACACGCCGCCAACCGTGACTATCAACGTTGGGGACACCGTGCACTGGGCGTGGGCCGGAGTGAACCCGCACACGGTGACCGCCACCGACAGCTCGTTCGATAGCGGGGCGCCGCAGACATCAGGCAGCTTCGACCACACGTTCAACACGGCCGGAACTTTCACCTACTTCTGCCAGGTGCACGGCGCGCAGGTCATGTCCGGCACGGTCATCGTGCAGCAGGCCGCTGCGCCGACGTCAACTATGCAGCCGGCGGCGGGCGCGACGACGGCGCCGGGTGCGACGAGCACGGCGGCGGCGAGCTCGACGCCTGGGACGGGAACGACGCCTGCCGCGGCGGCATCGCCGACGCGATCGGCACAGGCGACCGCACCGGCAGCCGCTGCGCCGACCACTGGCTCCGGCGCCGCCGGCGCAGGAGCGGCGCTGCCCCGAGCCGGCACGGGCACAGCGGGCGGGGGCTCCTCCGTCGGAGAACTCCTGGCGATCGCGCTCGGGCTTGTCGGCGTCGGGTCGATCGCGTTCGCGGTCATGCGGAGACGGCAAGCGTAGTCGCGGGGACAAACCAGTCCAGTTCAGCGGCGTTCTCCTGACATCTGAGAGTCAGGAGCGCCGCCTGAACGATCGTTCGACGGGAGCGTGGTCTGTTAGCCTGTGTAGAGGCAGCCGAGTGAGAAGTTGCCCACGCCCGAAACGACTGACAGACTCTGATGCCCGACTTCAAGCTCGTCTCTCTCTTCGAGCCTACCGGCGATCAGCCATCCGCCATTGAGGCGCTGAACAGCGGCCTCGACCGTGGCGACAGGTCGCAGACGCTGCTGGGTGTGACCGGCAGCGGCAAGACGTTCTCGATGGCGAACGTAATCGCCCACTACAACCGGCCGACGCTGGTCTTGGCGCCGAACCGCACCCTCGCGGCGCAGCTCTGCTCCGAGTTCAAGGAGTTCTTCCCGGAGAACGCGGTCGAGTACTTCGTCTCGTATTACGACTACTACCAGCCCGAGGCGTACATCCCGCGGACGGACACGTACATCGCCAAAGACGCCGATATCAACGACGAGATCGACAAGCTCCGGCACGCCGCCACGCGCGCGCTCTTCGAGCGCCGCGACGTGCTCATCGTGGCGTCGGTCTCGTGCATTTATGGTCTGGGCGAGCCGGAGGAATACCAGAGCTTCGTCGTGAAGGTGCGGAAGGGGGAGCGCTTCGACCGCAGCCGCATCATGCGGCGTTTCGTGGACATGCAATACGAGCGCAACGACGTCAACCTCGTGCGCGGAAAGTTCCGACTCCGGGGCGACAGCATCACGATCCAGCCGTCGTACGAGGAGCTCGCCGTACGGATCGACTTCTTCGGCGACGAGGTGGAACGAATTCTCGAGCTCGATCCGTTGACGGGAGAGTTGCTGCGTGACCGCGAGTCGATCGACATCTATCCGGCGAAGCACTTCGTGACGTCGCACGACAAGCTCGAAGACGCGATGCGGGACATCGAGATCGAGCTGCACGAGCAACTGAAAGTACTGCGCGAGAAGGGCAAGATCCTCGAGGCAGCCCGGCTCGAAGAGCGCACGAACTACGACCTGGAGACGATGCGTGAGTCCGGGTACTGCTCCGGAATTGAGAACTACAGCCGGCATCTCGCGCGGCGGTCGGCGGGCAGTACGCCGTGGACCCTGCTCGACTACTTTCCGGACGACTTCCTCATGTTCATCGACGAGTCGCATATCGCCGTGCCGCAGGTACGCGGGATGTACCACGGCGATATGTCACGCAAGCAGATCCTCGTTGAGTACGGCTTCCGCCTTCCGTCGGCGCTCGACAACCGGCCGCTCAACTTCGAGGAGTTCGAGAACCACCTGAACCAGGTGGTCTTCGTCTCGGCGACACCCGGGCCCTACGAGCTCGGCGTGAGCTCGCAGGTCGCTGAGCAGGTCATCCGGCCCACCGGCTTGCTCGACCCGGTGATCGACGTGAGGCCCACGCGCGGGCAGATAGACGACCTGCTCGACGAAGTGAAGCAGCGGGTCGATCGCGGCGAGCGTGCGCTCGTCACAACGCTGACCAAGCGCATGGCGGAGGATCTTGCCGATTACCTGCAGGAGATGGGCATCCGCACGCACTACCTCCACAGCGAGATCGATACACTCGAGCGGGTCGAGATCCTCCGCGATCTGCGGCTCGGCGTGTACGACGTCGTCGTCGGTATCAACCTGCTGCGTGAGGGGTTGGACCTGCCGGAGGTCAGCATGGTGTGCATCCTCGATGCCGACAAGGAGGGCTACCTGCGCTCGGGCGGCTCACTTGTACAGACGATCGGCCGCGCGGCTCGGCACATCGATGGCCACGTGATCATGTACGCCGATAACGTGACGGAGTCGATGCGTTTCGCGATGAGCGAGACGGAGCGACGGCGCGCGATCCAGCGCTCGTACAACGAGGAGCGCGGCATCTCGCCGGAAGGCATCACGAAGGCCATTCGAGACATCACTGACCAGGTGAAGAAGGTCGCCGAGGAACAGGCCGAGTACAGCGTGAAGGGCATGCCTCGCGACGAGATGACGCGCCTGGTGAAGGACCTCGAGTCGCAGATGAAGACGGCGGCGAAGGCGCTAGAGTTCGAGCGCGCGGCGCTCCTGCGCGATCAGATCGTCGAGCTGCGGAAGGCCATGCTCGACGGTGAGAGCGCTCTCCACGAGTTCGCGCAGAGTTCGTACGGATCGCTGGGATCGAAGCCTCGGCCTCGGCCAGGACGCTACCAGCGTCGGGCGCCAGTGCGGGGGCGTCGCTAACCGTACTACGCCTATCCCCGACGCAGCGCGCCTCGTTGGCGTCGCCACTCGTCGCGGGTGAGTCCATAGACAATCTCATCGACGCGCTTCCCTTCGTGGTCGATGCGATGCGATCGGAGCACGCCTTCCTGCGTCATGCCGCCCTTTTCCATAGCACGGCGCGACGCAATGTTGCCTTCTGCTGCCCGGGCGAAGATCTTCTCGAGTCCGAGCAGATCGAACGCATATGCCGTAACGGCCTGCCCGGCTTCTGAGGCTATCCCGTTCCGCCAGAAGCCCGGCGCGATGAGGCATGCAAGCTCCGCGAGCTTATCCTGCTGATCGACGCCCAGGAAGATCGAGCCGACCGGCGCACCATCGAAACTAACGACCCACGACAACTCGCGCTCCCAATCGACCTTCAGGTTGTTCGCGACAAACTGCTGCGCGCTCGGATGGCCCCGTCCGAGGAAGCGACGGTACGAAGGGTCGTCGGCGAACGCGCCGAAGGCGGGGCCGTCATCCGGCTGGAACGGACGCAGAAGAAGACGCTGGGTGCGGATCTCTCGCGACATCACCCAAGACGATAGATGACGCCGTGAAGTAGGCGCGAGGACGCCGACGCCGGCTACCCCTTGCGACGGCGCAACCCGAGCGTCATCGCGCTGCTGCCCGTCAGGATCAGTAGCAGCACCACCAGCGCTGTGAGGGTGGCCGTGCGGGCTCCGGAGCCGCTGCCTGATCCGGGCAGGCGCGTGATCCCGGTTGGCGTCGAAACGCGCGGCGGCGGGGTACCGGCCAAGACGATATTGATCGTCGTTTGGGTCGACACCGGCGTCCTCTGGTTCGCCGTGACAGTAGTCGTCGGCGCGGGCGTGGACGTTCGGACGACTGCGGTTGACACGACCGTTGTTGTTGGGGTGGTGTTGACGGTCGTCGTGCCAGTGGCCACCGCCGTCGATGTGCTCGTAGCAATCGGTGTGGACGTTGTGCTCGTCGCAATCGGTGTGATCGTCCCCGAGGCAATTACGGTGTTGGTCGGAATCGAAGTGGTGGTAGACGTACCGACTGCCGCGGTTGCAGTCGAGGTGGGAACGGCGGTCGGTGTCCCAGTAGCACCAACGGAGGGCGTCGGGGTCTCCGATGCACCAGCGACGGTTGTGCTCGTAGAGGTCGACACTGGCGTCGGCGTACTCGTCGAACCGGCGACGGTCGTTTCCGTCGGCGTTGGTGTATTGCTCGACGTTGGGACGCCTGTCGGCGTTTGCGTTGTCACCGACGTGCCTGTTGCCGATACGACTGTTCGCGTCCCTTGCGGGGTTCGCGTGCCGTGATTCGGCGTCGCGCTCAATCCCGGCGTTTCGCGCTCCTCCGGCGTCTCGGTTGCAGTCGGCACAGGCGTACGCGTCTCGGCGTTTGGCGTACGCGTTCCGTGACCCACGGTCGCACTCGACGCCGGCGTCCGCGTGCCAGCGCGAGGCGTACCAGTCCCACGAGTCGACGTGGCGCTCGCCTCGGCGGTGTGACCGCCTCGCACAGTGCCGGTACCCACAGGGCGCGTCTCCGTCCCGTGTGGCGTCGCAGTACGACCTTGTGTGGTCGTAGTTGAGGTCCTCGCGGGAGTGTGCGTGAACGCCGGTGTGTGAGACGTGCCAGGCGCGCCTGGGCAGCCTCCAGGCGGCATCGGGATGATGTCGTTCGCGTGCTTCGCGTGTCCGTGGTAAGCGCCATCGTCATCAACGGTGATCACGACGTAGCTGCCTCCGTGCGCAGGAACCCAGTGGCAGAGCGTCACCGGGGTGTGACCTTCACCGCGTCCGTGCGCCTCGGCGAGCGAACCCGCGATCGCGGCGGCGCCGATGAGCGCGCCCACGGCGACGATCGCGAAGATCAGAGCCCGCTGAGGGTTAGAGCGTCCGGACATGCGGATAGCCTCCTGCTGCGCGCGCTTACGGACAGACTCCGCGTACGCAGATGCAACGCGTCATCACGCTGGGTTAGAGGGAGATGCTGTTGTCGATGCCCTCGGTGGGTCGGTCGATCCGATCAGGCGATGGGCGGAACGGGGAAAGCGCCGCGCACCTGCTCGTACGCTCGACCGGCCCATAATACAGACGATTCGTCCCAACGTCTGCCGATAATCTGCAAACCAACGGGAAGTTTTACAGACGTCAGTCCGCAGGGGATCGAAAGCACTGGTTGACCTGTTAAATCGAACACTGCGGTCAGCGCGGCGAGCTGCCGTGACGGATCCTCCGCGCGCGCCGCCGTTATGGTGGGCGCCGCAATCGCGCACGTCGGTGTCATGAGAACGTCGATGCCGTCCAGCGCAGCGTCAGCGCCGCCACTGCGCGCCGCCTCCATCACGCGTCTGCCGTGAACATACGCGACCGCCGGGATTTGCAGGCCAACATCGAGTAGCGCGCCCACCTGAGCGCTGTACTCCGCCTTCTTCGAGGGGTAGTTCGGCGCGTGATACGCAGACGCTTCGGCGAAGAGGACGGCATTCAACGCAGCGGCAAACTCGAACACCTGAGGGCTGTCGACTTCGCGGACGCTGGCCCCCGCCGCATCGAGTTCTTCGATCGCCTTCCGAACTAGTTGCGCGACCTCTGCGTCAATGTTGTCCCAGAAGTACTGTTTCGGCACGCCGACGCGAAGGCCTCTCGGGCCACGCTCGATGTTCGCAAGCCAGTCGGGAACGGGAACCCGCTCGCTCGCGGGGTCGCGCTCGTCGTAACCGCTGATCGCTCGGGTGACGACGGCGGCATCGCGGACTGTGCGCGTCAGCGGCCCGGCGTGATCGAGTGACCAGGACAGCGGTACTGCACCGCGCAGGCTCGTCCTGCCGTACGTCGGCATGAGGCCAACGCAGCCGCACAGAGCCGCTGGAATGCGGATGCTACCGCCGGTGTCGCTGCCCAGCGCCGCGTACGCTAGGCCGGCGGCGGCCGCGGCGCCTGAGCCGCCCGACGACCCACCGGGCACGTGATCGGTGTTCCATGGATTGCGGATCGCGCCGTAGAACGCGTTGTCCGAGGTACATCCGAACGCCCACTCGTGCATTCCGAGCTTTCCGAGGCTTACTGCCCCGCTATCGCGCAGCTTTTTGACCACAGTCGCGTCTTCATCAGGCACCCACTCGCGGAGCAGCTTCGAGCCGGCTGTCGTCCGCACGCCCTTCGTGGCGAAGAGATCTTTGATCGCGACGGGGACACCGTGGAGCGCGCCCCGATAGTTTCCGTCGGCGATCGCCTGCTCCGCCACGCGCGCTTCTTCCAGCGCCTGTTCCGGTGTCATGGTCACGAAAGCGTTGACTTCCGGATTCAAGCGCTGGACGCGCTCGAGCAGCGTCTCGGTGAGCTCGACCGGGCTGATCTCCTTCGACTTGATGTGAGCGGCAACGGCTTCGATGGATTCGAGGGCGAGATCGGTCGCTTGCATGCGCGCCTCCGTACCGGATAGTGAGCGACCAATGTTTGCGCAGGTTGGCGCAACGCTCAACCAGTTAGCGTGATCTGCTGGAGAGCTATACGGGCCGAGGGCGTGGTTGGATCATCAGGGTGCAGCCGCATACGACTTTGCCGCGACAACAAGCTCGACAGTAAGCGCCGATGGTCAGTCGTTAAAGCCGTCGATGTCGTACGACATGATCAGCATGTCGTGTGTGCGGCCCTCGTTGTCCACGACGTGATCCGTCAGCAGCGCCTCGGGACGGAAGCCGATCCGCTCGAAAGTCGCGCGCGCACCTTTCTGGTCCGATGTCATCTGGGCGGTGATCTTCTTCAGGCCGATCTCGCGCGCGATCGTGAAGATCTCCTCGACGAGCCGGCCACCGAGGCCGATGCCGCGGTAGTCGCTTCCGACGATCGTGCGGATCTCGCCGACGTGACGGGTCCAGAGCACCTCGTTATGGTGGAGACTGGCGTAGCCGGCGACCTTGTCTCCGTCGTAGGCGAGTACCGTGACGGTGCGGCCAGCGGCGATGTTGCGTACCCACTCATCGACGTTTCGGGGATCGGTGATGTCTACGCGGAGGAACAAGACATCCGCCCGGGGCAGGGCTCGAGCGAACGCCACGAGGTCGTCTCGGTTGGCGCGGTCCATGAGCCGGAGGTCGAAGCGGCGGTCGCTACCGAGCCGAAGCTCGTGAGGGTACGTCCGCTTATAGCTAGGAGCCTGTGCTTCCGTCGTCATCGACGCGCCTCCTCGGAGCGCCCGCCCACGGCGAGCGCAGGTTGACCTCTGCGCCGCGATCGTACCATACGGTCTCGCGTCGGCGGGGCCATTACCGCTGGCCGCCCGTGCGCATCAGGTCGCGGATCGCATCGGGGCCGCCGGGATAGCCGCCTCCAGCGACGCCGACCTTGACGATGGCCGCCGCCCACGGCGTGAGTATGGCGATCAGATCGTCGAAATCGGCGCCGATCGCGTCGACAATCGGCGTCTCCATGTCGTCGGTGTCCGACTCGATCTGCTCTCGGAAGGCGCGTCCGCCGGGTGTGAACTGGTCACCCTCAACCCAGCCGCGATCCCGCATCTCGTCGAGCGCGTGGTCCATTTGCTCTGCGGACCAGCCGCGCGTCACGGAGTAGGTCTTCAACGGGATGCCGAGCTGAAGTTCCGACATGAGCTGGATCTCGATCGGTCTGAGCATGGCGCGAGTCCACACGGCGATGTGGCTGTCGCCGCGATGCTCACGCACCATGTCACAGCACCGCCAAAGCTGTCCCACGGGATCGGCGGGCCATGGGAGGCTCTTCAGTCCACTGAAGAGCGGATGGCCGGCGCCCTCGGCGACTTCGAGTCCGCGACGGAGTGATTCGACGGCTCGCTCGAGCTGGAGCGGGTCTGGGTCGCCTACCAGCCTTCGCAACGATGCAACAGCGCCGTCGTACCGCGCCTGGAGGAGCGGTGCGGGCTCGGTGATCGCCCATCCGGACTCGACGGCCGGAACGACGATGGCCGGGTTGAACACACCGAATGCCGCGGTGACGACAAGGCCGCTCGGCTTCCCCATCGAGGCGCCGCGGCTGCAGAAGTAGCCGTTTCCCATCTGCTGGAGACCGAGCGCGACGTAGCGCTGGTGCGCTTCGGGCGCGAAGTACACGTTCGCGCCGATCGGCTCGCAAACGTTGCGCAGAGACCGAGTGCGCTTGTCCATCTACGTTGTCCTTATCGCCACCACAGCACCCGTGCCTGCGATCGCAAACCGTCGCGGTGGTCAGGGTGCGCGACGGCAATCAGCTCTTCCGCGCGCTCGCGGTGGTTCTTGCCCCATAGCCGTGCGACGCCGTACTCGGTTATGACGTAGTCGGCGTAGAAGCGCGGCACGGTGACAAGCGTGCCGGTCTCGAGCTGCGGGACGATGCGGGATACCGCCCCGCCCATCGCGGTCGAAGGCAGCAGCGTGACAGCGCGTCCGCGCGGCGCGAAGGCGCCGGCGAGGTGCATCTCGGGCTGGCCGCCCGTGCCGTTGATCATGCGTCCCGCCAAACACGCTTTCAGCGGTGATCTGGCCGAGCAGGTCGACGCTGATCGCGTTGTTGATGGCGACGAACGTGTCGAACTTCGTGAGCGTGCGCGGGTGCAGCACGTATTCTGGGTCGTACAGTTCGAAGTGCGGGTTGCCATCGATGATGTCGAGGTCGTTGGGATCGCAACCGGTCCACGCTGCGGCGACGCTCCGGTCGGTGTGCAGCTCTTTGCGCGAGCCGTCGACGATGCCGTCGCGCCACATACGGGCGAGCCCTGGCCATCCCAACTCCGTATGAATCCCGAGATGCTTGCGTCCGTCGAAGGCGCCGAGCCGCGCCATGCCCCGAGACGGCTCACCGGTCCCGATCTGGATCGTGTCGCCATCGTAGATGAGCTCGTGCAGGTGCTTCGCGATCGGGCCCGCTTCCGGCGGCGGCTCCGCGAGGCCCAGCAGGCGTCGCGCGTCGTCCGGCGAGACGGCGGCGAGCACGCCGGCGATCGCGCCGAGGAGCCTCACGTCTGGGAGTTCGTCAGCGAGCGTGCGCCAGCCTTCGCGACGTGCCGGATCGGGAACTGTCTCAACGGCGCGGTCGAAGTCCGCTCGGCCGAAGGGCGGGGGGTTGAACTCGACGAAGTGGTCGATCTCGGAGACGTGGATGTAGACGTCGCCGAAGACCTGCTGCAGATTCGGGTTGACTTCGGCGATGACGGTCGGACAGCGACGGGCGTATGAGCGCTGCACCCAGTTGTGGACGCCGAAGTGGCAGAAGCCGGCACGGTTGGGTGGCGACACGCTGCAGAAGATGACGTCCGGTGTGTGTACGTCTGTACGGCGCTCGTCGTCGTAGGCCTTCATGCCGAGCGAGAAGAGGTTCGGCAGATATGAGCCGCGGCGCTCGTCGGTCACGAAGCGAGCGAAGTCGCCGATGTAGAGCTCGAACTCGACGTTGAACGTGGACTCGTCGGACATGCGGAGCCAGCCGGGGTCGGATGCCGGGGCGAGGAGGCGGATTGTGACGTCGCGAAGGTCATCGCGCCGGGCGAAGAGCGCGGGCGGGAGGGTGAGCGGCGGGAAGATCGAGAAGACGACCGTATCCCCGGGCTTCACCGCCTTTACGGCTTCAGCGGACGTCGTCAGCCGCTGGCGGTAAAGCTGTTGCCATTCATGCTCGGCTGGTGGCGCGGTCTGAGTGGTCGATGCCATAACAACGCGATTATGCGCAGGAGCGGCGCGTAGCGGAAGAGCGGCGGACCGTCAGGCGAGCGCTTTGACGCGGACCTGCACCGGTCTCGGTGCGCCGCTGCGGTCGAGCAGACGCATGACGGCCCCGCCGTCGTAGTAGCTTGGGACGAAGATGACGCCTTGTTGAACGCGAGCGGAGATCCTGCACCGGATGTCCAAGTCACCACTGTCTGTCGCGAGCGTGATCTCCTGCTCGTCCTCAAGACGGAGGTTCGATGCGTCGGAAGGATGGATCTCGGCGAACTCTTCGCGATGCAGCTTGTCCGCGTCAGAGGCATGGACCGAGGCGCCTTCGAGGCTGGTGTACAGCGTGCGGCTCGTCGTGAGGAGGAGGTGTCCGCTTGGTGCCAGCGACGCCGCGGCATCCAAGGTTTGCTCTGCAGCCTTCGTCGTCTTGCCGGCGGCCTGCGCCTTTCCCCAGAGTCCGAAGCTCGACGTGAAGCGCTCGTAGCCCGGGACTGTCGCGGCGATCTCATCGGTGACGGCGTCCGGATGCGCGTAGCCCCACGTGTCGGGACCCGCGATCTCGTTCGCGAGGTCGGTGAGCGCGAGGATGGCGGGGCGGGCGTCGCTGAGGGCTTCAAGCGCGGCGTGCAGGCGGTTCACGCGGCGCTCGGCGTTCGTGAAGGTTCCAGTCTTAGCGTACGCCGGGACGTCAGCGAAGACGGCGTGCGCCAATTTCGCGGTGTCGGTGAGGACGCTGTCGATGACGACGAGCAGGTCGAGCGACGCAAGGGCTCGCTCGACGCGAGCGCGATCGGGCGCGAACATCAGCGGGTTGTCGCCGACCACGATCATCGCCTTTAGCGTGCCTCGCTCCGCGCCATCGAGTACCTCCTTGAAGCTCATGCCGGGTTTCTCGACCCTGATCCGGCCGGGCGCCACCTCGGGATCGACGCCCATGTCGCGTGCACCGTAGACGTTCGCTTCGGTCGGCAACACGAAGAGGCTTTCCGCCGCCCTCTCGCCACGCAGTGCGATGGCGAGGTTGGCTGCCGCCCGCGCACCGTTGCCTGCAGCGGCGACATCCGCGTGCAATGGAGCGTAAACAATCGATACGCGCTTCTCCGGGTCCTTCGCCTGCTGGAGGATCTCCTCCGCGAGCGCGATGTCGCCTTCGGCCACGCGCGGGGTCTCGGCCTGTTGGCCGGCGGCGCGCTTCGCGAGGCCATTGACGAGTGCAGCTTCGTCCCCCGGGCGTGGCTGCAACCACGTGCCGCCGTACGGATCGGCGAAATCGGCCATCTCGCCCCAGATCGGCGACACGACGATCAGCTTGCCATTGCGGGGGCCGGCCGGGTTGCCGACGATGCCGTCCTTCAGTCGCACCGCGGCGACGTTGTGGCTGGACTCCAGGTCGTCGGCGATGACGATGGCGATGTCCGTCTGGTGGAACGCCATCATGTTCGACGGGAGCGCTTCCGTACCGAACGCCGTCTCGATCGCCTTCATCGCGGCGCGGTTCGGTGCGGCCTGGCTGAAGTCGACGTGCTGTGTGCCGATGACCTCACGCGCGAGCTTCTGCGTCAAGTAGTTCTCTTCGTTTGTGTTGAATGGGGAGCCGAGAACGGCGATGGATTCGGCGCCGTGCTCGCTGATGACGCGCTTCAGCTGGTCGCCGACGTGCGTCATCAGTTCGCCCCAGTGTGCCGGGAATTGAGGCGAACCGGCGGGGCCGCGGCGGACGAGGTGACGCTGCAGCCGTTGCTTGTCCGGGATGGCGTCGTAGTGGAAGCGGCCGCGGACGCAGATCTGGTCGTAGCTGACAGGGTTGATGCGGTCGGGCTTGACGATGACGGCGCGGCCAGCGCGCGTACCGATGCTGATGGTGCAGCCGACGGAGCACGAGTTACAGGTCGTGTTGATCCAGTCCTCGGTGCGGGCAATCCACTTGTTGGGCTTCTCCATGAGCGTTGCGGTCGGGCAGACGTCGATGCAGGCGCCGCAGAAGTCGCAGTTCGACTCGTGCACAGGGCCGCCGGAGCCGAAGGCAATGCGCGTCGTGAAGCCTTTGTTCGAGAATGCGATTGCGCTGGTGTGGCGGATCTCATCGCAGGCGCGTACGCAGCGCGTGCAGAGGATGCACATCTGCGGGTCGAACTCGAGCCATGGGTTGCCACGGTCAGGCGGAGGCTGCTCGAACTGGTAGTAGGTGCGGGGCTCCGAGGCCCAGGGCTCAACGTTCTCGAACCCCATGTCGAGCAGCTCGTTCGTGGTCTGAAGCTCACAGCGGTAATTCTTCGAGCAGGTGACGCAGCGGTGGGTGACGACGTCGTCACGGAGGCAGATGTCGCCGGGCATGCACTTCACGCGGCGGTGGCAGGTGAGGCAGCGGTCCGAGTGGTTGGCGTTGATGATGGCGAGGACCTGCTGGCGGGCATCCTTGATCTCGCGGGCCTCGGTATTGACGACCATGCCATCGGTCACGCGAGAGGTGCAGGAGAGCTGGAGGCCGCGGGCGCCTTCGATCTGGACGAGGCAGGTGCGGCAGCCGGCGAAGGGGACGAGGCCATCGATGTAGCAGAGGTTGGAGATCCAGACGCCGTTCTGCTTGATGACTTCGACAAGAGGCGCGCCTTCGCGCGCCTCGATCTCGACGCCGTTCAGCGTGAGCTTAGCCACGCGTGTTGGCCTCGACGACGCGCTCGCCCTTCAGGCCCGGCCCTGGATGAGCCTTCGCCTCCAGCTCGATGAGCTCGATGATGCCCTCCGGCGCACGCTGGCCGTGGGGGTACTGGTAGTCGTTGCGGCGGAGGAACTCGTGGGCGAACTTCGTGAGCGCGTTCTTGTCGCGGTACATGGAGTCGAACTCGTAGACGGCGTCCTCGAAGGGGCCGCCGACTTGGATGGCCTGGTACGGGCAGGCCTCGACGCAGAGGGCGCAGTACATGCAGATGCGGAAGTCGATCTCGTAGCGCTTCTTCTCGAGGGTGCCGTCCGGGTTCGGGGACGTCTCGACGAGGATGCAGCCGTCGGGGCAGGCCTGGGCGCAGGTGCTGCAGCCGGTGCAGCGCTCGTCGAACCAGACGAGGTTGGTGCGGGCGCGCGGCGAGATGGGGCGCGTGACCTCGGGGAACTCGATGGTCGCCGGGGGCATAAGCATCCGGCGGACGGTGACGGCCATGCCCTTGAGGATGCCGAGGCCGAACATGCTGCTGGCTCGCCTTTCAGCTCGGTGGTTCCTGCCGATTGTAACGGTTTTCACTTTCTGGTCGAACCTGCCTGTTTTGATTGATCTTGGTTTTTTCAGGTACTGGCAGGGGTCGAATCTGCGACGGTCGAATCGAGCGCGCGCGTAGATTCGGAGTTTTGATTGAATTTGATTGACCGCAGCATCAAACAATCAAGCTCTGACGCGGCGCGGGAGCCAGGAGTTGCGGTGAGGACGCGGGTGGATCGCATGGGGCGAGGGTAGGAGATCGCGGGCGGGAGCTCGAATTGGTGGATGGCGCCGACCGGTCCAACTCGGCGATCGAGGCACCACCAAGTCGACGAAGCGTACTAATCGCGTTGGCTGCCCGTCGGGTCAACTCTCGCTGCTGCTGTTAGCGTGGGAATCGACGACCCGGTTCGAACGACGTGGATGCGTGGCGGCCCAGGTGGGAGTCCGCGGACACGTGCGCGCGGATGAAACGAGGCGGGACCTTGCCGAGGTCTCGTTCAGCTCTACAAGTGACCGTAGCCGTCGCGCTCGTCCTCGCTTGCTCACCCGGACGCGGAACGCCGTCGCCTCAGCCTACGCCCCCACGACCCGCGAGCCCCAGCCCGGCCAGTAGCCCAACCGCGTTGCAAACGATCGCTTCGAGCCCAGAGCCGAACTGCAACCGCTACCGCCCGCCGCGGCTTTCTTACGGACCGTATGGGGAGATGCAGCTGCTGAGCGACAGCGCCGGTTGGGCGCTAGTCGATCACCGCCTTAAGTGGACCGACGACGATGGGTTGACACGGCGAGACATCACGCCGGTGGATCTCCCGACGAGTGACGCGAGGTGGAGTGCGGGGGAACTTGCATACTTCCTCGACGCATCGAACGGGTGGCTTCTCGCGACTCGACCGCACGATTTCAGGACACCCAGCGATCTCATCGTCTGGCGCACGACTGACGGAGGCGCGACTTGGACGAAGACTAGGCTTGATGGGCCAGAGGTGGATCCGAATGCCGCACCCCCGGTTTTCGCACCTTTAGCCCTCCAATTCGTCGACGCCCGAACCGGATGGTTCGCACTACTCGGCGCTGGCGGCACCGAAAGCGAGACGATGATCTTCTCAACGCTCGATGGTGGCGCATCGTGGAGTGGCCTTCCCGGCGTGTACGGGTTCACCGGTTCGATGGGTCCGTTGCATTTCGCGAACGCTCAAGAAGCATGGCAGGTGCGGGACGAGAACCCCTTCAACGTCTCGGTGACGCACGACGCCGGACGAAGCTGGGACGAGGTCACGTTTCAACGACCGACAGGCTCCGGCGCTGCCAGCTCTTGGCTAGGCGCCTTCGCGTATGGAGACATCGGACGCAACGTAGGGATGGTGCCGGCTCAGTTTGACTACGGGGCGGGCGGAACCGGTATCTACGTGACGGGCGACGCTGGAATGACGTGGAGCCTCGCGAGCCGGGCGCAGGATAGTTGTGGAGTGTTCGACTTCGTGTCGGCTAGTACCTGGCTTCAGGCGACGGTCAGCAATCTCTTTACGACCCAAGACGCAGGCGCGCACTGGAGCGCGGTCGACGTGACGTGGCCGACGACGGCCGGCGCCGGCGTGCCCGCTCCTCTACGGATTGAGTTTGCGGATGCTCAGCACGGGTGGGCGGTGATCAGCGAATCTAGTGACAGTGCAGCATTGGTCGCAACGGACGACGGCGGGCACACGTGGCGCATCTTGCGACCGTAGCGCCCTGCCATCGTTTGACGGTTGGATGCGATGCGAGTATGTTCGGGCACCTCGCGCGCGTGGGGTTCGCGTGAGGGTGGAGGTGTGCCATGAGTGATGCGACGTTGCGGATCGGGGATGTGACGATTACCGCGATCATCGATACGCGGACGAAGGGGCCGTGTGCGGCGCTTTTCCCCTCGGTGGCGGCGGAGGAGTGGGAGGTGTATCGCGACTTTCTGCTGGACGACTGCACGAATGTACCGGTGACGGTGACGAGTTATCTCGTGCGGTCAAGCGGGAAGACGATCCTGGTCGATACGGGGATCGGGGCGAAGAACCGGCAGTTGATCCACAACGGGCGGCTGCCGGAAGCGCTGGGCGAAGCCGGTGTGCGGCCGGATGAGATCGACGTGGTGATCGCGACGCACATCCACATCGACCATGTGGGGTGGCACACGACGGCTGCGGGCGAGGGCTTCGTGCCGACGTTCCCGCGCGCGAAACACGTCTTCGCGCGCGCGGAGTGGGACTACTGGACGGCGCCCGAAGTCGCGTACGCAAAGGGCAACGAGCACGTGGCGGATTCGGTGCTGCCGCTGAGGGATGTGGCGGAGATCGAGCTGGTGGATGCGGAGCATCGATTGACCGATGCGCTGACGCTGCTGCCCACGCCCGGGCACACGCCCGCGCATACGGCGATCGCGATCATGTCGGGAGGCGAGGCGGGGGTGATCATCGGCGACGTGTGCCATCACCCGGCGCAGATGATCCAGACGGGGTGGGCGCCGGTGTTCGACATGAACCCGGCGCTGGCGTCGGAGTCGCGCGATAAGTTGATGCGGAAGATCGAGGACGAGCGCTTGATGGTCGCAGCGGGTCATTTCGCGCATCCGGGGTTCGGGCGGTTGGTGCGGGTGGAGGGGAAGCGGACGTGGCGGGCGGGCGGGTAGTCGATCGATCTGTCAGTCGTTCAGTCTTTCATCTTGTCGGCGGCCAGTCGTCGGCGGGTCTCCTTCGGCGAATCTCTGAGCAGCGGTCAGGCTGATCTGGAGTCGCGGAGCAGCCGCGGAGACCTACTTGCTCCGAGAGCCGTTGCGGCGGCCGTTGCCTCGCCGCTTCGTGCGCTTCGCGGTCGTGACCGCTTCCTCGACCTGTTCGGCCTCGGCCGTGTCGAGCTTCACGGTGTCGGACTTTCGCTCGCGGATCTTGTCGAACTGGTGCTGCAGATCATCCAGTTCGGCGTCGGTGAGCTCTTCCAGAGCCACGAGGCCGGTGCGCGCTCCATGGACACCGCGGATCAGCTCGTCGAGCTTGAGATGCAGTGATCTGGCATCGCGGTTCTGGGTGTTCTGGATGAGAAAGACCATGAGGAACGTGACGACGGTGGTGCCAGTGTTGATGATGAGTTGCCAGGTGTCGGAGAAGCCGAAGATAGGGCCGGTGAGACCCCATACGACGATCACGAGAACAGCAAGGATGAACACCCAGGCGCTGCCAAGGATCTGCGCGGATTGCTGGGCGAACCGTCGGAATGCTTCGTTCATGCTCTCACTATGCACGGGTTTGGGTGAATGCGGCGCGACGGGGAGAGCGCCGAGCATGGCGAAGGAGTAAATGCGGCATCGGTAAGGCTGTCGATGGGATGGGTTGGCCCGTCGTTCGTTGCAGCCGCTAACGCGCAGTGATGCACAGCCGAGGCCGCCTGTACCACATTGGCCCGCACTCACGGTTGTGAGGAGCGCTGTGCGGTTGACGACACGCTGATGGAGATCAGGCGTACTCGCCGAGGTATTGGCCGCCCAGGATGTGGATGTGGCCGTGGGGCTGGCTCTGCATTGCGTCGACGCCGAAGTTGCTGAGGAGGCGGAAGCCGTTCGGGCAGTGGGCGGCGCCGACCTCGGCGGCGACCTTACCGACCTTCGCCATCGCGCCTGACGTCCAGAGGTCGCCCTGGCTGAGGTGCTGCTTCGGGACGGCGATGAGCATCACAGGAACCCAACCGAGGCGGTTCCAGAAGACCATGACGTCGTCGTCTTCGTGGACGATGCTGGCGGGCTCGCGTCGGGCGACGATCTCGCAGAAGACGCATGAGTACATCGCAGGCAATATAGAGGCGGTACATCGCGGGGACGAGCCAGCGGATGGCGGAAGTTCGCGGGAGTGGTGGAACGGCGAAGGGCGGCCACGTGGGGGCCGCCCCTACACGTGACCTCCTGCACCAAGGAAACGGCGTAGCGGCGCGCATGCGGTGAGTGCCACATTTCCCGCGATACTCGCGGCTATACTCGGGCGATGGCTGAGGCCCGCGCGTTTGGTGGCCTGCGCTTCGACCCTGCGCGCGTCGATCCGGCGCTGACCATCGCTCCCCCATACGACGTGATCTCGCCGGACGAGCAGCGCGCGCTCTACGAACGCAGCGAGCGGAACATCGTGCGCATCGAGTACGGCGAGGAGCGGGCGGGCGACAGTGAGGCGGAGAACCGGTACACGCGTGCGTCGCGCGATCTGGCGACGTGGCGGCGGGACGGGACGCTGATCCGCGACGCGACGCCGGCGATGTACGCGTACACGCAGCGCTTCGAGTGGGACGGGCGAGCGCATGAGCGGCAAGCGATGTTCGCGGTAGTTCGGCTGGAGGAGTGGGAGAGGGGCGTGATCAAGCCGCACGAGCGCACGCTGTCCCGGCCGAAGCAGGACCGATTGACGCTGCTACGCGCGACGCGGACGCAGATCAGCCCGGTGTACGGGATCTATCGAGAGCGCGCGAACTCGGGACGTTCCGGCGCGGAAGTTCATAGCGGGGAGGTGCTGTACGACTTTTCGGCGGACGGGCAGCATCACGTGCTGCGTGCGGTCGATGATCGGACGACGGTCGAGCGATTCGCTTCGATGATCGCGGCTGCCGACGTGTATATCGCGGACGGGCATCATCGATATGAGACGGCGCTGGCGTATCGAGACGAAGTGCGGGCACCGGCGGAGCGGTGGACAGGCGACGAGCCGGAGAACTTCGTGCTGATGGCACTGACGCGCTACGACGACCCCGGGCTGCTCGTACTCCCGACGCACCGGATGCTTCGACTGGACGCGCGTCCGTCGGAGGAGCAAGTCGCGGCGATCGCGGAGAGCTTCCAGATGACGCCAATCGCTTCGGCGATGGACAACGACGAGGCGTTCCATGAAGCGCTGCAGCGCGTCGAGTCGCTTCCGACGGGCGGCGGATTCCTCGCGCTCGGGTTGCGCGCGGGCGAGGCGCATCTACTTACGTTGGAGGATCGCTCGCGAGTCGAACAGCGGATGCCGGCGGACGAACCGGAGGCTTGGAAGCAGCTGGACGTCAACGTGCTGGAGTACGGCGTGCTGCGGTCCGCGTTCGGGATCGACGATTCGGCGCTGCGGCAGGGGGCCGTTTCGTACACGCAGGACGCGCGACAGGCGAGGAGGGCGGTGCTGTCGGGGGAGGTGAGCGTGGCGTTCATCCTCAACGCGACCCCAGTGGAGCAGGTGCTCGCGGTGGCGGACGCGGGGGCGCGGATGCCTCAAAAGTCCACGTTCTTCCATCCCAAGCTCCCGACCGGGCTGGTGATGAACCCCTTCGACTGAATCGCCTGGCGACGGGGTCCGATTCGACCTCGCGCAACGTCGCGCTATGCTTGTCCTATCGCATCGAGCACTGGTGGAGCCTCAATTTCATGGCGAAGAAGGTCGTCCTCGCGTACTCCGGCGGCCTCGACACCTCGGTCGCGATCCGCTGGCTGCAGGAGGAGCGCGGCTTCGACGTCATCGCGCTGACGATCGACCTGGGGAACGAGAGGGACCTGCAGACGGTCGAGAAACGCGCGCACGAGATCGGCGCGATCAAGGCGATCGTGCGGGACGGTAAGCAGCCGTTCATCGACTACTTCGCGTTCCCGGCGCTGATGGCGGGGGCGGTGTACGAGGGCCAGTACCTGCTGGCGACGGCGATCGGCAGGCCGCTCATCGCGAAGATGCTGGTGGACGTCGCGCGGGAGGAAGGCGCTTCGGCGGTGGCGCACGGGTGCACGGGGAAGGGCAACGACCAGGTGCGCTTCGACGTGAGCACGCAGGCGCTGGCGCCGGATCTGGAGATCATCGCCCCGGTGCGGGAGCATCGGATGAGCCGCGACGAGCAGATCGAATGGGCGGCGGAGCGCAACGTGCCCGTGCCAGCGACGAAGGCGAGCCCGTACAGCACGGACGAGAACCTCTGGGGGCGGAGCATCGAAGCGGGCGTGTTGGAAGACCCCTGGCGGGCCCCGCCGGAGGACATCTACCAGTGGACGCGATCCGTGGCCAATGCGCCGGCATCGCCGCGCGAGATCGAGATCACGTTCGAGCACGGGCGGCCGGTGGCGCTAGACGGGCACGAGATGGACGGCGTGACGCTCGTGCAGACGCTGAACCAGTGGTCGGGCGAGCACGGCGTCGGTCGGACGGACCTGGTGGAGGACCGTCTGGTGGGGATCAAGTCGCGCGAGATCTACGAAGCGCCGGCGGCGTGGACGCTGCACGCAGCGCACGAAGCGCTCGAGCAGCTCACGCTATCGAAGCCGCAGCTTCGGACGAAGTCGTCGCTTCGGCAGGAGTACGCGGACCTGATTTACAACGGGCTGTGGTTCACCGCGCATCACCAGGACCTGGCCGCGTACGTGCACAGCACGCAGCGGCACGTCTGCGGTGTGGTGCGGATGAGGCTGCACAAGGGGCAGGCGGTCGCGGTGGGGAAGAAGTCGCCGAAGAGCCTGTACAGCTATCAGCTCGCGACGTATGACCGGGGCGACCAGTTCGACCAGGGAAACGCGGTGGGGTTCATCAAGATCTGGGGGCTGCCGGTAGCGCAGCAGGCGCGGACGCAGCTGCTGGCCGAGGGCGAGCAGCCGTTCCAACTCGAGACGTCGGAAGCGGAACCGAAACCAACGGAATGATGGGTTGGGCGCCGTTGCGTCCCCGGCTGTGCGTGTGGGTGGCTCTGCTCGCGCTTCCGGTCGCGATGGCGTGCGGAAGCGCGCACACGGTCGCGCCGTCGCCGGAAGCGATCGAGACGGCGGAGTCGGTGTCTTCGACGGTATCGATCCCTGCGCCGGTGAGCACGACGCCCGAGGCGGACGACGACGAGAAGACGGCGATCGTGCTCAGCGGCCGCATCTTCGGGCGAGGGCCGGCGGGGGTGATCCTGGTGCACGGACGGCCGGCGGACCAGACGGCGTGGTTTCCGTTCGCGACCGAGCTGGCGGCGACCGGACGCTATACGGTGATGACGTTCAACTTCCGCGGGTATCCGGGGTCGACGGGCGAGAAGGAGTTCGACCACATCGACACCGACCTGCTGGCGGCGTACGACTTCATGCGTAGCCAGCTGAACATGAGCAAGATCTTCCTCGTGGGCGCGAGCATGGGCGGGACGGCGTCGCTGGCGGTGGGAGCAGAGCGGAACGTCGCCGGCGTGGTGTCGATCTCCACGCTGGAGACGTTTCCGCCGCTCGACGCGCTCCAGGCGGCGGACCAAGTTACGGCGCCGAAACTCTTCGTGACGAGCAAGGACGACGTGCCGCAGGAGAAGACCGAGGAGCAGCTGTGGGCGGACGCCCCTGATCCGAAGGAACAGCAGATCTACGAAGGTGACGCGCACGGGACGGACCTCTTCGAGAGCCCGCACGCGGACGAGCTGTCGGCGCTGGTGATCGACTTCCTAGGGCGGCACTAGCCCATTCGTTTCACAAGCGAAATCGCGGGCAGGGTTATCCTGTCGTTAACAATGTTGCGTCGACATGATGGCGCGCTGGCTTGAACGTCCCGACGAAGGACTGACTCTGAGTTGATCGAACGGATACCTGGGCGGATGGCGCGGGCGCTGCCGTGGAATCGCGGCGCCGCGGAAGCGCGCCCGATGGCGCCGGACGCGGCGCTGGCGGAGGCGGTCGATCGCTCGGGGGAAGCACCGTTCTCGCAGACGTTCCGGGCGCTCCGGAACCGGAATTACCGGCTCTACTACTTCGGACAGACGATCTCGCTCAGCGGGACGTGGATGCAGACCATCGCGCAGGCGTGGCTGGTGCTTCAGATCACGGATTCGAAGGTGGCGCTGGGCACCGTGACGATGCTGCAGTTCCTTCCGATCACGATCTTCGTGCTGTTCGCGGGGGTGATCGCGGACCGGGTACCGAAACGCAACTTCATCCTGGTCACGCAATCGCTCGCGATGTCGCAGGCGATCGCGCTGACGGTGCTGGTGTGGTCGGGGCACATCGAGCTGTGGCAGGTTTACGTGCTGGCGCTGGTACTGGGGCTGGCGAACGCGTTCGAGCAGCCGACGCGGCAGGCCTTTGTAGTGGAGATGGTGGGGAAGGAAGACCTGTCGAACGCCGTGGCGCTGAACTCCGGGATGTTCAACGCGGCGCGACTGGTGGGGCCGGCGATCGGTGGCTTCGTGATTGCGACGGTCGGCGTGAAGGGCGCGTTCCTGCTGAACGGGATCAGCTTCGTGCCGGTGATCGCCGGGCTGCTGCTGATGGACACGTCGAAGCTGTATGCGGTCAACTTGAACCGGCAGCGGGGGCGGGTGAATCCGATCGCGGAAGTGCGTGAGGGGCTGTCGTACGCGTTCCGGACACCGGCGGCGCTGCTCATCGTGATCATGGTCGGGATCATCGGGACGTTCGGGTACAACTTCACGGTGATGCTGCCGCTGCTCGACAAGTACGTACTTGGAGGCGGGTCGGTGGCTTTCGGCTTCCTCACGGCAGCCGTTGGGTTGGGGGCGCTGGTCTCGGCGCTGTCGCTGGCGAGCCGGAAGTCCGCATCGCTCTCGACGATGTTCATCGGCGGGGCGGCGTTCTCGATCCTGCTGGGGCTGGTGGCGGCGAGCCAGTGGTTCTTCGTAACGCTGGCGTTCCTGCTGCTGCTAGGGATCGCGAACACGGCGTTCGCGGCGACGGCGAACACATCGCTGCAGCTGGTGACGCCGGACCACCTGCGCGGTCGGGTGATGGCGCTGTACATGCTGCTGTTCGCCGGGTCGACGCCGATCGGCGGGTATCTCACGGGCGTGATGGCGGCGGCGTTCGGGGTGCAGGTGGCGGTGGGGATCGAGGCGGCGCTGTGCGGAGTTGGCGTGATTGCAGGCGGGTTGTTCTGGATGACGCATCGCGCGGAGATATCGGGGTCGGAGGCTGCAGTGGAGCGCGTACGGGCGCCGGCCTAGCCTTGTTTCAGGCGATGCCGGCGAGCAGGTTGGCGACGGTGCGGTACACGTCGGGATTGAACGCCATGCCGATGTGCGTCGCGGTTACTTCGCGGTTCAGCGACGTGTCCTCTTCGACGCACGAGCGCCAATCGACGACACCATCGACCTTCGAGTAGATGGCGCGACGAACGAACGCGCCGTTCTTGCGGCCGCCGGCATCGTTGCGCAGGCTGCGGACGAAGGTGCAAGTACATTCCGGCGTGTAGCAGGTCTGCGTGACCTCACGGCGCGACTTGCGCTCGCGGACGATGTTGGCGCGGACGAAATTCGCGGCGCTGAGGACCAGCGGGTGAGCGCGCACGCTGCGGAACGGCGAGCCCATGGTGATGACCTGCTTCACGAGCGCCGGCTCGCGGTGAGCGGCAGCGCGAGCGAGCATGCCGCCGAGGCTGTGGCCGACGATCGTCACCTTCTGGTGCGTCTCGGCGTACGCCTGCTGGATGGTCATGACGAGGCGCTGGGTCAGGAGCTCGGGACAGTCGACGTTGCGACCAATGCCCGAGAAGTACGGCTTGTAGCCGATGCGGCGGAGCCAGAGGTGCATCTCGGTGAGGTAGCGGTCGGTGCCGAGGAAGCCGGGCACGAGCACGACGGGCTCGCCGTGACCGCGGGGAGCGCCGAATCCGTAGTAGATGGGTGAGGCGTGGAGGGCGATCCAGTCGAGCGGAAAGAGGGCTTCGAGCCAGATGGGCCGGCCCGTGGGGTGGTAGCCAGCGAGGTCTGGTTCAGGAGCTAGGCGGGCTGCCGGTGCGGTCACGTTGCCCCCTGGCCTGTCGTCCGACAAAGTATCGGCACGGCAGGCCCTGCGCTCTCCCTACTCCACTATATATTCAAACGCTCCAAACCCGTTCGTATCATCTCGACAACCTGCGGTGTCGCGGTTCTCGCAAAGTTATCATTCGAACGGCCCATACCCGACGGTCAGGGGAGTATAATCCTACGGCCGCAAGAGGAATGCAAGACCGCGCTGGAGGCGCAGCCATGTCCTCAACGCGTTTGTCAAGGCGTATGAGCGCGGAGGACGCGTGGTTTCTGTACTTCGAGAAGCCTGACGCGCCGCTCCACATTGGCTCGGTCGGCATCTTCGAGGGGCAGGTGCCCTTCGACAAATTGTGCGCGAGCATGGACGCCCGCATGCACACGATCCCACGGTACCGACAGCGGGCTGTCATCCCGCCGTTTTACGCCGGGCACCCGACGTGGGAGGACGACCCGAACTTCCACGTCGACCGCCACCTCCGCGCGGTCGAGCTTCCTGCGCCGGGCACACATGAGCAACTCCTGGAGCTGTGCAGCGACGTCTTCGCAGGACAACTTCCTCGGGACCGTCCGCTCTGGGACATCACGCTCGTGCACGGGCTCGAAGGAGACAAGACGGCGTTCCTGAGCCGCGTGCACCACTGCCTCGTTGACGGCGTCTCCGGGATCGAGCTGCTGATGGCAGTGCTCGACCTCACACCGAACCCCGCGCCACCCGCGCCGCCGGAGCAGCCGTGGCAGCCGAAGGCGATCCCCGGGCCGGTGGAGGCGTGGACGGACGCGCTGCTCGACCAGTTCGACCAGAACATGCGGGCGTGGACGGAGTGGCAGCAGACCATGTTCGACATGCGCGCGCAGGTGCGGCGGATGAGCGAGTTCACGCGCGCGCTCGAAGTGGCGCTCCCGCTGACGTTCCAGCAGGCGCAGAAGGCGCCGTGGAACCAGACGATCAGTGGAAAGCGCCGGGCGACGTGGACGTCGATGTCGTTCCAGGAAGTGCGCGGCATCCGCGGGGCACTCGGCGGGACGGTGAACGACGTCATGCTCACGCTCCTCGGAGGAGCGCTCGGGCGCTACCTGCGATCGAAGGGCGTGAACACGAGCGGGATGACCGTGCGGATGCAGATCCCGGTGAACGTGCGCGGAGAGGACCAGAAGGGCGCGCTGGGTAACCGCGTCTCGATGATGCTGCCGAACGTCCCACTGGGCATCTTCGATCCGACGGAGCGTCTGAAGGCCGTGCGCGCAGAGATGGAGCAGTTGAAGTCGAAAGATCAGGCGAGCGCGTTCGACACGATGCTCAACCTGGTGGAGAACGTCCCGGCGGCGTTCCACGCGCTCGCGGGGATGGGCGGCGTGCCGCAGGGCGCGATCAACCTCGTGTGCACGAATGTGCCGGGGCCGCTGATCCCGCTGTACAGCGTCGGCCACCGCATGCTGGCGCACTATCCGATGGTGCCGCTCGCCGCAGACCTGGGGATCGGCGTGGGGATCACGAGCTACGACAAGGACCTGTTCGTCGGGATCATGAGCGATCCGAATATCGTCGACGACGTCGATGCGATCGGGCAGCACATGGACGCGGAGTTCCTGGCACTGCGATCGGCCGCCGGCGTGGGCGTGAGCGACATCCGGGACATCGAAATCGGCGTGGCGGCCGCGACTGGGGCGAAGACGAATGGGCGCGGGACGAACGGGGCGGGCGCGTCGGCACCGCCGGAGCCGGTAAGTGCGGGGACGCCTACGGCGTAAGTACGTTCTGCCGCGCGCGACCTAACCCCCGACCCCTTCCCTAAAGGGAAGGGGAGTACACAGCGTTCGCGCTGCAGTTATCGGGGGATGCCGACGAGTTTGTGTTTGTGCGGTGTGTACGCGCGATGGTGCGCACGGAGCCGTACGCAACAGATCCTTCGCTTCGCTCAGGGTGACGGTGCGTTCGCGCGCGGGATGACGGCTCCCGCAGGATGACCACACGCCCCCTGATGTGATGTCACCGAGGTGGTGCGAATCGTTTTCCCCGGACGCACGCATAGGTGCGTCCCCTACGCACGGCTCTCCCACGACGTTCGCTCCCGAGCGCAGGGCCTTCTTGCGCCCTGTTAGCTCAAGCGTGCTCGACGGCTTCGACGAGGCGCGGGAGGAGTTCGCCGGCGGGGCCGCGGAGTGACGCGACGCAGTGCGGGGTGAAGGGCGTCGGGTCCGTGTTGACCTCGATCAGCGAGCCACCGTTGTTGAGGACGACCTCCGGGAACCACGCGGCGGGGACCACGGTGGCCGAGGTGCCGGCGATCAGGATGCAGTCGGCGAGCTCGGCCTGCCGATAACACTCGGCGATCGCGATCTGCGGGATCGGTTCGCCGAACATCACTGTGTCGCCCTTCACCAGGCCGCCGCACTGCGGACAGGCGGGCGCTTCGGCGATCGCTGCTTCGCCTTCGGCGGCGAGATCGGCGCCGTCGGCGAGGCGCGCGGCCATGAACTCGTCATAGGGCCAGCGGGCGCCGCATTCGATGCAGCGCAGCTTCGTGCGGTTGCCGTGGATCTCGGTGACGGAGACGGACCCGGCGTCGAAGTGCAGGTTGTCGATGTTCTGGGTAATCGTGTGCTTAAGCACACCGATCGTCTCGAGACGCGCGAGCGCGTGATGGGCGTCGTTCGGACGGGCGTTGCGGATCGCGGCGGCGAACTCATCGCTGCTGTTGCGGCGGGCGAGCATCTCGCGCCAGTGCTTCGCCCGATCCGCGAGGAGGCGCTGGTAGCCATCCATCGGGGGCTCGCCATGTTTTGTCCAGAGGCCGCCCTTGCCGCGAAACGGCGGGATGCCGGATTCGACGCTGATGCCGGCGCCGACGAGGGCGATGGCGTAGCGCGCCGATCGGAGGGCGTCGGCAGCGCGACTGATGTCCGATTCTTGCGCGATGTTCGGGTCACTCATGACTTGGACAACAGACGACAGACGGCAGACAACAGAGGCGACTGGCGGTTCGCGTCGAACCCTGCGCGCGCAACTAGCTCACCGTGCCTTCGCGAGTGTCGGGCTCGACGGGCGGGAGCGGGCCGGATGCGGGCGTCGCGATCGGCGTTTGATCTGACGGCGTAGCCTGGCCGTCTCCGCCACCGTTGACGCGGACGCGCGGGCGAGTACCATCGCCCCCGCCGCCACCCGCCACGCCCTGGCCGTGTGTCAAGAGGTTGATGAGGTCGATCGGCACGGGGAAGACAATGGTGCTGTTCTTCTCGCTGGCGACCTCGGTCAGCGTCTGCAGGAAACGGAGTTGTAGCGTCGCAGGCTGTTCGGACATGATGCGTCCCGCCTCGGCGAGGCGCTCGGACGCCTGGAACTCACCCTCGGCGCTAATGACCTTCGCTCGGCGCTCGCGCTCGGCCTCGGCCTGGCGGGCCATGGCGCGTTGCATGCTCACCGGCAGCTCGACGTCCTTCACTTCGACGGTCGAGACCTTCACGCCCCACGGCTCGGTCTGCTCATCGATGATGTGCTGAAGCCGTTCGTTGATCTGCTCACGCTCGGAGAGCAGCTCGTCGAGGTTCGACTGACCGAGCACACTGCGAAGCGTAGTCTGGGAGATCTGCGACGTCGCACGGAAGTGGTCGAGGACTCGCACGACGGCGTCTTCGGGGTTGACGACACGGAAGTAGATGACCGCGTTCACCTTCACGGTCACGTTGTCGCGGGTGATGCACTCCTGACTGGGCACGTCCATGGTGACGGTGCGGAGATCCATCCGCACCATTCGCTCGACGATCGGCAGGATGAGGAAGAGGCCGGGGCCACGTGCGCCCATCAGCCGTCCGAGCCGGAAGATGACGCCGCGCTCGTACTCGGCGACGATCTTCACCGAGAAGAAGTAGACGATGAATCCCCACGGGGGGATGAGCAGGAAGATCGAAAACGCGGTGAGCATCCAACGCACGAGCGCAGCCATGCCGCCCTCGTCCTTGGCACGCTCCTCTGGTGTTCGGATGGGACGCATTTCGTCGGCCACGACGCCCTCCTACGCAATGCGACTGCAATGTCGCTCGCGATCTCATTCTACGACGAAGGCGGCATGGAACGCGGCTGCGCGGGGCATGTCAATTTTACGGCGACGGACTTGCGGCGTCAGTCGGTGGTGAAGTTGATCTCCTTGCCCTGGGCGCCCTGGGACAGGTCGTTGACGGCCGTCTGCGGCATCGGTTTACCGTCGACCTTGAAGGTGAGCGTCGCGCCCTGCGCGCAAGCGGGGATGTAATCGGGGCCCGCGGAGACCAGCGTGAAGAAGTGGTCTGTGTCGCTGCCGTAGCGGGTCGAGGTGACGGCGCAGCGGACGTCGTCGACAAACGCCTCGACGACGCGGCCGCCGCGCTGGTTACCGGCGCTGTCGAAGACGCGGCCCTTGAATTCCGTGACAGGCTTCGTGGCGCCCATTGGCGTCGCGGACGAGAACGTCGCGTCGAACGAGGCGGCGGCGCCATTGCCCGGCCACGGGGCGGGCTGCTGGGCGTGGATGAACTGCCCGTTGGTGAAGATCCAGAGGACGACCTGGGCGCCGGGCGCGCCGCAGCCGCGGATCTCGGCATCGGAGACGACCTGGATTTCGTAGCGGCCCTGCGAGACGTCCGGGATATTGAACTGGCAGGCGGTCAAGAGTCCGTCGCGGACGACGCCGGCGCCGAGGAACTGGGCGGTCACCGGCGCGCCGTCGAGGGTCATCGTGCCACGCAGAATGCCGCGTTCGGACGCGCCGGGCGGGTCAGCGATGACGCTTGCGGCGGGGGAGGGTGGAGCGGCGGTTTGGGTCGGCGACGCAGTCTTGCTGTCGCCGCCGCACGCGGCGGCGAGGATCGCTATCGACGCGGCGACGGCGAGTAGCGCAAGTGCGCGATGGCTTCGGAGCGGGTTGGCGGGAAGTCGAGTGGTCATCATGTCCGGTATACACCCGGCCGGCGTCATCCGTTCCCGCCGGAATAGCTCGATGGGAGCCGAGCCGGAAGCGACGATCGGCTGCTGGATGTCAGCGAACGCGGGATTTAGGCTGCATCGCCACGGTTGATGGCGAAAGGTGGTGAGCGATGCTGGAGCACGTCGACAGGGTGCAGATCGCGGTGCAGGACCGTGTTGCGGCGGCGGAGACGTTCGCGCACGTGTTCGGAGCGGAGACCGTCGGCGACGACGAGGTGAAGGCGCTGGGCGCGAAGCGTCGGACGGTGCAGGCGGGAACGAGCGAGTTCGAGCTGCTGGAGCCTTCCGGTGACGGGCCGGTGCAGGCTTATGTCGAGGAGCGGCGAGAGGGTTTGTTCGGGGCGGGGTTCTCGACGAAGGACGTGGGGGCGCTGGCGAAGCGCCTCGACGCGAAGGGCGTGCGGTACGTCGAGGAGGGTGGGCAGCTCTTCATCGGGCCGGACCAGACGCCGGGGCTGCGGATGGTGATCAGCGAAGAGCGCGAGCGTCCGATGGTGGGACTGATCCGGTACCTATACGAGGCGACGAACCTGATCAACGATCACAAAGCGGCGGCGGACTTCTACGCCGACGCGTTCGGGCTGGACGCTTCGAAGTTCGTGCCGATCAAGAGCAAGGACTACGGGTACGAGGGCCAACTCACGATGTTCAACCCGCCGGAGCGGCTCGACCGCATCGAGCTGTCACAGATCACGGACCCGTACCGGCCGATGGGCCGCTTCATGATGCGTCGGGGCGGCGAGTGCCTGTACATGTGCTACGTCGAGGCGGAGAGCGTCGACCCGATCGCGAAGCGGATGGACGAGCGGAACCTGCGGTATGCGCGGGGCGGCGAGAACTCGCACAACCCGGACAACATGTTCCTGCACCCCTCGGCGATGCATGGGGTGCTGATCGGGTGCAGCCGGACGAACGCGGCGTGGGTGTGGTCGGGGCGGCCGGAGCTGTATCGGGCTGGGGCGCAGGCGCATTAGCACGGGGTACGCGGGCTGAAAGCCCGCGGTACGACTTGCGTCTCACCGATTGTCAGAGCTCGACGGCGAGGGTCTGCAGGGCTTCGCGCTGGTGTTGTTGTAGTTGCTTGATGCCGGCGGCGGCGAGATCGACGAGGCGGTCCATCATCGATCGTTCGAATGCGGCGCCTTCGGCGGTGCCCTGGACTTCGACGAAGTGGCCGGCATCGGTCATGACGACGTTGAAGTCGACTTCGGCGGATGAGTCTTCGACGTAGTCGAGATCGAGCGCGGCGGCGCCTTCGACGACGCCGACGCTGACCGCAGCGACCAGACCGGACATCGGGAGTGCCGAGACGACACCGTCCTTCACGAGGCGGTTCAGCGCCTGTGCGAGCGCTACGCACGAGCCGGTGATCGCGGCGGTGCGGGTTCCACCGTCGGCGCGGAGAACGTCGCAGTCGACGAGGAAGCTTCGTTCGCCGAGCAGGTCGAGCTTCGTGACGCTGCGGAGCGAGCGGCCGATGAGGCGCTGGATCTCCTGGGAGCGCCCGCTCTGACGCCCGCGGGCGGCTTCGCGCTCGGTGCGGGTGTTGGTGGAGCGGGGGAGCATGCCGTATTCGGCGGTGACCCATCCGCTGCCGCTGCCGCGGAGGAACTGCGGGACGCGGTCTTCCATGCTGACGGTGCAAATCACCCAGGTGTTACCGAAGCGGATGAGCGCAGAGCCCTCGGCGTTGTCGAGGTAGTTGGGCTCAATCGAGACGGGCCGAAGCTGGTCGGGGCGGCGGCCGTCGTGTCGCGGCACTTCTTTGCTCCTTCAATTGCGGGCGGCGAGCGAACGGTATCGGCTGGCGTGGCAGGCCGCTAGCGGGCGGTGTGGACGTTAAGCGTGTGGCCGTCGGTGGTGAAATGGACGGCGCCGCGATCGGCGGTGGTGTAGACGTCGCCGTATTCGTGGAGGCGGTCGACAACGGCAGCGTTCGGGAGACCGAAGATGTTGTCCTTGCCGGCGGAGATCACGGAGACCTGCGGGCGGACGGCATCGAGGAACGCGCGGGTGCTGGATGTCGCGCTGCCGTGGTGCGGGACCTTCAGGACCGTTGCGCGCAGGTCGACGCCATCGCGGAGGAGGGCCGTCTCGGCACCGGCTTCGATGTCGGCGGTCAGCAGGAAGCTGATGTCGTGCCAGGCGATGCGGAGGACGGCGCCGGTGTTGTTGATCTGCGGATCGCGGGCTTCGATGGGATCTGGGGCGAGGACTTCGAGCGTGGCGCCCTCCACGAGATCGATGGTCGTGCCCTGGCGCGCGGTTTCGAGATCGACGCCTTCGTCGGCGACGGCGCGCTGCCATGCGTGCGAGGTCGAGCTGTCGAGGACGCCGGGGCCGGCGATGATGCGATGGACGTCATAGCGGTCGAGGACATCGAGGAGCCCGGTGACATGGTCGGCCTGCGGGTGCGTGAGGACCATCAGTTCGATGTCGCGGTCATTCCAAGGGAGCTCGTCGCCGAGGCCGCGGAGGACGGCGCGTCCCGGACCACCATCCACGAGGATGTCGTCGCCGCGCGGAGTGCGGATCAGGATCGCGTCGCCCTGGCCGACGTCCAGCACCGTGACGTCGAGGTGGCGTGGTGGCGACGGCCAGAAGGCGTAGCCAAGCGTCGTTGCGAGGACAAGTGCGGGAGCGGCGAACCGGACTGAGACAGGAATGGCGCCGAAGCTGAACGGGCGAGACTCGGCGAGATGGGACATCGGGACGCGGAGGCGGAGGAAGATCAGGGTGATCGACGCGACGATGAAGTACGTCGCGATCGTCCATGGCGTCGAGTAGCCGCCGACGGACGTCGCGCTATGCGGCGCTTCGGCGAACCAGCGGGCGAGCGTGAGCCAGTAGGAGAGCGCGTACTGCGCGGGGGCGGCGAAGAAGAGACGATACGCCGGCAGCAGACCGCCGAGCGCGGCGACGAGCGACGACAGCAGGATCAGCGGGAACGCCGGAACGATGAGCAGGTTCGCGGGGATCGCGACCAGAGACACGCGGCGGAAGTTCAGCGCTAGCAGCGGAGACGTCGACACGATCGCTGCGAGCGTGACGGCGAGCGGCTCGGCGAACCAGTGGCCGAGCGGGCGCGGGACTTCGTCGCGGCGTAGCACGACCGCGAGCGCTTCGATGATCCATCGGCGGAGCGGTGCAGCCAGATAGACGATGCCGGCGGTGGCGGCGAAGCTGAGCTGAAAGGAGACGTCGCGAATCACGGGCGGGTCCAGGCCGCACATGATTGCCGCGGCGAAAAGGATCGACGTGAGGCCGCTGGTCGGGCGGCCGGCGAGCGTCGCAATCACGAGGAGGATCCCCATGATCGTTGCACGCATGACGGGCGGCGATGCGCCGACGAGCATGGCGTAGGCGAGCACAGCGGCGATGGACAGTGCGAGCGCACGGCGACGGCCGACGATCCCGGCGAGCACGATGGTGACAAATGTCGAGACGAGCACGACGTTTTCGCCGGAGACGACGACCAGGTGCGACGTGTTCGTGGCGTTGAGCTGATCGGCGACGTCGCGCGGGAGAGCCGAGCGCTGGCCGAGAAGCACGCCCTGCGCGAGCGATGCCTGCGGCTCGGGCAGCGACAGCGCCAGCCCTCGCGAAAGCTTACGGCGGACGTGGAGCACTGTCGCGCGGAAGATGCTGTCGTCCTCGTGGCCGATGCGCTGGACCTGCGGATATTGCATCGTGCTGGCGATGCCGCGGCGGGCAAGGTAGTCGGCGTAGTCGAAGCCGGTGTCGGAGGCCGGCGTCTCGAGCCTGCCTTCGAGCTCGACGACGTCACCGGACTCGCGCTTCGGGATGACACCGGTGCGGACGAGCACACCGCCTGACGCGCGTTGCCATTCGCCGCCGAGCTGGAGTTCCCGGACATCGACGGTGAACTGCTGCGACGTGTCGCCGATGTCGGGATCGCTGCGAAGGACCCCACGGACGCGGACGGCGGGGCCGTCGTTGTAATGCGCAGCGGCATCGGGCGAGGGATGCGGTTGGGCGCGGTCGTGCCGGAGGACGGCGCCGGCGAAGATCAACGGGAGGACGATCGCGAACGCGATCACGATAAGGTCGCGTCGTACCAGCGCGACGGTCAGTGTGGCTGCGGCAATCGCGAGCGCGATGGGCCACGCAGCGCCGCCGAAGACCGCGGCGGATGCCATGCCGGCGATCCAGGCGGCGGCAAGCCATGTGAGGGTGAGGTGAGGGATAGGAAGGCGATGGTCGGGCGGCGACTGTCGGGGGTGGATGGTGGGAGTCTGTTCGTCGGTCATCGCGCGTAGTCGCCGGATGGTTGGCGTTTCGACGAGGGCCGCCACGTGGGCCGCCCGTACATCCGCATTCGCGCGGGATCCGATGAACATTCCGGTAGAGCGATGCTTACCGTAGCATGAACGGCGTTTTGAGTGGGCGATCGAGGTGACGATGTCAACGGGGATCATCGAGGCGGCGCGCGCACAGGGGCGGACGCTGCTGAACGAAGTCGAGGCAAAAGAGCTGCTCGAGCAGTCCGGCGTTCCGGTGTCGCCGGCACGCCTGGCGCGCACGAAGGACGAAGCGGCTGCGATGGCCGACGAGATCGGCTATCCGGCGGTGCTGAAGATCGTGTCGCCGCAGATCACGCACAAAAGCGACGTCGGCGGCGTGGAGCTGAACCTGGGGTCGCGCGACGACGTGGCGGCGGCGTTCGAGCGCATCGTCGCTTCGGTGAAGCAGCACGCGCCGGACTCGACGGTCGAGGGCGTCGCGGTGCAGCGGATGGAGAAGCCGGGCATCGAAGTGATCGTCGGTATGACGAAGGACCCGCAGTTCGGGCCGGTCATGATGTTCGGGCTCGGCGGCGTGCTCGTCGAGGTGCTGAAGGACGTGGCGTTCCGGGTGGTGCCGCTCGAGGAACGCGACGCGCGGCAGATGGTCGAGGAGATCAAGGGCTATCCCGTGCTCGAGGGGTATCGCGGCCACGATCCGGCTGATGTCGCGAAGCTGCGCGAGCTGCTGCTGCAGGTGTCGAAGTTCATCGAGGCGCACCCGGAGATCGACGAGCTCGACCTGAACCCGGTGTTCGCGTACAAGCACGCGGCGATCGCGGTGGATGCGCGCGTCGTGCTGTCTTCGCCCGTCGCCGCAGCATCCGCCTGATGCCTCAGCAGTCTCACGACTTGAAGCGCGCGCTCGAGCCGAAGACGGCGGTGGTCGTCGGGTCGAAGCGGGCCGACGGCTTCATGTGGCTTCGCAACTACAGCACCTTCACAGGGCAGCTCTACTCCGTACAGATCGATCCAAACGAGATCCCCGGGATCGAAGCGATGGGGGTGACGAACTTCACGTCGCTGCTCGACGTGCCCGGCGACGTGGACTACGTGATGCTGGCGGTGCCGCGTCCGGTGGCGCCCCGGGTGCTCGCGGACTGCGCGAAGAAGGGCGTCGGCGGCGTGGCGCTGTTCACGTCGGGGTTCGCGGAGACGGGCGAGGAAGAGGGCATCCGGCTGCAGGAACAACTGCTGCAGATCGCGCGCGACGGCAACGTGTCGCTCATCGGGCCGAACTGCATGGGGCTGTACCAGCGGCGGCTGGGCATCCGGCAGAGCGCGGAGCAGGGCGCGGGCGAGGCGGGCGACGTGGGGTTCATCTCGCAGAGCGGGACGCACGCGATCAACTTCGGACTGATCGGCGAGGCGCAGGGCGTGCGGATCAGCACGTCGATCAGCATCGGCAACGCGATCGTGCTCGACGTGCCGGATTATCTCGACTGTCTCGCGGACGATCCGGACACGAAGGTCATCGCGATGTACATCGAGGGCGTGAAGGACGGGCCGCGCTTCGTGCGGTCGCTCAAGCGCGCGACCTCGATGAAGCCGGTGGTCGTGTGGAAGGGCGGGGTGACGGACGCGGGCGCGCGGGCGACGGCTTCGCACACAGCGTCTCTCGCCGCTTCGCCAGTCATCTTCTCATCGGTCGTGCGGCAGGCGGGGGCGATCGAGGCGGACAGCCTCGACGACACGGTGGACGTGGTGAAGGCGCTGCTCTACGCGAAGCCTTCGACGGGGCGGCGCATGGGGCTGATGGCGATGACGGGCGGGCAGTCCGTCGTCATCACCGACGCGTTCGTGCGGGCGGGGATGGAGGTGCCGCGGCTGTCGGCGGCTTCGTACGAGAAGCTGGCGTCGTTCTTCAACATCATCGGCGGGAGCTACCAGAACCCGCTCGACATGGGTGGAACGATCGGGTTCGGCGGGTCGGCGCAGACGCTGACGAAGCTGTTCGAGATCCTCGACGCGGATCCGAACGTGGACGCGATCGCGATGGAGATGGCGTCAGGGTTTCTCGCGCGGCAATGGGCGGCGAACCCGCAGAGTCTTGATCGCTTGCTGGACGTGCTTGTCGAACATCGCGATCGATCCTCGAAACCGTTCGTGGCGGTGCTGCAGGCCGGTCACGTAGAGGACGTGGCGATCCAGGCGCGGAAGCGGGCGCAGGAGCGGGAGCTGGCGGTCTTCGGATCGTTCGAGCGTGCGGCGCGGGCGCTGCGGCGGGCGACCGATTACTGGCGGTTCCGTGACTCAGTCGATTAGCTGATCGCTCTCCTTAAATCCGCTGACCTAACCCCCGGCCCCTTCCCTCAAGGGAAGGGGAGCTTGCACGCGAAAGTCCGGGACTACACGAAGAGCGGCGGTAGACTGCGGCGTTATGCCTGCTGATTGTTTGTTCTGCCGGATGGCGTCGGGCGAGATGGCGGTGGACACGCTGCACGATGACGATGCAGTGTTCGCCATCCGGGACATCAATCCGCGGGCGCCGGTACACCTGCTGATCATCCCGAAGGAGCACATCGCCGACGCGCGGCACATCGCGGCGGAGCACGGGGAGGTGCTGGGGCGGATGTTCGTGGTGGCGACGGAGCTAGGGGAGCGGGAGGGGCTGGGGCGGCGGGGGTATCGGCTGGCGTTCAATGTCGGCGAGGATGCGGGGATGACGATCCCGCATTTGCATTTGCATCTCGTGGGCGGCCGGCATCTTGGCGCAGAAGGTTAGTCCTGCGCGGCGACAGTGCTCGGCGCGACGCTGGAGGCTAGGAGCCGGAGGATGGAAGACGAATCCGACGCGATTCGCGCTAGGGGGAGAACATGGGCATTGCCATAAACGACGTGAAGGCGAATGGGATGGTGTTTCGGGTGCGATCTGCCGGGGACGGCGGGGAGCCGGTGATCTTACTGCACGGGTTTCCGGAGACGTCGCACATGTGGGTGGGGCTGATGCCGAAGCTTGCGGAGGCTGGGTATCGGTCGATCGCTCCTGACCTGCGGGGGTACAGCCCGGGTGCGCGGCCGGACGACGTGGCGTCGTACAGCTACGAGGCGCTGGCGTCGGACGTGTTTGCGCTGGCGGACGCATCGGGTTTTGAACGCTTCCATCTCGTCGGGCACGACTGGGGCGCGGGGATCGGGTGGGCGGCTGTGCACATCGACGGCGGGAAGCGCATCGCTTCGTGGACGGCGTTGTCGATCCCGCACTACCTGGGATTCGCGAAGGCGACCTACGACGATCCAGGCGGCGACGTCTATCGCGGAATCCTGACGCAACTCCTGACGGAGGGCGCGTTCGAGGGCGCGATCACCGCCAACGCGGATGCGTTCCGCGGGACGTGGTCGCACAGCAGCGCGGAGGAGGTGGACGAGTACCTCACCGTGCTGCAGCAGCCCGGGGCGATGAAGGCGGCGGCGAGCTACTACCGCGCGTGCAACGCGCACAAGCGCGCGCTGGAGGATCCGTCCGCGCCGTTCGGGCCGACGTCTGTACCGACGCTGCTCATCAAGGGCACGCAGGACCCGTACGTGCGGGCCATGTCCGTCGAGCTCGGCGCGCCGTACATGAAGGGTGAATACAAGCTCGTCGAGCTGGAGGCGGGGCACTGGCTGGCACAGGAGGCGCCGGACCGGGTAGCGGAGGAGGTGCTGGCGTTCCTCCGGGCGCACCGGCTGTAGTCCTCGACCAGCACCCTTAAGGAGTCCTCGAAACGGGCGGACACCGCAGGCCAACGCATCGTTCGCTGCGCATTTTCTCGCTTGATCGCACGTCTTCGAGTCTATTCGCCGTTCGTCGGGTAGCCGATAACCGCTCGGGGGACGCGTGTGTCCCTTATAGCGCTTGCCCGCAGTTGCCGCCGCGCCGGACGCCAGTCCTGCGCTCCGCGAGATCGGGCGGCGAGACGGTGCGGGCATGCAGTCGATGTTCGACCCGGCGAACTATTCCTTTAGCGCCTACTCGGTGCCGGTGCTGGTATTCGGCGCGCTGAACGCCGCGCTCGGACTGTACACGCTGCGCCATGAGCGCGGGTCCAGGGTGGGCGTCGCCTTCTGCATCGCCACGTTGCCCCCGTCCGTGTGGCTCCTCGGGTTCGCCGGCGTGTATTCGAGCACATCGCCTTCGGTGGCAGCGTCCTGGATCAAGGTGGCGCACCTCGGCGTGTTCTTCATTCCAGTGGCCGTGCTCTTCGCGGCGGCAACGATCGAGGACAAACTTGCGCGCTGCTGGACGATGATCCGCATCGGGATAGTCATCGGGATCGCGCTGTACGCGGTGAACGTCTCGACTGACTGGATCACGTCGGGCATCCACAGGTACTACTTCGGCTACTATCCGATCTTCAACCCGCGCGGATGCTGGATGCTCTTCGCGTACTACGCGGTGTATCTGGGCTCAACGATGCAGCTCAATCGCACGACGTACCGCACGACGCAGTCGGTGGTTCGACGGCGCCGGCTCAGGCCGCTGATGCTCGGGCTCGCGGTGGCGAACCTCGGCGTTATCGACTATCTGCCGGACTTCCACGTGCCGTTCTATCCGGTCGGCTACCTGTTCCTCGGCGCGTTTACGGGCATCTACGCGTGGACGATCATGCGCTATCGCCTGGCCGACATCACGCCGGCGCTGGCCGCGCAGCAAATCATCCAGACCATGGCGGAAGGGCTGATCGTCGTGGACCGCGACGGATCCGTGCGGGTGTCCAACGAGGCGGCGGCGGCGATGTGGGGCGAGGAACGCACACTGGTCGGGATGCGTGTAGTCGAGCTCGATGCGCGCATCGGGCAGGCCATCCTCGGCAACGCGATCGATGGCACACAGCGCGACGGACAGGTGACGTACGTCGATGCGGCGGGGGCGGAGCGGACGGCCGTCGTGTCGAGCGAGAAACTGCTGGACCGTCACGGCGACTGGGTCGGGACCGTGTTCATCATCCACGACATCACTGAGCGCTGGCAGGCGGAGAGCGCGGTGCGGGCGAGCGAAGAGCGGTTCCGATCGCTGGTGCAGAACGCATCGGACCTCATCACGGTCATCGATCCGGACACGACGATCCGATATCAGAGCCCGGCGATCCGGCGGGTGCTGGGGTACGAGGCTGAGACGGCTCTGGGCCGGCGGCTCGCGGACTTCGTGCATCCGGATGACGCGGCGCGGCTGCTGACGTCGCTCGGGGACCTGATGGCGAAGCCGGACAGCGTGATGTCCGGCGAAGGGCGCGTGCGCGATGCAGACGGGCAGTGGCGCTACCTGGAAGTGACGGGCACGGACCAACGGCACAACCAGGCCATCCGGGGATTGGTGCTCAACGTCCGCGACGTCAGCGAGCGAAAGCGTCTCGAAGAGCAGCTGCGGCGGCAGGCGCTCGAAGACCCGCTGACAGGGCTCGCGAACCGCACCCGATTCGCGGACCGGCTGGAGCATGCGCTGCAACGGGCGGAACGGAGCGGCGAGGCGGTGGCCGTGATGTTCATGGACCTCGACAACTTCAAGGGGATCAACGACGGCCTGGGACACGCGGCCGGCGACAACGTGCTGCGGGAGATCGGCGAGCGCATGAAGCCGTGCGTTCGGCCGGCCGACACGGTGGCGCGTCTTGGTGGAGATGAGTTCGCGGTGCTGCTGGAGCATGTCGCTTCACCTGCGGACGCGGCCGCGGTGGCAGATCGCATATTCGAGGGGTTGGTTGCGCCGATCACAGTGGAAGGCCGCGAGATCTTCGTCCGGGCGAGCATCGGCATCGCGACGAGCGCAGGCAATCCGAACTACACGGCGGACCGCTTGCTGAGGGACGCGGACATCGCGATGTATGCGGCGAAGTCGCAGGGGAAGGGATGTCATCGGATCTTCGAGCCGCGCATGCAGCTCTCGATGATCGCCCGGCTGGAGCTGCTGTCCGAACTGCCCGGCGCGTTCTCGCGCGGGGAGTTCGTCCTGCACTACCAGCCGATCTTCCGCCTGGGCACGGAGGACGTGGTCGCCGTCGAGGCGCTGGTGCGATGGCGTCACCCGCGCCGCGGCCTCATCCCGCCGCGCGACTTCCTGCCGCTGGCCGAGGAGTCGGGGGCGATCCTCGACGTCGGCGCGTGGGTGTTGCGTGAGGCGTGCTGCGAGGCGGCGTCGTGGCGATCCGCCTCAGGCAATGCGCCATCAATCAGCGTGAACGTGTCGGTGAAGCAGCTTCAGGCGCCGAACTTCGTTCGGGACGTCGAGTCCGCGCTGGCCGCCGCACGGATCGATCCGGCGTCGCTGATCCTGGAGGTCACGGAGAGCGTGATGATGCAAGACGTCGAGTCGACGCTGAAGCGCCTGCACGAGCTGAAGGCACTCGGGGTTCGGCTCGCAATCGATGACTTCGGGACCGGCTACTCTTCGCTCACGTACCTGCGGCGTTTCCCGTTCGACCTGCTGAAGATCGACAAGTCGTTCGTCGACGACGTGGCCGGCAATGACGACAAGGAGTTGACGCGCGCGATCGTCGAGATCGCGAAGACACTCGGGCTCGACGTGATCGCCGAGGGCATCGAGGCCGCCGACCAGGTGGAGCGGCTCGTCGAGATGGGGTGCGAGTTCGGGCAGGGATTCCTGCTCGCGACGCCCGTCGACGCGGGCCAACTGCGGGTTGTACTCTCCGGCGAACTGCGCGAAGCAGCGTAGGGCGGTGCCATAGGAGCGCGCTCGCGCTCTGGCGAGAGCGTCGCTATCGAGCCCGCATGTGGCTATCTGCGCTGGGTGTCGTGGGGGCTTCGGGCGATGAAGAACAGCGGCGCGAAGAGGGCGAGGAGCATCAGCAGGAAGAACCACGGCGCGGTCGTCAGGCCGAGCACCAGGCCTGGCAGCAACAACACGACCAGCAGGACGATTGCGATGATCGCGGTTCCACTCATGACCTACTCCTCAAGTCTTTGCAACGCGCGTTCGTTCGAACCGTTGAGAGCCGTCGGACGCTCACGGGCACTTCGACTGAAGGTTATCGACGAGGTCGTTTGACGCGCTGACGACGCCCGTGATCGCCTGCTGGACGGCGTCGATCTTCTGGTTCACCGAGGCGTCGTTGCCGAGATTTGAGAGCGTGTCCTTCGCATCGGACGCCGCGTTCTCAAGCGAGTCAATCTGTGGCTGCAGGTCGGCCTGAGCGGACGTCTTGAGCTGATCGAGGTCGGTCTTCACGTTGTCGATGGCCGCGGTCAGACCATCGGTGCCGGTGTTGACAACGTCGGTGTTGGCGAGGTCAGTCAGCGACTGCTGGACAGCGTCCTTCTGGTCACAGACGCTCGGCGTCGCGGTGGCCGATGAGCTGCTGCTGCTCGAACAAGCGGCGAGCAGGGGAAGGATCAGCAGCGCGGCGAGCGCGGCTGCTAGCTCCATGATGCGCCAAGCGGAGAACTGACGAGGGTGCGCAAGGTGCGACATGAGTACTGCGATGATGCTTGTCTGGGCGATGCAATGCATCGCAGACGCTAGGTACGCGCATGGCAAGTTGCATGCACATGCGACGAGCGCCGATTGGGATTAGAGGAGGGACGGGACCTTCGCGTCGTCGAGGAGCGCGACGGCGCGAGCGAGCTTGCCGGCGCCGTCGAAGCGGCTGTGGCCGAAGAGCGGCTCGAGAGCGGTCATGGTCTCGACGGTAGAGCCGGGCGATTCGAGGAGGGCGACCTCCTCGCGGCGGCCAGCGACGCGGTCGATCAGGTACGGGCTGGGCTCGCCGCGGCCGGTAATGACCATGCAGGCCAGATCGGTGAGCAGCGCGGCGAGCTGGATGTCCGTCTTGTCGAAGCGCGTGATGACGCACTTGCGCTCGCGATTGCCGAAATAGGGCGATGCGGCGTCGGAGGCGACGGTGCCGAGCATCACGCGATCGATCGAGGCGTTGTCTTCGGTCTGGTGCAGCCAGGTGGCATTGAGGGCAGCGGCGATCTCCGCTATGGACGGTGCCGCGAGGATCCGGTCTTCGGGGAGGATAGCGAGGACATTCGAGCGCTTGCTCACCGTTTCGACTTCCGCAGAGGGGACGTTGGTCACGATCGTGCCGACGAGCGCATCGGACGGGGCGTCCGTCTGGCCTGAGGATGGCGTTTCGACGGCGAGGACCCGGGCGTTGAGCTGCGCTGCGATCGCAGCGACTGATCCAGCGGATGCTTCGAGGATCATGTCGCCGGTGAGGGTGGATGCGTCATCGGCCGTCATAGGAGCCGCGGGTGCGGACAGATATTCGATCGACGCGAAGGTGCGCGCATCGTGCTCGGCGCTATCATCGCCGGCCAGTCGCGCGAGCGTCACGGGCTTGCCGTCGCGCGCCATGCGATATGCCATCGCGGCCGCGATCATGCTGCGGCCGGAGCGGGGCTGTGCGGAAGCGACGAGCAGAACTGACATGGGGCTCCGGTGAATCGAGGCGAAGTATATCAGCGCATCGAGGGAAGCGCGGACGCGAGCAGGAGCGATCTGCTTGCTGGCGGTTTCGGGGCATCGATACAATCGAACCTGCGCCGAGGTAGCTCAGGTGGTAGAGCACGCGACTGAAAAGCACTCAGCCGCCAGCGCGGTGCTTCCGTATCTACCAACCCCTTCCAAAACGTGCCCAGTCAGGTGCTCTTGTGTCATCACACGAAGAGCACACGATTGAGTCCTGGTTCGAGCACATGTCGCCAGCACGCGATGATCGTTAGGCGCTGCAACGGTTCCCGCCAGAGAAGCTGCGGGTGCAGCCCGCAGCTTCGCCACCGTTTTGGTGGTGTCCGCGACGACGATCGGCTCGTAACGTGCTGTAGAACCCCAGATCAGAAACGCGGGCAAATTTTGACCACTACCGGACCTCGAAGCGTGTCTCCTCACGTCCGCCGTCTCCGACGAATGCACCGAAGAGCATCTATAGCCGCGACGAACGCGAGCGCCGCACCGGCGTCCGTCCAGAGGGCCCGGAGCCGTTCGCACTACTCGAGACTAGAACGAGCCAACCCCAGCTCCGCCTGTCAGGCGATATGATCTCGCCGTCATGAGGTTCCCTGTCGTTCTTTGTTTCATGGCGGTCGCCCTCGCTGCGTGTGGACCGCTCCGAGCGTCAGGCGGTTCCAGCGACATCTGTATACGCGCCGCGACGCCCACCCCACCCTCACCGTTGGAGCCGGGCTCGTTCAAAACGGTGTATCCTCCGGACCTCCGGCCGGACTCGACTCGCATGGCGGAGATCGAGGGATTCCGGCGGCGTCGACTCGACTGGATGAACGCCTACATCGCCGCTGGCTGCAACCCGCGAGGTCTGCCGCAAGTGGCGACTTCGCACGCTGATGGTCGCGGTTATCCAACGTTCGCGGACGCGATCAAGCAGGCCGACACGATCGTCGTTGGGCGCGTGACGGCGATCGTCTTCTACACCGACCCGAACTTTGAGGATTTCGCCGTATCGGACGCAACGATCAAGGTGGATCGGGCTCTCAAGGGCGACGTCTCAGGGAAGCTCGTGCTACACCAGCTCGGCGGACCCGCGCCTGACCATGGCGGCGAGCTAAACCACCTCTCGGGTGATCCCGTCTTGCTACCGGGCGACGATGTGCTCGTATTGGCGGCTTCCGGCTCCGACACAACGGAGGGCAAGTATCTGCCACTCGTTCCGGTGGGGAAGTACTACGTCCGCGACGGGAGCGTGTACGCGCCCGACGGCAACCCCTGTGATGTGATTGACGGCCGCTCGTTGAATGACACGATTGAACTCATAGCCGGCTATGCGAACAGCGCCGCGTCGGTGAGTGTCACTCCACAAGCCTGCGACTGGTCGCGCTACTGACGCACTGCTCCAATCGCAACAGCGAGTCGACCATCGCGACCACCTTACCAGATCCGTTCCCGCACCCCTCACCCCGCGAACGCTCGCCGCTGGGCAAGAAGGTCAATGACTCCGCGTGCGCTTCGCATCGACCTTCGGTAATCAGCATGGTTGCTGATACCCGCTGTCAACTCGGTGCGCGTGAACTTCTTCCGGCGATGGCACGCTGGCGCGTGAGCACCAAGAGCCACCGCGCCGGAAAACTTCACACGCTCGATGTTGACAGCTAGACCGATGAAGACTCGAACCTCGGGCACAGCACGCTATCGAAGTCAGGAGCATGAACCCGATATCGCTACAGAACGCGCAGCACGCGCGCGATGCGTTACCCATTACATGTTCGACGCTCGTCGGCGAATGTTGAGACGAAGTCGTCCCATTGGAACATCGACACTGTGCATCTTTAGCCACGTCGTAAGCCAAGTAGACGCGCTGATCCAGGTGAGCGCTACGAATGATGCGATCAGGCTCACGTACCACCCCGTGCCGGGCCCGATCGGCGGTGGCGGCCGGAAGAACTGGTACTCCCTCGTGATCGGATCTGACTTACCAACCGTCTGAAGCCAAAACCACATCGTCGCGCAGAGGGCGCTTGACGCGGCCAAGGCACTCAGTACGAAAAACGCGACACGGTTGATGGTCTCACGAAAGTATCCCAGCGCCAGAGTGATCAGCAGTAGGCCAGCACCGAGCGTCACGTCGCCGGCGGAAAATGAGACTCCCGCTCGCGGTGAGGCCTCGGTCGTCCAGTCCAAGAAGACGCCGGCGGCGATGGCGATACCGAGAATGCAGGCTGCAGCCGATAGTATCGCCGGACTGGTCGCGCATCGAGCGACGTGACCGAGCCGGCTGTTTGGTTGGATGTTCACACTGGCGACTCTACCAGAACGACCGAACGAACGGACGCGCCGGTCAGGGGCTCTCGATCACCAAGCCGTGCCGCAATCACGATGTCCCAGCGATGATCCGATGTTTTGCGGTCCATCGTTCCTTCGCGGGCTGCAGTCCTTCCAGGATGAAGTCATACGAGCCCCCTTCGCTCGCCACCAAAGCAGCCACGGTCGGCATCACGAACTTGTCGAACCAGGCGCGCGACTTCGCCGCCGAGTATAAGACTTCGCGCACGTACGGCGGCGCGGGCTCGATGCTCGAGATAATCTCCTCCCACCACGCCAGCCGCGTCCGGCGCCGCGCCCTGGCGTTCGACCCCGGATCACGAAAGTCAACGAACCTTCGCATGTAGGACGAGAACAACGGTCCCCAGCTCTTGATCGCGACCGGGTATGCCGCCCGCTCAGCGGCTTCCTGCTTCAGCTCGAGCTCCCAGCGGATCGAGTCGTGCTTGCCGTGGCTCTCGGCGCGTTTGTCATACACGCGGAGCATGACGCGGGAGGTGCGCGATCCGATGTAGACCGATTCGCCATCGCCGCCACGCAACTGCCGGAGATCGTCCGCGCGCTTCGCGTGACTCACGAGTTGACCGGCATCGATTGCCGCGCTCACATCGCCGGGCGTCACAACGCGCCACCAGTCATCGAGCGCCAGGTCGATGCGCGTGGCGTGGCCTCCCTTCGCGGACATCCACAGCAACACGCCGCGACAACCCGGATCGCCGGCTGCAGCGCACCACGATCCCGGTAGGACTACATGCACCTCATCGCGATGCGCCGCTGAGCGGGCCAGGACCTTGCTCGCACCAGGACCATCCCAACGATCGCGATACCGATAGAGCCCGTAGTCGAGCTTCACAAAAGCGCCCGGTACGCAGCTGTGGAGCATGTGCTTCGTCTCGTCGACCGACACTCCGCGGAGCGTGAATTGGGCCCAGTCGACGCAGCGGCGAAAGCGAGGTTCCGGTTTCGACTGCAGGGGCAGCGGATCCACCGGTTGAACCTCCGGTGGCTTTTCTGCCCCCCTGTTAGTACGCGGGGGGCAGGCGTCCGATGCACACGAGGCCGGGCGCGCCGGCGCGTCCGCGCTCGACGCGCCCGTCTCGGTTGCGCCGTTCGCTTCTCTCGCGCGTCTCTCGGAGGGTGGAAACAGGATGAGCAACGGCATCCTCCCTGACCGCGCATCGACTCCGATGCGGGTTAGGGCCAGATGCCATCGCCTCTACTCAGGCGAACTGGGCGAAGGTTTCACCCGTTGGCACGCGCTACTCCACTCGCGTCCTGGCCTACGCTTCGTTCGGGAATGCTACCCGCACTAATGTTCTATTCGCAAGTCCGGCATGTTCGCGCTCCTTAGTCCGCCATAGACTTGCGACATGGACCGTCACGGGTACCGAGGTCAGGCGGCAGCTCAACTTCGACGCGGCCCGGCACGTCCGGATCTGCTCGGTGGTTTCGGCCTGGACCTTTTGGGCCTCGCGTTTCCCTGGCTCATCTTGATCGTCTCGATCATCTCGTTCGCCTCGATTTGGGCAGTGCAGGGTTGGTGGTCACGCGCGGCCGGCGGTGCAGCCGGCATCGCGTATTACGGAGGCGTCAGCGTCATGTTCGGCTTTCCGCTCTACCTCGCCGGTTACGGCGTCGCGCGAGTCTCTACTGTCGTGGTGTCCGCCACAATTGTGTTATCGATCGCCGGTGCCATGCTCGTCGGATCGCTGATCGGCGGGATCGCGGCGCTCTACGGCGGGCATGGGAACGCTGCAGCCGCGTTCGGCGTTGCGTTCTTCGTGTGCACGCCGGCATTCGGGGCGACGGTCGCCAGTGCGATCTCGCTTAAGCAGGTATCGATTGCGCCATCCGTCCCGCGTACTTGAACCGACGTTGTGTTATTGCGCGACAACTATCTCTGTCCCGCACACCATCGCGTGTCGGGCGCTTGATGCAAGACTTAGAAGCGGTCGCCGGGACTCAGCTTGTCGTGCGCGGCATGAGCGCGCGCCGCAGCTGCAGACGCGCCGTACCGCGAGAGCATCGAGCGGGATCGCCAGCCGGCAAGCACCATCAGGTCACCCTCGGTCCCGCCGCTCTCAAGCCAGCGATGGGCGAACGAATGGCGGAACAAGTGCACAAACGCTTTACCGATGCCTGCTTCTCGTGCCCTACGTCGCACGACCTGGAACATGCCCGAGCCCGTCATCGCGCCCTTCCGCCCGATCCAGAGCTCCCTCAGTGCAGCGTGCTGATGTTGCGAGCGCGCCGCTAAGTACCGATCGAGGTCGACGGCAACCTTCCGACCGAACCGCACCATGCGCCAGCGTCCACCCTTACCGCGCACGCGCATGATCCGTTGTTCGAGGTCGATATCGTTTTCGTTCGCATCCCCCGGGCACCAGCGAAGCCCCAAGACCTCCCCGCGCCGGCAGCCGGTGTCGATGAGGAGCCGCAGGAGTGCCTTGTCGCGCCGGCTCTCGAAGTCCTTGCCGCTGCAGCTATTCAGCAGCGCCGCCAGCTGCTGATCCGTGAGCACTTCGGGCGGACGCACGTCCACCTTGACCGGTCGCATCTTCGCCATGGGCGAGGTTTGTATCAGCTCTTCGTCCGCCGCCCAGCGAAAGAACTGCTGAAGCGCCCGGTAATGAAACGCCGCGGTCCCCGGACTCGTCTCCCGCAGCGTGCGCGCCATATACAGTTCCAGCACGTCGCGCGTGATCGCGGGAAGCTCCGCAGGTAGGCCCTCCGCTGTCAGGAAGCGGGCCAGACGCCGCAGGCTGTCGACGTAGATCGCCGCGGTGCGCTCGGCGACGTGACCGGCGGCCAGGTGACGCCCGAACCGCTGCTTGACCGCGAGCGGGTCGTCCGATGAAATGGCTAGCGATGATGAGCTTGAACTGGCCATCGGTGGCTCGCACGTTGCGCTCTCGGGACTCAGAACAATCAGAGTGTATTCGAGCGCGGTGCTACGGGCAACCAGCCAGTCGTGTGCTCTTCTCAGATTCGAAATCGTGCCGAGGTAGCTCAGGTGGTAGAGCACGCGACTGAAAATCGCGGTGTCGCCAGTTCGACTCTGGCCCTCGGCACCACTTCCCCCTCACGAACATGCGATGATCGAGAATGCGCGATGACGCGCCGCCCCGGGCGGACACATGCCTCTTCGGCGACTCTTCGAAGGCCTGCAGTATCACGTACGCACAAAGCGTCTACCGCCTGTCGGTGGTACGTCGGAGGCCCGCGATGAGGCGGTCGATCGTGGCCCCGGCGTCCGTGCGGGCGGAGGCATGATCGGGCGAGCGAGCGATGTACATCGCTGCTTCAGTGATGGCGGCGCGGAGTACGCGCGCGAGGGGCTCCAGGGGCTGCGGGTCGATGTAGCCGCGCTCCATGCTTCGCAGCAGGCCGCGATGGATCAGGTCGAGGCCGAGGCGGGCGACATCGCCGCCGGCGCTGCGTCCGAGCACTGACGGACCATCGAGCAGGGCGATCCGCTGGACGTCGCGGTCGAGAGCGATGTCGAGGTACGCCTGCGCGCCTTCGCGGACTTCGTCCCATGCCGTGGCGCCCGGCGCGAGGCGCTTGCGGGAGCGCGCGGCGATCTTGTCCATGAAGTCGCGCTCGACTTCGGCGTAGACGGCGCGGAAGAGGTCCTCCTTGTCGCGGAACTGGTGGTACAGCGCTCCGCGCGTGACGCCTGCAGCCTGCACAACGTCTTCGGTCGACGTGAAAGCGTAGCCGCGCTCGGCGAAGAGCTTACGGGCTGCGGCTAGGAGCGCTTCGCGGGTCTCCTGGGACTGCTCGGTGCGGGTCTTGACCTTCATACTTGAAGTATCGTATAAGCATACAGCCTGTATCTCAAGTATCGGCGGACCGAGAGGCGAACGATGGTCGCCGTCACCGAGTCGGACTGGCTGTCGCAGGAGTTCCTGCAGGACCCGTACCCGCAGTACCGGCGGCTGCGCGAGACCTCGCCGGTGCACTACGACGAGCCGCGGCATCGCTGGCTGATCACGCGGCATCGCGACGTCGTGCGTGTGATGCGCGACGACGTGGACTTCACGGCGCAGACCAGCCCGAACCCGACATCGATGCTGGTGACGGACCCGCCGCAGCACACGCGGCTGCGGGCGCTCGTGAGCAAGGCGTTCACGCCGCGGCAGGTGAAGACGCTCGAGCCGCGGATCCACGAGATCGTCGGCGAGCTCCTTGATGCGGTCGACGGCAAAGGCGGCATGGAGATGATCGCGCAGTTCGCGTATCCGCTGCCGATCACCGTTATCGCCGAGCTACTCGGCGTCGAGAAGGAGCGGCGAGACTTCTTCCGCGCGGCGTCGCAGAAGATCGCCGTCGCGATGGGACCGATCACCGATCCGTCGGTGGCGCTCGGCGCCATGTCCGGACGCGACGAGTTGCTGACGTACTTCAACGAGCTGATCGAGCGACGGAAAGCTGAGCCGCGCGACGACCTGGTGTCGGAGCTGGTGCAGGCGGAGGTGGACGGGCGGTTTCTGAGCCACGGCGAGCTACTAGCGATGATGCTGCTGCTTCTTGTCGGCGGCCACGAGACGACGGTGAACCTCATCGCGAACGGGCTGCTGGCGCTGCTGCGCAACCCCGAGCAGATGGACCTCTTCCGCTCGACGGAGGGCGTCGCGGACTCGGCGGTCGAGGAGTTCCTGCGATACGACTCGCCAGTGCAGTACACCGGCCGCATCGTGCGGAACGACACGGAGATCGGCGGGGTGCCGGTGCGGGCGGGGGACGACGTGCGACTGATCCTCGCGGCGGCGAACCGCGACCCTGAGGCGTATCCGCGCGCGGACGAGTTGGACATCAGGCGGGAGATGGGCACGAACCTGGCGTTCGGCGCGGGCGTGCACTACTGCCTTGGGGCGCCGCTCGCGAGGCTCGAGGCAGCGATCGCGATGCCGGCGCTCGCGCGGCGCTTCCCCAACATGCGCCTCGCCGACAGCGCGCCGCTGACGTATCGCATCGCGCCGGTGCTGCGCGGACTCGAGGCGCTGCCGGTCACGTTCTGAGCATCGGAGGCACGAGATGACGATCCACTACGAACTGCGGGACAGCATCGCCGTCGTCACCATCGACCGACAGGAAGTGGCGAACGCCGTCGACCACGAGACGGCGATGCAGCTCGTCGAAGCGTTCGAGCGCTTCGAGGCAGACGAGAGGGCGAACGTCGCGGTGCTGCACGGCGCGGGGAAGAACTTCTGCGCGGGCGGCGACCTGAAGGCGATCATGGACGGGCGCGGCGTGCAGGTGAACCTCGACGGGCCGGGGCCGCTGGGGCCGACGCGGATGCTGCTATCGAAGCCGGTGATCGCGGCGGTCGAGGGCAACGCCGTCGCGGGAGGGCTGGAGGTGGCGCTGTGGTGCGACATGCGCGCGGCGGCGCGCGACGCGACGTTCGGCGTGTACTGCCGGCGCTGGGGCGTGCCGCTGTGCGACGGCGGGACGGTGCGACTGCCGCGCCTCATCGGGCAGAGTCGGGCGCTCGACATGATCATGACCGGCCGCGGCGTCAGCGGCGAAGAGGCGTACGCCATGGGGCTGGCGAACCGGCTGTGCGAGCACGGCGAGGCCCTCGATACGGCGATGAAGCTGGCATCGGCGCTGGCGCGGCTGCCGCAGCGATGCATGCGGTCGGATCGGCTCTCGGCGTGCGAGCAGTGGACACTGCCGCTCGACGAAGCGCTGCTGAACGAGACGAAGCGGGGGCGCGAGGTCATCGCGTCGCGGGAGCTGTTTGATGCGGTGGGGGCGTGGCGGAGCGGGGAGCGGTCGGCGGCGGATTTTCCGAACGTGTGAGCTCTCGGGTTACAGTTTGCCCGTCAACCCCGATATTCGGCGTGAACTCCGCGATGAGTGTGCGTTTCCTCTGTCCTGTTTGTGGCTATCCGGACCTCGACGATCCGCCGTGGAGAGACGACCACGACGCATCATTTGAGATATGTCCGTGTTGCGGCACACAGTTTGGCTATACCGACCATGCCGGTGGCGATGTGGTTCGGCGCGATGCGCTTCATCGCCAACGTCGCAAAGCGTGGCGAGCGTCCGGATGCCGGTGGTACTCCCCAAGCCAGGGGCCGCCGGGCGGGTGGGACGCGGCGAGTCAGCTCAAGGTGTTTGAAGATTGACGGCCGGACCGAGCGCGTTGTCACTGGCGGAGGCGCGCCGGCTGGCGATCTCAGCGCAGGGGTTTGGGGCGCGGCCGGCGTCGGTTTCGATGGGGCAGATCCGCAAGCTGGCGCAGCGGGTGCTGGCGTTTCAGATCGACTCCGTGAACGTGTTGGTGCGCGCGCACTATATGCCGCCGTTCGCGCGCCTGGGACCGTATCCGATGGACTCGCTCGACACGCTGGCGTACAAGGAGCGCGAGCTGTTCGAGTACTGGGGCCACGCCGCGTGCCTGATGCCGATGTCGCTGTATCCGCTCCTGCGGTATCGGATGCACCCCGACGAGACGCGCGAGTACATGCGGACGGAGCGCGGCGCGTACGTCGCGAAGGTGTACGACGAGGTCGCGGCGGGCGGGCCGATCACGGCAAGCGAGCTTTCGGCGCCGGGGAAGCGGTCGGGGAAGTGGTGGGGATGGGGCGAGGGGAAGCGCGCGCTCGAGTACCTGTACAACTCCGGGCTGGTGGCGATCGCGGGACGGCGCGGCTTCGAGCGGCTGTACGACGTGGCGGAGCGCGTGATACCGCGCGCTGCGCTGGACGCGCCTTCGCCCGAGCGCGAGGAGTCGATGAAGCAGCTTATCGTGCTCGGCGCGACGGCGTGCGGCGTCGGAACGTTCAGCGATATCACCGGCTACCTCATGGTGGACGGATGGCGCGACCGGTTGCCGCGGCTACCGAGGTGGGAGTGGAAGGACACGAAGACCGCGAGCGGGCGGCGAAGCTGGCGGCGCGAGAAGCCGATCGCTCGGCGACTCCTCGCAGAGCTCGTCGACGAGCAACGGCTCCTGCCGGCGAGCGTCGAAGGATGGAAGGAGCCAGCGTACATCACTCCGGGAACGCGCGAGCCGCGCACGGTGGAGGCGCGCGCGCTGTTGACGCCGTTCGACTCGCTCATCTGGCCGACAGCCGATCGGGCTCCGGCAGCCAGCCGTGACACCTCTGACGGCCGGCCGGCGCCGCGCGGGCGCATCGATCGGCTGTTTGGGATGAAGTACACGCTCGAGATCTATGTGCCAGCGGAAAAGCGCGTCCATGGCTATTACGTGTGTCCGTTGCTGCTTGGGGACACGCTGGTCGCGCGGGTCGACCTGAAGGCGGACAGGCAGCGCGGCGTGTTGATGGTGCAGGGCGCACACGCGGAGCCGGGGCATCGTGCGCGCGCGATCGCGGCGGAACTATCGGAGGAGCTGCGGCTGATGGCGGGGTGGTTGGGGTTGGGGCGGGTGGAGGTGGCCAACCGAGGTGATCTCGCCGCGCATCTGCGCCGAGGGCTGTGACTCAGACGTCACACGATCACACGGATTTGGCCTGCGATGTCCGCCGTCGGCGGCGGTACTCGCGTTGGATGAAGCGCGGGGCGTAGCTGATGTACGCCGCGTGGCGCTCGGGCGGGAGGGCGAAGAAGCTCCCGACCACCGTTCCGGAACAGCCCTCGGATCCGCACGCGCACGGCCACGAATCGTCGCCGAAGGCGTTCAACCGGTAATCGATCGTGATCTCCTCGCCGGCGCGGATGGGCTTCCACGCGAACACCTTCACGCCGCTGCGCATGGCGTTCGGATCGCACGAGTGGTTGAGATAACAGCCGGGCGGAAGCAGGACAGCGAACCGGTCCCAATCCAGCTCGCAGATATGCATTTGATCTTCGGCCGACAGGGTTGCGATGCCAGCAGCATCGACGACGCGGCCGTGTCTTCGCCGGAAGATGAACTTCCCGGGCGCGAAGTCTCGTCGGGCGAAGACGCCCTTGCCTTTGGTGGCGCGTCTCGCACATCGACGTCAGACAGCACGGGGCATCCACCTTCACGACTCGCCGGGCGGCGAGACTACACCGTCTGCGGGACGGCGGCCTCAAGCACGGGCCTGATGACGCTGGTCCACTTCGCGTAGCCCCTGGCGTTCGGATGCAGACGGTCGATGCGATAGAGGCTGCGGTCGGGTTTGCCGTCGGACGTGAGGAGCGCGCTGGTGAGGTCGATGAAGCGCAAGCGCGGGTCGCTCTTCGTGTGCGCCTCAATCAGGCGATTCGCTTCCTCAGCGGTCGGCCAGAGCTTCCATCGGGACGGCGTAGGGGTTATCGAGATGTAATAGATCGGCACGTCCGGCAGGTCCGCGTGCACCTGCTGGACGGACGCCACATATCCGTCGAAGACTTCGCGCGCCGTCCGCGGATGGCGGCCCGAGATGTCGTTGGTCCCGGCGAAGAGGACGACGGCTCGCGGACGGTACGGGATGACTGTGCGATCGGCGTAGTGGACGACCTGGTGCATCTTCGAGCCGCCGAAGCCGCGATTGAGAACGGGGAGCGGCGCCATGTCGCGATCGAGCGTCTTCCAGAACGTGATGCTGGAGCTGCCTGTGAACACGATGGCTCCCGGGGCCGGCGCGTGCCGGCGATCCTCCGCCTCGAACTTCTCGATGCTCCAGTCCCACGCGTCCGGCGCATCGGACGATGAGCTGCGGACCATGCGTTTGATCTCGAAGCCGCTGGCGAAGAACTGGCGGATGTTGGCAGCCACGCTCACGGCTGATTCATACCGCACGATGAGCGGCTTCGCTGAGTGCCCGGAGCTTCACCCCGGCCCAATTGCGGGCCCTTGTAAAGGTGGGTGTTATCCAAAGGCTTGTTTGGGCGTTAGTCGGTCTGGGACGCATGCGCATCTTCGACCCAGGGTCGATGGCTGTCCCCGATGGAGGACGCCGTGTGGCATGAACTGAACGGTCGAATCCTGGCGGCGCTGTCGGCGCTCTGGGCAAAGACGTCGGATGACGACGGACAGACGCTCGCCGAGTACAGCCTGATCGTCACGGTGATCGCAGTTGCTGTTGTCATCATTGCAGTGATCGCCTTTCGAGGGGCGCTGGTTGGCGCGTTCGGTAGGGCGACCAACTGCCTCGACGGTAGCTGCTAACGCGCCGATTTCGGCGAGGAGCCGTGACCAGCGTGCTTCTCGGGGATCCGCCGGTTGACTAACGCAAGTATTTGAACTGCACGCGATACAGCAGCGTGTCCGGCGTGACGGTCGTCTTCGTGTGGTCGCCGGCGAGTTGCCAGATCGCCGCGATGTCCGGGCAGCCGCTGCGCGGGACGTCGTCGCGCGGGACGAGAGCGGCAGGGATGAGATCGACGGTCTCGACTTCGACGCGGCCGAAGCCGGTCTCGTAGGTCTTGCCGGCCTTGACGTGCGCTGACTTCCACAGCCTGTAGGTGACGGTGATCTCGCCGGCCATGACGCGCCCGCGGTCTTGCTCTCGGAAACTCAGCGCCACGGGACCGACGCGCTCACTTCGTGGCGCAGGCCGGGGATGTCAGCTTCGCTGTTGACGTGGCGCGGCGGCGTGTGGAATGTCGCGTACGGGCGCATGCGGATCACGACGCGCTTCTCTGCGCGCGCGCCCTGCTCGACCATCGGACGCACGGAGTCAGACATCGGCTTTCCGGCCATGACGCCGGCGATGCGCATCATGACGCCGACGACGAAGTCGAAGTCGGTGTCGATCGTGGCGTCGCAGTAGACCTGGAGGTAGCTCGGCGGCCACTGCTCGTCGAGCACGCAGAGCGAGACCTTCGGATCGCGGGCTACGGCCTTCGCCTTGGCGCGATCCGCCATCGTCGACACGACGATCTCGTCGGGCGTCGCCGAGTAGTAGACGATGGACATCGCCGGGCCATGGCGGCCGCGGTTATAGCCGAAGATGGCGGTGCGGTGGTCGAGGACGAATTGACGACGTTCTTCGGGGGTCACGACTAGTGCTTCGCGAGCCAGCTCGTGATGGTGTTGATCAGCCACTCCGGCTGCTCGAGGTGCACCTGATGGCTGGCGCCCTTGGCCTCGACGAACTCGGCGTTTGGGATCGTTCGCGCCAGCTCGGAGACCAACGCAGGGCTCGCGAGGAAGTCATTCTCGCCGGTGACGAGCAGCGCGGGACAGGAGATGTTCCCGGCACGCGAGATGCTGATGTCGCCACCCTTCTCCTCGATGATCGTGCGCAACGCTTTAGCAGTGCTCTGTGTCATCGTGCGTGCGTTGTCTTCGCCGTAGGTCGACTTCATGTACTGCGAGAATTCTTCCATCGGCGGGATCGGCGAATCGACGACGGTGGCCATCATGTCCGTCATCTCGGCGTGGGTGCCGAGCGAGCCGGCTGCTCCCCACGTCGCCAGCGAGCGCACGGCATCTGGCTTGAGTGCGGCCATCAGGAGTTCATACTCGCCGCCATCGCTAAAGCCCACGAGGCGCGCCGGGGTCGCTGCCAACGATTCGAGCATCGCAAGGAACGTTCGCGCGTCTTCGTCGTAGTACGTTGGCGTGTACGTGCGCGGCTGCGGCTGCGACTTGCCGGAGCCGGGATTGTCGGCGGCGATGACGCGGAAGTTCGTCGCGAGCGCCTCACGGAGCGGCTCGAGCTCGCCGATCGAACCGCCCCAGCCTGGAAGCAGGAGCAGCGGGTCGCCGCTGCCGGACTCCTCGTAGTAGATCTTCGTCTGGCCTTGTTCGAACCACGCCATGTACGCCTCCTTCGCTGATCATCGCGGCCCGATCGTTACCGCGATGTGGGGAAGCATACGGGGACGAGATGCGACTGAGTAGGACCGACGATAAACGAGGCTATCCGCCGGCGCCCGCCGCGACCGCTTCGTATTCGAGGTGCGATTCGGCGACGACCTGATCGATGCCACCGCCGACGAAGCGGAGGACGTAGGCGGCGACGACGAGGTAGACGCCGGCGGACGCAGCCATCACGAACGGGAGGCCGAGGGCGACGGCGACGACAGACGCGCCGATGCCGGCGATGGGCATCGTGCCGTTGAAGGTGATGCCGTGGAGGGACATCACGCGGCCGCGGTACTCGCCGGGCGTGGATTCCTGGATCATCGTCATCACGAGGCCGAGCTGGGACGAGAACGCGAACGACAGCACGCCGGACGCGGCGATCGATATCGCCGGGTCGCGGGAGCTCGCCAGCACGACGAGCGCGGCAGGAGCAGCGATGGCGCCGAGCCAGATGCGGGCGACGCGCGCTTGCCTGGACCACCAGATCAGGGCGAGCGCGCCGAGCATCGAGCCGAGGCCGGAGGCGGCGAAGAGCAGGCCGAGCACGCCCGGGCCGGAGCGCAGCACGTCCTTCGCGTAGAGAGGCATCAGCACGGCCATGCTCGGGAAGATCAGCGTCGTGTTCAGCGCGGTGATGAGCAGCAGCACCTAGATGTTGCCGCGGCCTCGCGTGTGGCGGAGGCCCTGCTTCAGGCCTTCGATCGCCGACACGTGCTCCTCGCCGTCGTCGCGCGGGCGCGAGCGGTATCGGATGATCACGAGGCTGAAAATCACGGCGAGGAAGCTGGCGGCGTTCAGGAAGTACGCAGCGGAGAAGCCGAGCACGCCGATCACCGCGCCGGCGATAGCGGGGCCGACCATCCGCGAGCCGTGGAACGTCGACGAATTGAGGGCGACGACCTGGCTGATCTCCTCGGGCGGGACGAGCTCAGGGAGGAACGCCTGGTAGGCCGGCATGTCGTAGCCGATCGCAATGCCCAGGATCGCCGCGAACACGAGGACCATCCAGAAGTGCACGGCGCCGGTGATCACGAGCAGGCCGACGGCCGCGGCGAGGGCGGCCATCACCGCCTGGGTGACGATGAGGATGCGTCGCTTGTCAGCGCGATCGGCGAGGACGCCGCCGAAGAGCATCACGAACAGCGTCGGCGTGGCGTTCGCGAAGTTGACGGCGCCGAGCGCGAACGCGGAGTTCCAGAGGCTGAGGACGACGAGGCCCTGGGCGATCACCTGCATCCACGTGCCGACGAGGGAGATCGCGGAGCCGATCCAGATGACGCGAAAGTCGCGCTCGCGGAGGACCGAGACCGCTTCCGGCAGGCGGAGCTGGAAGCGCCCTCGCGGCGCGGGGAGCGTGGTGCTGGTGGTCGTCATGTTGACGGAAAGCATATCGGGTCGGACGCGGCGGCGGGTTCGATGTGCCCGGCGGATGCTGTCATTCGGGTGTCAGGAGACGCTTAGATCTTTGTGGCGCGGGGAGTATCGTAGCGACTGCGCGCAGCGTGCGTGCGTATCGGCACGACGTCTCGCGATCGCTCGGGAAGAGCCAGCCTCGGCTGGGAAAACACGAAAACTCACGAAACAAAGTCCGTCGGCGATCCGCCGAGCGCGGCCCCATGGGGCAGCCCCTACGCGGACGCGGGGCAGCCTATCGCAGCTATCGCGCAAGTACGGCCATCCCTTTAAGGGCGGTAATCTGGGTGTGCGATGAGCATCGATGTGCAGCGGCGGCTGGCAGAGCGGGTGGAGGAGGCGGCGCCTCCACGGCGGAACATTCTGCAGCGGGACCCCGAGTATCGGGCGCTGCGGAAGCTGGCGGACCGGAACCGGCGTGATCCGCCGAAGACGCCGGTCGATGCGCTCCAGCACGTCGCGGATGTCGCACGGGAGATGACGCACGCGACATACTCGGCGCTGGCGGTGACCGGCGAGGAGGACTACGTCGAGGGGTTCGTGGTGAGCGGGATGGACGCGAAGGAGCTGGCGGCGCTCAAGGGTCCGCCGCAGGGACACGGACCGCTCGGGACTATGCGCCAGGATGGTCTGCCGGTGCGCCTCGATGACGTCGCGCAGCACGCGAAGGCCTTCGGTTTCCCGCCGAAGCATCCGGCGATGAAGGCGCTGCTTGGGCTGCCGATCTTCTGCGGGCCGACGGTGCGCGGCGCGCTGTATGTAACCGACCGTCGCGGCTCCAAGCCGTTCGGGACATCGGACGAGGCGGTGCTGCGGGTGCTCAGCCACCATGCGGGGCTGATCATCGAGGCGTCCTGGTATTGATGCGGCGCTTCGACGCGAGCGCCCGATGATCGTCGGGACGGTCCGCGAGATCAAGAACGAGGAGTATCGCGTCGGGCTGACGCCGGAGGGCGTGCACGCGCTCGTCGACGGCGGGCACACGGTACTCGTGGAGACGGGGGCCGGGGCGGGCGTGCTCTTCGGCGACGAGGCGTACCGGGCTTCGGGCGCGGAGATCGTCGCGCGGGCGGAGGAGGTGTGGGCGCGGGCGGACCTCATCGTGAAGGTGAAGGAGCCGCTGTTCCCGGAATTCCCGTGGATCCGCGACAAGCAGACAATGTTCACGTACCTGCACCTCGCGGCGGCGCCGGAGCTGACGAAGGTGCTGCTGCGGTCGAAGGTCACGGCGATCGCGTACGAGACGGTGGAGCTGCCGGACGGCTCGCTGCCGCTCCTCATACCGATGAGCCAGATTGCGGGGCGGATGGCGACGGAGGTCGGAGCACACTACCTCCGGAAGCCGGGCCCAGGGCGGGGCAAGCTCATCTCGGGGCTGCCCGGCGCGCCGCCGGCGCACGTCGTTGTGCTGGGGGCGGGGATCGTCGCGGAGAACGCGATCGAGACGGCGGTGGCGCTCGGTGCGCGGGTGACGGTGTTCGACACGCGGCTCGAGAAGCTGCGGCTTGTGCAGCAATTGTGGCGGGTCGCACGACGACGCTGATGTCGAGCCCGCTGGCGATCGCGCAGGCGATGCGGGACGCAGACATCCTCATCTGCGCGGTCCTAGTGCCCGGAGCATCGGCGCCGAAGCTGGTGACGCGAGAGATGGTCCGCGGGATGGGCGAAGGCGCGGTGATCGTCGATATCTCGATCGACCAGGGCGGCGTGTGCGAGACGTCGCGACCGACGACGCACGCAGACCCGATCTATGTCGAAGAGGGCGTCGTCCACTACTGCGTGGCAAACATGCCGGGCGCGGTGCCGCGGACATCGACATCGGCGCTGGCGGCTGCGACGATGCCGTACGTGCGGAAGCTCGCGGATCTCGGCACGCGGCGCGCGCTGATGGAGGACGCATCGCTGGCGCGCGGTGTGCTTGTGAGCGAGGGGAAGGTGACGTACAAAGCGCTGGCCGAATCGCTGGGGCTGCCGTACGTGCCGCTGGAGAAGGCGCTTCCGCCTGCATGATTGTCTTAGCGGGCGCGAACGGCGCGCGAACGATATGACTGCGCTTCGGAGCGGATGCTTGATGGGCAAGAAATGCTGCTGCTGATCGACGGGAACAACCTGGCGTGGGCGGGGTACTACGCGCTCGAGCGGGCGATGAAACCCGAGGACGACGAGCGGCGGCATCGAGTGGCGCTGCTCGGGCTGGGCGGGACGGTGTTGGGTGCGATCGCGCGGGCGGGCACGCCGCCAGGGATGGCGATCACGCAGCCGCTCACAGGCGTGGCGGTCGTCTTCGACGAGGGGCGGCCGCTGCGCAGGCGAAAGGTGTATCCGCAGTACCAGACGGGGCGCGAGGGCGACCCGAAGTTCATCCAGAACGAGCCGACGATCCTCGAGGCGGTCGCGGAGTTTTGCAAGGTTGCGCTGACGCTGCCGGTGGATGTGCTGCGCGGCAAGAACACCGAGGCCGACGACCTGATCGCGGGCGTGGTGCATCGCGACGGGAAGAAGATGAAGCGCATCGTCTCGACGGACCGCGACTTCCTGCAGCTCATCGACGCGCGGACGTCGGTGTACAGCCCGGTGAAGAAGGTCATCATCGACGATTCGAACTTCTTCGAGCAGGCAGCGCCGAAGACGTCATCGGGCGTGGCGCAGACGTTCCCGCGCGAGCGGTTCCTGGACTATCGGGCGGTGACGGGCGATCCGTCGGACAACCTGCCCGGCGTGCCGAGCGTCGGGCCGCTTTCGGCGGCCAAGCTGCTGGCATCGGCGCCGCTCGACGACTACTTCGGCGATGCGGCGGCGGTGAGGCGTGGGCTGGGGCGGAAGAGCGAGGCGGTGGAGCGAGCGTTCGGCGACGGGACGGCGGAGTACGTCGTGACGCGCAACCGTTTCCTGATGAACCTGCGTGAGCCGGCGCCGTGCTGGGCCGAGCTCGACGCGATGACGTCGCGGGGGAGGTACGACCGCTCGAAGTTCGAGGGGTGGGTGAAGGAGCAGCGGTTCTCGGGGGTGGATGAGCCGGCGCTGTATACGGCGCTCGAGGGGTTGGCGAAGAAGCGATGATCGTCCACGCACGCGCCGTTACGTCTTTGGCGGGTGCGGCGTGAACCAGACGAGCGAGAACAGCAGCGTGGCGAGGGCGAACGTGAGCACGAACGCAACGGCGCCGATCAGCCGGCGCGACCGGTGAGTCGCGAGCATCAGTGCCACGGTGAGCAGGGTGGCGGCGATGAAGAGCGACGGCAGGCCGAGGAGGAGGAAGGCGCCGACCTTGGCGGTGCACTCCCTGCTTCCGGGACAGCGGTACGCGCCGAGGTAGAAGCCGCCAACGAGCAGGACGAATGGGAGGGAGAGCGCGGTGAGGGCGGCGGTGATCCATCGCCTTGGTCGCGACAACCCGCGCCAGGACTCCGTCAGGCGCTCCCGCTCGTTGCAGCGATGATCTTTTGGGCGTGCTGGATGTGGTCGGAGTCGTGCACACGCTGGAAGACGGCCCATTCGGTGCAGTTCAGGTCACCGAAGAACGGATGCGGCGACTTCGTGACGAGATCCGCGTCGTCGGGGAGGCCGCGGATGGCGGAGAGCATCGACGCGTTGGCGGTCTGCAGGCGGTCGAGGAGCGCGCGATAGCCGCCGGCTTCGTCGGCCATCATGCCGGGTTGGGGATCGCGCTTCGGGGTTTCGCCTCGGGCGAGTCGTTCGACCACGCGGGCGACGCCCTCTTCGGCGCTGACGACGTGGCGAGTGAGCTCGTGCAGCGACCACTCACCGGGGGCTTCGGGCTTCGACGCGGAGGCATCGTCATGCGGTTCGAGGATCGCCAGCAGGCGGTGCTGGCTCTCGGCCACCATGTCGGCAATCTCGGTCTTCGGCTTCTGCGCCTGGTGCTGGAGGTATGAAACGACCCGCTCGCGCACGTCTTCGGTGACCATCTGACCCCTCCTTCCGGCAGTGCGAGGATCATCGCACGCTCGGCACGCGATGTCACGCCCCTTCGCGCAGCTCGAAGATGAACTCCGCCTCGACGCAGGCGCCGAGCGGCAGTTCGGCGACGCCGATGGCCGAGCGAGCGCCGACGCCGTGCTCTTCACCGAGAACGTCGCGGATTAGGTCCGAGGCGCCGTTCGCGACTGACGGCTGGTCACCGAAGCCATCGGCGGACGCGACGAACACCGTAGTCTTCACGACCCTCGCGATCTCATCCAGCGATCCAGCGGCCTGGCGGGCGACGGCCAGCGCGCTGAAAGCACATCCTCGCGCGGCTTCAGCGCCCTGCTCGACAGTGACTTCGGCGCCGAGCTTGCCGGGGTGCACGGGGCGGCCGGCGGAGATGGCGATCTGGCCGGAGATGAAGAGCAGGTTGCCGCTGCGGACGCACGGCGCATAGGTCCAGCGGGGCTTCGCGACGTCCGGGAGCGTGATGCCGAGATCGACCAAGCGTTGTTCTGCGGTCATTGCTCTGCCTGCAATTGACGGCTGCACAGTTCTTTGCTGGACGAGTCCTTGTTCGCGATTGTCATCGTGGCGGCGGCGGGATCGACGTCGACGACGCTGTACGAGTAAGTGTCGATCTCGGCGCAGTCTACCTTCACGAGCCCGGTAAGGAGCGCGTTGAAGGCAGTTTTGCCGCCGGAGCCGATGACGTCCTGAATGTCCTGGCCGAGCGGCGACGTCGCGACGGGGCCGACGACGGCTTCGTACGCGACGGGCGGGGCGCCATCGAAGTCGCTGATGCCGACGGGTCCGAGGATGTTGGCGTGGAAGTCGGTGGTGAGGAAGACGACGTTCTTGATGTTGTTGTCGCGGATGTACTCGAGGACCTCGCGGCGCTCGGCGGCGTAGCCTTCCCATCGATCGTAGGGCAACGCGAGGAGTTGCTGGATGGGGACTTCGTTCACGATGACCTTCCAGGTCGCGTCGGAGGACTTCAGGCGGTCCTTCAAGAACTGCTTCTGGGCATCGCCCAGCATGGTGCGAGATGGATCATCGAGCGTCGACAGGCAGCCGTCGGGCAGATCGGCGGGAAGCCCGACGAAGGTGCGGATGTTGCGGACGTTGTCGGGAACGCCCGGCTCGAGGACGCCGGGGAGAGGATCGGCGCTGCTGCCTGACGTGCAGGCGCTGTCTGCTTCTGCGTCGCGGAAACTGCGCTCGTCGAGGAGGATGAGGTCGACGTCCTTTCCCCATCGGATCTCGCGGTACATCTTCGACGCATCGGCAGCGGTGTCGATGGGCCAGTACTCCTGGAATGCCTGGCGGCCGGCGTCGAAGAGATCACGATCGACTGTCGTGCCGGCGAAGTTGTCGGTGACTTCGTGATCATCCCAGGTGTTGTAGGTGGCGGCGGTCGCCAGGAACGTGCGCATGGCGTCGTAGGAGCGGTTCTGCTTGTACTTCGCCCGGTAGTCGGCGAGGGTCGTGGCTGGCGGTGGCTTGTCGCCGTAGATTGTGTCGCCGAAGAACAGCGAGAAGTCTGGTTGCTCGTTCGTAGCGGCATCGAGCGGTTCGAAGTTGTTGTAGATAGGGGTGCCGTCGGAGTGCTTCGAGCCGTCGGCGTCACCGGCGAAGACGAAGCGGATGAGGCGGGAGGCGGATGGGTCGGGCGGGGTGGCGAACCGACCGGTGTCACTCGTCGCGTCGCCAGCGCGGAAGCGGTAGCTGTAACGGGTGTCGGGGGATAAGCCTTCGACTTTCGTCTTCACGGTGTAGTCAGTGTCGGCGGAAGTCTCGGTTGCGATCGACTGATCGATCTGCGCGAACGTTTCGTCGCGCGATATGTCGGCGATGACGGTGTCTCCACCGCGCGCGCGCGTCCAGAGGATCGCTGACGTGGTGGTGACGTCGCCGGCCGCTACGCCTTCGTTGAATTCGGCGGTGGCGCCGGTGGAGGCGATGGCGGTGCCGGACGCGGGTGTGGACTTTGGCTTCGAGCTGTTGTTGCAGGCGGCGAACGCTAAAGCGACGAGTGCGAGTGCTATGAAGGCGGCACGGCGGGGGCGGGGCATCGGTCGTAGTGTGGCGGATTGGAGTTTAGACGACCATCGCTCGCGGCGCGCTCACGACCGTTTAGGCGGAGCTGAAGCTCCGCAGCTACGAGCTCATACGCGAGGGCGCCACCACGTTGTGTACGATCGTGGCATGCAGAGCGTGGCGATCATCGTGTCAGATCTGATGTTTCAGTCGCGGATTGAGGCGGCGGTGCGCGCGGCGGGGATGACGCCGGTTGTGGCAATGACGTCGGATGAGGCGAAGCGGGCTATCGAGGAGCAGCCGGAGCTGGCGGTGGTGGATTTGCACGCATCGGGCATCGATGTGTCGTCCGCGATCCGCACGGCGAAGGCGGCGGGGCTGCCGGTGCTGGCGTTCGGGAGGCATACGGACGCGGCGGCGCTGCGGGCGGCGCGGGAGGCGGGGGCGGACCGGGTGGTGGCGCGATCGCAGTTGGTCGAGGAGTTGGAGGAGCTAATCGCGTCGCTTGTCTCAGCGGAAGACCAGAGCGGCGTGTCGAGAGGAACGGGCGGACAGGTCTGAAGACCTGTCCCTACGGCTTCCCGTCGCTCGGCGCGCCGGCGCAGGTCGAAGGTTGCACGTTGCAGATCGGGTGCGACGGGCGAGCCGTCGAGAACGAGGCACTCGGACTTCGATTGTGAGCGCTCAGGTGCGTTGATATGCTTTCGGTGGGCGCGCTAGTCCAAATATGACCTCAATCCCCGCGACACGGTACGAGACAGTGATCGGTCTGGAGGTGCATGTGCAACTCCTGACCGAGCGCAAGATGTTTTGCGGATGCAGCGCGGCGTACGCAGATGCTCCGCCGAATACGCATATGTGCCCGGTGTGCATGGCGCTGCCGGGCGTTCTGCCGCTCATCAACCAGAAGGCCGTGGACTACACCGTGATGACGGCGTTGGCGTTGAACTGCCACATCCCTTCGTTCTCGAAGTTCGACCGCAAGAACTACCCGTACCCTGACCTGCTGAAGGGCTACCAGATCTCCCAGTACGACCTGCCGCTGTCGCATGACGGGTGGCTTGAGATCGACGTCGAGGGCGAGGCGCCGAAGCGGGTCGGCATCACACGCGTGCACCTCGAAGAGGACACGGCGCGGCTGACGCACAAGACCGAAGCATCCGGCGAGACGTACTCGCTGGTCGACATGAATCGATCCGGCGTGCCGCTCATGGAGATCGTGAGCGGGCCGGACATGCGCTCGCCGGAGGAAGCGCGCGCGTACCTGGTGAAGCTGCAGCGGACGCTGCGGTACATCGGCGTCAGCAAGGCGAACATGGAGGAGGGCAACTTCCGCTGCGACGCGAATGTCTCGCTCCGGCCGGAGGGGTCATCGAGCTTCGGCGCGAAGGTCGAAGTGAAGAACATGAACAGCTTCCGCGCGGTGTACCAGGCGCTGAAGTACGAGGTGGAGCGGCAGAGCGAGCGACTCGATGCCGGCGAGCGGATCTCGCAGGAGACGCGGGGGTGGCTGGAGGCGGAGGGGCGGACGGCGAGCCAGCGCTCGAAGGAGGAGGCGCACGACTACCGGTACTTCCCGGAGCCGGACCTGCCGCCGGTCACTCTCAGCGAGCGTTATGTCGCGGAGCTTCGCGAGCGGCTGCCGGAGCTTCCGGACGCGCGGCTGCACCGCTTCGAGGAGGAGTACGGGCTGCCGCTCCACGAGGCGAACCTTCTGACCGAGTCGCGGGCGAGGGCGGACTACTACGAGCGAGCAGTGGCGCCCGCTCGGGAGCGCGATGAAGCTGGATTCAGGCACACAGCGCGTCAAGCGGCGAACTGGATGGTGGGCGATCTGGCGCGCCTGCTTAATGCTTCGGGCGCGGATATTGAGGATTGTCGAATCTCCCCGAGGGACCTCTGTGCTATGATCGCGCTGGTCGAGGACGGAACAATCTCGGGGAAGATCGCGAAATCGGTTTTCGAAGAGATGTTCCGAACGGGCAAGGCGCCGGCGGACGTCGTCCGGGATCTGGGGTTGGAGCAGATCACGGGCACAGACGAAATCCTGGCGATCGTCGACCGGGTACTGGCCGCGAATCCCAAGCCGGTGGCCGAGTACAAGGCAGGCAAGCAGGAAGCGATCAAGTACCTCGTGGGACAGGCGATGCGGGAGACGCGAGGACGCGCGAACCCGGCGACCCTCACCGAGATCTTGACGGCCAGGCTGGAAGCGTAGGGCCGACGTTTGGAGCGAAGGCGAGAGAGGCTGGCGCGAACGAGAGCGCATCGAGGGGCCGCATGCGCGGCCTGATCCGAGACCCCAGCTTCATCAAGTGGTTCTACTTCGGCATGCACATCAAGCGATGGCTGCTGCTGCTGCTGCTTGGCGTCGCGGTCATGGGCCTCGGATTCGGCTACTTCCTGCGTGAGGTGTACGTCCAGTACACCTTCCCGGGGTTCGTCTACTACCTGACGCTGCAGTTCTTCCCCCGCGTGATCCGAGGCGTGCTATTCGTATGCGCGAGCCTGGGGCTGATCTGCTTCGCGGTGTGGAAGCTCAACTCGTCGCTACTGTCAGCATTCCTGAAGCCTGAGCGCAACGAGAGCATCGTCGACATCATCTACAACCACCGATACCTGCGGCGGGGCCCGAAGATCGTCGCCATCGGCGGTGGGACGGGCCTATCGACGCTGCTTCGCGGGCTGAAGGAATACACCGGCAACATCACGGCGATCGTCTCGATCGCGGACGACGGGGGCAGCTCGGGCCGATTGCAGCGCGAGCTCGGAGTGCTGCCCCCAGGTGACATTCGCAAGAACATCGCAGCGCTGGCAGACGCGGAGCCGCTGATGTCGCGGCTGTTCGAGTACCGCTTCGCGGACGGCAATGGCCTCGAGGGGCACAGCTTCGGAAACCTGTTCATCGTGGCCATGACGGACGTGGCGGGGAACTTCGAGGAGGCGGTGCGGGAGACGAGCCGGGTGCTGGCGGTGCGGGGCCAGATCTTGCCGGCGACGCTGTCGGCGCTGACGATCTGCGCACGAACGGAGAGCGGCGAGATCATCCGTGGCGAGTCGAGCATCACGGAGCACGGTCACGTGCGCGAGATCTATCTCGATCCCCCGACGATCCAGGCGAATCCGGACGCTATCCGGGCGATCCTGCAAGCTGACCTCATCGTGTGCGGACCGGGGAGCCTGATGACGAGCGTACTGCCGAACCTGCTGGTTGACGGCATCCGACGGGCGATCGAGGTATCGCCGGCCGTGAAGGTGTACGTCTGCAACGTGGCGACGCAGCACGGTGAGACGGACGACTTCGGCGTGAGCGACCACTACAAGACGCTGAAGGAGCACCTGAAGGGCACGAGCTTCTTCGACTTCGTGGTGGCGAACAGCAACACCGACGCGGTGCTGCCACCGGAGTGGCACTCTGAGCCGGTCAAAGTCGATTCGATGACGCTGAACGGCGCGCGTGTCGTGAACGCCGATGTCGTCGACGTGGACCACCGATACCGGCACGACTCGAAGAAGCTGGCGGATGCGCTGATCCGGCTGTACTACGAGCGGAACTCGATGGCCGTGGCCCAGCCAGCCATCGCGGATGCAGAAGCGGAAGCTCAACACGCCGGCGTGGGCTAGGACGGCGAACCTAGCGCGAACACCGGCGAGCGCGACCAGCGCTCGTTTTTCTTTCTCAGGACACGGAGGCTTGCGTGGTGTCCAGCCGCTCGATAGCGCCTGAGCGCATCATGAGGCCGCGCAGGCCGCTGACTGCGACATCGATCAGCGGCTGAGGCAGCTTCCATGCGCCGGGGGACCAGCGCGAGAAGTCGCGGAGGGCTTCGAAGTCGATCTCGTATTCGTTACGCCGGCCAGTCCGGTGACGGATGATGATGCCTTCTTCTTCGAGCTGCTGCGAGATCGCCACGACGGCGCGCTCGGTAATGCCGATGTTCATCGCCATCTCCCGGACAGTGCTGGACTGATCCATGGTGATCGAGAGCAGCAGGAGCGCGTGGTTGGTGAAGAAGCCCCAGGTGCCGATGCGTGGCTCCATGGCGGCGGTGTCCGGCAGCGCGTGATTGCCATTCACCGACACCGGGCGGTCGGAAAGGGCCAATAACGCCCCGATCAGGCCATCGACAAACTCTCGCGGGGCGAGGGTGACGGTTCCCTCGCGGCGGTAGGCGGCGAGGCGCTCGAAGTTCAGCGAGTAGGTGTTCCGCCGGCCGTCGCGGTGGCGGTGGACGATGCCCTCAAGGTCGAGCTCGCGCAGGATGGCGAGGGTCGCGCGCTCGGTGATGCCTACAGCCTCGGAGATATCGCGGACGGTGGAGTCACTGTGCCGGGTGACGTAGATGAGGACGAGGGCATGGTTGGTAAGGAAACCCCAGTTACTTGACATTCGCCGCCTCCCGCATTGAATCCGCCGCTCTAACAGAAATTCGTCCGAATAAACCCACTTGGGGGACTTGACAGTCACATTTCACGAAGTAGAATACATGCATGGTGAATCAGGCGACTCAAATCACGTTAGACCATTCATGTTCATGTTTTCACGAAGATGCTCGCCTGTTATGGCAATCAGATGTTCTACATCATGCATTACCGTTCATGATTTCGCAAGGGCTGTCGCCTTGGTGACGTTACGAATGCGTGGCATTTCGCGCGCATGACGCGAGAGGTGCCTTAGGAGAGGAGAGGGTCCCGGGAAGTGAACTGACGATGTACGTGGGTGTCTTAGGTGGCAATCAAGGCGGGGGATCCACGTACGAGACAGTTCCGGGGGCGGTATGGCCGACCGCCCCTCCCTGCAAGAAGCAACGTGCCGGACGGGTCCCGAAAAGTCGAGAGAAGCCGGTGAAGGAGGACCGGCTTCTTGCTTTATCGTGACATCGATTCCAAAGGCTGAAGATCAGGCGACTGCGTCTTTCTCAACGCTGCTGCGCGCGGCGTAGTCGGACTCGACCATTTCGGCGACTTCTTCGCCCATCTTGATGCTGTAATTCTGGCCGCGATCCTCGGGATAGATCTGCGTCATGTTCTCGAGGTAGAGGCCCTCGACGGGCGTGCGGTGATCCGGCTTCTTGTCGCGATACTCGGTCGTGATGATGGGCTGTGCGTAGGGGCCCTTGAAGAGCCACCGGTCGTTCAGCCAGGTCGAGTCGAAGCGCGGGTTGATCTGCTTGAGCGCCGGCTCGAAGAGCGCCCAGAGCTGATCTTCGCTCAGGTTGAAGTACTCGTGGTCGGGGGTCAGATAGTTCGAGATGTAGACGACGTGGTTGCCACCGTAGTTCTCAGGGCCGACGAAGTTCGTGTGCTCGACGATGGCCAGGAATGGCATCGAGCGGTCGGCGATGTTCATCCAGTAGATGTGCGACAGCGGCTGCTTCAGCGTGATGACCATGCAGAGCGCGAACTGCCAACCGACGGCGTCGAGGCGGCGCTCGTAGTCGGGTGTCAGCGGCGGCGCGAGCTTCTTGAAGATGGAGGAGGGGACGGCTGCGACGACCGCGTCGGACGGAACGTGCGTGCCGCCCACGTCGATGCCGGTCGCGCGGTCGGCTTCGGCGGTGATGCGCTCCACGGCGGCGCCAGTGCGTATGTCCACGCCGCCGGCCCGAAGGCGGCGTTCGAGCTCTTCGATGTAGAGCGAGAAGCTGCCCATCAGGTAGCCGAGCTTCTCTTTCTGGAGCGGGCCGCCCTTCCGCGAGGCGAAGCGGAGATGAATCTTGCTCCACAGCCAGGCCATCGCGATCTGGTCGTACGCCTCGCCGTACTTGCCGTGGAGCAGTGGACCCCAGACCTTGTCGAAGACGTTCTTGGAGACGTTCTTCTCGATCCAATCCTTAGCTGTGACGTGCTCGAACTCCTCCCAGTCGTCGCGCTTGCGGAGCGTCAGGCCCATCATGCCGAGCTTCACGCGGTCGACGAGGGGGAGCGGGGAGAAGCGCGCGAGGTCGAGCGGCGTGACGAACGGATAGATCTTGCCGTCGGTGAACCAACCGACTTTCGACTCGATCCACCGCATGCGGTCGCCGTCGCCGAGCTCGTCGATCAGCTCGAGGATCGTGGTGTCCGTCGAGAAGAGGTGGTGATAGAACGCCTCCAGGCGCGTGCCGCCGACGTCGAACGTGCGGACGAGACCGCCGAGGTAGGGCGAGGCCTCGTAGAGGGCGACCTGGTGTCCGCGCTGCATTAGGCGGTACGCCGTCGTCATGCCGGCGACGCCACCGCCGATGACGGAGACCTTCATTTGCGGCTGGGCCCTTCGGTGACAGGGCGCGGGGCGACGGCGACACGGCCAGGCGCATCGGCGAGGACCGGCTCGGGCTCGCGCTCGGGGGGCGTGCCCTTCAGCATTTCACTGAAGCTGAGGTCCATCGACCACATCAGTATCAAACCGATGACCACGATCGGCACAAGCAGCAGCGCGTGGAGGCCGATCGCGTACGCCGCGGCGTCATTCTGGATCGCGTCACCAGCCGCCGCGGAGCCCGCGAAGGCGATGACGGTCTTCGACACGACCAGCTCGAACGCGCCGACGCCGCCCTGTGTCGCGACGATCGCGATTGCGAGGTTGGCAGCGGCGGTCATCAGCATGAAGACGTAGAAGCTCTCGTCGATGCCGAACGCGCGCGCAACGATGTAGTACATCGTTGCTTCGAGGAGCCAGGAGACGGTGGACATCACGCACGCGATGCCGAGGTCGATGGGGCGGCGGAGGGCGTGGAGACCATCGAAGAACGAGTGGAGCATGTGCTCGACGTGCGGCTTGAGGCGGGAGGGCGCGAAGCGGTGCACCATCTGGTGGAGCAAGCGTCGGCCGCGGTCCGAGAGAGCGAGGTAGAACAGGATGCCGAGGGCGATTCCGAACAGGAAGGCCATCACGATGCCGAGACCGGCGAAGTTCAGGTCGTGGCCAAACACGGGGAAGTGCGCCTTGTCGCCAGCAATGGCGGCGACGATGAGCATCATCGGGATGAGGGTCACGCCGTCGAACAGGCGATCGACGGCGATGGTGCCCATGGCGGTGGTCTTGCTGATGCGCTCGCGGTGGCCGAGGACGTAGGCGCGGGCGAGCTCGCCGGCGCGGGCAGGGAGGACGTTGTTGGCCATCAGCCCAATGATGACGACGGGATAGAGGCGGAGGGCCTTGACCTTCTTCACCGGACGAAGGAGGTACTGCCAGCGGATGGTGCGGACGAACAGGCCGGCGAAGTAGACGGGAAGCGAGAGCAGGGCGAGGCGCCAGTCAGCGTCGGCAAAGGCGCGCTTCATGTCGGGGAACATTCCCCAGTTCTTGTAGGCGAACCAGCCGAGAAGCACCGCCGTAAACGCGATGCCTATCCAGAAGCTGCGGCTCTTGAGCAACGGGGCCTCTCTGATACGAGAAACGAAGCGGGTCGCGAGTGGCAACCACTGTTATGTTCGGCGTTGAGCCGCGGCATTATAGGGTTGCCCCTGACAGGGCGGCAATCAGCCTTGCGGTCCGCTGTCCACGACTTCACTTCGCCCTAACAAACATTCGCCGCCTGCGTCGTCTCCGGCGTTATGTCATTTCGCGATCTCGGCCAGCGGGATCTTCCGCACCGTGCTCGCAGCGGCATCGGCGACGTACACGAACTGGCCGTCGACGGTGATGCCGACGGGCTTGGGCGTGCCCTCAGCGTCGGTTGACTTGGGCAGGTCGTACGCGCCCGCCGACGAGCCGTCCGGCCGGAAGACGAGGACCTTCCCGTTCGCCGGATCGGTCGCCAGGATCCGGCCATCCGCGAGCACCGCGAGGTACGGGCGATCCGTCGTCGCATGGCTGCCCCAGCTATCGACGGGGATCAGTGGAGTCGCGCCGACGGGCTTGAAGTCCTTGTCGAGATGCACGATGCGCTTGTTCCAGTAGTCGGCAACGTATACGTCGCCGTTCGGGCCCACCGCAATGCCAACGTTCTCGTTGAACTCGAGAGGGTCGCCGGACGGCTGCGCGTTATCGGGGAGCTTGTGGCCGAAGGTGGTGACGGGGGTGCCGTCCATCGTGTACTCGATGACGCGGCCGTTCCCAGTGTCGGCGACGAGCAGGTTGAAGTTCGAGTCGATCGCGATCTCACGCGGACCGAAGAGTTGCAGCGGTCCGCAGTTGTCCGGATAGTCCGGCGGCGTGCAGCCACTTCCCCACTCGGCAACCTTGTTCAGGTCCTTGTCGAGCTTCATCAGCTTGTGGTCCCAGGTGTCGGCGACGAAGACGGTGCCATCGAGCGCGACGGTCATCGACCACGGCTGATTGAGCTTGGCGCCGCCCGGGTTGCCGAAGCCGCCGGCGGTCGCGAGGTAGTTGCCCTGGGCGTCGTACTTCTCGATGCGGTTGTTGTTGGTATCGGCGACGTACAGGTTCCCCTGCGAGTCGACGGCGACGTCGCTCGGGGCATCGAGCTGACCAGGTGCGCGGCCGTTCCCGCCGATGACTAGCTGAGTGCCATCCGTTTTCACGGTTGGGCCAACTGGGACGTCTGACGGAGCGCCTGAGAACGACTTCGGGAAGAACGCGACGCCGTCTACGGTGCCGAGCTCGTTCGGGGGGGTGCGGCGCAGCCAGTAGTCGAACCAATAGTGCAGCGTGCTCGGTGAGAAGAGATCGCTGAAGAACGCGTGCGTCGAGTAGCCGTTCGCGGTGCGTGACTCCTCGCGGTACTCCTCGGGGAACCAGCGCCGGTGGTGATACGGCGTCTGGGTGTAGTCGGCATCGAGGTTGACGTTCGCGGCATCCTGGCGGGCGATGAACAGTACGGCGCCCTCCTGGTTTGGCTGGAGCTGGTAGCCGGAGTTGATGCCGGTGTACGAGACCTTGTTGTAGTTGCGCAGGTACCACGCCCAGGGCCAGGTGAAGCCATCGACGGAGTCGACGACGATCGGCGTGTCGGCGCCCATGCCGGACTCCCTGGCGTAGGCGTCGAGCTTGTCGCGGAGGGCGGGAATATCGCCAGAGCTCTGCGTGTAAACGAGCATCTCGATAGGCAGCGCGCCATGGTCGTTCGTGGAAAGGCCCGTGGAGTACTCGGCTTCGGCCTGCGGGACGTTGGGGTGGCCCCAGGACGCGAGCACGCCAGCGCGGAGCGAGAAGATAGTGATGGCGGCGACGAACGCGACGGTCGCGACCTGGAGCGCGGTCTGCGTGCTGTACGAGCGATAGGCCCAGACGGCGGCAGCGATCGCGACGACGACGAGCAGCCACGCGCCAAAGGAGGCGAGCTGGAACGGGCCGACGATCACGAAGACCGTGACGGCGAGCGCGGAAGCTATCGCGGCGTAGGCGAACGGCGCGAGGCGTTCGAGCTTCGGCAGGTCGGCGCGCAGGTCGTCGCGCGCGAGGACGTCTCCGATGAAGCGGCCGGCGAGGATGATCAGTGCCAGTGCGATGTGGACGTTCAACCACGGCATCTTCTCGCTGGCGACGGTGAGTACGAGCGCAGTGAAGACCGCCCAGAACAGCAGGAAGCGGGTGAACATGTCCATGCGCATCGTGAAGATGCCGAGCATGACGATTCCGAACGGCGCCCAGACGTGGAAGAACGACGCCTTGAAAAACTTCGGGTCGTCCGGGAAGAGCAGCAGGATAATGATCGCGACGATGCCAGCCGCGACGATCGCGAGATGATCGAGGCGGCCGCGGATCATGTAGTAGAGCGCGGCGCCGATCGCGAGGACGAGCGGAAGGAACTCATACACCGGAATGGTGATGAAGTAGTAGTACTCGGGCTGGCTGCCGCGGGCGACGGCCTGCTGGCTGATCCAGTAGTCGAGCGAGCCCCAGAGGCCAGAGAAGAGGCCGGGCGGGTTGGAGAAGAACGTCGTGAAGAGGAGGACGTACGGCACCCAGAAGCATGCGGCCGCGATGAGCCACGTCTTCGGGCGCCAGAGGAGGCCGAGCACGGCGGACAGGCCGATCATGAACACGATCGATGCGACAGCGACGCCAGTTTCCTGGCTGGCGATGTGGGAGTCGCTGTTCTCGCCGGCACGGTTCTTCCAGGCATCGCCGAAGCCGGGGAGGAACTGGACCGCGGCGGCGAACTGGACCATCGCGATCGTGGACATCAGGACGAGGAGATTAGCTTCGGCGGGCATTTCATCAAGGTCGTACTGTTCGCGCCACGAGGCCAAGAACGTCCAGCCGAGGGCAATGAGGGGCGCGACGAACAGCAAAACGAACACGATGGCCGCGAACTGGATGTCCCTCATGTCCTCAGATTTGGCCCGAATGCGATTCGCGATGTTCGTCGCGAGCATGAAGTCCAGGAAGAGGATGAAGCCCGCGACGGTGGCGAAGCTGGTTTCCTTCGTCGCGAATGCGAGCGCGATGAACGACGCCGTCAGGAAGAGCCAGCGGTCCTGGCGCGAGGCGAGGTAGCGCCACATGAAGCAGACGAGACCGAGCGTCCAGAAGGCCGTGTAGATGTCCTCGCGGGTGAAGCGGCTGTAGTAGAGCAGCGTCGGCGAGAATGCGATGAGCGCGGAGGCGGAGAGCGCTCCGAACTTGCCCAGCTGGCGCCGGAGCAGGAAGGGCATCACGACGAGGCCGGTTCCCATGGTGGCGGCGAGGATGCGGCCCTGGTAGTCGCCGTCGCCGAAGATGGCCATGATGGTGCCGTTGCCGATGAACTGGAACGGGCCGTGCATGAACGGCACGTGCTTGTAGGTGTCGCTGGGGCCGTCGAAGGTGAAGAAGTCGCGCAGGCCCTTGGTGAAGCCGTAGCTGAAGAAGCCGTGGAGGCTCTCGTCGTGGTGATAGGCGCGGGCTCCGAGGTTCCAGAAGCGAAGGATGGCTGCGGAGGCGGCGATCAGTATGTAGGCGCTGAGCTCCCAGTACCGGGAAGCGATGGCGGACACGCGCTCGCGAGTCTCATCGTTGAAGGCGAACGCGTCTTTGAGTCGATCGGCGGTCGTGCCGCCATACGTGGGTTCCCGGGTGCTCATGGGCCGGTTGCTACCTCACCTGTCAGTGTCGTGGCTCGATATATGGTAACGTTTCCGCTCTGGTACGCGATCGGCATAGATTTGAACTTATCGATACCAGCGGGCGGGTAGTTCTGACGCTCGAGGCCTCCTATATATACGTACGTGACGCCGTACTTCTGCAGTATCTCTTTCGCGCGGTTCAGATCTTCTGTCGAGTAGAGTTCTTTCACATCTTCGAAACGACCGGCGCGCGCCTGGCTGGAGCCACCGCGCCACTGGTCTTCGTGGCCGGCCCAGCCGAGGATCGCGGGAATCCCCGTCGAGCCAGAGATCCGGGCGGCTGATGAGTAATCGTTTCCAGCGAACTCCGCGATCACCAGATCCTGCCCCTGGGCAAAATTGTCGAGCCAGTCAATCGCATTGCGGTCGTCTGGAGAGAGGTAGTTCAACGCGTCTAGCCCAGAGGACGTCACAACCTGGCGCTGATCGCCTTCGTACGGACGTGTCCGGTTGAAGGTCATGCCGACCGGATACAACGCGGCCGCCGCGAGAAATACGACGGCGAGGCCGATCGAGACTTGCCGGAAGCGGTGTTCTTCGGGGAACGTCAACGTCCAGCGGCTCGAGAGGTAATAGAGGGCGAAGCCGCCAGCGAGGGCGAGCATGAGCCAGGCCTGGTAGTAGAGCTTGAAGACGGTGTTCATCCTCGAGTTGAAGACGTCCGTAACGTAGAAGAACTCCGTGCCGAGGATGAGGAGGAGCGCGGTCGAGGACAGGACCAGCGCGAAGATCACGCCCCGGCGCTCGTTGGGGCGATCTTCGGCCGTGAGCTCGAGCCAGAGCGCGAGCAGCGAGGCGGCGAGCGCGGCGCCGAAGAAGAGGTCAGTCAGCCACGCGACGCCGCGGTCGCCGATCTGCTCGAATAGGCTCCCAGCACCGCCGAGGTCGCCACTGCCCGTGATGTTCTCGAAGGTGTAGACGACGACCCAGCCGACGACGACGGCGACGAACGGCGCGAACGCGACCGCAACGCTGCGGCGGTCGATACGGTCTCGCTGCGCGGCCAGCCGCGCAGCGATGAAAGGCAGCACGACAGCGAACAGGGGGCCCCAGAAGAGGAGCGCGTGGAGCGGGCGCGTCGCGGGAACGGTGACGGCCTTGTTGGAAACGACAGCGGCGATGCCACTCGCCTGCGAGGTGAAGCTCGCGTAGAAGGGAATGTAGAGGATCGTCGCGAGCAGGAGCAACGGAACGGCGAACGAGATGACCTGCACCGCGAGATCGGCGGTGAACTCTCGAACGCGGATGAAGTTGCTCACCGCCGCGGCAGCGACGATGAGGAACGCCATGGTGGCGATATCCCACGTGTTCACGAACGCGAGCGCGCCGATGATGACGGCCGTGGCCACGAGCATGAGCGGGCGCTTGATCCAGAACGCGATGTCGAGCGGCTCATCGCTTCGGAAGAGCATGAGCGCGACGGCGACTGCGAGGAGCACGAAGGGCAGCGCCATCACGTGCGGGTGCATGTCGCCGAGGATGAAGCTGAACATCGGGAACTCGGTGATGACGCGGCCCGCGTCCGAGTTGTCCAGCGGGTAGATGCGGGAGGCGCTGAAGAAGCCGAAGAAGCGGCTGGGATACCAGAGGTGTCGCGGCTCGGAGGCGACACCTTCGATATTGACCCAGTCGTAGAAGCGGCCGCCGAAGATGCCGTAGGCGGAGATGAACTGGATGAGCGCCACGAGGTTGCCGGCGACGACGAGCAGTAGACCGCCGGCGATACCGAAAACAGCAGGACGCCAGTTGCGCCAGGACGTTTCGACGGGGGCGGGCTCTTCGATCTCGGGCGGCGGCTCGGTGAGCTCGATTTCCGGCTCGGCGATGACTTCTGACGCCTCGGCTTCGGCCCCATTGCGGCCGTCGGTGGCGACCTCACTGACCGCAGTGGCGGTGACGGCGTCATCCGCCGGAGCCTCACGTTTGCGCCACGACGCATCGTAGTCGCTCCGGGCGTCGGGGTCGGAGAGGACACGGTACGCCTCGGTCGCTTCGGCGAGGCGGGCTTCGGCCATCTGGTCGCCGGGGTTGAGCTCCGGTGCGTACTCGCGTGATGCGGCGCGATATGCTCCCTGGATCTGCTGCGGCGTGGCGTCCTGCGGGATGTCGAGGACTTCGTAGAGGCGCGGGCGTGAGGACGCGTGGCGGCGGCGTGGCGGGGCTGCGGCCATCGCGCGGGCGCGCCGCTGCTGCGGCTGCGGTCGCGGCC